>JAHZHI010000034.1 GCA_019420345.1 Peptococcaceae bacterium
CACCGTTTGAATTGTATCATTCTGAGGTGTTGCACTTGACTTGACAATTCGCCGTGCAAAAGAAAACCAGCAGCGGGAGAGGCGCTGCTGGTTTCGTTCGGACTTTGGACGGTCGGCGCTGGCGAAAAAAGGGGGAGAAAAACACTCGGCGCAGACCGTTTCAATGCAATCGGATTGTGTGTGCAGCCGGGTGATGAAAAAAGGGAGACAAAAAATCAACCCAACTGACACTGTTATTCTAGCACAGGGCCGGGCGTCAGGTGTCGGGGAAAGGCCAAGAACCTCATGAGAACTTGTCAAGGCTCTGTGTGGATGCCCTTCATCATCGGCGGGCACATGCCGTTCGCTCCTGCGCCGGGTGAAAAAGTGCCGCGTCGCAAAAAAATTAAAAAAATTTTGCCATAACTCGTCCGTGCAAAGCCAGTCTGGGCGCGGTCTTGCGGGGCACTCATACTTTTTGGCCCCAAAAAGAGTGATACCCAGGTATTTTTTTCTTTGGTATAATGAAGAATAATCATTCTTGCCAAAGGAGGTGGCCGCCATGTTGACACGCTATCGGCGGCAGAATGTGGAGGGGGCGCGTCTGCTCGTTGGCGAGCGCTGGGACGCTCGCAGCCGCTGCTGGCTGCCGCTCTATCCGGACCTCATTGCGCACCCGCGCCACACGCCGGCTGGGCGGCGCGTGCTGCTCTGCCTGGAAGACGCCTGCGCCCACGCCGCCCTTGACGACAGCGGCTGCCGTGACTGCGGCAGCTGCCGCCACTACCGTCTGCAGCCCGGCGCCTTGCTTGGCACCTGCGGCCACCCGTCCCAGGGCGCCCCGCCAGCACCCGCTGCGCCCCGGCGCCGACTGCCGCGCGCGCCTGGGAAGGGAGGCAGCCCCTGATCCGCGGCGAAAAGCAACGACGACACACGATGACATAAAAGGAGGAAACAATGATGATAAAACGACGAATGATTCAAGGCCTGCTCATCCTGGCCCTGCTCTGCGGCGCCGTGCTGCTGGCGCATCCATCGGCAGCGTGGGCGTTGACTGGAACTGGCACACAAGCTGATCACAAGCTGATCCCTATCGGATCAGCTCGGCAGCAGATCTGCAAGAGTTTGCTAGGAAGGTCAATGATGGTCAAACGACTGCCAACGCGGTGCTGACGACGGACATTGACCTAAACGGTAGCAAATCCGAGCAATGGACGCCAATCGGCAACAACACCCCTTACACCGGCACCTTTGACGGCCAGAGACACACCATCAGCGGGCTGTCTATCGATTCTGATGCACAGTACGCTGGCCTATTTGCCCGTATCAGCGAAGGCGGCACCGTGAAAAACCTCACCCTCACCGACAGCTACATCAACATCAACAGCGGCAATAGCACCGCCTATGTCGGCGGCATCTGCGGGTGGAACGATGGCCGCATCGAGAACTGCAGCAATAGCGGCGATGTTACTGTTACTGGCAGCGGTGACACCTATGTCGGCGGCATTTGCGGGTATAATGATGGCAGCATTGAGAATTGCGATAACAGCGGCTCTGTTGAAGGCAGCGGCTCTGGTGGAGGCGGCAACAGCACTGCCTATGTTGGCGGCATCTGCGGGTTGAACTGGGACAGCATTGAGAATTGCGATAACAGCGGCTCTGTTGAAGGCAACGGCGACCTCAAGGTCGGCGGCATCTGCGGGTGGAACGATGGCCGCATCGAGAACTGCAGCAACAGCGGCACCGTCACTGGCAGCGGTTATGTCGGCGGCATCTGCGGGGTGAACTATGGTGGCACCATCACGAACTGCAGCAACAGCGGCGATGTCAGCGTCACCCATGTCGGCGGCATCTGCGGGGTGAACTATGGCAGCATCACAAACTGCAGCAACAGCGGCACCGTCACTGGCAGCGGTTATGTCGGCGGCATCTGCGGGGTGAACTATGGTGGCATCATCACGAACTGCAGCAACAGCGGCGATGTCACTGGCAGCGGTTATGTCGGCGGCATCTGCGGGATGAACTCTCGTGGCAACATTACGAACTGTTACTGGCTGCAAGACACTGCCAGTAATGGTGTTGACAGTGGCAGTGGCGAAGCGACAAAAAAATCCGAGGGCGAATACAAATCTGGCGAGGTGGCGTGGCTGCTGAATGAACAGAGCACCAACGGTCCATGGCGGCAGAATCTGGGCGAGGGTGGCGATTCAGTCCCAATCCTTGATCCAACGCATGGCACTGTTGTTCAGCTCACCTTTAACGCCAACACCGGCAATGAGGAGGATAACAGTTATCAATATGCCAACAGCGGTGATACAGTCTCGGTGCCCGAAGCACCAGACTATCCAGGGCACACCTTTGTCGGCTGGTACGATAATGCAGCGTTTAGCGGCGCACCCGTCACTGGTATTACCACTACTGACTTTGGCGATAAAACCTACTACGCTAAGTGGACGGCGAACACTTATAAGGTGACCCTGAATGCCAATGGCGGCACCATCGCTGGTGGCAAAGATGTCACCAATTACACCTATGGCACAGCGACCGCGTTGCCAACGGAGCAGGACATCACCCGCACCGGCTACACCTTTGATGGCTGGTACGAGGATGAAAATTTCAGCAGTAGTGTCGTGAAAGCGATTCCTGATAATGCGACAGGCGAGAAAACCTACTACGCTAAATGGACAGCGAACACCTACACGGTGACCCTGAACACGAACAATGGCACCATCGCTGATGGCAAAGAGGTCACCAGCTACACCTATGGCACAGCAACCATGTTGCCAACGGAGCAGGACATCACCCACACCGGCCTTAACTTTGGCGGTTGGTACGATAATGCAGCGTTTAGCGGCGCACCCGTCACTGGTATTACCACTACTGACTTTGGAGATAAGACCTACTACGCCAAATGGACAGCTGAAGTGACGCTGAACACTAATGGCGGCACGGTGAACAGCGGCAATATCACCGACTATACCTACGGCACAGAGACCACCCTGCCAACGGATGTCACCCGTGCTGGCTACACCTTTGCTGGCTGGTATGAGAATGAAGCGCTGTCCGGTGAACCGGAAACAGTGATTCCTGATGATGCAACAGGCGCCAAAACCTACTACGCTAAGTGGACAGCGAACACCTACACGGTGACCCTGAACACCAAAGGCGGCACTATTGCTGATGGCAAAGGTGTCACCAGCTACACCTACGGCACAGAGACCACCCTGCCGACGGCGCAGGATATCACCCGCACTGGCTACACCTTTGCTGGCTGGTACGACAATGAAGCGCTGTCCGGTGAACCAGAAACAGTGATTCCTGCTAATGCGATGGGGGACAAAGAATATTGGGCAAAGTGGACGGCGAAGTCCTACCCATCCACGCCATCTGTCACCTCGCCAACGGTGAGCGAAGAAACGATCGATGCCATTCAGGCTGCAGATCCA
The DNA here is from genome assembly GCA_019420345.1 of Peptococcaceae bacterium. GTDB lineage: Bacteria > Bacillota > Peptococcia > Peptococcales > Peptococcaceae > UMGS1590. The sequence goes on from JAHZHI010000034.1 coordinate 3,426, forward strand.
GGCGAGACGGTGACGGTGGATCTTTCCAGCGGCAGCACCAAGCTGGACAAGGAAGTCTTTGAAACCCTCGCTGGCAGGGACGTGACCCTGGTGGTTGAGCTGGGCGAAGGTGTGTCCTGGACGGTGAACGGCAGCGACATTCCTGAGAACGCCGACTTCACCGACATCGACATGGGTGTGACCATGAACAGCGACGGCATCCCTGTGGAGGTGGTCAACGCCATCACTGGCGAGCGCGGCAGTGTGCAGATCACCCTGGCCCACGATGGCGCCTTTGGCTTCACCATGACTATGACCGCCCCACTGGGCGCTGAGAACGCCGGTCTTTGGGCGAACCTGTACCACTACAAGGTGAATGACGGCGAAGCCGGCAGAGAAGGTCCCCTGGGGGACAATGAAGAGGCGGGCACCATGACCTTTGAAACAGCGGCGCCAATCGGCAGCGACGGCAGCGTGTCCCTGTCCCTCAGCCACGCCAGCCAGTACGCCATTGTCATCGATGACCACAACCATGGCATCGTGACCCTGCCATTCACCGATGTGAGCGCGGACGATTGGTTCTATGACCCTGTGTGCTATGTCTACAGCCAGGGCCTGATGACCGGCACCTCGGCGACGACCTTCGAGCCGAACACGTCACTCAGCCGCGCCATGCTCGTGGCCGTGCTCCATCGCCTGGAAGGCAGCCCGGCGGCCAGCGCCGGTGATTTCAGCGACGTAGCGAGCGGCGACTGGTATGCCCAAGCCGTGAACTGGGCCGCATCGGTGGGCGTCGTCAACGGCTTTGACGACGGCACCTTCCAGCCAAACGCCGCCATCACCCGCGAGCAAATGGCCGCCATCCTGCGCAACTACGCAGAATATAAAGGCATCGACGTCACCGCCAGCGGCGATCTCGTCAACTACAGCGACGCCGCAAGCGTCAGCGACTGGGCGAAAGAGTCTGTTGCATGGGCGGTTGACCAAGGTCTGATCTCGGGCATGACGGTGGATACCTTGCAGCCACAAGGCCTCTCCACAAGAGCACAAGTGGCCGCGGTGCTTCAACGTTATTTGGCAAACTAAACACAAACAAAAGCGACGGCCTCGGCGGCCGTCGCTTTTTGCATTTAAAGCAGATCTTTGGTTTTTCTTGCCAGGTAGAGGGGCAGGTTGGTGAAAGCGCCATCTTTGCGGTAGCCCCGTTTGGAGAATCGAATGGCATGGGTAGGATGGTATTTATCGATGTATTTTCTAAAAGATGGTGCCGAGCGGTCTTCCCCGGCTTTGACTTCGATGGGTACGATGTCTGTGCCGACCTGCAGCAGAAAATCAATTTCACTGTTTTTATCAGAAAAATAGCGTGGTGCAACATCAAACTGGTCACAGAGCTGCTGCAGGACATAGTTTTCGGTCAGCGGCCCTTTGAATTGATAATCGGACTGCAGAAGAATGGCGTCGTTGTCGATGCCAGCCATTTGTTTCAAAAGGCCGGTGTCAAAGACAAAGAGCCTAAATTGGTCGCGCTTGTCAAAAGCAGGCAGCGGATGCTCCGGTTTGCTAACGTTGAAGACACGGTTGAGCATGCCTGCTGAGACCAGCCATTCGATTGCTTCTTCGAAATCGCGAGCGCGTGCGCTTTCTCGAACAGCGCTGTACATGAATTTTTCATTGGCTTTGGCGAGCTGGGAGACGATGCTGCGGAACACCATGAGAATGCGTCCGCTGTTGATGCTGCCGTTGTGTTTGGAAAAATCGTTTTCGTAGATTTCAATGAGATCGCGCTGAATGGCAGCCACGGCTGCAGGGTCTTTGCTGTCGATCCAGGCGGCGACGCATTCCGGCATGCCGCCAATGATGAGATAGTTGTTGTAGGCTTCCAGCAGACGATTGTGAAAAAGTTCCAGAATGGGCTGTTCTTTTTCAATGCTGCAGTAGTAAGTGTAGAGCGCTGGATCGGTGGCGTTGAGAAATTCATCGAACGTGAGGGGATAGAGGTGCAGCAGGTTGACCATGCCCACTGGATAGGATTTTGGCTGGGCGAGCAGCGTGCCGAGCAGGCTGCCGGCGGCGATGACGTGGTAGTCGTTGGCTTTTTCTTTGAAATATTTGAGGGTGTTGAGTGCTTCCGGACATTCCTGAATTTCGTCGAGGATGATGAGCGTTTTTTCCGGCAAAATTTTCTCATCGGCAATCATCGACAGCAGCTCAATAATGCGATGAGGGTCTTTGCTGGTCTCAAAGATGGCGCGCAGGTCGTCTGTTTCGTCGAAGTTGAAATAAGCTGTATTGTCATAATAGGTTTTGCCAAATTCTTTCATCAACCAGGTTTTTCCCACCTGACGCGCGCCTTTGAGAATCAGAGGTTTTCGGTTTCGGCTTGATTTCCACGCAATCAGCGCCTGGGTTGCATGTCGTTCCACAGCGATCACACTCCTTGTTGAAAATCTGCTTCTATCATAACATATATAAAATGCCTATGTGAAGCGGGTTTCCACGTTTTTCTGTGTTTTTGCGGTATATTTTTCACGTTTTTCTGCGACTTTACGGCATATTTTTCACGTTTTTCCGTGATTTTCCGGTATATTTTTCACATTTTTCCGTGTCTGGCGATTTTTGGGCAAAAGAAAAACAGCAGCGGGAGAGACGCTGCTGTTTTTCTTTCGGACTCTTGACGGTCGGCGCTGGCGAAAAAGGGGGGAGAAAACGCCTGACGCGGACCGTTTCAATGCAAAACGGATTGTGTGTGTGCAGCTGAGTGATGAAAAAAGGGAGAAAAAATTCAACTCAACTGACACTGTTATTCTAGCACAGGGCAAGGCGCTAGGTGTCGGGAAAAAGTGAAGAACCTTATGAGAAATTGCCAAGTAAGTGTGACTGTGCGGCCCATGTTTCGCTAAAAAACAGAAAGACGGCGGCGAGAGAGGCTCGCCGCCGTCTTCCACGTTGCATATTGCTCTGGAAAATTGAGGCACATTCGACCGAGAAAATAAGGGAGAAAACACGATCGAATGGTCAGCTGAGATGTGAAAAAAAGGAAGAAAAAACGCACCTCAACTGTGGCTCTATTATAGCATAGAAAATCCGTAAGAATGTTGAGAAAATATGAATATTCTGTCCCTGATTGATGAGCGTTGTTTATGATTATCTATAAAAAAATAGAAACGGCAGCGGGTTTGGGGCGCGCTGCCGTTTCTGGCTTAGGAAAGTAAGCATACTATGCTGTGGTTGTGATCCGTTTGCGATGGTAAAAAAAGAAAGGAGAAAAAGAATGCAAACGGATCGGTTTGTCCCATCGCCGTGAAAAAAGGGGAAAAACACGTTGATCTTGGGATACGAATAGTGTAACACAGGTTTGATGACGATGTGTCCGGAAAAAGTGGAAAAATGATAAGAAAATGGTTACAGCGTGGGCTTGTGCCCATAAAAAAATAGCGCCCATGCAAAGACAGACAAAAGATGCATGGGCGCTGTGGGATAAAGCTGTGATGGGGCTGCGCCGCCTGTGGTTATTCGGCCAGAAGGTGGGCGTAGCAGCTGGCGATTTCCTTAAATTCGAGGGAGAGCACGCCATTTTTGATGAGCGGGTTGGCGGCTGCGGCGTTGGCGCAGCGTTCGAGGTCATCGGGGGTGATCGGCGTGATTTCGCCGATGAGGTTCCAGAGGCAGTCCTCGAGGTCTTCAAGGGTGTTGACGTAGAGGCTCTGCATGATGACGTCGCTGACCAGCGGCGCGCGTTCGATGAGGTAGGAGAGCACCGGCGGCAGGATGAGGCCGTAGGCCTGGCCGAGGTGCACAGGGCTGACGTAGGTCAGCGGCGAAGCGAGGGCTTCCATGAGGTTGGCGCCGCTGGCGGCAATGGCCAGGCCTGCCTGGTTGGCGGCGAGCATGAGCTGTTCGTGGATGTCTTCGTCGATGTCGGTTTCTGGGTCGTTGAGTTTGTCAGCGAGTTCGCTGGCGGTGCCGAGGGCGGCGATGGCGATGGCGTCGCTGATCGGGTTGGCTTTTTCCGAGGTGACGGCTTCGACGGCGCGGCCGAGGGATTTGATGTAGTTGGACACGACGATGTCACGCGGCATGTGCAGGGTGTAGCGCGGGTCGAGCAGGCTCAGCTTAGGGCTGGCCAGCGGGTTGCGCACGAGGGTAAGGCGATCGAGGCCGCTCTGGGCGACGTGGATCTCTGGGGTGACTTCGGTGCCGCTGCCGGGCTCTGTTGGAATGCAGACGATGGGCAGCGGACGGGCGATGTCGGTTTGCAGCAGCGTGGCGTTGTCGATGCTTTGCGCGGCCAGCAGGGCGATGCCTTTGCCGGCTTCGAGGGTGGCATCACAGCCAACGGCGATGACAAAATCCACCTGGCTTTCACGGGCGAGGGCTGCGCCGGCTTCAAGGTTGGCGATGCCGGGCGCCACTTTGCGGGTGTGCAGGTAGATGGTGCGTTCAATATCGTTAAAATCGAGACAGAAGAGGATTTCCTGCTTTGCCGGGTGGGCATCGTCAAGGCCGGCGTCCATGACCAGCATGGCATGCTGGCCCATGGCGGCGATGAGCTGAGCGTGTTCAGCCAGGGCATCTTTCTGGAGTATGACATGGGTTGGAAGTTCGTAGTCTAAAAGCAACGTGGGTCGCCTCCTTTTTTGAGAAATTCCATTTCCCTTATTATCCTCTATTCTTGTAGTAATTGCAATGATTTTATGTCAAGTGGCAAAGGCTGACGGTGGTGGTCTTTTGAAACGCATAAACAGGGCGCCGCCGTGAAATATTAAGGAAATATTCAAGTTTTTTGCGGGCGGCGGTGGTATGATAGATTTATAGCAAGGATGCACAGGGACAGAGAAAGGATGGGGATGTGCGATGAAGTGGCGCATGGTGTTGGTGGTGCTGGTCTGTGCGGCGGCATTTCTGTGGCCGGGCGCGGCGCAGGCGGAATCGGAGCAGGTATATTTTCGCATCAACGATAAAGGATACGGCGGCTCGTCGGAGATGGGCTTTGTGTACATCAGCGACAGCGGGCGCACGATGATGCCGCTGGGGCTGGTGAGCGATGGGCTGGGCTTCACGGCCAAGGAGGACGACGGCAAGATCCATATTTTCAATGAAACGGAAGGCGTGGATCTCTGGCTTGAGGTGGGCAGCCGCGGCTACACCTTCAACAGCAAGAAGGGCCGCTTTAAGACGGCGCCGCTGGAGCGGGACGGTCATGTGTATCTGCCGGTGCGCGATATTGGCAAGCTTTTCGGCAGTGTGTACTGGGACAATGCCACATGGGTGGTGTGGCTGTATTGTGACGATGCGCCGCTTTATGATGTGATTGGCGACAAGCTGCTGCGGGCCGATGAGGACGGCATTCACAAGGCTGCGCTGCCGAAGGGCTTCGATCTGGAGGGCGTGGCTGAGATGTCGATGGTGATTGAGCCGGTGACGCAGGTGGTGTGCAACGATGTGATTTATCTGCGCATCAACTGCGAGGGCGTGTTTGATCAGCCGATTCCGCTGTTTCGCGTGGAGGACGACGGCACGCTGACCTATCTCTGTGATGTGCCGGGTTCGGGCGGCTTTGCGGTGGACGGCGAGCGGCTGTATACGACGGCCAACATGAACGCCGGCGGTTGGAACAGTGCGGACAACGATCCGACGACGCTGTATGCGACAACGCTGGGTGATGCACCGACGACCACGACGTATCATATGAACTTTGAGATTGTGCGCTGCCAGCTGCAGATCGACGGCAACGATCTCATTGCTACCAATGGCGATGAGCAGCACGTCATTGCGCTGAACGCGCTGGAAGCCTTTGAGGCGATGAACTGATCGGGACACGCGGCCTTGTGCCGCGTGTTTTTTGCGGGCATGAAAAAAGCAGCCCTGGCGGTGAGCCAAAGGCTGCGTTGGTGGTTCAGGTTTGTTTGCGTCCTTTGTAGCAGAGGGCGCCCCAGTCGAGGTCGGCGCGGCCGTTGGTCCAGTTGGCGATCTGGGCGCTGGCGGCGTCTTCTTCGTCGGCGGGGATGTAGAGCCGGTAGTGGACGCGGTCGTCGTAGGTGGTGTCTTCCAGGAGCCAGTCGGTTTTTTCGAGCTGGTGACTGATGGTGCCCTGGAAGCTGTAGTCGGCAGAGAGGGTGAGGGCGCGGTGGCGCGTCCAGGTGGTGATGCGGGCGGCTTCGAGGCCGACCACGGCGCCGCGGGTGTAGGCGCGGATGAGGCCGCCGGCACCGAGCTTGACGCCGCCAAAATAGCGCACAACGCCAACGACGACGTCGGTGAGGCCTTCTTTTTTCAGCACTTCCAGCATGGGCACGCCGGCGGTGCCGGAAGGCTCGCCGTCATCGGAGAAGCGCATGGTGAGCCCGCCGCGGCCGATGATCCAGGCCGAGCACACGTGGGTGGCCTGGGGGTGCAGCTCGCGCAGCTCTTTGATGAAGCCGCGGGCTTCGTCCTCTGTGGCGACCGGCAGGGCGTAGCCGATGAAGCGCGATTTTTCGATGATGAATTCGTCTTCGCCGTAGGCGGCGACACTTTGGTATTCGTCCGGTGATTGTGGGTCCAGTGGGTCCATGTGGCACCTCCTTTCACAAAAACAGCCTGCCCGAGGGCAGGCGCTGGATGATCCTTATGCGTTGTCGGTTTCTTCGATGTAGTAGAGCACGTAAGCGCGCTGTGGATCGGTGTTGATCTTTTCCATGTATTCAGGGCTCAGTGATACTTCACCGATGAGGTTGAATGGGGATTCGAAGTCGAAATCTTCTTCTTCGGTGCATTTGCAGATGTCGAGCTGAGCGTTTGGATCTTCATCCGGTTTTACACCCAGGGCGAGGAACTGCGCCTTTGCGTCGTCGGCGCTGTCTGCAAAAATAATATGAGTATTGGTCGTATGCTGCATAAAAATGCCTCCTTCAAACTTTTATCGTCTATAGGGATTATAGCACGATCGGCGCATCGGCGTATAGGCGGAATGCGAAAAAGTTTGGAAAACTTTGGCAAACACTGCGATCTGCTGTATAATCGTAGTGAAAAAACGTTGCACGTTGCAGGGAGGCTGTCATGGCGCAGAAACATTACATTCCGATCATTGATTATCTCAAGGCGTTTGCCATTGTGCTGGTGGTGACGACGCATTTTTTCTCGTACAGCGAAAAGAATTTTCCGCTCTTCATCTATGTGATTCAGATGGGGATGCCGCTGTTTATGTTTATTTCGAGCTATAATTTTGCCATGTCGGCGGAACGCCACGGGCTGGACACGCTGGGCGCACTCTATGCACCGGCGCAGATGAAGAAGCATTTCGGCGGCATTCTGCCGGCGTACACGCTGCTCTTTGTGGTGGAGCTGGGGGCCAATCTCTGGCTGGGTGAGCGCTTTTCGCTGGGGGATCTGCTCTATGCTTACATCAGCGGCGGGCTCAATGGCGGCAGCCACGGCGGCTATTTCTTCTGCATTTACTGGCAGTTTTTGCTTTTGGCGCCGCTTTTGTACCTGCTTTTGCGCCGCTGGCCGACGCAGACGCTTGTGGCGGCGCTCTTACTGGACATGCTCTATGAATTTGCCGTGGGCGCACTGGACATTCCGCGGGCGCTGAACCGTCTGCTCTTTATCCGCTATCTGTTCATCGCGGCCTTTGGGCTGTATTTTTACCTGTGGCGCAGCCGTGTGCGTCTGTGGCTGGTGGCGCTGGGCGCGGTGTTCAGCCTTGGCTACATCACGGCGCTGGAATTTTACGGCCTCGACTGGCCGCTGACGACCTACTGGCTCAACACCAATGTGTACGCCAGCTTCTATTATATTGCCGTGGCGGTGTTCGCCTTCTACTTCTTCGAATACAAGCAGCTGCCGGGCAGGCTGCATACCGTGGTGCGCACGATTGGGCGTTCCACCTGGACGATCTATTTGTTTCAGATGCTCTTTTTCCGCCTGCATTGGAGCGCGCCGCTCAGCGGGCTGCCGCTGCCGGTGGAAGTGCTCATTGGCGATGCTTTCTGCGTCGCTGTTGGCTGTCTCTGGAGCGCGCTGGAACGCCGCGCGCGGAAAAAGATGAAAAAAAGTTAAAAATCTCGTAAAAAAGGCTTGCGTCCCCGAGCATCTTACGCTATAATAATTCTTGCGTTGTTGGGGTATCGCCAAGCGGTAAGGCACATGGCTCTGACCCATGCATTCCTAGGTTCGAATCCTAGTACCCCAGTTCTAGCACCTGTCCGGTGGGACAGGTGCTTTTTTCATATTTGAGCATTGACCCTCCCACCGTTAATCGGTATTATATTAGTAAGAAAATGACGAGGTGATTGAGAATGTTTTCTGGAAAAAAAGTCGTCTTAACCAAACCACAAATTCAGGATGCGGACGTGCTCCAGAAGTGGTATCTGAATAAAGAATTCCGCCAGCTATACGATGGCTACACCGGCAACTCGCTGGAAATGATTATGGAAGAGATTCGCAACGGTGCCGACATCTCCGATCCTCATGCGGAGCGTTTGAACTTTTTGGTCTCCACCAAGCACAAAAACATTCCGATCGGCGTGGCGTCCATCAGCGACATCGACCGTCAGAATGGCCACGCGCGCATTTCGCTGGGCATTGCCGACACATCACGCCGCCTGGGCTGGTATGGCATTGATTTGATGATCGTGCTCTGCGACATCGTGTTTTATCAGTTTGGCTTCAATCGCTGCTACATGCGCATCAATGACAACAACCAGCTGGCGATCCGCACGGCAACCAACTTTGGCTTCCGCGTGGAAGGACAGCTGCGCAGCCACATCTTCACCGGCGGTGAATACGTGGACCAGTGGGTGCTGGGGCTGCTCAAGGATGAATACGAAAAAATCTCCATCGTTTCTCGCTGGAAAGCACGCAGCGAGCAGTAAATCAGTGAACAGATGGCAGGGAATGAGTGGGCCGCGCCCGTCATTCCCTGTTTTTTTGCTTGTGAATAAGAAAGGAGGGCCTCCATCAATGGTCACCAAAGAAAATATTCTTGATTTGCTAAGGTATGGTGAAAGAATTAATTTTGAATGTAAGAAAGCAGAAAGCAAATTACCGAACTCTGTATGGGAGACCTACTCATCTTTTGCGAATACAGAAGGCGGCATTATTTTATTTGGGGTTGAAGAGCATGTAAGGGAAATAGATCCTAAAAAACGATTTTCTTTTGTACACATTGAACATATCAATCAGCGCATTACCGATTTTTGGAATACGATTAACAGTGAAAAAGTGAATGTTAATATTTTAGTTGACAGCAATGTAGGTTCTTGTGAGATTGATGGGAAAACGATTATGTGGATTGAAGTGCCACGGGCGAGCTATAAATACAGGCCAGTCTATATTAACAACAATCCTATCAAAGGCAGTTTTAAACGCAATAACGAGGGCGATTATCATTGTACAGAAGATGAAGTTAAAGCCATGTTTCGAGATGCCAGTGATTCAGGCAATGATGGTGGTTTGTTAGATGGCTACACGATGGCAGATATCGATAGGGATTCATTAAGAGCATATCGTATTGAATTTGAACATCAAAATCCTGAGCACATTTGGAACAGTATTGAAGATCAAGAGTTTCTTAAAAATATGGGTGGATATGCAATTGATCGCAGTACAGGCAAAGCATGGTTAACTGCTGCAGGTTTGTTGATGTTTGGTAAAGGCATTGCTATTCGAGAACGGTTTGATAATATTCGGATGGACTATATAGATGAAAGCAATCTTTCATCTGGTGCACGTTGGAGTGATCGACTTACGTATGACGGTCAATGGGAAAACAATCTTTATAATTTTGTGCGTCGAATTATGCCAAAATTGGTGAGAGATATTAAGCGTCCTTTTCAATTGAACGGTATGGTGCGTATAGATGATACTATGGTTCATAAGGCAATCAGAGAAGCTCTTATAAATATGGTGATTCATAGTGATTATTTGATTACGGGCGTGCTTAAGGTGATAAAGTCAGATAAAGGTTTTTTGTTTTCCAATCCCGGCCATTTAAAGCTTCCAGTTCGGGACATTTACGAAGGTGGACATTCTTTGGCTAGAAATCCTCGCATACAAACGATGTTTCGAATGATTGGTTTAGGGGATAATATTGGCTCAGGCTTTCCAGCCATTTTAAATGCGTGGGCAACAGAAAATTGGAGAAAACCCGATTTGAGTCAGAATGAAAATTTGCATCAGGTTGAATTGCGATTATGGACAATTTCTTTGATGCCTGAGGAATGTTCAGAGTACCTGCAACGTTTATTTGGCTCAACTTACTTGCAGTTAAATCGGGAAGAACAGATTATTCTTGGGACTGCATATTTGGAAAATAGCGTAACAAATAGCCGCCTGCAATCAATATTAGAATTGCACAGTGTGGACATTGGTCATCTCCTTTCTGCGTTGGTTGATAAAGAGATGCTTGTGGTCAATAAAAAAGGACGCTGGACAAGTTATTATTTAAATCGTGACTATGATGCGCAGAATCAACAGATAGATATTTACACAATCTCTCATGAGGCGCCTGTTCTAAAAAATGAAACGGATCAAATCATCTATGATTACATTAAGGTAAATGGGTTTATTACAGCGGCTCAGATCTGTTCTATTACCAGAATAAAAACATCTGCTGGTGCGTCTAAAGCGACGAAACGATTGATTGAAGCAGGATTGGTTGAAAAGGTTAGAAAAGGAAGAAGTTTTATATATCAACTGAAAATTTAGTTGGTGAATCGGTTGGTGAATTGAAAAATCAGTTGGTGAATTGGTTGGTGAATTGAAAAATCAGTTGGTGAATCGGTTATCGAAATGGTTTCATGTGTTAACAGTGCCTTCGTTTTCGGTCGTGAATAAATGCCTTTTCGGGCATTTTTCGACTTGCACGGGGCGGGTGGATTCGCTACAATATAACAGGTATCTGGCGGCAGTCGCGAGACGCTGTACAGAGCCTGTTTTTTTATTGCGTTTCTATCTCAGAACAAGCCACCTGGAGCTGAAACGGCCCGGGATGGACTGCGTGGAGAACGCAGTCCTGGCAAAAACAAGCTAGGAGGAATCAACATGAGTGCAAGAAACACAACGCGCAGCAAACGAACAATGCAGAGACGGACGACACGGCGAGTGGTCATGGGCGGGGTCTTCGGCGCCATTTGCGTGGTGCTGGGTGTCACCGGCCTGGGACTGATCCCGGTGCCAAACTTGAGTGGTTATGCCACGATCATGCATGTGCCGGTCATTATTGCCGCCGTCCTGGAAGGACCAGTGGTTGGCGCCTTTACGGGGCTGATCATGGGGATCTACAGCTTTATTACCCCATCGTCCATTCCACCAGATCCACTTGTCGCTATTTTGCCACGTATTTTGATCGGCGTGGTCAGCGGTTTGGTGTATAAGGCTTTTGGCCGTCATCATGTGCTGGGAGCAGCGTTTGCCGGGATTTGCGGCACACTGACCAACACCATCGGCTTTATTGGCTTTGCCATTTTGCTGGGCTATGTGCCAATGGCCATTTGGCTCGCTATTCTGCCACAGTTTATTGCAGAACTTATTCTGGCAACGGTATTGACCGTGGCGCTGGTGCGTGTCATTCAGCGTGCGCTGCCAGATTATCATAACGACTGATTCAGAAAAGGAGGAAGGCACAATGCTGTTAGCCTTTGATATAGGGAATACCAATGTGGTCATGGGGGTCTATGAAGGTGACCGCCTGTTCGCCAGCTGGCGTTTTGCCACCGATGCGCGCCGCACAGCGGATGAGTATGCGGTGCTGTGCTCAAACTTTTTTGCCACCAAGGGGCTGGGGTTTGAGGCGATTGACCAGATTATTCTCTCGTCGGTTGTGCCGGACCTCACACGCACGTTGGTGCGTACCTGTGAAAATTATTTTCACATTTCACCATTGCTTGTTGAGGCTGGCGTGAAAACGGGCCTCAAGATTCGCTACGAAAATCCAAAAGAATTGGGTGCCGACCGCATTGTCAACGCGGTCAGCGGCATTGAGCGCTATGGTGCGCCGCTGATTATTGTGGACTTTGGCACGGCGACCACGTTTTGTGCTATCAACGCCGACAAAGAATACCTCGGCGGGGCTATCAATGCGGGCATTGGCGTTTCGATGGAAGCGCTGTTCAGCCACGCAGCAAAGCTGCCAAAGGTGGAACTGGTGGCGCCGGACCATGTCATTGGCCGCACCACGGTGGATGCGATGCAGGCCGGGCTGGTGCTCGGCTATGCCGATTTGGTCGATGGCATGATCGCGCGCATTGCCCGTGAGATGGGCAGCACGCCGGAAGAGGTTTTTGTGATTGCCACCGGTGGTCACAGTGAAACCATCTGTGCGAACTGCCACTATGTGAACACCATCGACACCATGCTGACTTTGGAAGGGCTGCGTCTCATTGCGCAGCGCAACAAAGGAGGCCGTCGCCATGCTTGACGTTTGCCTGTTGGGCTGCGGCGGCATGATGCCACTGCCAAAGCGCTTTTTGACGGCGCTCTTGGTGCGTCATGAGGGCAGCTGTGTGCTCATCGACTGCGGCGAAGCCACGCAGGTGGCGCTGCATTTGTCGGGGTTCAGCGCTCGTCATATTGACCACATCCTGTTCACCCATTACCACGGCGACCATGTTGGCGGGCTGCCGGGGTTGCTCATGACCATTGCCAACAACCATCGCACGGAGCCGCTGCATCTTTGGGGCGGCAAGGGGCTGGAGCGCATTGTGCGCGGGCTGACGGTGATCTGCGGACCGCTGCCTTTTGAGCTGGTGCTGCACGAGCTGCCGTTTAAGGAAGTGTCGCATTTTAAAACCGGCGATCTGGAATGGACGACACAGCCTGTGAAACACCGGGTGCCTTGCCTGGCGTACAGCTGCTATCTGCCGCGCAGCGGACGTTTCGATGTGGAACGTGCCAAGGCAGCGGGGATTCCGGTGCAGCTGTGGTCGCACTTGCAGAATGGCGAGAGCGTGACCCACGATGGCCAGACGTTTCAGCCGGAAGATGTGCTGGGGCCTGCGCGCCGGGGGCTGCGCCTGAGTTACGCCACCGACTGCCGACCAGCGCCAGCGCTGGCAGAGTTGGTGCGTGAGAGCGATCTTTTTGTGGCAGAGGGCCTTTATGGCGACTGCGACAAACAGCAGGATGCTGCCAGCAAGGGCCACATGGTCTTTTGTGAAGCGGCACAGCTGGCTGCGGATGCCGATGTGAAGGAACTGTGGTTCACTCATTACAGCCCAGCCATGCTCAATCCGAAAGATTACCTCGCCAAGGCGCGGGAGATTTTCCCAAACTGTCACAGCGGGCACAACCTTAAAACGACCACGCTGCGTTTCGAAGAAAAATAAGCGCACGCCGCAGTCTGCTATAAGGAAATCGTTATTGACAAGCGGCGCAGGCGAATGCTATACTTCTATCATCCTCATAGCAAAGGGGAGTAGCACTGGCCTTCCAGCCAGAGGCAGAATCGTCATCGCGTGACTCATCACCGGTTCTGTCATAAAAGGAATAACCTTTGATTGCAAGACCTTTGCCTTCCTTGTTGTCGTACAAGAAAGGCAAAGGCCTTTTTTGTGCAAAAATCAAAGCAGAAAAGGAGAATACACATGGAACTTACACTGTTTGGCGCCCTTGGCGCGCTGGATGCCGGCATGGTCATCCAATATCTCTTTGTCCTTTTGATGCTGGTTGCCATGGAAGGGCTGCTCTCTGCCGACAATGCCCTCGTATTGGCGGTCATGGTGCGGCCATTGGCGCCAAACCTGCGTCAGAAAGCCTTGTTTTACGGCCTTGTCGGGGCGGTGGTGCTGCGATTGGTGGCGCTGTTCTTCGTGTCCTATCTGGTGAACATCTGGCAGGCACAGGCCATCGGTGCGGCGTACCTGATTTATGTCGGGATTCACAATATTTACAAGTACAATAAGAGCAAAAAAGAAGGCCACGAAAGTTCGAAAGACAAACTGCCGGAAGATGAAGAACGCAACTACATGTATAGTAAGAAAGATTTCTGGAAGACGGTTGCCAAGGTGGAAATCACCGACATCGCCTTTGCGGTGGATTCGATCCTCGCTGCCGTGGCGCTGGCGATTTCTCTGCCGGCGACGGGCTTGGGCCACATCGGCGGCATGGACAGCGGCCAGTTCCTTGTGGTGCTGCTCGGCGGCCTCTGCGGCGTGGTGCTGATGCGTTTTGCAGCCACGGTTTTCGTGAAGCTGCTGGACAAGCGCCCATCGCTGGAAGTGGCAGCGTTTCTCTTGGTGACCTGGGTTGGGATCAAGCTCGTCATTGTGACGCTGGCCCACGATGGCCTTGGCATTCTGCCGCATGATTTCCCAGAAAGCACCCTCTGGCATGTCATTTTCTATGGCGTGATGATTCTCATTGCACTCTGGGGCTGGTTTTCTTCCAAGCCAAAAGAAGCTGCTATAGACGATGCCGGTCATGCCGACAACGACAAATAAAATATTCCGCGTGCCTTGCCAGGTGTCTCTCGCTGTGGGAGACGCCGGGCAAGGCCGCTGGCGTTTATGATTGGTGCCAGCAGGCGGTGCATCATAGATTGTTGTTTGAAAACATTGTATCAAGAAAGGGAGTCGTATCATGGAAGGATTGCTGTTTGGCGCCTTGGATGGCGGACTGATGATCCAGTATATTTTTATTTTCTTTGTTCTTGTAGCCATGGAAGGGCTGCTGTCGGCAGACAATGCCCTTGTGCTGGCGGTGATGGTGCGCCCGTTGGCGCCAAATATGCGCCAGAAAGCGCTGTTTTATGGGTTGATCGGGGCTGTGATTCTGCGTTTCACGGCGCTCTTTTTCGTTTCCTTCCTGGCGAATGTGTGGCAGGCGCAGGCGCTGGGTGCGGCGTATCTGATTTATGTGGGGCTGCACAATCTCTATGAATACAATAAGAAGCAAAAAGACGGCGATGACGTTATGGAAAACATGCCGAAGGGCGAACCGCAGACCTACCTGCATAGCAGAAAAGATTTCTGGAAAACGGTCGTTAAGGTTGAATTTACCGACATTGCCTTTGCGGTGGACTCGATTCTGGCAGCAGTGGCCATCGCCATTTCTCTGCCGCCAACCGGCTGGGGCCACATCGGCGGCATGGACGCCGGCGAATTCATCCTCGTGCTTTGCGGCGGCCTCTGCGGCGTGGTGCTGATGCGTTTTGCAGCAACAATCTTCGTGAAGCTGCTCGATAAGCGTCCTAAGCTCGAAAAAGCAGCCTTCATGCTCGTTACCTGGGTTGGGATCAAGCTTGTTGTGGTGACGCTGGCGCATGAGCATGTTGGTGTGCTGCCAGCGGAATTTCCGGAAAGCACCCTCTGGCATGTCATTTTCTTTGGCGTGATGATCCTTATTGCGCTCTGGGGCTGGTTCTCTTCCGGTTCCAAGACCAACACAAAGAAACAATGATTCGTGGAAAGGAAGGCGCGCATGTTCGATTTTCATGAAAATCCTTTTGTGCTGGCGCCGATGGCCGGCGTGACCGACAAGGCCATGCGTCTCATCTGCCGCCGCTATGGCGTGGGCCTGGAAGTGACCGAGATGGTCAGTGCCAAGGCGCTCCATTATAACAACAAAAAGAGTTACGAACTTTTCGATCTTGTCGATGAAGAGGCGCCCATTGCGGTGCAGCTTTTTGGCAGCGAACCGGAGATCATGGCCGAAGGGGCGCGGCTGGCGGTGGCTCATGGTGCCAAAATGCTCGATGTGAACATGGGCTGTCCGGTGCCGAAAGTGGCCAACCATGGTGAAGGTTCGGGCCTGCTGCGCACGCCGGAGGTGGCTTTTGCGATTATCCGTGCCATGCGTGCGGCGGTGGATGTGCCGCTGTCGGCGAAGATTCGCATTGGCTGGGAGGAACGAGACCCGCACCTTGCCGATTTTGCGCGCGGGCTGGAAGCGGCCGGCTGTGATTTTTTGGCGGTGCATGGACGCACCCGCAGTCAGTACTACAGCGGCGAAGCCGATTGGCAAGCCATTGCTGATGTGGTGCAAGCGGTGGATATTCCAGTGCTTGCCAATGGCGACGTGGTAGATGCGCAGAGCGCTCGTGCCATTCTTGAAACCACTGGCGCCGCCGGTGTCATGGTGGGACGTGGTGCCTTGGGGCGGCCTTGGCTTTTTGCCGAACTGCTCGCCGATTGGCAGGGACAGCCGCTGCCGCCGGAACCAAGCCTGGCAGAGCGGGCACAGGTGATGCTTGATCACGCAGCCCTTGCCTGCCGCTACAAAGGCGAACGCATTGCCATGCAGGAAATGCGCAAGCAGATTGGCTGGTACGTTAAAGGGCTGCCGCATGCAGCAGCGCTGCGCCGTGATGCTTGTCAGCTGAACACCTACGACGATCTTGAACGGCTTTTACGCCGGGAAGGATTTCTGCAGGAAGAACGTTAAAAAATTGCTCGCATGGGTGCAAAAATACTAGAAATAATTTTACTGCAAAGCTATAATGATGATAAAATATCATGAAAAATGCTTGGAGCTTTTCAAACGACTATTCCTTGTCAACGCGTATGGATAATGTTAAGATAGTATATAGGGATAAAAGTGAGAAATAATTAGGAGGTAGGCTGACCCATGGAAATTCCAATGATCACCATTCAACAATACAATGATATCGTCGCCGATCAGGAAAAATGTTTTCTGATTTTTACAAAGCAGAAATGCTCTGTGTGCGGCCGTCTGATGCCAAATATGGAAAAGATCGCTGATGAATATTCCGATCATCCAGAAATGCACTTTTACAATATGGAAATTCACGATCCAGATGCACGCGCGCTCTTTAAGAGCTGGAACCTGGTTGGGGTGCCACAAACCTGCATCATCAACAACGGGGAATTCCAGGAAGCGCTCCCAGGCGCACTGGACCCAAGCATTTATCGTGACGAAATCAATAAATTGCTCGGCATTCAGAAGAAAGGCTTTGGCGCAAAGCTGAAATCTCTGTTTGGCGGAAAGTAATAAACATTATCACCTCGCTGGCGGTTGTCAGCGAGGTTTTTTTGTAAATGCATAAGATCCGCTTGTGTGACATGGTGAATCGTCACACAAGCGGATCGCTTTTTTTATGGAAGTAATGGAGCATTTCCTGGATAAAGGCGGCGAGAAGAGGTTTTTCTGTGAGGCTGCGGTAATAGATGCCAAAGGAAATGGGGGTGGCGTCGATGATGGGCAGCTGCACCAGCGGTGGATGATCGGGGGCGATGATGTTTGGCAGGACGGAGACGCCATAGCCGGCGCTGACGAGGGCGGTGGTGGCTTCGACGGAGTCACAGAAGTAAAAATCGGACGATGGGCGTTCGCCCATGAGGCTGCCTTGGATGGAGATGATGGACATGGAGGTATGAGGTGGTGTGATTGACACGAGAGGCGTATCGCGCAGCTGGTCGAGGGTAATGCTGCCGGCGGCGGCCAGCGGATGGTCGCTGGTGCAGAGGCAGATCAGCGGTGCCTGGGTCAATTCTTTGTAGATAGCATGGTTGCGCGTTGTTTCGCGGAAGGTGATGATGGCGTCGAGATCACCTTCATCGAGACGTCGGAAGATGTGCTGGAAAGGAATGACGTGGAGCCGCGGATGCAGCGTTGGGTGCTCGCGGCGCAAGGCGGCCAAGGTGTTGGTGAGGCGGAAGAGGGTGGGAAAGTTGTTGGTGCCAAGGCTGAGGGTTTCGATGCTGTCGTGGAGCGGATCGCTGAACCGGCGTTTGGCACGGCCGGCAATTTCCAGCATCTGGCGCGCATCACCAAGGAAGATGTGACCAGCAGAGGTGAGCTTGACGGAGCGGGTGCTGCGGTCGAAGAGGGTGGTGTTGAGTTCTTTTTCCAGATTGCGGATTTGCTGGCTCACCGCTGGATGGGTGACGTGAAGGTGTTCTGCGGCTTTTGTGAAGTTGAGGTATTCGGCGACGGCAAGAAAACAACGCAGCTGGTAGGTATTCATGGGCGGTCTCCTCCTTCATTAGTAAGGTTTATTTACCAATAGTAGCATATTCTAAATTCCCAATCAAGAAAGGTACGCGTATAATATAAACGACAGTCTTAGATCTATGTGAAAGGAGCATGGTATATGGTACATACGTTGCTTGCTCAACTTAAAGAATATCGCAAGGCATCGTTTATGTCGCCAGTATTCACTGGTTTAGAAGTGTTGATGGAAATCTTGATTCCATTTGTTATTGCTGAGCTGATTGATAAAGGCATTGAGGCTGGCAATCTTCATGAAGTGTATCGTTATGGCTTTCTGATGTTGGTCATGGCTTTTTTGTCGTTGTCTTTTGGGGTGCTTGCCGGGCGTTTTTCGGCAAAAGCTTCTTCAGGGTTTGCCTGCAACCTGCGTGAAAGCATGTACGCCAACATTCAGACGTTTTCGTTTGCGAACATTGATAAATACAGTACGGCCGGTTTGGTCACCCGTATGACCACCGACGTCACCAATGTGCAGAACGCTTTTCAAATGGTGCTGCGCATTGCGGTGCGTTCGCCGTTGATGATGATCTGCAGTTTGGTGATGTGTTTCATCATCAGTCCACAATTGAGCAGCATCTTTTTTGTAGCAATTGTGGTGTTGGCGCTGGCATTGGTGTTTATCATGATGCGTACCACGAAAATCTTTAATGAAGTTTTTCGTAAATACGACGATTTGAACGCGGACATTCAAGAGAACGTGTCGGCGATTCGTGTGGTTAAAGCGTTTGTGCGCGAGGAGCGCGAAAACGAAAAGTTTGAAAAAGCGGCCACCCGTCTCTATCGTCTCTTTTTGAAGGCTGAAGGACTGCTGGCGCTGAACAACCCTGTCATGATGTTTGTGGTGTATGGCTGCATGCTGGCGTTGTCCTGGTTTGGCGCGCATTTTATCGTTGCGGGCAATCTCACGACCGGGAACTTGACATCGTTGTTTAGCTACGTCATGAGTGTGCTCATGAGTTTGATGATGCTCTCTATGGTCTTCGTTATGATTACGATGAGTGCGGCCAGCGGCCGACGCATTGCAGAAGTTTTGGAAGAGAAGCCTTATTTGACCAATCCGGAAAAGCCGCTGATGGTGGTGAGCGATGGCAGCATTGATTTTGACCATGTGGATTTTGCTTATCGCCACGGCAGCGGGGAATTGGTGCTTCGTAATATTGACGTTCATATTCGCGCTGGTGAAACCATCGGCATCATTGGCGGCACCGGCTGCGGGAAATCGACCCTGGTCAGCCTGGTGAGCCGTCTCTATGATGTGGATGCTGGCAGTGTGCGTGTTGGCGGTGTCGATGTGCGCCAGTACGACATGGAAGCGCTGCGTGAACAGGTGTCGGTGGTGCTGCAGAAAAACACACTGTTTTCAGGCACCATTCTCGACAACCTGCGCTGGGGCAATCCGAACGCCAGCGAAGAAGAATGCGCGGCGGCGTGCCGTGCTGCTTGCGCTGACGAGTTTATTGAGCGTTTTCCAAATGGTTACAATACCTGGATTGAGCAGGGCGGCAGCAACCTCTCTGGCGGCCAGAAGCAGCGCCTTTGCATTGCGCGTGCTTTGCTGAAAAAGCCAAAGGTGCTCATTCTTGATGATTCGACAAGCGCTGTTGATACTGCTACCGATGCCAGCATTCGCCGTGCATTTGCGGAAGAAATTCCTGGCACCACCAAGCTTATTGTGGCGCAGCGCATTTCCAGCGTGCAGGATGCCGACCGCATTCTTGTTCTTGACGATGGGTGTGTGAGCGGTTTCGACACCCACGAAGCATTGGTGGAAAACAATGCCATTTATCGTGAGATCTTCATTGCCCAAACACAGGGCGGCGGCGATTTCGACGAAGCGTTGATGTGAAGGGAGGCGCTGTGATGAAAAAAACAATGACCACACGTCAGCAGCTTACGGCCATGAAACGTGTTTTGGCGTACATACTGCATAATTATAAAATCGCGTTTACGCTTGTCGTGCTCTGCATCATTGGCACAGTGCTGGCGACTTTGCGCGGGACTCTGTTCATGCAGACGCTCATCGATGATTACATTGTGCCCCTGACCAAGGCTCAATCTCCGGACTTTTCGGCGCTTGCGGGTGCGCTCTGCTCGTTGGCAGCGACGTATGCTTTAGGCGTGCTCTGCGCCTATGGCTATAACCGCATCATGGTTTCCATCAGCCAAGGCACCTTGCGTCGTTTGCGCATTGAACTGTTCAAACATATGGAGTCGCTGCCGATTCGTTATTTTGATACCCATGCCCACGGCGACATCATGTCTGTTTATACCAACGACGTGGATACCCTGCGTCAGTGCATCAGTCAGAGCATTCCGCAGTTTATCAACTCGACCATCACTATTGTCTGTACTTTTGTCAGTATGTTCGTTCTGGATATCCCGCTGACCATTTTAACGATTGTAATGATCGTCATCATGCTTTTTGTGACCACACGCATTGCTGCCAAATCGGCTGCGTATTTTGCGGAGCAGCAGCGTGACCTTGGTATCGTCAATGGGTTCATCGAAGAAATGATGGATGGGCAGAAAGTCGTCAAGGTGTTCTGCCATGAAGAAGCAGCGCAGGAGGACTTCGGCCGTCTTAACGATGTTTTGCGCACGAGTGCCGATAAGGCCAACACCTTTGCCAACATTGCCATGCCGGTCAATGCCAACATTGGGAATATCAGCTATGTACTCTGTGCCGTGGTAGGGGCTGTGTTCGCTCTTGGCGGTTACGCTGGCCTGACCCTTGGCACCTTGGTGTCCTTCTTGACCTTGAACAAAAACGCTTCCATGCCAGTGGCTCACATCAGCCAGCAATTGAATGCCATTGCCATGGCTATGGCTGGCGCTCAGCGTATTTTTGCGCTGCTTGACGAAGAACCGGAAGTGGACGAAGGCAATGTCACCCTCGTCAATGTAAGCGAAGACCCATCGGGCAACTTGTGCGAGACCACAGCCACCACCGGAATTTGGGCCTGGAAAGTGCCGCAGCAGGATGGAAGCTTCAAACTGGTGAAGCTGGAAGGTGACATCGTCTTTGACGATGTGGATTTCGGTTATGTGCCGGAAAAAACCATCCTACACAATATCAAGCTCTACGCCACACCAGGGCAAAAAATTGCCTTCGTTGGCAGCACCGGTGCTGGTAAAACCACGATTACAAACCTGATCAACCGCTTCTATGACACCAGTGACGGCAAGATCCGTTATGACGGCATCAACATCAATAAGATTCGCAAAGCCGATTTGCGCCGCAGCCTGGGCATCGTGCTTCAGGATACGCATCTGTTTACAGGCACCGTTATGGAGAACATCCGCTACGGGCGCCTGGATGCCAGCGATGATGAGTGCATCGCTGCGGCAAAGCTTGCCAATGCCGATGGCTTTATCCGCCGTCTGCCAGATGGCTACGATACCATGCTCACCGGTGATGGCGAAAGCCTCAGCCAAGGTCAGCGTCAGTTGTTGGCCATTGCGCGTGCAGCGGTTGCGGATCCACCGGTGCTCATCCTCGATGAAGCCACCTCGTCCATCGATACGCGCACCGAAAGCTTGGTGCAGCAGGGCATGGACGCGCTCATGAAAGGGCGCACCACCTTCGTCATTGCGCACCGACTTTCTACCGTCAAAAACGCCGACTGCATCATGGTTCTTGAGCAAGGCCGCATCATCGAACGTGGCACCCACGACGAACTCCTTGCCGAAAAAGGACGCTACTACCAGCTCTATACCGGCAATGCCATTGGAGAATAAACAAAAACCGCGCTTTCTTTTTGAAGAAGGCGTGGTTTTTGTGTTTTTCCGATGATATTACTAGATTTTATAGGTTCCACAATAAAGGAAGGTTGGGTTTTTGGGGCAGGTAGCCTATAATGAAAACATCAATCCAAAAAAAGAAAGAAGGTCTACTCATGAGTGATATCACTGAATTCCTCGCGCCACAGGATCCTGCTGTGGCCGAAGCCATTGCCCATGAATTACAGCGTCAGCGCGACAAGATCGAGCTGATTGCTTCTGAAAACTTTGCCAGCCGTGCTGTGATGGCAGCACAAGGCTCCTGCCTCACCAACAAATATGCTGAAGGCTACCCTGGCAAGCGCTACTATGGCGGCTGCGAATATGTTGACGTTGTCGAAGATTTGGCACGCGAACGCGCCAAAAAGCTCTTTGGCGCGGAACATGCCAATGTACAGCCACACAGCGGTGCCCAGGCCAACTACGCTGCTTATCAGGCAGTGCTGAAACCTGGCGACACGGTGCTGGGGATGAATTTGGCACACGGCGGTCACCTGACCCACGGTTCTTCCGTGAACTTCAGCGGTAAGCTCTACCATTTTGAAGAATACGGCGTTTCCCCTGACACTGAAACCATCGATTACGATGCTATGGAAGCCAAAGCCATGGAAGTCAAGCCTAAACTCATTGTGGCTGGTGCCAGCGCTTACCCACGCATCATTGATTTTGCCCGCATTCGCGAAATCTGCGACAAGTGCGGCGCACTGATGATGGTGGACATGGCACACATTGCCGGCATTGTTGCAGCTGGCCGTCATCCAAACCCAGTGGAATATGCCGACATCGTTACCACCACTACTCACAAGACTCTGCGCGGACCACGCGGCGGCATGATCCTCTGCAAGGCAGAATTGGCCAAGGCCATTGATAAGTCCATATTCCCTGGCGCTCAGGGCGGTCCGCTCATGCACATCATTGCTGCCAAGGCTGTGGCACTGGGTGAAGCTTTGCAGCCTGAATACAAAGACTACATCGATCAGCTGCTGCGCAACGCACAGGCTTTTGCTGAAGCGCTGAAAAACGTCGGCTTCCGCCTCGTCAGCGGCGGCACCGACAACCATCTGCTCTTGGTGGATGTGAAGTCCATGGGCCTGACTGGTGCCGAAGCTGAAAAAGCGCTCGATGACTGCAACATCACCTGCAACAAGAATGGCATTCCATTCGACACCGAAAAGCCAACGGTAACCAGCGGCATCCGTCTTGGTACGCCAGCTGCCACCACCCGCGGCCTCAAGGAAGACGACTTCCGTGAACTGGCTGAGATCATGAAGGTGATCCTCGTCGACAAAGACCCTGAAAAGGGCAAAGCGATGGTAAAGACCATCACCGACCGTTATCCACTCTACGAATAAGAACGACCACAGGCAAGGGGGCCGCATGATGGAGAATGTCCACATTTATGATCATCCATTGATTCACCATAAAATTTCCTATCTGAGAGACAAGACCACTTCGACCGCTGATTTTCGCAATCTTGTCGAGGAATTGGCGCTTTTGATGGCTTTTGAAGTGTTGGCGGATCTGCCAACCTATGATGTTTCTGTGGAAACACCGCTGGCAACGGCTGAGTGCCGCCGTGTGCACGAGAATGGCATGGTGATTGTGCCAATTCTGCGCGCTGGTTTGGGCATGGTGCCTGGCTTCCAGAAGCTTTTGCCATTCGTGCGGGTGGGGCATATCGGCCTGGCACGCAACGAAGAGACGCATGAACCAGAAGCTTACTATTACAAGATGCCGCCTGGCGTAGAAGACGCCACAGTGATCGTTGTCGATCCGATGCTCGCCACTGGCGGTTCGGCGTGTGACGCCATTGCGACCTTGAAAAAGCACGGTTTCAAGCATTTTAAGTTCGTTTGTCTTATCGCTTCGGAAGATGGCATTGCTCGTCTCCACGGTGAACATCCGGATGTGGAAATCTATGCTGCTGAATGTGACCCTGTGCTTAACGATGATGCTTACATCGTCCCAGGCCTGGGCGATGCTGGCGATCGTATTTTTGGCACGCTCTGATAAAAGAATATTCTCTGGAAAATAAAAAAAGCCACAGCTCACAATGAGCTGTGGCTTCAGATTGTAGATAAACCCTATCTTGCTTTTTGTCAAGATAGGGTTTTCTCATAAAATAATAAAGAAATATCCCTGTTTCGACACATTTACGTTTGAACGAGGGATATTTTTTATGACTGTGTTTGGTTGATTATCAGTGGTGGTAGATGTAAGAGTTCGCAATAGGAATTAAGTAAAGTTTGTAAGATGGGGTTGTCCAGAGATTTAGATTGTATGACGATGCCGAAATAAAGGGGTGTTTTATCACGAATCGGGACGCTTTTCATAGAATTGAATACAGGCGGGGTATTTGGTGGTGCAATGCCGATAGATATATGTTTGCCGGTGGCTAAAAGATATTGCAACATGGTTGGTGTAGAGACAGTATTGATAATAGTGGAGTCGGAATAATAAGAACGCAGGAATTTCAGAAGTGGCGATTGATCATTGATAGTATAAAGGAGTAAAGGCATCTGCGAGAGTGTTTTTAAAGAAATGGTGGAGTAATTTTTTATGAATTCGTTGTCTGGAGTAGCATAGGCAGCCAGACGCACATCGATCAGTTTGAAAAACTGAAGTGATGGATAAGTGGTTAAAGTGGAGAGTAGTTCATCGTCTAATGTAAAAAGACCAACAGAATCACTACTTTCAAGAAACGCATCAAAATCGGCATCGTTGACGGTTTGGCGTATGTTAATAGATAGTGTTGGATAGTCCATGAGTAAACGATTAATAGGTTTGGCGTAGATGTTTTCATTGATAGCAACACTGGTGTAAAGCGTTAGATGTTGCATATCGAATTTTTGAGATTGCTGATATTGAAAAGTGGAAAGAAGTTGCGTATGTGTATTCAGGCATTGAGTTGCCCAAGTTAAAACTTGTTTGCCTTCTTGAGTGAGCGTTATGCCTTTACTGCTGCGAAGGAAAAGTCTGACACCAAAATGTTCTTCTAAACGTGCGATGATAGCACTAAGATTGCTACGTTCCAAGAAGCATTTTTCTGCTGCTTTCGAAATGGAGCCACATTGGGCTACATTGATAAAATATTGGAGATGATCAAGAGTAACCATAATAAAGATTCCCTTCTTGATAATAAACGTGGAGGAAAGAGCGTTTGTATATATTCATTATAAAGATAGATTCATGAATTAGCAATGTGAGACGTATGAAAAATCATACATCAATTAAAAAAGAAGGAAAAATTTGATGCGTTCCATAAATTTACTTGATTAGGTTATACTGAGAGCAAGAAAACAGTAAAGTGTTCAATAGAAATTAATAAATGTGTAAGGAGGATTTTTTATGATTGAGAGAAAAAAAAGAGCAAATAAAATCCTGTTGTTAGGTGTTGATGGAATGGATCCTCGTTTGACACGAAAATATGTTGATGCGGGGCTTCTGCCAAACATTAAAAAATACATCGAACGTGGTGCGCAGCGTCATGATTTGGTGATGTTGGGTGGTCATCCGACAGTCACTCCTCCAATGTGGACGACCTTGGCCACTGGTTGCAATTCTAATGTACATGGTATTACCGGTTTCTTCCGTAAGGGTGATGACATTGATGAGATTGATTACAATTTAGATTCTCGTCTTTGCAAAGCGGAACCATTGTGGAATGTTTTAGCTGAAGCTGGTTTGAAAACACTTGTTTTCCATTGGCCAGGATCCAGTTGGCCGCCAACCTCTGACAGTGAAAATCTTTACGTTGTTGATGGCACGGCACCTGGGGTTGTCGGTCAGTCAACTTGTATCGTTGAGTATGAATTTCTTGTTGGCGCCTCGGAAAAATTCACTGATCTCAAATTCATGCCAAAGACACCAATTGAAGCAAGTGCTGCTTGTGTGACTGACAATGTGGAAGAAGATGATACTGAAATAGGATCTTTTAGTGACAATGCTAAGGCTGGTGCTAATTCTCGTAAAAACTTGATTTGGAAGCGATGTCAGACGACTACTTCTGCGACCGAAGGCTACACAGATATGGTACAATCACCAATCAAATCCGCAACTGGATGGGCGTCCGCACCAGAGGATGCTAAAGAATTTACTATTCTTTTCTCTAGAGGCTTGATTCATAGACCGGCTTTGATTCTTAAGAATAAGGATGGCATCTATGATAGCGTTGCTATCTATAAGAGAAAAAAAGATACTGAACCAATTGTGGTCTTGACTTTGGGTAAGCTGGTGCCGGCTGTTCAGGATGAATCTGTTGTTCACGACAAGCATTTAAAAGTCATTCGTAACATGAAGCTTTTACGTATGGCCGAAGATGGTAGCACGCTGACCATGCATGTATCGATGGCTTCCCATATAGAAGATGATTCCGTTTGGCATCCAAAGAGGATTTTCCGTGAAGTGGCTGATAATGTGGGCTATTCCGTACCACCATCTATGCAGGGGCGTCAGGATAGTTTGCTTATTACCGAATGTATGCTAGATAACTGGTATGCTGTGGCTGATTGGCAAGCCGCCGCTATTCAGCATTTGATTGAAGCGGAAGATTTAGATGTTGTCTTTTCTCACTTCCATTCTATTGACTTAGAGGAACATATGTTCATAAAACATTTAGCTAATCGTCCATTCAATAGACAACCGGTTGAAGTAGCAGAAAAATGGATGAGTGATCTCTATGTGCAGGCTGATTATTACCTTGGCAAATTCTTACATCTTCTCGATGAAGGTTGGACCATTATGATTTTCTCGGATCATGGTCAGGTGGCTGCTAAGCATAATTTGCCATTACTTGTTGATATTAATGGTATCTGTACACCAGTTATGGAAGAACTAGGATATACTGTGCTCAGACGTGACGCTGATGGCAATAAGATTCCGGAGATTGATTGGACAAAGACTAGAGCAGTTATGCAGCGTGATGGGCATATCTATTTAAATATCAAGGGGCGCAATAAGCACGGTGATATTGACGGTATTGTAGATCCAGCGGATCAGTATGAATTAGAGGAACAAATTATTACAGATCTTTATGGTTACAAAGACCCTGAAACTGGTCATAGAGTAGTAACTGTAGCATTGCGCAACAAGGATGCTATTCTTCTTGGTCAGGGTGGTCCGGAAGCTGGCGATATTTGTATTTGGATTGCAGAAGGTTACAATTTTGATCATGCAGATAGTTTGTCGACAACTTATGGTGAAAATGATACATCTGTTTCCCCAATCTTTATTGCTGCAGGTCCTGGTTTAAAGGAAGGATATGAAACTGAACGTGTAATTCGTCAAGTGGATTTTGTGCCAACAATTGCTGTTTTGGCCGGTGTGCGTATGCCTGAACAGTGCGAAGGGGCACCGATTTATCAGATTTTTGCAGAAGAATTTTAAGTGCTAAATTGCGAGTTTGTTGTGATGAAATGAAACATTGATGCTGTGCTGAATGTAGAAAAAATTAATAGCTACATTCAGCATAGTATTTTTTATGGGGGTTTGTTATATGCGCTTTACAAATATATAAGGAGGGTATATATGTCTACGTTAAGAAAAAAATCGTCTACTTATTGGATTAATATCACTATTACATTGATTATTATGATTGGTTTTGGCTTTTTACCAGCCCCGACTCCGATCACACCATTTGGTATGCAAATGCTGGGAATTTTCTTTGGCATGGTATATGGTTGGAGTACGGTAGACCAAATTTGGCCGAGTCTTTTAGGGCTTGTTCTCATGGCTATTTGTGATTATAACACTATTAGTAATGTATTGATTGAAGGTTGGGGTAGCAGTACTGTCTTTGTTATTGTGCTTGTGTTGGTTTTTTCTCAAGCGATCAGTGATGCAGGGGTTTCCAAATGGTTGGCTATTAAGGCAATCAATCATAAAGTCTTTTTTGGCCGACCATGGCTGTTTACAGCAGTTCTTATCTATACAGCGTTTTTTCTTAGTTCTATGACAGGTAATGCTTTCATTGGAATGCTTATCATGTGGGCAGTGACGTATGATGTGTGTGTGATTGCCGGTTATGAGAAAAAGGAAGCTTGGCCTTCGCTTACAATTATTGGAATTACAGTGGCTTCTGTTATAGGTATGGGATCATTCCCATATCAGTTGGTACCATTAATGGTATTCTCCGCTTATCAAAATTTGGGTGGACCAGCCATTAATTATGGTAGTTATGTATTAGTCTGTTGGGGTTGTATGTTCTTAATTGTGCTGCTCTATCTATTGGTCAATAAATTTATTTTGCGTGTAAATATTGATAAGATTGCTAGCGTCAACGAGCACACTTTTGACAATATGAAAACTACATTGGATTGTCATCAGAAGGTTTTGTTTAGTGTTTTTGTTCTGATGATAGTATCGTTTTTGGCGTCTCATATATTTCCGACCACTTGGCCACTCATTGGTATGATGGCTAAACTTGGTCTAGCAGGGCTTTCAGCAATTTTTGTATGTTTGGCGATGCTTATTAAGGTTGATGATAAACCGCTTCTTAATTTTCAAGAAATGGCAGGGCGTGGTGTACTTTGGGCAGCTGTCATTTTAACAGCTGCAGCGTTACCGATATCAACGGCTATTACTTCAGAAGGAACAGGAGTTCAGGAATTCTTAATTGGTGTGTTGGTGCCGTTCTTCAAAGATAAACCGGTGATTCTTTTTGCAGTGCTTATTCTTGCACTTGCATTGATAATGACGAATCTTGCCAATAATGCCGTAACGGCTTTGATTTTTATGGCAGTTGTTGTTAGTGTGGCGGGTGCGGTAGGCGCCAATGCCACAGCGATGGTTGTTCTTTTAGCGATTATTGTTCATATTGCTATTCTTACTCCGGCAGCTTGTCCGATGGCGGGTATGATGTTTGCCAACAAAGATTGGCTAGAACCGAAGTATATTTATAAACAAGCTATTGTGCTCATGATTATAGCGGTTATTATTATTTGTACATATGGCTATACGCTTGCCAATATGTTGTTTTAAAATGAGTGAAAAGAGGGGGCTTTGCAGCCTCTTTTTCTTTACCTGATAAAGAAAGGATGAATCTATAATGGATAATGAAAACAAAGTACTCATGGATTTTCATTCTAAAAAACGGTTGGATGTACTGAAACAGCGTAGTAAGCGCTGTGTATGTAAGTATTGCGGTGGATCGCTTGTGTTAAAACGCATCATTTTTAGCAGTTTTGAAGATGCACGCGTAGAGATTTTTTGTAAAGATTGTGAGCGGATTGAATACGGCGTAGAACCTGCTATTTATCAGAGCGCACGTTATTTTGTTGAATATAGTGGTTTTAATTGCTTTCCGGATTTAGACGATAATGAGCGTACCAAGCAGATGACAATTTCAAAAGTATGTGAAATTATGGCTTGGCAAGATCAGAACTTTGGGATTCTTAACGAGAATGGATTTACTATTCCATTGATGATTAATGAAAATCAATTGGGTGCGTGCGTTACTTTTACTGAAGATGATCTAGATGATGTTATCATTGAAGATCTTTATAGTGACGATGTGCATACCATAGAATGAAGGTGAATGTATGGAAAAGCCTATTATAGAATTGAACGATGTAAGTTGTAAGGTAGGTTATCGCCATTTGCTTAAAGATGTTCAATGGCAGGTAATGCCAGGAGATCATTGGGTGATATTTGGTATGAATGGCAGTGGAAAAACGACTTTACTGAGCATAATAGCTGGATTTAGAGAACGAACGCGAGGTGAGTTGAAAATTTTTGGCGAGGTGCCAACGAATACGACTATTTTGGGTATTCGCCAGAAGATAGGTTGGGTATCAGCAGCGTTTTTTGATCAATATTATACGAAGGAAGGGGTGTTGGATATTGTGCTTTCTGGTAAAACTGGCACATTGGGATTGGCCGATGATATCAACTTGGATGATGTTGTTCTAGCGAAAGCGTTGCTTACGGAGTTGCAGTTGGGAGATAAAATAGATCGTTCCTTTGATATGCTTTCAAAAGGCGAACGACAAAATGTACTCATTGCTCGAGCCTTGATTAGTGAGCCAGATATTCTTATTTTAGACGAGCCGTGCACGGGCTTAGATGTCTATAACCGTAGTTATCTATTTAGCATTATCGAGGAATTAAGTGTCAACAAAGCACTGACCATTATCTATGTGACGCATTATGTAGAAGAAATAATTCCACTTTTCAATAAGATGTTGATATTAAAAAATGGTGCCGTCTTTGCACAAGGGGAAATTGAAAATCTCATGAATAATAAGATAATGGCTGGACTTTTGGGATATCCGGTGCAGGTAGAAAAAGAAAATGGTATTTATCGCATGCAAGTAGCTACTAAATCTCGTATTCAGAAGATCTTACAAATCAAAGGAGGGCAAGTACAATGACCGGCAATTTGAATATGATGGTCAAATTTCGTGATCTACAAGTGGCAGAGGCTGTGGGTAAAAAAGCGGCGTTAGGTTGGTTTGATATGGAGTTTACGATGTATGGCTGTGCCTATTTGAATCCTATGCTTGATAAAATATGTTTTCGTATTAGTGAACGTCCGGAGGATATCTGGAGTTTTGTGCGTGCTAGTGAACATAAAGGATTCTTTGCTAGCCGTGTGGTACACATGACGCGTAAATATCCAGTGCCTTCCGGTATGAAGAATTTGATTGCACAAGATGTCCAAAAAATGTTAGCTTATGAGCTACAAAAGCAATATCCACGCCATTTTTTCAAAGCCTTACGCGAGATTGCTGAAGTATGTACAGTAGACATCGCCGAAGGTTTTTTGCGCAACGAAACGGAGCGATTGGAAGGTGTTTTTGAAAAAGAGGAGCTTGCACGATTTTTGGAACAGGCAACGTATTTTTATAACTGCTGTGCACTTTCGGAGACAACATATAGGTGTTTTTTGCATTGGCATAAAGAAGAAATGCTTAATGTGATGGATGATGTGGTTAGCAAAGATATCTTTGAAGCAACCCTTTATGGTATGGGATACGAAGAAAATGGTGTCATACGTTATATGGCTAATGCTAACCAGGGCACGCTTTACAATAAAGTGCAGGATTTGGAAGAGAAGGGGTGTTTTGTTGGCCCGGTTATGACGAAACGTTATTGGTACAATTATACATATCGTTTGCCGGATGTAATAACTGATTTTAAGGAACTTTTACGTGCGACATATTCTCCTGCCATTTTGCAGAATATAAAGAAACTTACATGTAAAACAGAAACACAAAAAAGTCAGGCACAGATATTATTCAACGATACTAAAGAAACATGGAGTGAAGAGGCAAGAAAGACGTTGAAGGGGTATCTTTGTCGTTGGGGACTGAGATAATATCACGATATTTTAGAATATTGTGGTTCGTTATTTATTTTATTAGGATCAAGATTAGACTTGAGAGTATGTGTAATGGAGAAAAGTGGTTTTATTGAAAGTTTAAAGCCACAGCTCACAATGAGCTGTGGCTTTTGTGTTTATCTGCGGCGTCTTTATCGCGTGATGGTGACAGTGCGCGAAGCGTTGTCCCAATTAACCGTGGCACCGAGGGATTCTGCGATGACACGGGCTGGCACCATGGTGCGGCCGTTGATGATCATCGGTGGTACGTCAATCTCCTTGGTGTGCGAGAGCACGAAATCGATGGCGGCCTGCGATGTTGGGTTGGCTTCATAGACCTGGAACAGGGTGTAATCGGCACAGAACATGGTTTTCTGGTTGACGACCAGCGACATGATGCGGTTGGTCTTTGGGTCATAACCTGAGATGGTCTGTGTGTCGCCGAACCACTCTACAGTGGCGCCAAGGGCTTCAAAGATGGCACGCAATGGCACCATGGTACGCCCATCCTGAATCACAGGTGGCTGATCGGTGCTGAGGTATTTGCCGTTGACATAAATCGAAATATTAGCAGCGTCGGCTTCTTCTGGATGTGCTGCTGGCAGCACGACGGTAAAAGCCAGCACAAACAGCATGAGGATACTGATGAGCTGTTTCCTATGTGACATGAGGGTCATCTCCTTTTTATCATTCAATCATTTCTACTATTGTATCGCAAAATAGCCGACAAAAAGGGTCAAGCCAGTAACAATTACAACAAAATCTTGCAAAAAAGAGGGAACATGTCATCGAAAACAGAAGCATCCCCTGCAAGACAAGGCATTCCAAGTCCAAAATGGTGCCGGATCAGGCGCAATGAGTGCCCTTTCAGACATGATTGCGCCGGTATTGGCCAGGGGTGGCGCCATAACGGCGAACGAAGGCACTGCTGAATTGACTGGTGCTGCTGTAGCCCACCTCGTGGGCGATCTCGAGCACGGTCATCGAACTTTTGCGCAGCAGGCAGGCGGCGTGCGCCAGACGCTGCTCTTGAAGCCAGGCGTGGACGGGCTGACCATAGCAATGGCGAAATGCCCGTTTCAGCACTGTCTGCGAAAGGCCGAAGCGGGCGCTGAGGGCGTCGATGGTGAGTTTTTCGCTGAGATGCTGGCGCATGTAGGCGGTGATTTCTGCGAGAAGCGGCGTCAGGGCGTGGTCAGCATGGGGTGGGCGCGAAGATGCTGTGGCAAAAAGATCGTGACAGCTCAGGAGATAGAGCAGTTCCAGCGATTTCCAAAGACAATAGCGGCCCTGTTCTTCGGCGCTCAAGGTTTCGAGGGTATCAAAGACCCCGCCCGACCATGGTGAAGCCCCGATCACGGCACTGCCGCCGCAGTCGCGCATGCGGCGGCTGACAGCAGCCGTGTTTAAGAATTGACCGCCGGTTAGGGCGCAGAGCGTTTGTAAACTGTCGCGTGCCTGGAGGGCGTCCACTGCCACCAGTGTGCCGCCAAGATCACCACTGAGGCAGGCGGCCGTGATGGCGCTTGCGTCGCTGAGCAGGAAAATGCCTCGCGCTTGTACGCTGAGCCGATCCTGGCGGCGCTGAATATGCAGGCTTCCGCTGTGGCAGAAAAAAGCTTCAAAATGCATGGGTGCCAGCACAGGTGCCAGGGCATGGGTGGCCTTGTCTGCTGTGCCTGAAAAACGACAAAGGCGCACCCCCTTGATCGGTGTGCACCAAATGCCATTGGCACTGCGTTGTAAATATTCAGCCAGCACGATGATCCCTCCTTCATCATGATTGTTGACAATTAGATTAAGCTAACTCCATGATACGTCAGCAATAACTGTTTGTCAATTGCTTTATGCTAACCATTTGCTCTTTGGCGGTTACCAAATTTATCGAAGGGTAAAGAGATATCTACCTAAAATATGAATGACCACGCTGACGATGATGGTGGTACTATAAAAGAAAGAATTTTATTGCGTGGGAGGCCTGTGAGATGGTTTATGCTGTGCAGGCTGGCTGCCAGAAGGAGGCGCGCCATGATCATTAAGTTGTTCACGCGCGACATCAGTCTGGTTTTTGCAGCCAGCTTTTTTTATATGTCGTGTTCGTTTATTGCAACGCCGCTGATCGCTGGTTTTTCAGAAAGTCTCGGCGCTGGCGCGTTGTTTATGAGTGTGATCGGTGCCACGTTTAATACGGTGGCGCTGTTGTCGCGTCCATTTGTGGGCAATCTCGCCGATAAGCTCAGCCGTTACAAGCTGTCGTCGATTGGCGCGCTGCTCATGCTCATCGGCTGTTTGGGCTATGTGTGCGCACCGGCGCCATGGATGGTCATGATTGGGCGTGTGATTCACGGCCTCGGTATGTCCTGCTGCTCGATTTGTCTGTCGACGTGGATTGCTGGGCTGTTGCCGAAGGAAAACCTTGGCGCCGGCATGGGGCTTTACGGTGCCACCAACGCCCTCGGCATGGCGATTGCGCCGGCGCTGGGCATTGTCATTTATGAGCGTGTCGGTTATCGTCCGGTCTTTATCATCGGCACGGTGCTGTGCGTGCTGACGCTGGTGTTTGTACACTTTGTCAGCGACAAAGGCGAGCCGCATCCTCAGGCCGCCAAGAAACGTCACCACGGCATTGTAGCGCCGAATGTGGTGCCGGTGGGGCTCATCATCATGCTGTTCGCCATTCCTTACTGCGCCACCCAATCGTATCTGGTGAACTATATTGCGGCGCGTGACCTGTCGGTGCATGCGGGCTGGTTCTTCCCGTTTTATGCGATTGTGCTTTTGGTGCTGCGTCTGTCGTTTGCCAATCAGTTTGACAAGCGTCCGTTCCATTTCTTCCTTTTTGCCAGCTCAGGCTGTGCTTTGGTGAGCCTGTTTCTGCTCAACAGCATGCACAGCAATTGGATGCTCCTTTTGGCGGCCATTTTCATGGCAGGCGGCTATGGCATTATGTGCTCCATCTGCCAATCTACGGCGGTGCTTTTGGTGGACGAAAGCGAGCGCGGCCTCGGCAACAGCACCTACTACATCGGCATCGACCTTGGCATGGCAGTGGGGGCCTTCATTGGCGGGCTGCTCTATGGCTATCTGCCACTGACGCTTTTTTATCCAATTCTGGCACTGACGGTGCCGCTGTCCATTGTGGTTTATGTGGTCAGCCGCAAACGGTTCCAAGGCTTGCGCTGATTTTACGCCCGGCTTTGCCGGGCTTTTTTGCTGCCGCTTTCAGAAAAAAAGTGCTATTATTAGAAGGCAGAACAGAAAGATAAAAACATCATTTTATGTTGAAGGAGGATGTCATCATGGCACAACTGCCCATCATCACCGTCAGCCGTGAATTCGGCAGCGGTGGTCACAGCATCGCCCTGGCGCTGTCGCAGCGACTCGGCGTGCCGTTTTATGATAAAGAAATCGTTCTCGCGGCCACAGAAAAAAGCGGCTTCAGCGAAGACTATGTGGCCCATCAGGGCGAACATTTGAATACCAGTGAGCGCTTGTGGAGCCGCTTTCTGCGAGCGAATGCACCAGGCTATGAGGACCCGCAGGAAGCGCTCTATGCCATTCAGCGGCACATCATCCTCGATTATGCCACGCAGCCCTGCATCATCGTTGGGCGGGCGGCCGATCACATCTTGACGGAAGCGGGCGTCGATGCCCTTCATGTGTTCATTCATGGGCGCGATGATTTCCGTGCGCAGCGTGTGCTGGCGCGTTATGGCGAAACCGACACCGACATTATGACGCGTCTGCGCGAGAAAGACCGTGCCCGCGCCGATTTTTACGAGCATTTTACGGGCTTGCGCTGGGGCGACGCGAAAAACTTCCATGTCTGCCTGGATACGTCGATGCTCGGGGTGGAGACCTGTGTTGACATTCTTGCTGATATTTTGCGGGAGGAGGCGCGACGTGATCACTAAACTGTTGTCGCGCGATGTGAGCCTGATTCTCATCGCCAGTTTCTTTTATATGGCTTGCCCAATGATGGTCACCCCGCTGATCGCTGGTTTTTCCGAAAGCCTTGGCGCCAGCGCGGTGCTCATGGGATTTGTCGGTGGCATGATGAATATTGTTTCCCTTTGCTGCCGGCCTTTTGTCGGCAATCTGGCCGACAAGGTCAGCAAGTATCGGCTGTCGACCATTGGCTCCCTGCTCATGATTGTGGCTTGCATCGGCTATGTGTTGGCGCCATCGTCGGCGGTTATTGTGTTGGCGCGCATTGTCAATGGCATTGGTTTTTCCTGCTGCAGCGTCTGCATGGCGACGTGGATCTCCAATCTGCTGCCTAAGGAGCGCATCGGCGCCGGCATGGGGCTTTATGGCACCATGAACGCCCTGGCCATGGCCATCGCACCGGCGCTGGGCATCAGCCTCTATGGGCGCATCGGTTATCGTGTCGCTTTTATCGTTGCCACCGCTCTGGCTGTGATGGTATTGTTCACCATTCAGTGTGTCCATGATAAGGGCGAGGTGCGTCAACGTGCTGCTGGCTCTAAACACAGCGGCTTTGTGGCCGTGGATGTATTGCCGGTGGCAGCCATCATCATGCTGTTTGCCATTCCCTATTGTGCCACACAGTCGTTTTTGGTCAGCTATATTGCTGCCCGCGGCCTCGCTGTCAGCGCTGGGTTCTTTTTCCCGCTTTATGCGGTTGTGCTATTGGTGCTGCGCCTGTCGCTGGCCAATTGGTTTGACAAGAAACCGTTCCTGTTCTTCCTCGGCGCTTGTTCGGTCTGCATGCTGGCCAGTATTGCCTTTTTGACGGACATGGAAAATGATTGGCTACTTTTTGCTGCAGCGGCGTTTATGGCAGGCGGCTACGGCATCATGTGTTCGGTTTGTCAATCGACGGCCATTCTTCTGGTTGGCGTGGAAAAGCGCGGCCTGGCCAACAGCACCTATTACATTGGTTTCGACCTTGGCATGGCGTTGGGGCCAATCATCGGCGGCCTTCTCTATGGTCATGTGCCCATCGTTTTCTTTTATCCGGTGCTGGCATTGGTGGTGCCGCTGGCGCTTCTTGTATACGTTTTCAATCGTCGGCGTTTTCGCCATGTTTAAGCAATGGTTTTTCAGCGTTTGCTGTGATCGTGGATCATGGCAGACGCTGTTTTTTTGCAGATTGATAGAAAAAAGGTAACTTTTTCTTAAAAAGCTTAAAAATAGTCATTATATTACTATACCGGAGTTGTATGGTTTGGTATGATCTTGTCGACAAATGATAAGCTTCAATGAATGAAAATAAATGCATTGATTTCTTATCGGTGATGAAAAACCAAAAGGAAAGGAAGCGATGAAGGAATGAGAAAATGGTATCACAGAACGATGGCGAGTATTTTAGTGGCTGCGATGGCGTTTGGCATGTTGGGCGGATTTGCGCAGCAAGCCTTTGCCGAAACACGCAGCGCTTCACAAAAACAATCTGCGACAGGAGAGATTCAGGCCACAGTACGCCTGGATTATCCGATTGCTGTGTCGAAATTGAGCGATGCGACCCTGACACTGTTGAAAGGTGATTCTGCAATCGCTTCAGGAAAATTAGGTGCTGATGGCACGCTGACCTTTAAGGACAGCAGCGGCGCCTCTGGTGATGTGACGTTGCGCAGCACCGGCCAAACGCTGAGCTATGTGGACATCAATATTCGCGGCTTGGCTGCTGATGGCAGCGATTACAAGCTGACTTTTGCTGGCTCTGGCTTTAAGACGTACACCAGCCCAGCGCTGACCCTCGACAAGTATTCTCAAGGGCTCATCGTTGGCACCGGCGATGCCACCTTCACCCAGGGCGACCTGAATGGTGACGGCAAGGTCAACGAAGCGGACATCGAGCTGGTGAAAGCAAAGCTGAGCACCAACGATGCGGCTGCCGACTTGAACGGCGACGGCACTGTGGATATTTCCGATCTTACCATGGTGACCCTGGCGACCGGCGCTGCTGGTGAAGCCAAAGTGTACAACACGACGCTGATTGCAGCGAAGGTTGTGGATACGGCGAAAGTCAGCGAAGCGATCACTGCAAGCGGCACCGTTGAAGTGAGTGATGGGGATGTGGCGTCGCTCTTTGTCGATGACGGCAACGCGGTGACCTTGTCTGCAAAAGCAGGCAGCAGCGAACTGGCGCTGCCGATTCCGATTACAAACGATGACAAGGGCGTGGAAATGGAGCAGGTTGAAATCGTCAGCCCAACCACCAGCTCGTTGAGTGCGGGTACTGTGGTTGCTGAACTGGCGGATGGTACGACCTTGGAAGTGCCATTCAACAGCCAGAGCGATAATGTGTTGGCGATTCAAACCCGCGACGATGGCCGTCAAACGGTGGTCATCAACCTCGGCAAGAAAGTGCCGGTGAAGAAGATCACCATCAAGATTGAAGTGGTTGACGATCAGCCGGTTGTGGTGGAACAGATCAAGTTTGTGCAGGACATCGTGCCCGACAATCCAGCGGCCGAAGATGTGACTGTGAAGAACCTGACCGCGAAGGCAGGCACCAAAGAAGTGACCCTGAGCTGGGAGGCCTTTCCGAACATCACCGGCTATAAGATCTACTACGGCACCAGCGCCAACGCGCTGACCAACACGGTGGAAACCGATCAAACGACCTACACCGTGGGCAGCCTTGAAAACCTCAAGACCTATTATTTTGCTGTGGCACCGATTTCCAACAACGGCGGCCAGAACTGGGAAGGCGGCAAGTCGGACGTGGTCAGCGCCACCCCGCAGCCAAACAGCGTGCCGGATAAGCCGGACAATGTGACCGTGACCGCTGGGGACACCCTGCTCACTGTCACCTGGAAACCGGGCAAAGACACGGTGTCCAGCAAGGTGCAGTACCGTGAAAAAGGCAGCGACACTTTCACCGTGCTGGAAAAATCCTATCAGAGCAGCGCTGTCATTACTGGGCTGAAAAATGGCACCACCTATGAGGTGCAGGTGTTCGGCGTCAACAGCAAGGGCAACGGCCCTGTGTCGCTGACGGCTGAAAGCACACCAAAAACCGAGCAGGTTGATGGCCCAGCACTGCCGACGACCAATCGTTTGGACAACAGCATTGTGGCGTCTGCAACTTATCCAAAGAACAACACAGCTGCTGTCAGCAAGGGCGAGATGCCAGGCGCAGTATATGACAACGATTACCGCACCAGTTGGATTGCCATTGCTTGGTACAATTCCCGTGAATTTACGTTCACCTTCGACAAGGCTTACGACATGAACTATGTCATCTATGTGCCGGATCAAGGCAAGGATGTGCAGAATAACAATGGCAAATTCTACAAAGATTACTTCAAAGATTTTAATGTCAAGATCAACGGCGAAACAGTGAATGCCACCTTTGAAAAAGCAAAGGACAACGCATACTTCATCATCAAATTCCCACGCGCCCAGGTTAAAACTTTGAGCGTCGAAGGAAAACAGTGGGACGGCGCCGGGAACATCACGCTCTCGGAGATCGCCTTCTACAGCTACGATGGCTTGAGTGAAGATATTGATGCACTGTTCGCTAACGGCAGCCACACGAAGCTGGCAAGCGGTGTGGATCAAAGCAAGATCAACGCGCTGCGTACGCGTGTCAACGATGTGAATGCCTATGTTGTAGATAAGTCGGTGCTTCTTGATGAACTGGACAATGCTCAGCAGCTTCTCGATCAGAAAGACAACGAGCTGATGGTGCGCAGCGGCTTTGAGTCTCGCTCAGCTTCTGCCGACAGCAAATATGGTCAGTCAGCATCGGCTCTGCAGCCATTGGGCGTGAGTGCGCTTTCTGGCAATAACGTTGCCATCTATGTGGATGGCTTGGACGATGGTGAAACGGTGAAGCTGGTGCAGTGGCAGCAGTACGCTGAAGCAGGCACCACGTCTCAAAGTTATACCTTGAAAAACGGCCGCAATCTGGTTTGGCTGTCCGTCATTGGCAACAGCGGTTCCGGTGAACGCGGCGGTCCGCTTTACATCGATTACAGCGGCAAGAATGCCGATAAGATCACCATTCAGGTGCGTGATACTTCCGCAGCTAAGAATGTTGTGAAAGCAACGCCAATGTTGAATCTTACACCGGAACAATGGTATGGCAAGAGTGAAACGGAACGCAAAGCGGTTATTAAGACGTATGTCAGCGAACTGCAGACCTATGTGAAAGGCCTGAGCTTTGGCAATGAGAGCAGCAAAAAGACCAACACCCGCAACATCACGGATCTTGCGACGCCAAGCGTGTTGTTGTCCATTCCTGCGGATCAGGCCTTGGCTGGATTGGGTGGGGTTAATGCCTCTGTGGACACCATGACCGATAAGCTTTACCAGGCGTTGGTGGCTTGGGAGCAGACGCTCTTTTTAACCAATAAAACCCAAGGCATCATCGATGCGGATGCGTCTTTTGACAGCTATCAGTATCCGATGGAAACCCGTCAAAACATTCGCTTCTGCCGCATGTTCTCTGGCGCCTTCATGTTTGCTGCAGGCAGCTACATTGGCGTGGAGTATGGTTCTACGGCAGCATTGGTCAGCGGTGTGCCGCTGAGCGATGGCGCAAGCGATGTGGAAAGCCTCTATGGCTGGGGCATCGCGCATGAGATCGGTCACAACATGGATAAAATCGGTTACGCCGAAATCACCAACAACATCTATTCTCTCGTTGCACAGACTGCCGACACCAACAACATGACCGGCACCTCCCGTCTCGAAGGCGGCACGTATGACGACATCTTCACCAAGGTTGCCCTTGCAAAGCCAGGGCAGGCTGGGAACGTGTTCGTTCAGCTGGGCATGTACTGGCAGCTGCATCTTGCCTATGACGGCAAAGGCAGCGCTCTCGACGGCAGCGGTGCACTGGATTTCTACAATGCGTTCTTTAAGAAATGGAAAGCTGGCGCTTACAGTGATGCTGCCTCCAAGGATGACCGCATTGCTTTGATTGCCAGCGAAGTGACGAATAAAAACCTGACCGAGTTCTTTACCCGCTGGGGCATGGAACTGTCGGCCAGCACCAAGAGTGCGCTCAAGAGCTACGGCAGCGAAGACCGCGACATTTGGTATCTCAACGACGATTCCCGCCGCGACCGCCTCAATGGCGAAGATAAAGCCAGCTTGAATGCGGAGCTTTCTGCGGAAGTGGCCAATGATAAGCAGGTCACGCTGACCATGACAGTGGACGGCCAGGCCGACCGCGTGCAGGGCTATGAGATCAGCCGCAATGGCCAGGTCATCGCCTTTGTCAGCGGCGACGGCAACACCACGCAGACCTACACCGACACCGTCGGCAGCGCCAACAATGTGGCCATGAGCTACTCAGTGCGCGTCATCGACAAGCTCGGCTACGAGGTGGCAACGGCGAAGGCCAAGGATGTGCGCATCTCTTATGACACCACCATCGACCGCAGTCAGTATGACATCGTGCGTGACGATGCCACCGGCAACATTGTCATCACTGCCAAGAACGGCGCCATACTTTCCAGTGCCGGTCTCAAAATCACCGGCGACAATGCGCCAAACTCTGGCAAGTACCTCGTCTTCACCTCTGACCGCGTTCATGACCTCGGCAGTGCTGAAACCTTCCAGGATCTTGGCACTGTGACGCCGACCGGCGGCTGGACCCTTGCCAAGAACGGCGACTTCAGTAAGGGCGAAACCACCAGCGATGGCAGCTTCCTCAGCTACTTCAACAAGCCAGGCGCCGGTGCAGAGGACACCCGCATCTGGATGTACGACGCCAAGCAAATCGCCATTTCCGGCGTACCAAAGAACGTTGATGTGAACGATATTCATCTCCTCAGCTATCCTGGCGACAACATCGCCTTCACCGAAGGTGCATCCATCGGGGTGCTGGACAAAGACTACACCTACGATGTGGGCGACGGCCAGACCGAGACCATCAAGGCCGGCACCGTCATCGTCACCGGCAGCTACCGCGGCGACCCACTCTATAACAGCGTGCGCGTGGTTGGCACGTTCCAGACCGTGACTCCGGCTTCGGATAAAGCCCCAACAACCACAGAACAAACCCTCGCCGGCGAGACCTTGCTACTGGCTGAGGTGCCAGAAGATGGCGCAGTCAGCACCATCAGCGATGGTTTCTTCATCTTCATTCCGGAAGATCAGGAAGCCTTCAAGAAAGTGTGCGAAGACCACGTTGATGAAGACGGCCACAGCGCATCGGCGAATGAGAACGTGCTCATTGCGCTCAAGGCTCAGATGTGGCGCGCCACCGACATCAATGGTTCCAACCCACGCATGACCAGTGACACCACCTTCATCAGTGTGCCACGTTTTGACAGCATGCCTGGGATCGTATTCGAGGGAGCGGGCAACTGATGCCCGCCGCCCTCCTGCAAAAAAGATGACCCCATAGAAGGAGGACTTATGAAACGTTGGATAAGAGCAGGGGGTTCCACCCTGTTGATTGGCGCCATGCTTCCAGTGAGCGCCATGGCTGCCACCTTGCAGGTCGATTTTGACAAAGCCGGCACCAGCGCTGGCATCGGCCTGGCTGACGTCATCGGCGACCGCTATGGTGCCGAGGTGACCTTTACGGTCAGCGACACCACCGATTTGCAATACCATGGCATCGGCGACGCCTACGCCATGACCATCAACAGTGACCATAATACTGTTACCCTCTATGCTGCATCGAAAACACCGCTGACTGTTAAGGACGGCGTGCTGGATCTCGGCACGCTGACGGTGGCAAGCGGCTCGGAAGTTTCCAAGGTCAACGGCGCTGTGGTGCTGGACCGCAGCCTGAACCGCACCGAATACACGGAAGGCAGCGACCTGACGCTCACCGTTAATCGCGAAAGCGACAACACCCCATCACCGTCCCCAACGCCAGACGACGAGGACCGCACGCCGGTTGTCAGCGTTGTCGGCAAGGGTGGCCAGGTCAGCGCCCATAAAGACGGCACGGTGACGATCAGCGTTGACAGCGGCTATCGCATTGCCAAGATCCTTGTCAACGGCAAGGAAGTGGCGATCAGCAACACCCTGACAGGCCTGAGCGCCGACGATGAGGTGGAAGTTACCTTTGAAAAGATCACCACAGGTGGCGGCGGTGGCGGAAACACTGGCGGCAGCACCGATAACGGCGGCAATGATGAAAACACCGACAGCGGCAGCGATGACAATACTGCCGGCGATAACGATACCGTTGGTGACAATGAGGAAGATGGCGACACGACCCCATCTCTGAACTTCACCGATGTGCAGCCAAACGACTGGTTTGCTGAACCAGTGGCCTTCGCTGTGGAACACGGCCTCTTTGCCGGCACCAGCGCGACCACCTTCAGTCCGAACGTCAACATGACGCGCGCCATGCTTGTGGCGGTGCTCTATCGCCATTCTGGCGACAGCGTTCAGAACCAGCAAGTGTTTGACGATGTTGCTGCCGACGCCTGGTATGCAGAGCCAATTGCTTGGGCCAAGGAAAAAGGCGTGGTTGCCGGCATGACCGAAACCACCTTTGCTCCTGACCAGAGCATCACCCGTGAGCAGATGGCCACCATCCTCATGCGCTACACCAAGTACATGGGCATTGACACCCCGGCAGGCGGGGACGCCATCAAGGGCTACAGCGACTATGGCAGCATTTCCAGCTATGCGCTGGCCTCCATGGCTTGGGCGGTGGATCAAGGCTTGATCAGCGGGACCACCAGCTCCACCCTTTCGCCAACCAGCGGCGCCACCCGCGCGCAGGTTGCAACCATTCTCATGCGCTATGTGCTCATGAACGACATGGCATAGTTTCCCATCCTACATCCCCCGAATGTTCGAATCCCCCCGGCGAACGTTCGGGGAATTTTTATGTTGTTTGCGTCGTCAGGATGTCGTTTGCGACAATGTTGCGCAGCGGCAAGAAATTTATGATATAATAAAGCGTTTGCCTTTGCATGTGCTGAAAAAAGTTCATGAAAAATTAA
The DNA here is from genome assembly GCA_019420345.1 of Peptococcaceae bacterium. GTDB lineage: Bacteria > Bacillota > Peptococcia > Peptococcales > Peptococcaceae > UMGS1590. The sequence goes on from JAHZHI010000034.1 coordinate 46,332, forward strand.
GAATTCATTTATGAAACCTTAGCAAACGCAGCGAAGTGCCGGCGTACAATATAGGTAGAAACAAGGCAATCGATGAAAAAGAAAGGATGGTCAACATGAAAGGGAAGAAAGTATTGTCTGGTTTAGTATGTGCGGCAGTGTTGGCAGCGCCGGGTGCGGCGTGGGCCGACAGCACCGATGTTCATTTGCGGATCAACAGTGCCTCGATCGGCGGCAGTGCTGCAGAAGGCGAGGCCTACATCAGCGACGCCGGGCGCACCATGATTCCGCTGCGGCTGGTGAGCGAGGCATTGGATTATCAAACCGACTGGCAGCCAGATGGCAGCATTCACATCACCAGCGCCGATGGCAGCGTGAATGTGACGTTGCAGGTTGGCAGCACCGCCTACACCGCCAATGGCGCAGCAGGTGCGTTTGAGACAGCACCGACGCTGAAAAACGACCGCACCTATCTGCCTGCGCGTGATTTCACCGAGCTCTATGGCGACATCTATTGGGACAACGACACGCGCACCGTCTGGATCGCTCAGGGCAAAGACCTGCAATATCAGGTCATCGGCGGCCAGCTGCTGCGTGCGGACGACGATGGCATTCAGCAGGTGGCCTTGCCGGAGGGCTACACCATCTATGATCCGGGTGGTACCGATCCAATCCTGGGTCAGCGTGTCATCGATGGCACCAGCTACCTTGCCCTTCTGTGCCAAGACAGCTGGAAAGAGCCGACGCCGCTGTTCCGCGATGACGGCGACCACCTCACCTTTGTGACGAACATTTATCCATCGTCCTTCTGTGTGGATGGCGATACCGTCTATTACACCGACGGCTTCAATGCCGGCGCCTGGTCCAATCCTGTGGAACCAAACCGACTCTACGCAGCCACCATTGGCGGCGACACTGTCAGCTACACGCTGGACTTTGCCGTCAACGCCTGCGTTCTGGACATGGTGGATGGCCAGCTCACCGCAACCGATGGTGACGGTGTGCAGCATGTCATCGATCTCAGCACCTTGACGCCAGCCCAAGACTGACAAGGGCTTGATCGAGGACATCAAGCAGTGCTTTTGAACCCTGCGCCGCCCATACTGTGGCTGGGGCAGCGCAGGGTTCCTTACTCGCAAAAAACACTGCGCAGTCATGCGGCGGACGTTCCGCCGCATTTTTTAGGAGGAGAAACCATGGATGTACTGGAATATCGCGGCTATGTGACAAAGGTGCACTACGACGCACAGCGGCGGCTGCTGTATGGCAAGGTGCAGGGCATCATCGATGCCGTCAACTACGAAAGCACGACCATCGACGGCGTGGAAGCGGCGTTTCACGATGCCGTGGATCATTACCTGGCATTCTGCGCCAACGTTGGCCGTCGGCCGGCCCGCGCCTTCAAAGGCCAGTTCAACGTGCGCCTTCAACCAGCGCTGCACAAAGCGATGGTGCTCTGGGCCATGCACCACAATACCACGCTCAACAGCGCTGTTGAACAAGCCGTGCAGGAATTTCTGGCGCGCGGTGAATCGGGAGAGGAGGCGCGGCCTGAATAACTATCATTAACATAAAATAATCCTACTTCAAAAGTATAGGTAGATATGTTATACTTTATTAAGAAAAAGTGACGACCCTGGAGACAGTGGACGTTTTATACCTTTTGAAAAGCGGTGGACGAGCCTCTTTCCAAATGCTGAGAAGAACACACGGGTGAAGTGTGCCTTTTTGGAGCTGGATGGGGCCGTTCTTTTTTTATTCTACTTTTATTTTTGGAGGAATGAAAAATGAAGAAAATCGTTTCATTGCTGCTCGTTCTGATGCTGGCAGTGGGTATGGTTGGCTGCGGCAATTCCAGCGACAGCTCTGATACTGCTGCAACATCTGCTGCACAGGAATCAGACAAAAAGGATGCTGTGGTTGTTGACACCACCATTCTCAAAGAAGCCGACGACGACATGCTGAACACTTACACCGTGATCGCTGTCAATCCAGAGGCACCATTTGTGGACGCCAATGGCAACGCTGTTTCTGACGTGGCCATCAACACCGCTGGCGCTGACGCACTGGTTCAGTGGCTGCTGACCGATGAAGCGCTGGATTTGGCTGCAAACTATGGCTATGATGACTACGGTGAATACCTCTTCTATCGTGAAGACAATGCACCAGTGTATAGCGGCGACATTTCCAAAGCCACCGACGACACCAAGACCATTCGTCTGTCTACGACCACTTCGGTCAACGACTCTGGTCTGCTCGATTATCTCCTGCCGATCTTCGAAGATGAATACGGCTACACTGTTGAAGTGACTTCCGCTGGTACTGGTCAGGCCATCGCTGCTGCTGAAAACGGCAACGCCGACCTGATCCTCGTACATTCAAAATCCCAGGAAGAAGAATTTGTCAACGCTGGTTATGCCCGTGTGGTTGACGGCTTTGACACGGAACGCATTTCCTTCCTCTACAACTATTTCGTGCTCTGCGGTCCATCCGATGACCCAGCAGGTGTTGCCGATGCAGCCACCGTTAAGGATGCATTTGCAGCCATCGCTGAAGGTGAATATCCATTCATTTCCCGCGGCGACGAATCCGGCACCCACACCAAGGAACTCTCCCTCTGGCCAGCCGACCTCGGCATCACTGCTGATCCAGCATCCTTCGCTGATTACACCAGCTGGTACACCTCTGCCAACGCCGGCATGGGCGCTTGCCTTGTCATGGCAGAAGAAAAGGGCGCTTACATTCTGACCGATAAGGCCACCTATCTCACCTTCGTGGCCAACGGTGGTCAGGTTGAATAAGAATTGCCTCTGTTGCAAACAGAGTGCATAGGGTACAATAAATCCCGTGGAGCGGTGAACGGCTCCACGGGATTTTTTAGAAAAGGAGGCGGAAGCGTGGGAAGTGCGCTGGAACAAGCACTGGCGCTGATTCTTTCAGCGGATCCAGAGCTTATCAATATTCTCTCTGTAACGGGCATCATGAGTGTGCAAAGCTCCATCCTTGCGCTGCTCATTGGCGTGCCTCTTGGCGTTTGGCTGGGAGCGTGCCGATTTCCGGGGCGTGGGGCATTGCTGGTGCTCAACCGCACCTTGATGGGCATGCCGCCGGTTGTCTGCGGCCTGATTTTCTACATGCTGTTTTCAGGCGTGGGTCCATTTCGCCACATGCAGCTGCTGTTCACCGTGAAAATCATGGTCATGGCGCAAGTGGTGCTGATTACGCCGATCGTTGTCGGCAACATGGAGGCTTACGTATCCGGCATTGCCTCGGCAGTGCGGGAAACCGCGCGTGGGCTGCGGCTTGGCGGGCTCAAAACTTTCTGGCTTCTGACCAACGAATGCGTTTACCAGATTTTTTCCGTCTATCTGCTCGCCTTTGCGCGCGCCATCGCTGAAGTTGGTGCTGTTTCCATGGTCGGCGGCGCCATCGCCTGGAAGACCAACGTCATGACCACGGCGATCATGCAGTACACCAACCGTGGGAATTTCTCTCTGGGCATCGCCCTGGGCATCATTCTCATGAGCGTGTCACTCTTGGTGAACGTCGTTCTCACGCTGGCCCAAAGGAGGATGAGCCGATGAACATTCAAGCCTTCACGAAAACCTACGACGGCCGAACTGTCCTGGATTTTCCAACCATGGCGCTTGCTCCTGGCACCATCTATGCTGTCATTGGTGCCAACGGCTGCGGCAAATCGACTTTGGCCAAGGTGCTCACCGGCACCATCAAGTCCGACCAGAAAAAGAAAGTCCTCACCGGGGCAGAAATCGGCTACATGCCGCAGAAAAACTTTGCCTTTCGCATGAGCACCAAAGCCAATATTCTGCTCAATGGCAAGGACCCGGCCAAAGCTGCGCAGCTGATGCAGGCGCTGCACATTGATCACCTTGCCGACAAACCGGCCCATCGCCTTTCTGGCGGGGAAACCGCGCGCATGGCATTGGCGCGGCTGATGATGAAAGACTACGGCATCGTCGTGCTCGACGAGCCGACCGCCGCTATGGATATTGAAACCACCCTGCTCTCGGAGCAGCTCATCCTGCACTATGTGCAGCAGACCCACTGTGTGCTCATCCTCATCACCCACAGCCTCCAGCAGGCACGGCGCGTCGCCGACCAAATCTGGTACATTCACCAGGGCAGCCTGCTCGAACACGGCAGCAAAGACGACCTATTGCATACACCACAAACCGCTGAACTGAAAACCTTCCTGGAATTCTATGGCGTGTAAGCACAACAAGGTGTCCAACGAACAACATAATTGTTCGCTGGACACCTTGTTTTTTTGTTATGGCCGTTAAAATGCCACCACGCGCCCCAAAGTTGCGCGAAAGGTGATGGCGGCAACCAATGTTTTTCGCTAGAATGAAGGCAAGAAATGCAAAGGAAGGATGGTATCTATGGCTATGACCACCGTTGGTATTTTTGTTGCCTTGCTTTGGCTGCTCGCTGAGCTGGCGGTGCTTGCTGCGGTTGTTTATCTTTTCATTCTCATTGTCAAGGCGCTGAAGAAATACATCGGCAGCAAAGAGGTGCGCGAAGAAAAGCGAGAAATGCGCCATTCGCTGGGCGAAGTGCTGCGTGCCGAGCGCACACGCTGCAAAATGACGCAGGAATTCGTCGCAGAAAGCCTCGGCGTCAGCCGCCAGGCCGTGAGCAAATGGGAAAATGGCGTCGCCGACCCTTCAACCGCCAACCTGCTCGCCCTCGCCAAGCTCTATGGCGTCAGCGCGGAAGACCTGCTCCGGCAGGTTGCGCCGCAGGAAGAAGCGGAAGAAACGCCATAAATGGCCGATGAACGCACAAAAAAGGCAGACCGTGGTGGCCTTTCAGCTTGTCGAAAAAGGTCACCGCAAGGTGGCCTTTTTCTCGTC
>JAHZHI010000035.1 GCA_019420345.1 Peptococcaceae bacterium
AGAAAACCCTATTTTGGCAAAAATGCCAAAATAGGGTTTATCTACAGTCTGAGAGCACGCTTTTACAACGTGCTCTTTATTATGGGCGATACTGGACTCGAACCAGCGACCCCCTGCATGTGAGGCAGATACTCTAACCAACTGAGCTAATCACCCATTTCTATTTAATACCGTACCACTAATTTTTATTTCTGTCAATGGTCATAAACGATACACCTTTTCCTCATTAAAAATTTATCTGTTCTCTAAAAATTGATCGCCTATCTACACGAAACAACTTCATACCCATCACTTAAATTCTGCCAATGATTTCATAAAAGAACACGATCCCCATGCCTTTTCTTTTATGAAACTGCCACTTGAAAACTTATTTCTAGCTATCTTATAGAAAGGAACTTGCATCAATAAAATGTAAAGAATTTGAACCAACAACCTTCTTTTTTGAATACAACTATTAACAAACATTTAACCTTAAGCACCCTACAATAAATAGATGTAAACAACTATAATAATGAAGGATATCATTTTCGTTGTTTTCTTATGTAAAGACAAAGCAACGACAAGAGGCGCCTCAAGAATACGACCTTCATCTGAAACTTTGCGCGCGCACCGTATTCTTCTTTTAGGAAGCCCAAAAAGACCATTCCAGCAGTGTAAAAAGAAAGGATTGAATAATTGTTTTATGAAATTGAAAAAAGTGATTTCCAGTATTCTTGCCACCACTGTACTCACCTCAACCATGCTCACCAGTGTTCAACCAGCACTGGCTTGGGAGGCACCAGAAAATAACTGGCAAGCCGCCTCTGATGTCAAAGCTCGTTTTTTCATCGGCAGCGACATTCATATTGGGCGCAATGATGATGCCACAAAGAAACTAAGCAATGCACTAAGCGTCTTTGACAAAGTGGATGATAACGCTAATGGCGTTTTATTTGTCGGAGATGTCACAAACAATGGTGCCGCTAACGAATATGCCACCCTGATGAACACCATCAATAACAGCACACTTGGAAAAAATCATAAAGTAGAACTTTCCATGGGAAACCATGAATACAATACCGATGCATCCAATGCAATGGCTCGTTTTGAGGCAGAAACCCAGCAATCTGCAAACGACGTTATTTATTATGACACTAACGGAACCATCACCAATGATTCCAGTCAAATCAATGATCTGGCTGCCACTGTTATTAAGCTCAGTGCCAAAAACTACAGTGGCGACTATACCGACCAGTATGACATGGTCAAAACAGCCCTTGAAACAGCAAGCACAAAAAATCAAAAAGCACCAATCATCATTATGGGTCACCATGGAATCAAAGATACTGCTTATGTCACCAACGAATGGTACGGAAACTATGGTGCCGGAACAGAAAAAGACCTCGTTTCTTTATTTAAAAAATATCCACAGGTTATTCATGTCTCTGGTCATTCCCATGCCACCCTCGAGGATGCTCGTTCCATTTACCAAAACGATGGCTACACCACTATCCAAGATGGCACCATTGGCGCATATTTTGAAAACGAAAGTGGAAAGATCGATCCAACTAGTGGCAGCAGCGCTACGTGTCCAGCCGATAGCGAAATAGCTTCACAAGCCCTTCAACTCGATGTACTCAATGATGGCACCGTCAAAATCTATCGCATGAATCTCACCACTGGTAACTATATGTACGAAGGCGAACCATGGACATTCAACGTCGGCGATGCAAACGATCGTCCATATGATGAAACACGCACCAGTCAAGCGCCTTCCTTCAATACAGACGCCACTGTAAGTGCAGCTCATTCCTCAGAAAAAACGGTTACAGTTGAATTTCCAGCTGCAAAAGCTGCTAGTGCGCTCAATAACGATATGATCCATGAGTACAAAATCACCCTTACACCACAGAACGGAGGTGCATCTATAACACGTACAATATTTGCAGATTATTATGAAGCCACTTCAAAAGACACCTGGCAAGTCAACATCACCGGACTCAAGTCTGGCACCACATATGATGTTTCCATCAATGCTGTCACTTCTTTTGGTACAGAAAGCAACGCCATTACTGGCGAAGTCACTACTTTAACAGAACAACCCTACGTAACGCCAAAACCAGATGTGCTCAATATTGACTTCAACAGTAACAACGGTACCGCCGATGCCAACGGCCATACCTGTACCCAAGTTGGTGAGCCAACAAAAATGGAAGATGCTCTCTTTGGCACCGTTTACCATTTTGATGGCAAGGACGATGGTTTCCGTTATGCCATGAACAACGAAGATTATAATGCCTTTAAAGACGGTTACACCATGGAAGTCATGGTAAAAAGCAATGGTACAACAAATAACGAACAAGATTTCTTTTCCAACCAACAAAGCGCCGGTTGCGGATTTGCTTTGAATGAAAATGGTCAAACATTGGAATTTTGGAACAACACCACCAATGGAAGAGTAATACCCTCTACAGATGTTTCCAGCCTGAAAAACCAATGGATGCATCTCATGGCAACATTTGATGGTCAGACCACAAAGCTCTATGTCAACGGAGAACTTCAAAAAACTATTGAAAGTACAGGCAGTTTAGAAGTACCTAATGTACATTACTTTTTCTTAGGCGGTGACAGCAACAGCAGCGGCAATCTTGAATTTCCGGCTAATTGTGACATTGCATTCGCTCGTCTTTATAGCGGTGCTATGAATGCCACCGATATTGCAAAAACCTACGAATCGGTTGCAAAAGATAACAGCTACGAAACACCAGTAGCCGATGTACTCAATATTGACTTCAACAGCAACAATGGCACCGCCGATGCCAACGGCCATACCTGTACCCAAGTTGGTGAGCCAACAAAAATGGAAGATGCTCTCTTTGGCACCGTTTACCATTTTGACGGAAAGGACGATGGTTTCCGTTATGCCATGAATGACGATGACTATGACAAATACAAGAATGGTTTCACTATGGAAATGCTGGTTAATCTTCATGATCTGAATGAAAATGGCGATCTTTTTTCAAATATGGAAAGCGCAGGCTGTGGATTCGAAGTCAACGGTGATGGACAGTATCTCACTTTTTGGAATCATGTCAATGGCTATAAAAAGCCTAGTGCAGACATCAGTGACTACAAAGACAAATGGGTGCATTTAATAGCTACCTTTGATGGCAAAACCACCAAACTCTACGTCAATGGAACACTTGAAAGTTCCGTTGCTAGCCAAGGAAGCATAACCATTCCAAAAGAAACAGCTCATTATTTTTATCTCGGCGGTGACACCAATGGCGAAGGGAATTTGCAATTGCCGGCTAATTGCGACATTGCATTCGCCCGTCTTTACAGTGGTGCTATGAACACGACTGATGTCAGCAAAGCCTTTGAAAAAGCGTTTCCAACCTTCACTTCCGATCTCAACTATAACGAAGACGGCGGCACCGTCAGCATCAACCCTATAGAGGCACAAACAGGTGAAAAAGTAACCATCACTGCTACACCAAAAACAGGCTACACAATTGGCAGTGTCACTGTCAGCCAAAATAATGGCAGCACCGTCGCTGTCACCGACAATAACGATGGCACTTTTTCGTTTATTCAACCTGCTGCAAAAACAACCATCCATGTAACCTTCGACAAACACTATACACCAGAAATCTCAGAAACAACCGGTGGTACAATAACACTTGATCCAGCCGAACCTAAAGCTGGTGATGACGTTACCATTACGCCAGTCACTGAAAACAACTACACAATTGATCACATCACCCTAACTGTGACCAACACACCATTGAACAATGCTAAAACCCAATCATTAAACGACACACTGAAGCCAGGTGATACCGTTACCCTTACCCCAGACAAAAACGGTAAGTACCACTTCGTTCAGCCTGCTTACGAAGTTAAAATTAACGCCTCTTTTGTTAAGGAAAGCAGTGACAGCAGCGGCGGTGTTACACACTATATACCAAATACAATACATAACGATGGAGGTACCGTAACGGTCTCACCAAACACAGCAGTAGCTGGTGATCTCGTTACCATTACTCCAGTGCCTGAACAAGGCTATGAAGTAAAAAGTGTTCTCGTCACCGACAAAGATAATCAAATCATCACCACCAGCCAAAACGACGATGGCACCTTCTCTTTTGAACAACCTAGGGGCAACGTTACTATTAAAGTCACTTTCTCTGAACTAGACGATTCATGGAACAACCCATATTTGGACGTCCACGAAAATGACTGGTTCTATGATCCAGTACGTTATGTTCAACAAAATGGCCTCATGGTCGGAACCAGTGACAAACAATTTGATCCCAATGTGGCCACCACTCGAGGCATGCTGGTAACCATCCTGTGGCGTCAAGCCGGTGAACCAGAAGCTTCTGAAACATCTTCCTTTACAGATGTAGCCGCTGATAGCTGGTATGCAAACGCTATTGCCTGGGCATCCAGCGAAGGCATTGTTGGCGGTTATGGCAATGGCCTTTTTGGTGCGAATGACCCAATCACTCGTGAACAACTGGCATCAATGTTCCAACGTTTCGCCGAATACAATGGCTGCGATACCAGCGCACAGGGTGATTTAACAAGCTTCAACGACGGAACAACCGTCAGTGCCTGGGCTCAAGAACCCGTTCAATGGGCCATCGGCGAAGGATTGCTTGGTGGTTTTGAAGATAATACCTTGCGTCCACAAGGCCAGGCAACACGTGCGCAAGTTGCATCCCTGTTGCAACGCATTTACGAAATGTAACATCGCACCAGCATCACATACAAAAAATACCATCTTCCTGTCCGAAACGAACAGAAAGGTGGTATTTTTCTTCATACAAACACTTCTATTTTTTTAATATTGGACCTCTCTTCACCATTACAGCAAAAATACAGCAAAAAGTCTTGCACCCTTATTTAATGCTTTCTGCTCGCACGCTTGCTTTTGACATAAAAGCCGCGCTTGCGTTGTTGACAATAAAGTAATTATCATAAATACGCCAATAATTTGCCCGTTTTGGTAAAGATGTCACTCATACAGCTGATTCAATGTATTGAATTTTACTGTCAATCACTTTTCACGCAACAAAAAAGCACTCCGCACAACTGCGGAGCGCCTTTCGTCCTATCCTGGCAATGACCTATCTTCCCAGCAAAAG
>JAHZHI010000036.1 GCA_019420345.1 Peptococcaceae bacterium
GCAATATGCGCTTAGCGTTAAAATGCCAAACGAATACGATCAAAATCGTTTTGGAAAATTGATTGACAAAATTGAGGAGGAACAGATTTCGCTTGATCCACATGCTCGAGCGGAGACTATACTCCATTTATATTTATTCCTAGCCACACACTGGGAGGAATTATACCGCGATCCTAGTTACTATCACGCCCTAGCAATGATATGTGTCGTTCTCGAAGATCCTATCATTGATCCTGACGATTTGCAAAATTATGCGTTAACATTGCGCGCCATCAGCATGTTCCTCCTCTCGTGTGAGCAAGCAAATTTGGAAATGCGAATGAATAGATAGGGAATGCAAGGGGCTAGCCCCTTGCCGCGGGGTCTGGGGGCGCGGAGCCCCCAGAACAAAGCCGCCCGCCAGTAGGACGGTCACACTGGCACTGGTTGTAACAGTGTCTGTGTGATGTAAAGTCCGAAGGCGGGCGGCGCGGGGTAGACCAGATACAGGACGTTGCGCATCAGCGCATGGTCCTGTATCTGGTCGAAGGGGCAGCGCCCCTTGTGCAGTGTCAACCGACACTGCACGGGGGGGCGTCCAGCGGGGGGATACCCCCCTGCTGGCAAGATAAGGCGCTTGCGCCGGTGGCATCTTTTTGAGCAACCGCGAAAAAAATGCCATATCTTGTATATGGCAAAAAATGAAATGACTGCCATATAGGGGGAAAGGTGGGAACCCCCGGCAGGAGTGCATCGACTGCCTCAACGATGCGCAGCATCGATGCAATGCGAGCCTCAAGCGAGCAAAATCACGCATGATATATCATGCGTGAAAACGAGCCAAAGCATATATGCTTTGGCAAGGAAGGAGATGGAAAGATGGCTTCTCTCGAAAAATATACAGCTGGCAAAGTGAGTTATAAGCTCCGCCACAACAGCCGCGAAAGCCCAAAACCGCCAGCGAACATCGACATCGATCCAGAACGTTCCTATCTGAACTACACCCTGACACCAGAGCGCGGTACTACCGCGCGCGCGTGTAAAACCTACTATAATAAACGCCTTAAAGAAGTATATCACATGAATCGCGCAGACATCATTACTGCTGCACAGTGGGTAATAACCGCACCGAAGGATTTAGCGTCAGATCAAGAGGAGCGTTTCTTTCATGAAACCTTCAATTTTTTGAACAGCCTATATGGCGATAAGAACTGCATCCAATGTGTTGTCCATTATGATGAAGGAGTAAAAGGCCATGATGGCCAGATCATAGAAGGCCGCCCACACCTCCACTATGTATTTCTGCCAGTTGTCAAGAATAAAAAGTACCTGCAGCAAAATAAGAAAGGAAAGGTTACAAATAGGAACTCTTTTCGCGAGAAGCTGTGTGCAGACGAGCTTATTAATAAAAAACACCTCGATGCTTTTCATCCGGATTATCAAAATTGGCTGGAAAAAGCAGGCATCAAGGCCACTGTCCACTCCGGAATTACCAGCGGTAAAAACCGCACCGTCAAAGAACTCAAACAGAAAACACGCGAAATTGAACACCAGAAAGAGATTATTGCATCCCTAGAGGCCGAAAACAAGCAACTCAAAGAACGTATTCGTGAACTCGAAATTGCTCTCGAAAAAGAACATGAAATTTCTCAGGAATGGGGAACTTCCTGGGGATCGATCGAAAAAACCCATGAAATAGAGTGGTGATTGTCCATGAAAAAAAGACTTCTTACAGCATTAGGCATTTTACTTCTTGTATATATAGTGTTGAGATTCTACATTGCAACGCTTTCTTACGGCGTTTTTACTGATGCTATTCACAATATGGTTACCGACCTTCTCACCGTCATTTTTATTATTCTTGGCATCTTTACCGCCATTATTATTTTCAAAACAGGATCATTACCAAATAAATCTCATCAGAAATCTACACTTAATACTACATTACATCAAAGCATGTCTATCTTATCCGATTCTCTAAAATACAGCAAAAATCCTTTAGAAATGGCCAAATTTCATGAAACATCCGATCCGTATAAGCTTGATTTGTCACAATACCCTATCCAAGATTGGACCGATGCAGAAGGCATTATTTTTGGCACTGCAAAAGGTCACTGTATTTATCGACCATCAAACGCTGATGGCAACATTGCACTTTTTGCATTACCCGGCGCCGGCAAAACCACCGCGCAAATCATCCCTACAGCGTTTAAATTTGCCGGCTCTGTCCTTGCTATTGATATCAAAGGCGACATTCTCGCCGCAACCAAACACTGGCGCAATATCAAAGTTTTTTCACCAAGCGACAAAGAACATAGCTGCCATTTTGATCCTTTTTCCGGCATCGCTGATATGACTCTTGAGGACCGCGATGAACGGCTGAACCAGATTGCACAAATCTTGATACCGCAAACAAAAGAAGACAAAGACAACTATTTTCACAATGGTGCTATCGCTTATTTCTGCGGCGTCTCCCATTATTTATTGGATCAAAATCCAGACACTCAATTTTCAGACGTGCTCGAAGCAATTATTTTGGGGAAAATTGGAAATGCTTTAGAAATCGTCCTAAAAGTCATTGCCAGCAATTCCATGATGGCCAAAAGTCATCTTGCAAGCTTCAAGGGAAACAGCGAAAAAAATGTAGCTGGCTGCTATGATGCTGCTGTTCGTGCACTCCGACCACTACTTACACTGCTCCCGCTATTAAACGATAAAGGAGACCGCATCTCAATTGATACGCTCAACGCTGGCTATGATATCTATATCGAAATCCCGCAGGATAAACTCTCAGTCTATTCCCCGATCACCACATTAATTGTCCAATCCTTCGTGCAAGATTTCATGAAGCGCCCAGACCGTTCAACGAATCAAGAAACACCCCCTATTCTTTTCCTACTCGACGAGTTTGCCCAGCTCCAGTTTGAGTTCAAAACAATTTCAACAGCACTATCTACTCTACGCAGCAAGAACGTATCTTTATTTTTGGCGATGCAAAGCATCGCACAGTTGGAAAATCGTTACGGCCAAGGACAGGCCAGAGAAATCATCGACACCTGTTCCTATATATCCGTAATGAGTGCACAAGATCCATCATCTCGCGACTTTTTCAGCAAACTTCTTGGTGAAAAAACAGTGCTGAAAAAACAAGGCGACACCACCATCGAACTGAAAGAACCTATCATAGAACCAGCAACCTTCGGTGATTTAGATGATCAAGTCCTTATCTATGCTCATGGTAAATACGTCATTGCCGATAAATGTTATTACTTTAATTCAAAGTATTATTGGCTGAAACAGAATAATCCTGACGATGACGATAACGAGGACTACATATACGTCTCCGATTCGACCGATGGCGCGATTTATAAACTATATAAAGAACCTTCGTTACAATATCCCCCATCTGATCATTCATCTAATCATTAAAACACGTTTTAGGGTGGGTGGGCGGGAACATCATCAAAGGGAGCCGAATGGCTCCCTTCTTCCTTTTTATTTATCCTTTCCCTGCATCCATTGCCAGAATTCTTCTTTTAGCTCTGCTTCTTCAATAACCTGATAAACACTCGCTTGCATAGTATCCCACGCCATTTGAGAATGCCATCCCTGCAAGCTTCGTTTTTTTGACTCTTCGAACCACTCAAATTCCGCCGCGCGAAAGAACAAAACTTCTTTCAATGTCATACCTGCCACCCCCTTTCCTTTAGCGCTTTGCGCGTCTCCTTTTCCTTCTTCTCTTGATCCTTATTGACCTGTATCGTCTTATACATGCTGCGGATGTCGTCCATGCTGTAGTGCTGTAGTCACCGCCACCCCAGCGCCGATACCCTGCAGGGGATCTGTACCAACAACCTTTCTTTCGATGCCATTTGAACCCCAGCGCTTTGAGCTTTTCTTTGTGTGGTTTTGTATCCCCACTAACCCAGATAAAACATCCTATGATCTCAATAGTGATGTGTTCCAGCTTGATCAGCCATTGGAATTCCTGCGGCGTCTCTTCCGTGTCACGTTCGTAGGTTTCACCATCCTTGTTAATATGAACCTTTTTCACACGCTCAAACATGGTTTCATATTCGGCATTTAATTCCTTCATAGCCTCGTTACTACCGCCAACATCGGGATGCAACTTCAGGCACAAACGATGGTATTCTTTTTTCATCTCTTCCAAAGTCTGAATATCGTCTCTCAGGTATTTCATGATCTTACCCCCTCACTTCAAGGAAAATAATCTGCTGTAACGTTCGATCTGTTCATCTGTCAGGCTCTGGAACGATTCACTGTCGATCGGTGCCGAGCAGATGAAAAACGTGCCTGCGATGATGTCCACCAGCTGGCCCCGATCATCCAATAACGGACGATTCAGCGCCAGGCCATTGAGCTTCCCTTCCTCGTTACAAACAATCGCCACTTCTTCCATCCATGGGTAAATCGCTTGAATATAGCCTCCGACAATCTCCTGCATAGCTTTCAAAGAACCATCAATTTCCTTCACCATTGGCTGGCGACCAACTTCAACAACTAACACTTTCATAATCAAACCATCCTTTCAAAATTGAAAAATTCGTTTTCGAGAAGTCATGAGCTATTTTGTGGGGATGGCCTTCCGCCATCCAATGATTCATGCCTAAGCCTCCCTTCTAGCTCATTCGTTTTCGATGTAGTCTTTCGCTTATTAGTGGGTTTGAGCTTGCCACAGCAGGAAAGCAAGGGTTCTGACAAGAGGCAAGCTTGCGAGACGCCGTAGGGCAGCTCTTGCAGGTTCCTTGCTTTTCTGCTTGGCTGAATATCTCAACCACTAAGCGAAAAGACGGAACGTAAGACGAATGCGGAAGGAGCGTGGCATGATCACTGAAAAGATGGCGGATAAAGATAAAAAGCAGGTACCCACTGGATACCTGCTTACAAAAATTAATCGAAAAAAAATTGACTAAAGGATGGTAAAAAAATTTAACTAGGGTAGTAAAAAAATTTTACTAGGGGGTAGTGAAAAAATTTGACTAGGGTGGTAAAAAAATTTGACTTAAACAATAATAATAGAACAGAGATCCATTAATTTTATTAAAGAAATCCATCTATCATTCATTACAATAGAAAGAAGGAAAGACAGACAGACAGACAGACAGATGTACATCTATACACTTGTACATTTATACTGTATGTGCTATCCTTATGAAAGGAGGTAATTACTATGGCAAATGAGCAAGTCAAACATATCAATTTAGCTGTTAGTGTTGATATCCATAAAGCAGCTAAACAAGCAGCTTTAGATAAAGATATTTCAATGTCAGAATACATCCGTAAAGCATTAGAAGATAAACTAAAAAATGATAATTATATAAGGAGTTGATCTATATGAAAGATCTCAACAAAGATGATGATCGTATTTTCGTTGAAGAAGATTCGGATTATCACGATCGCTTCATTATGTTGTACGAAGATTTTCTTCAAGCAGCACATAATTTATCATCGAGCGAATTTTTTGTGTTAATAATGCTGAAAAAATTTGCTAATTACAGAACAGATGATGCATGGCCTTCTGTTGCTACATTAATGAAGTTAACTGGTTTATCAAAACCAACAGTATTGAATGCATTAAAAGGGTTAAATGAAAAAAATGTCGTAATCATAAAAAAACGATACGATTCAGAAAAGAAAATGTATCGCTCAAATTTGTATCATATTATTTCCAACCCAAATAACTGGAAAATCTCAAGAAAAGAAACAAAAAAAGTGCCTGATTCTACGACACTGGTTCGGCAAAACCAGACAAATATCGTTGAATCAGACAACAATGTTGTTTATTTACAAGAAAAAGATACCACATCGATAAATTTATGTCAATCTTCTGTAGAAAAGTATGATATGGATTGGCTGAAAAATCATTATGATTATGATGCGCTCGTCGATGTTATGGACGAATCTGATGCAAAGATGTTAATGGATTATATCTATGATATCCTTAATTCAGAACAGAAAACAATGACAATCGAAGGTACACCGTTGACGAGCAAGGGTGTTATTCAACGTATCTTGGAATTGGATCATGAAGATCTTGAATTTGTAATGGATAAGTTTAAGTCGTCCACGAAAAAAATTCGTAACACGAAGGCTTATCTTCGTACGATAATGTACAATGCCAAGGCACAAAGTAATACAGAAATTAAGAATACGCTGCATCGTGACAATGTAATTTAGCTGTCAATGGGACTGTAATCCGTAAAAAGCCCAGGCGGTAATGCCTGGGCTTTGTTTTTTAGCTGAAAAAGGATTTTATTTTCTGCCACAACGTTGTTTTTTCTTGTTCAGATTGCTTCTCTGTATTATCTCTAAACTTAGATTCATCAGGGTCAGGCGTTGCAGTGACAGCTTCGTTATCGGTTTTATCAGCTTCTGAGTTATTTGGCTGCACAGACTCATCTGGCGATGAGTCATCATTATCATTATCGTTTTCACCGTTTTGCGAACTGACTGCCTGGAGAGCTTCCATGAGTTGAGTTTGTAACACTGCTACATGGTCTTTCTCAGCGATGAGTTGTGTTTGAAGGTCTTTAACAAGATCTTTTTCGTCACTAAGTTCATCTTGGAGTTGTACTATCTTAATAAGTAGATGTTTATTTTCATCAGACAACCGTTGTATTTGATCTTTTTTTTCTTCATCAATGATGACGACAGGGTTCTTGGAGCGTTTTTCATCAAGAAATGCAACGGCTTCATCATCAAGGTAGTTTGTTCTCCCAACCTTAGAAATATGGCCATTTAGCTCAGCTTCATAGCGCTTTACTTGTTTTCTTACTGCTTCATACGAAATGTCGTGCAACGTTGCATATTCGCGCATGGAAATCATATACACAACCCCTTTCATGCAACGTTGTTTTTAACGAAAGCAACTCTGTTGCATAACCATTGTACAACGTTGCTCATATAAAATTATATCATAAATAGATAAAAAATAAAAGGAGAGTGATTCAATGACCGCTGAAAAACGAGCTACGATTAGAAAATTTATCAACGACTAGAAAGAACGTGGCGACGAGAAGCAGGACAATGACCGTGCTGTCATAGCGGCTTATGGGCTAAACAAAAAATCTCTAGAATTCACAAGCGAGTTCGCTTGTGTGGCAATATTGATGAAGATGTATTAGAGGCTTACTGACTGAAAAAATTGTTTATGATCATGGTATTAGTTCATAAAGTATGATATAATAATAGTAACTTCTCCCCCAGGCCTCTGGTTTCTATTTTAAGAAATTAAGCACACTTGGGGGCGTTCTGTTTTTTAGGAGGAATTTTTTTGACGGATAAATCTTTTAAAACACTTGATGAACAATTAGATATTTTAAAATCACGTGGACTCCATATCAATGATGAAATTAGTGCAAAAAACTTTCTGCTTAATAACAACTATTATCGAGTCAGTGGCTATTCTTTGACTTTGAGAAAGAATGATCAATTTTTTGATAATGTTAGCTTTGAAGATATAGTGGATATTTATGAATTTGATCATGAATTACGTCATATTCTTTTGAAGTATATTGAGGTCATTGAAGTTAATTTCAAATCCATTTACGCCTATGAATTTTCTAAAGTTTATGGCCCAGATGGTTATTTAAATTCATCCCATTTTACAGATAATCAAAAATATAACAATATCCTTCAAAAATCAGAACATCAAAAAGAAACTAGTCTTCCACATGAAGCATATTTAAAACATTTTATTCAAGAATTACATCAAAATATTCCTCTGTGGGCTTATGTTGATCTTTTTACCATTGCTAATATTTCAATGCTATATGCTATTACTGATGAAAGTATAAAAGATACTATCGCAAAAGACTACGGATTAGCGATGAGTAATAATAGTAGAATATTGGGTAAATTTATGCACAGTATGACAATTCTTCGAAATCTTTGTGCGCATGGTAGCCGACTGTTTAATCGATTATTTGAACAAAGACCGTCGCTTAATCGAAGAGAAAGAGCTTTATTACGATGCAATCCTGATGGAAGCGTAGATAACTCGCATCTTTTTGGATTTATTTTAATTATGAAACGTTTGCTGGATGACGAAGAGTATCAAGCGTTAAAAAAAGAACTTATTTCATTAACAAATCGTATTTCATTTGTAAAAATGAGATATTATGGTTTTCCAGACAATTGGAAAGAGGTAATCTAAAAAACTGGCAATAGAAATGCAACATTTCTATTGCCAGTTTTTTTAGGTTTTAGATTAATGCTGACAGTAATACTGGTCAGCATAAGCAGTTGCTATCGTATATAAATAATAAAGCTTACCTTTGTAGGTATCGATTATATGTTGTAGTTATGATGTTATTTCATTAATAAAGAAGCCCTTTATATGATTTCTAATTTTTAAATTTAAATATATTTTAGAAATTCTTCTTGAAGGATAGATAACGGCTGTTTGTTTGAAACAATATATCCAAAATGAAAATATACTGGTGGAGAAATCGGTATTAGTATGAATTTCTTCTTTTTTGCATAAAATTGTTCAAATTCTCTTTTTGTTACCATTCCGACTCCAAGTTCATTATTTATTAAACGTTGCTGAGCTTGTATTGAATTCACTTCAAATGTCAGGTTGCATGTTCGATGTGATGAATAAGGGAAATCATATTTGTAAGATATTATTGTGTCAAGATTTTTTTGGGGTTCAAAACATTCTATGTTAATTTCTGACAATTTTTTTTTCGATAGACAAGCAAAAATTTCTTCTCTAAACAATGTGTTAAAGTTTAACGCATTGTTATTTAATTTTGCCTGAAAAATCCCTTCATGTAAATCCATTTCATAAATACCACAAAATCCGATATCAAATGTTGATGTAGCCATTAAATCAATAATTTCTTTAGGAGACGCACTTTTTAAATTAAGATTAACGTTTTGATGCTTTTGAGCAAATTTAAAAATAGCATTTTCTAAATAATCATCAATTATTCTAGGAATACTAATAATAGATAATTCGCCAGATAAGGATTTTTCAGCCTTTTCTATAGGATAATTTTCGAGAATTTGTTTATATATTTCTAATATTTGGTCTGCTTTTTCAGCGATAAAAAGTCCGTCTTCTGTAAGTGTACATCCTTTAGAAGAACGTATGATTAAGGATTTTCCAAAAAAATTTTCCAGATTTTTGATTGCTTTACTAACACCTTGATGTGAAATAAAAAATTTCTCAGCGGTAGCATTTATAGATCCGGTTTTCTTTATATCACAGAGATACATTAATTGATCAAAATTCATAATTTATACCACCTTTTTAATAGATGATGCAACTAAAAGTTGCAACTGATATTAATTGATATTATTGTTGCTTCCAACGATCTATATGTATGCCATAAAATAGAATTATAAAAATAGTGTAGTAAATTTTTAATTATTAGTGGGGAGGGTTTAGCATGTCTACTGAAGTGAAAAAAAAAAGTTCAATGTATTTGATCCATGCTAGCATCTATTTAGTATTAACGATTGGAATTGGGTTGCTACCAACATTCGGACAGGTAACTGAATATGGGATGGATATACTTGGCATCTTTATTGGACTAATTTACGGATGGACTTTTATTGGTTTTGTATGGCCAAGTATTTTTGGTTTAGTAGCACTTGGATACACTGCTTTTTCAACAGACGTTCTTACAGCTGTTGCAATGGGATTTAGCGATACTCTCGTTTGGATGGTTTTCTTCATGATGATATTTGCTGAAATCTTGAGAAGAACAGGTGTAACAGAGTACATGGGATATTGGATATTAAGCAGAAAAATTTGCAATGGTAAGCCTTGGTTTTTAATTTTTACATTATTTTCTGTCGCATTTATTTGTGGTGGCATAGTTTCTATGTATGGGACTTTGTTTATGCTATGGGCTATCGTTTACGAACTATTTAATATTGCAGGATATGAAAAACGATCTTTACGATGTGCATTTATCTTAGCTGGCATTCTATATATGTGTGCAATGTCTTGTATGATTTTTCCATTCAAACCATATCCAAGCGTGGTATTAGGATTATGCGCAAATGCAGGTGCCACAACACTTCCATTCGTACCATGGCTTATTATTGGTATGATTACTGCATTCGGTATGATTTTACTTTATATGGCTGTTGGAAAATTCGTTTTTAAATTGGATTATTCCAAATTTAGTGAGCTGGGAGATGTATTTTCTGAATATCGTTCGCGAAAAATGTCTTCTGAAAATAAATTAGGAATGATGTTGTTAGCTGTTTTTATCATTATTTTAGTATTAATTGCAGTTATGCCTTCAGGTATCTCTATTATAGGCTTTCTTAAAAAAGCAGATATGGTTGGCATGGCATTAATTTTGATTTGTATTGCTATTCTATATAGAAAAAAAGATGGCTCAAATCTTGTAACTTTTGCTGAACTTACCCATGCAGTTAGTTGGGACATTATTTTAATGTTTGCTGTGACCTTGCCTGTTTGTGGTGCAATGGGTAGCGAAGAAACTGGTATTATGACTACAATAATGTCAGCATTGACACCATTACTATCTCATTTATCTCCAACAATGTTCGTTATTGCTTCAGTTGTTGTACTTGGATTTATTACACAAGTAGCACATAATTTAGTTCTCACAATGACATTTACACCATTATTAGCAACAGTAGCTGCTAATTATGGTATAGATCCACTACTTTTTGGATTTTTGTTAGTTACAATGTTGCAATGTGCCACAGCTACCCCAGCTGCATCAGCGCAGGGAGCACTTGTTTTTGCAAATTCGGAATGGATTGCGACTAAAGATGCATATAAACTTGGATTCACATTTGCAATAATAGCAATGATTGTATTAATTTGCCTTGTTTACCCAGTAGGAATTGTGTTGTTTTAATAGTTATCAAATTAATTTAGGAGGAAACTAATATGGCCAAACAGAACAATAAAGTATTTGTTATTGGAATTGATGGGATGGATCCTAAAACTACGAGAAGAATGGTAGATGAAGGGAAACTTCCAAATATAGAAAAATTAATCAAAAGAGGATCAGCACGAAAAGATCTTATGTTGCTGGGGGCCAATCCAACAATTACACCACCTATGTGGACAACAATGGCTACTGGTGCCTACCCTATGACTCACGGTATTACTTGCTATTGGAATCAACATCCAACGGATTTAAGTAGATTCGAGTTTGCCTTTGATTCAAGACAATGTAAGGCAGAACAAGTTTGGAATTGCATCGCCGAAGCTGGAAAAAAAGTCTTAGTGTGGACATGGCCATCCAGTTGGCCACCTTCCTCAACAAATGAAAATCTTCATGTTGTAGGGAACTTTAGTCCTTCAATGCCAAATTGTAGCGGATGTGATATTGATGATGAACATATTACGTTTGCATCGATTGAAAATACCACAGTGAAAAAAAGAGAAAAGCAATCTTTAAAAGGTGGCGTTGGATGTATTAATGAAGGAGAAGTTGTAGAAGCCGAAGATACAGATGGAAATTACATTGCCACCTTTAAATCAAGTGACAATAAATCATTTGTCTTATTAGATCATCATGAAGGTGAAGAATTAAATGAAACACCAAGTATTGTTGCAACTTATGATGTGCCATTAAAATCACCTGTTAACTGGAAATATGATATACCAGAAGGAGCATTAGAATTTCCTATCATTATTGCTGGAGGCATGAAACAACTTCCTTCATTATTATTAAAAAACGATGATGGAATTTATGATCATATTGATATTTATTTGAATAAAAAAGAAAATCAACCAATTGCACGTTTAAAAGATAAAGAATTCTTACCAGTTTTGAATATGGAATTGATATACAATGATGAAAAGGTCGAAGGAAATCGACATGCCTCGGTCATGAAAATTGATCCAGAGGGTAAATATGTTGAGATTTCAATGGGAAAATGTCTCGACCATACAACAGAACGAAAAGAAGAACTTTGGCATCCAAAATCATTATATCAGCAAGCAGTTGATGCAGCAGGATATGTTCCATATGCATGTTCACTAGGTGGTGGATATCCTGAAATGATTAGTCAACGTGTATTACCATCATACCATTATGGGGCAATATGGCAAGCAAAAGCTTTGTTGAGTTTGATTGAACAAAATGATTATGAAGCCGTCTTTACACACTTACACAATTGTGATCATGTTGGTCATCCATGTTGGCGTTGGGCAAAAAGCAGAGAAAAATATGGTTGGAATGACGAAAAAGTTTATCAAGGATTTATTGAACAAGTATATAAAGATACTGATGAATATGTAGGTATGTTAATGCCACTTCTTGACAAAGGCTGGACATTAATTTTAACTTCAGACCATGGTTTGCTCTGCAGTGTTGAGGATGATCTTCCATATTTAGGTGAGGCTTTTGTTATGAATGTTGGGGTTATGAAAGACCTTGGCTATACCGTTCTAAAAAAGGATGACACAGGAAAAGACTTACATCAGATCGACTGGGCAAAAACACGAGCAGTTTCGCCACGAGGTAATCATATTTATATTAACCTTAAAGGAAGAAACAACCAAGAAGGTATTGATGGGATTGTGGATCCAAAAGATAAATATGAATTAGAACGCCAAATTATTGACGATCTATATAGTTATCGCTTAAACGGAAAACGTATAGTAAATATTGCGTTGAGAAATAAAGATGCTGTCTTGTTAGGCCTAACTGGCGAACAGTGTGGAGATATTATCTATTTCTTAGATGAAGGATTTAATAGACTACATGGAGATGCGTTATCAACAACAGAAGGTTATTTTGGAACATCAGTATCTCCATTGTTTATTGCAGCAGGAAACGGTGTAAAATCAGGCTATACGCTTGATAGAATGATTAATCAAGTAGATTTAGCACCAACTATCGCTGCCATAATGAACGTACGACAACCAAAAAATGCAGATGGAGCTGTTGTATTTCAAATATTAAACGAATAATTGCAAACTTCAGATTAAAACCTATCTTAGAATTTTTACCAAGATAGGTTTTAATCATTTATTCACAAAAAATATGCCTTTCCTACTACTTGTGGACTTTTTTCTATGACTCCCTGTTACACTACAAATTTTTCAAATAAGTGAGCCATTAACCTTCAAGAGAACATTTTTTTGTTCTCTTTTTTTTCGAACTAACGTTGATTTGCTAATCCCTGTCATCGCCGCCACTTGTGTGTAGGAATGATCTTCCAGCAATTCCATCGCATGATCAATTTGCTGATGTGAAAACTTTGGCGGCCTCCCTTCCCTATAACCCTCCTTCTGTCGCGCAATCGCCTTACCCTCCTGTGTTCGCTCCACGATCAAATCTCTTTCAAATTCTGCAAAAGCCAAAAACATATTACGCATTAATTTTCCCGATGGTGAGTTGTCCAATTTTCCAACATTTAAAACGTTTACAATAATCCCTTCATCAATAAGCTTCGTGATCAATTCAGAAGCTTGGCCGACGCTACGCGCAAAACGGTCCAGTTTCGTCACAATAATTTCATCACCCAGCTGAACCGTCTTTAGCATCTTATCGAATGCAGGACGATCAACAATTCTACCCGTCATCACATCTTCAAAGATTTTTTCGGCACCAGCTTCTTTTAATACTTTTCTTTGTGCCTCCAAACTATTCCCTTCCGTGGCTTGACCACGTGTCGATACACGGATATAACCATATTTCACTCTTTATCACCGCCTATTTACAACCATTAGTTTTGACACTGCTCTATACCGCAATTTTACCACATTACCTAACTGTAGTCAAAATTGTTGAGTTTTGACAACAATAAGATTGACAGAAAAAAAGCGATAAACCCTATTTTGACAAAAATGCCAAAATAGGGTTTATCTACAGTCTGGAACCTTTCAAATAAATTTGAAAGGTTCTTTTTTTATTTCAAACTTATTAAAATACAACAATTAACAATTTCCCCACCATTTGTCAATTGTAACACGACTCAAACCAGTATCTCTATAACAATCAATCTTACGACCATCAGGATGCTTGTGGCGCCATTCTTTTACTACATTTCCCTTGCTAGGCCTACCTTTAAGTTCACCAGCATCTCTCATATCTTCTAAAGCTAACTCTCTATTTTGCCGACAAATATTGACTTCACGCCTACCTTTGTCATTACGCCAATATTTCGCTTGTAAGTGTTCTTTTCTTGTTCGACCATTCCTTTTATTTTTTTCAATTTCAATCCCAGATAATTTTGAAATATCATCAATTGGAAAAGTCGAATAACGTAAATCATAACACTCAAGAGCACTTTTACAATCATCAATTGTAAAAGGCTCCTCAGGATTTAAACCATCTAAAAATGGTACCAACTCAAACGCATCTTGCTCTAATCGTTCATACGGTACCTGACATTTTATTGCATAAATCGCCAAACACATTATTGAAAAATAACGATGACCATACGTAGCACCAGCTCTAATCTTATTATACCACCAATCGTAAAGTGCATATGGATTATCACCATGCACTTTTTCAGATATTTGCCAGTATGATCTTTCATAATTTTGATCTAATACCACACGTTGATACCATTCTGGAAATTTTTCCTTAGCTTCGCTAATAGTATATTTTGTCTCACGCCACAACTTCTGCTGATCCACTCGACTTGCTTCCGGAACAAAACTACATAATCCCTCTAAAGTATATGGATCAATACGATATTGGAAAGCTCGTGCTACAGGTTCCGGTGCTCCATCTTTTGTTCTACTTCCTACAACACGAAAACCTTGATTAATACCTTGAATTTGCGGCTTTTTCTCTATTGAGGTATATTTATTCCAAATTTTATTAGTTAATGCGTATTTTAATTCTTTAAGCTGCACTTTAATATAGGGATATAAACTGATTGGCTCATCAAATAAATAATATAAATGCACGCCATGTCCACTCAATATAATAAAATTAGGCTCTGGATAAGCTTCTATTTTAGATGACGCTCCACTTAAAAAATTATTTAAGTAGCTATCATTAATACCATCTAAATCAAATATCATAGCATACATTTTAGATGCCTGCTCCTGAGTATTTTTCCTACCGTAATAAGTAAGTCCACTAATAATTGCAAATGCTTTTGCCTGCTGCAACTCATTCAATGTCTCTTCAAACGTATCTTCAAACAAAATTCGATAATGGCCAGGTTTTTTCTCGTTATCTTTATAATATCCAAGAGGATTCGCTTTATATTCTCCAGAAGGTTCATATTCCTTTTGTATGTATCCTTGTCCTAAACGAAACATAGCTGTATATAAATCCATAGCAGATACTTCGTAAGCACCCCATCCAAATAAAACATCAGCTAACATATAAAATCCCCCCCTATAAGCGCATTATTTTATCAATAGACTTTTTGTACATTTCAATTCTACACAAAATAACTTAAATTTACAACATGCACCCTATAAGCACATTATTTTATCAATAGACTTTTTGTACATTCAATTGTAAAATTACCGGTAAATTTCCATTCATATTTTGCGAATAACATGTTAAGGTCGATTTAGAAAAACAATTAGGAGATGATGAAATGACTGTAAAGTATAAAATAAATAGTGATGTTTTTGTCAAAAAACGGCAGATTTTAAACCTAACTCAAGCTCAAGTCGCATTCAAAGCAGGTATAACCGAAAAGACATATCGCGATATTGAAAGTGGTAAACGGACGCCGCGGCAGGACACACTCGCGCAACTGATGAAGATCTTAGAATTAAGCAGCGAAGAATTATATATATTCAACAATGCAGCCCTGTCACCAAGTGAGTTGGATGAGCTGCAACGTAATGTTGATAAAGAATTGCAATCAGTTGCGCAACGATTTGAAGCATTATATGAGGTTCAAAAAAAAGCATGCATGGAAGTAGACGGCTACACCGTTCATAATACGTTTTTTCTTGTGAAAAGCTATTTAACTCCTTTGTTATTGCAAACTCCTTTTTCGATCACCGAAATAACCACTACCATAATGAATTTTGTTAAAACAAACGGTTGCAAATTTTCCATCTATCAAAATCACTCTCATTTCCCGATCATGGAACTCGGAAATTTGCTAAAATCGCGACAAAATAAAATCCGAGTACTGGATCATCCAGATGTTGAACGCGAAATCGGAATAATGGTGCAATATGCGCTTAGCGTTAAAATGCCAAACGAATACGATCAAAATCGTTTTGGA
>JAHZHI010000037.1 GCA_019420345.1 Peptococcaceae bacterium
AATTTTGACAATAGAAATACCCCCAATAATTCGGATGTCCAAATTATTGGGGGCATGTCAAGGAGGCGCTTTTTATATGTTTTTTACATAAATATAATAAATGATAATTTCTGATATAGGTTGATTGTTATCTCCGGTCATAGTACAATGAACCTAACTATAATTAAAGGAGGTATTCTCTATGTCAAAATTTGGCAAACGTTTTGTTAGCTGCTTGTTGGCTGTAATGATGATACTGTCATTATTTCCGTTGTCAGCGTTCGCTTTCGATGATAACGGCAGTGCAGTAAACGGCGAACAAAACACAACTGTAAAAACTATAAGTACAGAAGATGCATTGAAAAATGCAATCACTACAATCACAAATGAAGGTACCATTATAATTGATGGTGAAATTTCTTTAACAAGCGATTTAGAAATTCCATCAGATAAGACTATTACTATTTGCGGTAAAGATGATTCATCAAAAATCACCACTTCTGGAACAAATATAATAGCTGTCAAAGGCAGTCTAACTCTGAAAGATCTTGATATTGGCGGTCAAATGAACGTTGGATATGCACCAATAACTGTGATGGCTGATAACGCAAAATTATTCACTGATCAAGTTACAATTGAAAATACACAAACTAGTGGATCTGATAGCTTTGCCGGTAGTGCACAAGGTATACAAATTACAGCAAACAAAGCAGATGCAAATACTGGAATAAAAAACGCAATTATTGATTTAAAACAATCTAAAATCCAACTTAACGCGGCCAGTGCACGTGGCATTGCTTTTGCTGGAAATCCCTCTGGAAATCCCTCTGGAAATACACTTACACTAAATAATACTCAAGTTTACAATGGCTCTGATCCAATCAACGAATGGCTTGGCGGCTATAGCCGAGGTATCGATTTAAGAAACACAAGCGATACAATCATAAACATTCAAAATCAAAGTCAAATTGCTGGCTTCCAATATGCTATTAATAGTCCTCGAAGCACCGAAACTACCGGATTAAAAGTTTATGTTGATAACTCCGACATTAGAGGATGGACATCATTTAATATTTGGTCTGATGGTGGTTTATATTCAATTACAAACTCAACCCTTACCGGAATGAATGGTAACTACAACGGTGACAAACAATACAGCTTCTCTGCTTTTGTTATTAACCGTGACATTTATAATAAAGGGTGGGGACAAGCAAACAATAATAAAATTATCCTCAATAACACAACCATTAATGCAATCACGAATGATAGTCAGCCAGTCGAAACCTTATTGCGTATTGACGTCGATAGCACCGATGTTGAATTCCAAGGCACTGTAACATTTAATGATAATACGAACGGTAAGGCTGGTGCTGTATTTGATATTGGTAATATGGATGATCCTTTAGCCTTTATCGAACGTCACAAAGATATTGAAAATAATGCAACTGTTTCTCGTCCTAACGGTAACGCATTGTTCCCAGAATATGAATTAATAAACACATTTGGAGATGGACAAACCAGTTATGGAGAATCATTTGCTAACTTTATCAGCGGCGTAGATTACGCGGATGCTGAAGCTAATAAAGAAACAGTCATTCTCCTAAAAGATGTTGATGCTTCCGATTTTGCTGTAAACGCTGAGAAAGGGCACGGCAACGAATTCGGCGGTTGGACTTTAGACTTAGCTGGACATACCTTGAAGGTTGCCGAATGGAATGGAGACAAAATCCATGTTATTGATTCTTCTGCAAACAAAACAGGTAATATCATTGTAAACAATAATAAGATATTAAAAGCATGTATTGGCGACATTTGTTACACCTCATTTGATGCCGCACTCCAAGCTGCAAATACTGATGATACAATTAACATGATCGCTGATACAAATTTTGATTCAACTCCTACAATCGATAAAAATATCACAATCGCAATTAATAATAATATCACCGTTACTGGCTTTGATAATCTCAAAAACAGCAACGCTTCTCTGAGCCTCTCAGCGGGTACCTACGATGCCAAACCTGACGATAACTCTATCGCCGACGGCTATAAAGTAAAAGATCTTGGCAATGGTACTTACAAGGTTATTGATAAAGACATCTACACCATTACTTTTGATGCCAATGGCGGCAGCTGTGATACAGCTACATCTGACACTAATGGCAACGGCGTTTTAACCGCTCTGCCTACCGCAACGCAAAGCGGCTACACCTTTGATGGCTGGTTCACTGCGAAGGATGGCGGCGATAAGGTTACAACTGAAACCACTTTCTCTGCAGACACCACCCTGTATGCACACTGGACAAAGATTTCTGCCGGCGGCGGCAGCACGGTAACCCCTACACCTACCCCAGATCCTGAAGAACCTACCGACAGCGAAGAAACTGTGACCAATCCAGATGGTTCTACCACGACCACCATCACCAAGGAAGACGGCTCTTCTTCCACCACCACGGTTGGTACCGATGGTAAAGTAGAATCTGAAGTTACGGTCAGCAAGGATGCTGTCGACAATGCCGATGGCAGCGCAGTGACCCTGCCTATACCTGAAGTGCCTGTAACAACCGACAAAACCACAGCACCAACCGTAACGGTGAACCTGCCTTCTAAGGATGCCACCAAGGTGGAAGTGCCTGTAAAGGACGTCACCGCTGGCACCGTTGCTGTATTGGTGGATGCCGATGGCAACGAAACTGTTATTAAAGACACGGTTCAGAGCGACAACGGCATTACGGTTGAAGTAACCGACGGCACAACCATCAAGGTTGTAGACACCAGCAAGACCTTCGATGATGTGACCGACAATTACTGGGGCGCTGACGCCATCGACTTCGCAACGAGCCGCGAGCTCTTTGCCGGCACTGGCGCCAATGAATTCTCCCCAGAAGGCAAAATGACCCGCGCCATGATCTGGAGCGTACTGGCTCGCTACGAAGGCGCCGACATCCCTGGCGGCACTGGTTCCGAATGGTACGCTGGTCCTCAGCAATGGGCTATGGAAAACGGCATTTCCGATGGCACCATGCCAAACAGCTCTATGACCCGCGAACAGTTTGCAGCAATGCTTTATCGCTATGTGGGCAGCCCTGCCGTGAGCGGCAGCGTTGGCAACTATAGCGACGCTTCCAGCATCAGCAGCTGGGCAAGCGACGCCATGGTCTGGGCCGTTCAGCAAGGCCTGATCGCTGGCATGGGCGACGGCACCTTGAACCCACAAGGCACCGCAACAAGAACCCAGGTGGCAGCTATTTTCCAACGCTTCATTGAAAATAAGATGGCGTAATTACAAACAAAATAGCCGCAATAAGCAAGGCTCTCTGACCAATATGGTTCAGAGAGCCTTTTTAGTTGTCTTTTTGTGTCAATTATGCTTATTCGAGGTTGTCTTTTCGTGTCAATTATACTTCTACGAAGTTGTCATTTCGTGCAGCAGGTTGACCAAAAAGAAACCTCGCACGAAAGATAGGATTCATCTGCCGTATGCAAAAACCGCTGTGCTTTCACAAGAAAGGCACAGCGGTTTGTTTATTCTTTTGACTGTTTGCGTACACCCACTGTCAGGCTTTGCCAGAAGGCCGCAGGCAGCTGGCTGAGGATGATAGCGGCAAACATGAGAATGCAGCCCCAAAGTTCGCGGTTGTTGAGCACCTGACCGAGCAGCAGCCAGCCAGCAATGGCAGAGATGCAGCTTTCCAGGCTCATGATGAGCGAAGCAACGGTTGGCGACACGTGCTCCTGGGCAACGGTTTGGAAGGTGAAGCCCATGGCGCTGGAGCAGACCCCTGCATAGAGAATCGGCAGCGCAGCAGCGAGCAAATTGCCCCAGGAAGGATCTTCGAACACGACAGCCACAATGATGCCAAGCACCGCACAGACGGCCATCTGCATGAAGTTGAGCTGGATGCTGTCGATTTTCTGCACGTAGTAGTCCACACAGGTGATTTGGATGGTGTAGAAGAAGGCGCATAGGAGCACAATGGAATCGCCCAGACCGATCGAAAACTCACCCTGCTTGACACAGAGGAAGTAAAGCCCAGCCAGCGCCAACAGCACGGCGATCCACATGCGCAGGCCAATGCGGCGGCCCAGGAAGATGCCGAGCAGCGGCACCAGCACCACATAGGTGGTGGTGATGAAACCGGCCTTGCCGACAGTGGTATAGACCAGGCCGATCTGCTGGGTGATCATGCCCAAAAAGAGCAGCACCCCGCAAAGCAGGCCGCCTGTCCAGAAGGTGCGGCGGTCACAGACTGGTTTTGGCTTGCTGCTGTGCTTGGCACGGCGGCTGAAAAGCAGCACCACTGGCACCAGCGCCACCACAGCAACCGTGCTGCGCGCCGCCACAAAGGTCAGCGGGCCAACATGATCCATGCCCACGCTCTGCGCCACAAACGCCACCCCCCAGATGGTTGCTGTGAGCAGCAGCAGAAAGCTGTGAAAATATGAGTTTTCTTGTTTGGTCGCACGTGCCACGCGCCTCTCCCCTTTCATAAAAACAACGGTCACCCGCAGGTCCCGTTGTTATTTTTTCTCTACAATCTATTATAAAGCTAATTCGTAAATACGCAAGCAGTCTTCTTCGTGGAGCACATAAAATTGTCCACGTGCGCGATATTTTACAACGCTCTTTGCCATGGCTGGCAGGTCGGCGTCAGCGAGGCCGGCTTCGGTCAATGTGGTGGCCAGGCCAAGGCGGTGGCAGAAAGCTGCAAAATCATCGATGGCCATGGCTATGGCTTCGCTGTCGTTCTGTTCGTACACGTGCATCACTTCACGCGCAAACTGCACAAAGCGCGCCGGTTTGCTTTGCGACACATAGCGCATCCAAGCTGGCACCGCAATGGCCAGGCTGGCACCGTGGGCCATGTCGTAGAAAGCGCTGAGTTCGTGGCCGATGCCATGAGCGCCCCAGTCTTCGATGCGTCCCTGGCCCAACACACCATTATGCGCAATGTTGGCGGTGAGGGCGAATTCGGCCCAAGCGTCCACGTTGGATGGGTTGGCGTAGAGCTTCAAACCCAGCTGCATGGCGGTTTCGATGGTGGCAATGCAGAGGCGGTCGGTGAGCATGACGTGGGTGCTGTCGCTGAAAAAGCGCTCGCACACATGGCTGATAACATCGACGGTGGCATTGGCGATCTGGCTCTTCGGCAGGGTGGTAAACACGTCCGGCGCAATGATGGCAAAGCGCGGGGTCACTGCATCGGCATGGAAGCTGCGCTTGTCGTGGGTGTCGGGCTTGGTGACCACGGTGACATTGGAGCATTCACTGCCGGCTGCTGGAATGGTAAGCACCACGCCCATTGGCAGCGCTGCTGTCACTGGCGCCTTGCCCAGGTAGCAGTCCCAGACGTCGCCGTCGTAGCAAACGCCGGCGGCGATGCCTTTGGCCGAGTCGATGACGCTGCCGCCGCCGACAGCCAAAATCATGTCGACGCCTTCGCGGCGGCACAATTCGATGCCTTCATGCACCAATTCCAGGCGAGGGTTTGGCTTGACGCCGCCCAGTTCAACCACGCTGCAGCCTGCCGCTTCCAGCGAGGCCATGATGCGGTCGTAGAGGCCGTTTTTCTTGATGGAGCCGCCGCCATAGTGCAAAAGCACCTTCTTGCCGATGGCTGCGCAGAGGGCGCCTGCTTCGTCGTAGCGCTCTTTGCCGAAAACGATGTGTGTTGGTAAACTAAAATCAAATGCTTCCATTTATTGTTATTCTCCTTTCTTTTCTGCTGCCTCTTGATGAGCAGCAACCACACGTGCCAAAACCTCGTCCACACTCTCACCAGCCACTTCATGCTGAATCAATTCAGCGGCCGGCTGATCCTGCGGCAGTTCGCTTTCCCGTGGGCGGTAGCCGTCAAAATCCGGCACTCCTGTCAATGGATCGATGATCACTGCCACAGGCTGATTGCCGCGGGCGCTGTCCAAATCGCCGCGGCTGCCCCAGAAAAACACCACTGCAGCAGCTGCACAGGCGGCTACAACCAACCAGCCAGCGCCGAAAGCCCACAAGGCCACCGCCACTACTGCAGCACAAACGCCAAAGAACATGCTCAACTTTGCCAATGGTCTTTTCATGGTTCTCTCCTCCTTTGTGCGTGTCTTCCTAACGTTAACTCAGACAGGATCAATGTC
Organism: Peptococcaceae bacterium; assembly: GCA_019420345.1. Taxonomy (GTDB): domain Bacteria; phylum Bacillota; class Peptococcia; order Peptococcales; family Peptococcaceae; genus UMGS1590. The sequence continues at coordinate 6,112 of JAHZHI010000037.1, forward strand.
TTTAAGAAAAGCATACCATCCCTCTCAACAAACGTCAAAACCAATCGCCCGGCCATTCATTATTTTTTCTTGCATCCATTGGCCAACATATGATCTCTATGCTATCGATCGGCCGTTTTTGCAGCATGCTCTTGCCCGCTGCCAGCACACAGCGTATACTTAGAACATACCATTTTCAACAAAGGAGGCACTGCCATGCCTGATCTCTCCAGCAAGCGTGCATACGAAAAAGACGTCGTCAGTGAAATGATCGCGATCTACTGCCGTCACAATCACCACACGCCCAAAGGCCAGCTTTGTGACGAATGCGCAGCACTGGCGCGCTACGCCTGCGATCGCGTCGATCACTGCCCCTTCATGGAAACGAAAACATTCTGCTCCAATTGCCGCGTGCATTGCTACAAACCAGAAATGCGCGAACAGATTCGCACAGTGATGCGTTATGCCGGGCCGCGCATGCTCTATGTGCATCCCATCGGCGCCATTCGCCACGTTATCACGAGCAGAGCAGAGAAGCGCCGCCTGAAGCGTGAAAAACGCGACAACCATCAATAAAAAAATGCTGCCCCGCGCACACGATGCGCGAAGCAGCATTTTTTATTTACGCTTTATAACGGAAGAAGTGGCAGCCAAACGCCAAGCCAGCAAGCGCCAATGCGGTGCCCAGGCCTGTGTAGAAAATGGCGATAAAAGCATCCGGCATGAGATGGCAGACACGAATGGTGATCCCACCCGTCATCATCACAGCCATGATGCAGAACGAACGGGCATCGAAGAAATGCCAGAAATACTGCCGTTCTTCGGCGTAGGCACGGATGCGGCCCGAATGCTTGCCAACCAGGCCGCGGAACATGCGCCAAAACAGAACGAACACCACTACAGAGCCTGCTGCCGCCAAGAGCGACAAATGCCCCACATATGCCGACACGCCAATGCGCACAATATTGAAGCCAGCCGCCAGCCAAACCAGCGCTGCCAACAGCAGCAATGTTCTCTTCTTAACCATAAGAATCCCTCGCTCTCAAAAATGAACTTCGTTCATATTCGTTCAAACAAAAGCCCGCCGCACGACGGGCAAACACACTCAATAAATACAACTGCCAATCAGCGCCAGCAAAGCGGCATCTTCTCCGCTGCCGCGCCGCTGTTGCATGATGGCAAGCTGCAGCACATAATCAACAAACGCTTCTTTGGACAAGGCGCCTTCAAAAACGCCTGCACGCACCTGGGTGTCTGCGTCCAGTGCGGCCAGCATCTTTTCACGCAGCAATGCGAAGCAGCGCGCCATCAGGGCGCGGCCAGACTCTTTTTCACCAGCTGCGAACGACAGCGCATGCACCGAGAAAAATCCCGGATGACGTGCATTACCATCTGCCAAGGCAGCAAGCAGTGCTGCGGCACAGTCGGCGAAACTGCTGTAAGCCGGTGCCGCCGTGAAAGGCCGGAAAATTTCCGTCCAGACACTTTCAATCGTTGTGCCTACCAGGGCGCCCTTTGAAGGGAAATAATTATAAATCGATCCCACTGCAACCCCACAGGCCGCGGCCACCGAGCGCATGGTCAATGCACCAGTGCCTTTTTCCAGCAGCAACGCCCGCGCCGCCGCGAGGATTTCTTCTTCCGATGTCACCGTCTTGTTCATACCTACCTCCGCAAAATGAACCTCGTTCATTATTTATGATACACCCTTTCCAGCCATTTGGCAAGAGCCAATCCATACCAGGCGCTTATTTTCCCTGCCAGCCGCGTTTATTGAAAAGTCACGATTTTCTTTCCTATTTTTTATTGAAAAGTCATGATTTTTACCATAAAATGTTATTGAAAAGTTTTTGAGAGGAGTCCTGCCCATGCTTTATCGGAAGATTGCTGCTGACATCGAACACCATCTGCGCACCACACCGGACAAAATTCTGCTCGTGGACGGTGCCCGTCAGGTTGGAAAAACCTTCATCATCCGCCACGTAGGCCAACAGCTGTTCACCCATTTTATTGAGCTGAACATGGTCGAAGACAGCATCAGCGAGCGGCTATTTGCCAACACCCACAGCGTCGATGATTTCTATCTTCAGGTCAGCATGCTTGCTGGCGACAAGATGCATGAGCGAGACAACACGCTGATCTTCATCGATGAAATTCAAGCCTATCCGCATCTTTTGACCTTGCTGAAATTTCTGCGCGAAGATGGCCGCTTCACGTTCATCGCCAGCGGCTCCTTGCTGGGCGTCACGCTGTCTCAAACGACATCCATCCCAATGGGGAGCATTCGAAAGCTGCAGATGTACCCGCTGGATTTTGAAGAATTTCTCTATGCCAACGGCATGAACGCATTTGCGATCGCCGCATTGCGGCGTAAATTTGAAGCACGGGAAGCGTTGGACGAGGCCACTCACAATAAAATGATGGATTTATTCCGCAAGTTTTTGCTCGTCGGCGGTATGCCGGATGCCGTCAACGCCTACCTAAATGAAAAAAACATCCAGCGCGTGCGCGACATCCAGCGGGAAATCCACGAATACTACATGATTGACGCCTCTAAATACGACGATGCACACAAATTAAAAATCCGACGCATTTATGAGATGATCCCATCCAACCTCGAAAACAAGAAAAAGCGCGTCATCGTCAAAGACATCGAAGGAAAAAAAGGCAGAACCTTCGCCCACTATCAAGACGAATTTGACTACCTCGTCAGCGCTGGCATCGCTCTGGAGGTACGCGCCATTTCCACGCCGGTGTTCCCGCTCATTGAATCCAGCGGGAAAAATCTGCTCAAGCTTTATCTCAATGATGTGGGCATTCTCTCCGGCATCCTCTACGGCAGCAACATCCGTGCCATCATGGACGACGAACGCAGCATCAACCTCGGTGCAGTATATGAAAGCGTAGTCGCCAGCGAACTCAGCGCCCATGGTTACCAGCTCTATTATTACGACAACCGCAGCAAGGGCGAAGTCGATTATCTCATTGACGACTACGACAGTCTGTCAGTGGTTCCGATCGAAGTCAAATCTGGCAAAGATTACTCCGTACACAGCGCCCTCAACGCCTTTGTCAAGAATGAACAATATCCCATCAAGCAGGCTTTTGTGCTATCCAACACGCGCGAAATCACCAGCAAAGGAAAAATCACCTATCTGCCTATCTATTTCATCCTGTTTTTCCAAAAGGACAAGCCTTTATTCTAACGCAAACAGCCGCCGTCTGTCGTTGCATTGATTAGCCCCCAGTCAAGTAGAAAGGGTAAATAACAAAAATCATTTTTCATC
>JAHZHI010000038.1 GCA_019420345.1 Peptococcaceae bacterium
ACACCGTTTGAATTGTATCATTCTGAGGTGTTGCACTTGACTTGACAATTCGCCTCATTAAAAAGAAGGGGTTCTGAAGTGTTTTACAACTATATAATTTATCTGTTTTAAACAGATAATACACTTGCTAAAATTAGCAAGTGATAATAAAAGGATTGACACCTTTTATGTATTGGTACCAATCCTTTTTTAAGTTTGAATTTCTTATTTTCAAAGTGTTTAACAGAATCGTTTTTATCCGACGATATTACTGAATATCTTTATGATAATCCTGCAATGATTTTACACCCGTATGAATACCGCTTTTATACGCTCTAATACCTTCAGCACTTGCTTTTGCTGCAGCCATAGTCGTAATATATGGTATACGATGTTTAATAGCTGACTTGCGAATATAACTGTCATCATGTGCACTTTCTTTCCCAGAAGGTGTGTTAATGATTAGCTGGATGTGGTTATTCGCAATTTGATCGGCAATATTTGGGCGTCCTTCATAAATTTTGTAAATGAATTCTGCCGGGATACCAGCTTCTGTAATCATTTTATAGCAACCACCAGTAGCTAAAATTTTGAAGCCAAGTTCATGGAATGATTTCGCAACATCAACCAATTCAGCCTTATCACGATCACAAACACTGAGGAGAACTGTGCCTTCAAGAGGTAACTTAGTTTGGGTTGCTTCTTGTGCCTTATAGTATGCTTCTCCAAAACTAGTGGATAAACCAAGAACTTCACCGGTTGAACGCATTTCTGGCCCAAGGACAGGATCAATTTCCTGGAAATTGCTAAATGGAAAGACAGCTTCTTTAACACCGTAATGCGGGATGTTATGATCGTGTAAAGATGGAACCGGTGACTCTTTACCAGTAAGTGGCGCTGTCATAATTTCAGTAGCTAACTTGACCATATTGATGTTGCAAACTTTTGACACCAATGGAACGGTACGAGAGGCACGAGGGTTGGCTTCTAAAACATAAACAGTTCCATTTTCAATAGCATATTGCATATTCATCAGACCTGAAACATGCATTTCAACAGCTATTTTTTTAGTATAATCTTTAATCGTATTGATTTGATCATCAGTAAGATTCATGGAAGGGAGGATGCATGCAGAATCGCCAGAGTGAACGCCAGCCAATTCGATATGCTCCATAACTGCAGGAACAAAACAATGGGTTCCATCACTGATAGCATCTGCTTCACATTCTAATGCATGATTTAAGAAACGGTCAATCAAAATTGGACGATCTGGTGTAACACCAACAGCGGCTGCCATATAAACACGCATTTGTTCATCATCATGTACGATTTCCATGCCGCGTCCGCCTAACACATAGCTTGGACGAACCATGACAGGATAACCGATGCGGTTCGCAATTTCAAGTGCTTCATCAACATCAACTGCCATGCCGCTTTCTGGCATCGGAATACCAAGACGGTCCATCATTGCTCGGAAATGATCACGATCTTCTGCAAGATCAATGGTTTCTGGCGTTGTTCCAAGAATATTGACCCCGTTCTTTTTGAGATCTGCTGCTAAATTAAGCGGTGTTTGTCCACCAAATTGAGCAATAACACCGACTGGCTGTTCCTTTTCATATATAGCAAGTACATCCTCAAGAGTTAGTGGTTCGAAATAGAGCTTATCGGATGTATCATAGTCAGTAGAAACAGTTTCAGGATTGCAGTTAACGATAATGGATTCAAACCCAAGTTTTTTAAGTGCCAATGCTGCATGTACGCAACAATAGTCAAATTCGATCCCTTGCCCAATGCGGTTAGGGCCGCCGCCTAAGATCATAATTTTAGGCTTGTCATTGGAAACAGGGCTGTTATCTTCATCAAGATGATAGGTAGAGTAATAGTAAGCAGCATCTTTCGTACCGCTGACATGGACACCTTCCCATGCTTCTCGAATGCCATAATTATAACGTGCGTTACGAATATCTGCTTCAGGAACATCTAAAAGCTGACTTAAATAACGGTCACTAAAGCCATCAAGTTTTGCCTGCTTCAGAATACTTTCTGAAGGAACGTGTCCTTTAAGCGCCAAAAGCTGTTCCTCTTCTTGTACAAGTTCAAGCATTTGTTCTAAGAACCAGCGCTTGATTTTAGTAAGCTGATAGATTTCTTCTATGCTTGCACCTTTGCGTAAAGCTTCATAAATGATAAACTGTCGTTCGCTTGAAGGGAAGCGAAGTTTGGCCAGCAATTCTTCTTTAGATAAATCATGGAAATTTTTAGCATAACCGAGACCATATCTGCCCGTTTCAAGACTGCGAATAGCCTTTTGGAAGGCTTCTTTGTAAGTCTTGCCGATAGACATGACTTCACCAACTGCCTTCATCTGGGTTCCGAGTTTATCTTCAGCACCCTTAAATTTTTCAAAGGCCCAACGTGCAAATTTGATGACAACATAATCACCGCCAGGAACATATTTGTCAAGGGTTCCATATTTTCCGCATGGAATTTCTTTGAGCGTCAAGCCACATGCGAGCATTGCAGACACCAAAGCAATTGGGAAACCTGTTGCCTTGGAGGCAAGTGCAGAAGAACGGGATGTGCGCGGATTGATTTCAATAACAACAATGCGATCAGTCTTTGGGTCATGAGCAAACTGACAATTGCATCCACCAATAACTTGGATATCTTCAACAATCTTGTAAGAATATTCCTGGAGCTTTTTTTGAACGTCTTCACTAATGGTAAGCATTGGAGCAGAGCAGAAGGAATCCCCAGTATGTACGCCCATTGGATCAATATTTTCAATAAAGCAAACTGTGATAATATTGTTTTCAGCATCACGTACGACTTCTAGTTCAAGTTCTTCCCAGCCGGTAATACATTCTTCTACCAACACCTGACCCACCAAGCTTGCTTGCAGGCCTCGTTCACAGACGGTTTTCAATTCATCTACATTGTAAACAATTCCACCGCCAGCACCACCCATTGTATATGCAGGGCGAAGAACAACAGGATAATTTAATTCATCAGCAATTTTTACTGCTTCGTCTACACTATATGCAACTTCACTGCGTGCCATTTCAATGCCGAGTTTCTGCATTTCGTGTTTAAATTCAATACGGTCTTCTCCTCGTTCAATGGCATCAACTTGGACACCAATGACTTTTACATTGTATTTTTCCAATACACCTGCTTCGGAGAGTTCAGAGCAAAGATTCAACCCGCTTTGTCCGCCAAGATTTGGCAGTAATGCATCTGGACGTTCTTTATCAATAATTTGAGTGAGACGCTCAACATTTAATGGTTCAATGTAAGTGATATCTGCTACATCTGGGTCTGTCATAATGGTCGCAGGATTAGAGTTGACCAGTATGATTTCGTAGCCGAGTTGGCGCAACGCTTTGCAAGCTTGCGTACCAGAATAGTCAAATTCACATGCCTGACCGATGATGATTGGGCCGGAGCCAATGATCATAATTTTGTGGATATTATCTAATTTTGGCATAAAAAAACTCCCTTGTGTTGAACTTAATATCATATAACCTCGTTCATATTTTATATCATTATAGAAGGGCGATTCAAGGGATATTGAAAAGAAAATACGGGATATTTTTATGTGGCGAATTGTCAAGTCAAGTGCAACACCTCAGAATGATACAATTCAAACGGT
>JAHZHI010000039.1 GCA_019420345.1 Peptococcaceae bacterium
TTACCAGAAGTTCTATGAGTCATTTTTTGTTGCACTTAGATTGTAAATTCGCCGACAAAAAATAGAATGCGCATCGAACTGAGAGCGTTCGATACGCATACAGGAATTTGTTATACAAGGATGTTGTTGTTTTGAATGAAAGTATGGGTTGCTTCGCAAATCTCGTTAATGATGATTTCATAGAAAGATGCAAGGTCGGTGTCTTTGGGATAAATGGCAGCCAGAAAAATTGGCATTGGGTGGTCGTCGATGGTACGTGGAATAAGTAAGCCGTTCTGAACATAGGGATAATACATGCAAAGTGATGAGAATAAGCCGCTTGATTGTGGAAAAGAACGGATGTAATTGAACTGGCCTTCGCGACTAGGTAGTCTGATAATGTCATGAAAATTGTTGATGAGGTTTCGGTAAGGAAGTGTGTCAGTTGTGCTGGAGACAGAATCATAAGTGACCAAGTCAAGTTGGGAAAGGTCTGTTAGATTAACGAATCTCTGCTTTGCAAGTGGGTGTCTGGCATTAAGAAATAAAAATGTTTGCAGTGTAGAAACTGGGACGATTGTCCAATTGCTTTCCTTGGCCTTTTGCTTTAAAGTTTCAAATTGATCAATGTCATAAAAGTCTAATAAAATAGTGTTTCCTTCAAGATGATTGCTGATGGAAATCATTTCTGCAGGCTTGAGACTGAGGGTGATATTGGGATAAAGAGCTCTTACTTTAAAGGATAAATCGACAAGAATGGTTGAGCAAAGCAATTCTTGTGCACAAATAATAAGTGGTTCATTGAATAGGGAGAGTTTCTGTGAAAGTGTCAGCCAATGCTGATGGAGAGCTAGCATCTGTTTTGCTTCTGGAAGGATTAAACTACCGGCCGTTGAAAGTTCGATACCATGTTTAGTGCGATGAAAGAGTTTAAAACCAAGTTCTTTTTCCAGCGTTGCGATGGCAGCACTAAGGGATGGCTGCGAGATGAAGAGATTCTTTGCAGCTTCGTTAAAGGATTTGTATTTGCTTGTTTCTACAAAATATTCGATGTGTTTTAACTGCATATCCGTGTCCTCCTGAGTGAAAAACTGTGCTTATTGTTATCATATCTTAGGACATGGGATTTAGCTATAGGAAAAATGCGTAACGTTACCATAAGTTTAAATTATACAATGCATAAAATATCGTGGTATAGTAAAGCCAAGATAAGTGATCGCTTAATATTAACTAAAAAATGAGGTGAAGACATGGAAAAGACCAATAAAAAAATCTGGCAATGGGTGCTATCAATTATTCTGCCGCTTTGCATCTGCCTGATACCTTTATCTGATGTATACACATCTCAGTTAAGAATCTTTTTCATTGTTACATTATTTGCTATTTTACTTATTGCATTTGATTTAGTGGATTCATTGATAGCAGCTATTGTTTTGTTTATGGGATATTCTGCTACAGGTATCTGCGATGTTGCTACCGTGTTCAGTGCCTGGTCCAATGATGTTGCCTGGATGATCATCGGCTCGTTGGTTTTTGCAGCAGCATTAAATGAAACCGGTATTATGAAACGTTTTGCATATGCATTGATACTCAGACTTGGCGGTAGTTACATAAAAATGCTATGGGCAATCTATTTTGTAGGCGTGGTAATTTCTCTATTAACATCTGTTACGGGCTTTCCTCTTTTGGCAGCAATTGCTTTTGCAATCTGCAAAGGACTGGGATATCCGCTTGGTTCAAAGGAATCGAACGGTGTTGCTTTAGCAGCTATGGCTGGAGCAGTATGTCCGTTTGCTTGGCTGTATAATCCGATTAATGCAGGTGTTGGTGACGCAGTATTGAAGTTGATCAATCCAGATTTAGGAATTACATGGATTTCATATTTACGGATTTCCTGGCCATGGTTTATTTTTGACCTACTGTGGATGATTCTCCTTACGAAAGTATTATTTAAGTCTACTGGAGCTGATATTAAAGCTGATTTTTTTAAGAATGAACTAAGCAAACTGGGTCAGATTTCAAACGCTGAGAAAAAAGCCTTAGTTCTAACTATTGTCATTGTATTATATATGATTATTTCTAGTTTTACTGGGTGGAAGACTGCTTATGGATTTAGTCTTATTGCCTGGGCTGTATTTTTACCGGGGGTTAATCTAGCTAATGGTGATACTTTGAAAAAAGTAAATTTTGGTGTTGTTTTCTTTACTGTTGCATGTATTGCAATCGGTAATGTTGGAAATGCGCTGGGAGTTGGCGAATTAATTAATACGCTAGTAAATCCATTGTTGGGCAATGTGTCAAAAGCTGGTTTTATAGGTGGTGTTTGGGGTATTTCAACTGTATCTAATTTCCTTTTGACACCTGTTGCAGTGTCTGCCGCTCTAGGTGTTCCACTTATGCAAATTGGTGCAAGCCTTGGTGTTGAACCTGTAGCAACGTTGTTTACGATTATGATGAATACTTCCAATGTATTCATGCCGCATGAAAACACTGCCTATCTGTTATTCTTTGCCTTTGGTTTAATGATGATGAAAGATTTTATCAAGTACAATGCAATTCGTATGATTGGTCACCTGATCTTTATGATGGCGATTATTGTTCCGTACTGGTATTTAATAGGTATTCTTTAAACGATTATATTTTAAATATATATCGCGAATGTATGATTTAGGAGGTAATTATTTATGAAAGCGATTGATTTTCGAGTCCGTCCACCATATGATACATTTGTTGGTTTGTTTAACTACGATAGCTGGCCAGGCAATCTGGTGAAAAGCTTGCAGAACCTTGGCATTGAGGATCCGTTGCCAAAGTCTTATCAGCATTCTTCCATGGAAGAATTTATGCAGGAAAACGAGGAAGCTGAAATTGTCGCTTCTGTTATTGCAGGGCGCAATGGTGTCAACAATGATGCCTTAGAAGAACTGTCTGTCAAATATCCAGGAAAATTCTATTTCTTTCCTTATGTGAACGTTGGTGATATTGAACAGGCGAAGGAAATCGTCGATCGCTATGTGCTCAACGGCAAGGGTTATGCCAAAGGTGTTACTATTGAACCAGGGATTCCGATTGACGGTAAGACCTATCAGGTTAACGACGAGCGTTTCTACCCGGTTTATGAGTATTTAGAAAAAAACAATTTGACAGTTATGCTCACCCAGGCAATTATGACAGTGCCATATATGGATAACAATATTCCTTTCTATGTTGATCAGGTGCTGGCTGAGTTCCCTAAAATGAATGTGGTGCTTGGTCACGCTGGTTCTCCATGGGGAAGAGAATTTGGTGCACTGCTGATGAAGCGCGATAATCTTTATTTAGGCATTGACCATCAGCTGTTGATGGGTGTTGGCTATCAGGATTATCGTGAAGCAGTGAAGCTTGCACCAGATAAATGTCTATTTGCATCGTCTTATCCTGTTACCTCACCTGCTGATATGAAAAAAGCTTATGAATTTGGCGATTTTATTAAGGCAGAACATCGCGAACAATTCTTCTATAAAAATGCTGCAACTTTGCTTGGCATTGAATGATTCTATCCAATAATATCAACTGCGAAAGGATGCTTATTTATGATTATTGATATGCGTTTGAGACCACCTTATAAGAGTATCATTAAAATGAATTTCTTTGAAACGCCTCAGTTTATTGCTCCATTGGTAGAAAAAAATGGTGGTCATATGCCACCATCGTGTTTTGAAAAGTCTATGGATATGCTTATTCAAGAAATGGATGAAGCGGGAGTAGACCTGGGGGTTGTTCCAATTCGCACTTCTCAGGGTGTAAAAAATGAAGATCTACTTGACCTTCTGCAAGAATATCCAGATCGTTTTATCGGGATGGCCGGGATTGATCCAACTGAAGGTTTGCTGAAAGCATTGGACACAATCGACGAATATGTACTTAATGGCCCTTGTAAAGGGATAGTCATGGAGTTACCGTTTTGCACAGGTGGACCTGTACATGTAGATGATCCGATGCTAACTGTTATTTATGAAAAATGTGAGCGTGATCGTGTACCCGTTTATCTGCAGTGGGGTGGGCTTTTTGCGCCAGATCTTGGATTGTATGATCCAATTGAACTAGATCATGTGGCTGCAAAATATCCGAAGATGACGATTATCTGTGGGCATGCTGGTTGGCCATATGTTACACAAATGTGCCAGATCTGCATATGTCGCCAGAATGTGTATCTTGCACCAGATACCTACATGACGCCAAATACGCCAGGATATGAAGATTATGTGATTGCAGCGAAGAATATGCTTTCTGATAGAATCTGCTTCTCGACAGCGTATCCTTTGGCCACCATTGCTGAAACGAAGAAGAGTTTTGATGAGTTGCCATTGTCTGATGAAATTAAAAATAACATTTTTTGCAACAATGCGAAACGTGCTTTAAATCTGGAATAAAGTGATTTATAAGGAGGAAATAAAACGATGAACAGAGTATGTGAAACTTTGGGGATTGAAAAACCTGTGATTTGTGGACCGATGGCCTGGACATCGACAGCTCCCTTGGTTGCTGCAGTGTCAAATGCTGGTGGACTTGGCGTGTTGGGCGTTGGCTTTGCACCCATCGAATTTGTGGAAGAGCAGATCCTTGAGACTCAGAAGCTGACGGACAAGCCGTTTGGTATCAATGTTTACATGTCGCCAGATACAGCTTTGCTTGATAAAATCACTCAGGTTGTGGAAGATACTCATCCTGCTGTCGTTTACGCTGATGTATTAGCAGGCATGAATTATGATTTGGCTAAAACGTATTTTGATAAATGGCATGAGCGTGGCTGTAAGGTTGTTACAAAGCCAAGCTTTATGGATGATGCTATCATAGCTGAAAAAGCTGGTGCAGATGTAATTATTATGAAAGGCTGGGAAGGTGGCGGTCATGTTACTTTTGAAACCACAATGATACTCGTCCCTCAGGCTGCAGATGTGATTAAAGTGCCGCTCGTTGCTTCTGGTGGTATTGCTGATGGCCGTGGCATGGCTGCTGTGATTGCTCTGGGTGCAGAAGGCATTGAGATGGGGACAGTATTCCTTGCGGCAGAAGAAACCGTTGTTCATCCAAATGTCAAAAAAGCTGTGGTTGAAGCTGGAGATATGTGTACTGTTATTACAGGCAATGCAACAGATGAACCTTGCCGTCAAATTAAGAACGTGCTTTCTGATAAGTTGTTGCGAATTGAAGCTGAAAACGTGAAGGCAGAAGCAGCAGAATTTCTTCGTCCAGTGGCAGAAAGCTCTTTGAAAAAAGCAATGGCTGAAGGTGATACAGAAAATGGCGCTGTTATGGCGGGGCAAATTGTTCCGTTGATTAAAGAAGTACGTCCTGCTGCTGAAATTATTGATTCAGTTTTGGCAGAGTGTGCAGAAGTGCTAAAGAAGATGCCTAATATTAAATTTTGACACTTAAAGAGTATTGAATGTGTTTCAGTAGGCTCCGAATAGAAAAAGTACTGCAGTTTTCTATTCTGAGTCTATTTTTATGCCGTGTTATACAAGCTCAATTTGATAGTATTTTCTTATGTTTCATAATGGCGGTAGAAAATGGCGCTTTCACAGTGTAAAATAGGAATATATATGTAGTTTTATGCATATTATTTTGGCTTAGGGGGTAGTATCGAGGTATGTCTACAAAAAAGAAAAAGAACAGCACAGCGACAATCATCGTCTTGCTCGTAGTGATTGTGCTGATGCTGGTGGCGGCATTTACCACGACAGCTGAGTCTGTACAGCAGACGATCTGGGCGTTGGTACCGCCAGTTGTGGCCATCTCTTTGGCGTTGGCCACCAAAGAAGTGTATAGTTCCTTGTTCGTTGGGGTTGTTGCAGGGGGACTGTTGTACTCTGGCTTTAACTTTGAAGGAACGATCACACATGTGTATACGGAAGGGATCGTTGCAGTTTTAGCTGATCCGTATAATGTTGGTATCATTATTTTCTTGGTTATTCTTGGGATCATCGTTTCTTTGATGAATAAAGCTGGTGCGTCTGCAGCGTTTGGGCGCTGGGCGCAGACAAAAATTAAAAATCGTGTTGGTGCACAGCTGGCAACCATCGGCCTTGGCGTGTTGATCTTCATTGATGACTATTTCAACTGCCTGACGGTTGGCAGTGTTATGCGTCCAGTAACCGATAAATTCCACATTTCTCGTGCAAAATTGGCGTATTTGATCGACTCTACGGCGGCGCCAATCTGCATTATTGCACCAATTTCTTCTTGGGCTGCAGCTGTTTCTGGTTTTGTGCCAGGGGATACCAATGGGATTGCTCTTTTTATTCAGTGCATTCCATACAATTTCTATGCATTGTTCACCCTTATCTTTATTATTCTGCTTTCTCTGCTGAGAGCCGATTATGGCTTAATGGAGCTGCATGAAATCAATGCCATTAAGGGCGACCTTTACACAACCAGCGAACGTCCTTATGACGGCTTTGAAGAAGAAATCAAAGAAGAAGGCGGCCATCTCGTGGATATGCTGCTGCCTGTTATCGTTTTAATTATTACCTGCGTTATTGGTATGATCTGGAGCGGTGGTTTCTTTGCTGGTACGAGTTTCGTTGACTCTTTCTCCAACAGTGACGCTTCCGTTGGTTTGGCAGTAGGCTCATTCTTTGGTTTGTTGTTCACATTGATTTTCTACATGGCTCGCCGTGTTATGTCTTTCACTGAATTTATGGAATGTGTGCCAAAAGGCTTTGAAGCAATGATCGCACCAATCTTGATTTTGACCTTTGCATGGAGCTTGAAAGCCATGACCGACAGCCTTGGTGCGGCAACCTATGTGGCTGGTTTGATCGAAGGTTCTGCAGGCACTTTGGTAAACTTCCTGCCAATGATTATTTTCCTGATTGGCTGTGGTTTAGCATTTGCTACCGGTACCAGCTGGGGAACGTTTGGTATCTTGATTCCAATCGTTGTTGCAGCTTTCCAGGAAACCGATCCGCAGCTTATGATTATTTCCATGAGCGCTTGCATGGCTGGTGCTGTTTGTGGTGACCATTGCTCACCAATTTCTGATACAACGATCATGGCATCTGCTGGTGCACAATGCTTCCATTTGAACCATGTCAATACACAGCTGCCTTACGCATTGACGGTTGCAGGTATTTCTGCAGTGGCTTTTGTTGTAGCAGGCATGACACGTAATATTTTCATTTCCTGGATTGTAGGGGTAGTAGTTCTTATCGGCGTTCTGCTTCTTGCTAAGAAGCATGAACAGAAAAAATACGGCGCAGAGTGGGCCGACTGATAGAACATCTTGAAAATGGAATATGAAAACCCGACGACTTGTGGCCGCCGGGTTTTCATTGTGTAAGGAAGTTTTTCCTGATGCAGCTTTTTTCGGCGCATCATCAGGATAACTATAAATTTTTAGGGGGAAATCAAGATGACAATTACAGAAACACTTGTCGCGATAGACGATTTTATGTATCTTTATATCCTCGTCGGATTGTTGATCATCATCGGTCTATTTCTTTCATTTTGTACACGTTTTGTGCAGATTCGCTATTTTCCAGAAACGTTTCGCGTGGTTATGGAAAAGAAATCCAATAAGGATGCTATTTCATCTTTCCAAGCATTGATGGTAGCAACAGCTTCTCGTGTTGGTACGGGGAACATTGCTGGTATCGCGACAGCCTTGGTGGCTGGTGGCCCTGGAGCACTTGTTTGGATGTGGATCATGGCCATTATTGGCGGTGCGTCTGCTTTTGCGGAAAGTACTTTGGCACAGATTTACAAGGAACGTGACGGTGCTATTTTTAAGGGCGGCCCGGCTTATTATATTGAAAAAGCCATGGGGATGCGTTGGCTGGGAACGGTGTTTGCCGTGCTTTTGATCTTTACTTTCGCGTATGGCTTCAATGGCTTGCAGGCATTCAACATTGTTTCTGCTTTTGAATATTACAGCAACGACTGGGAACATTCCAGCGTGCCAATTTATCTTGGTATCATTTTAGCTGTTATTGCCATGGTGTTGTTCTTCAGTGGCGTGGATAAGATCAGTAAGGTATCTTCCATTTTGGTTCCAATCATGGCTGCACTTTATATTTTTATTGGCTTGGTGATCATCATCTCTAATATTGAAAAGTTCCCAGAAGTGATCAGCGTCCTTTTCCGAGATGCTTTTGATTTCCGTGCCATCTTTGGTGGGATGCTCGGCTCCTGCCTCGTTATGGGGGTAAAGCGTGGGCTGTTTTCCAATGAAGCTGGGATGGGGTCGGCGCCAAACGCTGCTGCTTCTTCTGAAGTGTCTCATCCTGTCAAACAGGGGTTGGTTCAGGTATTGTCGGTCTTCATTGATACCATCATTATTTGTTCGACCACTGGTTTCCTTGTGTTGTTCTCTGGGGTTTATGAAAAAGGTGGCTCCTTGGATGGGATTCCGCTGGTTCAGGCGGCTGTGGAAACCGTCTTTGGGTCTCTGGGCGTTCATTTTATGACCGCTGCCGTAGCACTTTTTGCGTTCACCTCTCTGATTGGGAACTATTTCTACGCAGAGTTTAATGCACGTTTTATCTCAGACAACAAAGTGTTCCTGTTCATTTTCCGCTGCACCTGTGTTGTGATGGTGTTCGTTGGGGCGATCAATTCCATGGATGCTGCGTGGGCATTGGCAGACATCACCATGGGTTGCATGGCAATCGTCAACATTATTGCTTTGTTCTGCCTTAATGGCACAGTCAGAAAAGCATTGGATGACTACACACGTCAAAAGAAAGCTGGCAAAGATCCTGTGTTCAAGGCTGAAGAAGTTGGCATCAAAAATACAACTCCTGGGATTTGGGAGTGAGCATAATAATAAAAGGGCGCTGCTCTGATTTTATCAGAGCAACGCTCTTTTTATTTACAGGTGATTTTTAGATGAGATGTTGAAAACTAGCCTTTAGTAATTCTACGAATTCTCGTTCTAATGGTGTCACTTGATCATCTGATGGATGAATCAACGCATAATTGATAGGGACAATATTTGCTTCAAAATCGAGAGCATGTAATATCTCACTTTGGACATAATAATTATGTTGTAGAATGGAAGGCAAAATTGCAAAACAATTACTATTGGCCACTTTTTGTAAAAGAAAGATTTGGTTATGGAAATAGAGAGTGTTTTTTGTAGGCGAATTGTCAAGTCAAGTGCAACACCTCAGAATGATACAATTCAAACGGTG
>JAHZHI010000004.1 GCA_019420345.1 Peptococcaceae bacterium
TTGATGAAAAATGATTTTTGTTATTTACCCTTTCTACTTGACTGGGGGCTAATCATGCAGGGACAATCCTTTTTATTTGCTTATTTTCCCAACAAATCCATCGTTACGGCGCTGAATACACTCATGCCAGTTTGCAGGACGTGTTCGTCGAAGTCGAAGCGGCAGCCATGGGGCACGTCGCTGGTGGCAGTGAGCAGGCGCATGAAGGTGGCCTGACCACCGTTTGCCTGCACACGTGCCATCATGTAGGAGATGTCTTCGCTGTCGTTGAGGTGTTGTTCTAGGCAAGACGACAGCGCAACGTCCGGAAGCGCTGTGCAAACGGTCCGAACGCGTTCCATCAAAGCGCCATCGCTGGCGAGAGAAAAAGCTTCACCGCGTTTGTCGATGCTCACTTCACAGCCGTGCATGGCAGCTGAAGCATTCAAAATTCGGCGCGCATAGTCTTCCATGTAGGCGTTGATGGCTGTGGTTTCGCCGCGCACTTCCAGGGTCATGTCCGCGGCATCGGCGATGATGTTGCGGCCGCTTCCTGCGTGAACAGTGCCCACATTGACACGCGAGGCGCCGCTGCTGTGCCGTGGAATGGCGTAAAGGTTGGTAATGGCTGCCGCCACCGCCAGCATGACATTACGGCCTTTTTCAGGCGCACTGGCTGCATGAGCAGCTCGGCCGTGAAAATGGGCGTCTAATTTGGTGGTGGCATAGGCACCACAGCTGCCTGGGATGACATCGCCGTCCAAATCGCCGCGATCTTGAATGTGCGCCGCCAAAAGCGCGTCCACATCGTCGAGGTGTCCTTTTTCAACGATGGCTGCCGCGCCGCGCACCCCTTCTTCCGCCGGCTGAAAAATCAGCTTCACGGTACCATGCAGCTGCGTGCGCTGAGTGACTAGGATTTCTGCCACACCAAGGCCGATGGCGGTGTGCCCATCGTGTCCGCAGGCGTGCATGCTGCTAGCCTGTGCCGAGGCGTAATCTTCGCGCACCGCCTGGCGTTCGCTGTCGTCGCTTTCCGTAAGCGGCAGCGCATCCATATCAAACCGCAGCGCCACCACAGGTCCCTCACCACAGCGCAGGATACCGATGACGCCGGTGCGGCCATCACGCATGCGATTTGCTAACGCCGGCGACACTCCAGCTGTCAGGGCTCGTTCATAAGCCGCATCACAGGCCGCCTGATCGGGCAGGCCCATGCGCGTATCCGCTGTCACCGCGTCCCCCACAAGCACCTCATAGCCCAACGCCTGCAGCCGTTCTGCCACCAGCGCCGAGGTGCAAATTTCTAACCAGCCCTGCTCCGGCTGCCGATGCAGCTGCCGCCGCAGCTCCTGAATTTTCGGAAACAACGCCGCACTCTGCGCTGCAATATCCTGAAATCGTTCGTTCATCCCTGATCGCCTCCTGATTCTATGATAGCGGGTTGCTGTAGCGTGCGCAAGCTGCCCGTTTTATACAAAAACAGAGCCGGGATCTGCCCGACTCTGTTATTTTTATTTAGTCCACCATCATGATCTCATGATAGAGAGGATGATTTTCCCATTCGCCAATAAAACGCACTTCAGTTTCCAAACGCACGCCAAATTTTCTTAAAACAGCGTCTTGCACCGCATGGATGAGACGAATCACATCATCGGCGGTGGCCCCGCCGGTGTTGACAAGGAAACCAGCATGCTTAGTGGATACTTGTGCGCCGCCGATGCGGTACCCCTGCATGCCTGCATCAATGATGAGCGGTCCAGCATAGTGACCCGGCGGGCGCTTGAAGGTGCTGCCAGCACTGGCCATTTCCAGTGGTTGTTTGCTGGAGCGGCGTTCGCTGAGATCGGCCACTTTAGCAAGAATGTCCGCCTTATCGCCATGCTGCAGCTGCATCGTTACCGCCAGGCAAACAAGTGGCTCGTCTTTGAGACGGCTGTGACGATAGCTGAAACGCATGTCTTCGGCTGAAATGTTGCGGATCATCCCGCTTTCGTCAAGCACAGTGACCGACGTCACAACATCTTTCATTTCACCGTCGTAAGCACCAGCGTTCATGTACGCCGCGCCGCCAACGCTGCCTGGAATGCCGCTGGCAAACTCCAGGCCGGAAAGTCCAAGCTCAGCGCAAGCTTTGCTGACATTGATCAGCGATAAGCCGGCGGACGCCATCACTGTTGTGCCATCAACCAGCAAGTGCTGCAAGCGTTCAGTAGCAATAACCACACCGCGGATGCCTTGATCACTGACCAGCACATTGCTGCCTTTGCCAAGCACAAAATACGGCTGATCCTCTTCGCTGCATACACGGATAACATCGGCAAGGGCTTCTGCTGTTTCAGGAAACACCATCACATCGCAGGGCCCACCAATTTGAAACGTGGTGTGACGAGACAAGGGCTCGTTGGCACGCACCTCTGCCACACCAGGAATGGATGAAAAGAGATCTTTCATGGGTTGGTCTCCTTTCTCTTATAGATAATGCTGTTCTGCTGCTTCGTAGGTGCCGAGCACACGGAAATCGACCGTCTTATCACGCACCTGACGCAGACATTCCAAGAAAACCTCATCGTCCCAACGACCAAGCAAATCAATATAGAAGCTGTACTCCCATGGCTTGCCAATCACTGGTCGTGATTCAATGCGGCTCATATCATAGTGTCCTTCTGCAAAGTAACGCAGCGCTTCCAACAGCGCCCCAGGGCGGTGTGCTGTTTTGAAAACGATGCTCGCCTTATTCTGGCTTTCACTTAATTCCGGCTCACGTCGAATCACCACAAAACGTGTGATGTTGGAATAGTTAAAATTAACATGAGGAACCAGAATGTCCAGTCCATACACTTCCGCAGCCTGCTTGGACGCAATGGCAGCGCCATTAGCAGGCTTTGTCTCTGCAATATAGCGCGCACTCATGGCCGTGTCGGCATAAGGACGCGCCTCGATGCCGTGTTCCAGCAGAAAACGCTGGCTTTGCCCCAAGCCCTGTGGATGAGAATAAACAAACTTCACATCTTCCAGCTTGGTACCTGGCACCGCCATCAGATTCTGGGTGATTTCCAGCGATGTTTCACCGACAATGAAGCAAGGCTTTTCATAAAGCAGGTCATACACATCGTTGATGCTGCCGGTAGAGGAATTCTCTATCGGCAGCACGCCGTAGTCGTAGTCTCCGTTGACCACGCCGTCAACCACAAACTGAAAATGCGGCAGACCCGTACGATCAACATCTTGACCAAACACCTTAATGCAGGCGCCGTCACTGAAGGAACCTTCGATGCCCTGAAACGCCACACGCGGATGTTCAACCGGTGCCGCAAAAGGAGGCAAAAGTGCTGCCATCAGTCTTCGCTCCCTTCACCTTCAAGCAGCTTCACGGTCTGCACGTAAATAGCTGCTTCGATGCGCTTGCGCTGCAAATCGCATCCATAAGCATACGGTTCGTTGATGCTGCCGCCGTAACGGATGTTGTTGGCATGGCAGCCACCACTGCAGTAGAAGCGTGCCCAACAATCCATGCAGGTTGGCTTGGTGAGGACGTTCGCTTTCTGGAAGCGTTCCGCAATCTCTGGCTTCTGAATGCCCGTGAACACGGTCCCCATCTTATAATCTTCCTCGCCAACAAACTGATGGCAAGGATAGAGATCGCCCTCTGGGCTGACAGCCAGGTAGTCATGACCGCTGCCACAGCCAGACAGGCGCTTAGGCAGGCATGGACCGCCTGTGAAATCCACGTTGAAATGGAAGAAATTGTAGCCCTTGCCTTCGCGCCAACGCTGCAGATAGTGGCGCGCCAAAATGTTGTAGTTTTCAAGAATGACAGGCTTGTCTTCTTCTGTCAGAGCATAAGGCATTTCAGCAGGTGCCACCACCGGCTCCATGGAAATTTCCTTGAAGCCCAGATCATCGGCCAGATGAATCACATCGGCAGCGAAGTCTGGATTGTAGTGGGTATAAGTGCCGCGCACATAATACCATTGCTGGCCGCGCGTGGCCACGAATTTCTGGAAATGATCGACACAAACGTCATAGCTTGGCTGACCGCCGACAAAACGGCGCATGTTGTCATGCACTTCTTTGCGGCCATCGAGGGACAGGACGGCATCCATGTGCTCGTCGTTGACCCATTTGCCGCAGGCATCATCCAAAAGCACACCGTTGGTGGTGAGGGTGATTTTCAGCACCTTGCCCAATTCAGCAGCACGTTTGTGGCCATATTCTACAACAGCCTTGCACACGTCCATATTCAACAGCGGTTCCCCGCCAAAGAGGTCCACTTCCACGTGTGTGCGGTGCTTGCTGGCTTCCATCAAAAAGTCGATGGCTTTCTTGCCAACTTCCAGACTCATCAGGGAACGACCGCCGCCGTATGCACCGCTGTCGGCAAAGCAATAGCCGCAGCGCAGGTTGCAGTCATGCGCCATGTGCAGGCACAATGCTTTGACGATCGGTTCGGTGTGTGGTGTAAAGTCGCTGAAATCGATGTCACTGAACAAAAGTCCTTCATCGATCAGCTCGGCGATGCCATCAGCAACGTCCTTGGCATCTTCTTGTCCATACACAGCCGCCGTCTGGGCAATGGCCTCTTCCCATGTCTTGCCTTCCTCGAGAGCATCGAGGAAGGTGTCAACGGTTTCGTCGGTGACATGGATGGAGCCGCTGTTGATGTCGAGCATCAAATGCAAATCTTCAAATACAAAACGATGAATACGTGAAAAATCCAATTCTTTTGTCATGGGCGTACAACCTTAGCGAATTTCGGTATAACCGTGCATGTATGGCAGAAGTGCCTTTGGAATGGTGACGCTGCCGTCAGCGTTCTGATAGTTTTCAAGGATTGCAGCCAGTGTACGGCCAACAGCCAGACCAGAACCATTGAGCGTATGAACGAAACGCACCTTGCCATCCGCATCACGGAAACGCAGGTTGGCGCGGCGAGCCTGGAAGTCCAGGAAATTCGAGCAGGAAGAGATTTCACGATATTTGCCGTAGCTTGGCAGCCAAACTTCAAGGTCGTAGGTCTTGGCAGAGCTGAAACCAATGTCGCCAGCGGACAGGCAGATGACACGATATGGCAGTTCGAGTGCCTGGAGAATGTCTTCAGCGTCACGGGTGAGGCTTTCCAATTCTTCCCAGCTGTGATCAGGATGCGCCAGTTTTACCATTTCAACTTTGTGGAACTGATGCTGACGGATAATGCCGCGGGTATCACGGCCTGCAGAACCAGCTTCACTGCGGAAACATGGGCTGAATGCACAATATTTAACAGGCAGATCCTTTTCGCTGAGGATTTCGTCACGATGATAGTTGGTAACTGGTACTTCAGCGGTAGGGATCAGGTAGTAGTCGGTATTTTCAAGATGGAACATGTCTTCAGCGAATTTTGGCAGCTGGCCTGTCCCAAAATCGGACGTGCTGTTGGTCATGTATGGTGGGATCAATTCGGTGTAACCATGCTTATCGGTATGCATGTCGATCATGAATGCAATGATGGCACGTTCCAGACGAGCAGCCAAGCCTTTGTAGAACGTGAAACGGCTGCCAGTAACCTTTGCAGCACGGTCAAAATCGAGAATGCCGAGATCAACACCGAGATCCCAGTGTGCCTTTGGTTCAAAGTCGAACTGACGAGGTTCGCCCCAGTTGCGTTCAACGCGGTAATCGTCTTCGCCGCCGTCTGGAATGCTGTCGTCTGGCATATTAGGAATGCTGATCATGAATTCACGAACCTGTGCTTCAAGAGCAGTCTTGGTTTCATCAAGGGCTTTGATCTTTTCATTGATGGCAGATACTTCAGCCATGAGATCATCGGCACTTTCGCCATTGCGCTTGCGCTGGCCAACTTCTTTACTCTTAGCATTGCGCTGGCTCTGCAGTTCTTCGATCTGAGCGATGACTTCGCGATGCTTTTCATCGGCTTCAAGGAATGGTTTCATATCAATTTCTTTGCCGCGGCGGCCAACAGCCTTGGCAACACGTTCTGGTTCACGACGCATAAGTTTGATGTCTAACATTGATGTTTCCTCCTAAAAATTAAATGACTCTGTAATTGGTAAATGAATATATTCCATACTTAACACACTGGCAAGTTTACGGCTTTCCTCACTGATGGAGCGATCCAGCGGCTGCTCGACCTGCATCCACATCAGGGCTGTTGTGCGGTCCTGGTGTTTATAGCCCAGCACCATTTCGGCAATGTTAACGTCTTTTTCACCCAGGAGAGTGCCCACCTGGCCAATCAAACCAGGTCGATTGATGTGTGGCACCAGGAGCACATGTTCATGCGGATGACCTCGGAAATAGTAATCATCCACCTGAATGATGTTGTCCTCACCACCGGCACGATCACCAGCCACTTGCAAGTGACTGCTTGGTGTTTCCACCGACAGTCGCAGCTGTTCATTCTGCACGCCTTCATTCTTCTTGATTTCAACGCGCAGTCCCTGTGCATCCGCCCAAAGATGACTGTTGACAGAATTGATCTTGACGGCACCAAGGCCTTCTGCCAACCCTGCAAGCACCGATGCCACAATGGCATCACTCTCTGTTACCGGAAGCACACCGCTTTCCTCTATCAACAAAGCTTCTGGCAGAGCCGATAAGCGCTGCCCCATAAAGACACCGAGCAAATGCCCAAGGGCACACCATCTGCTGCCTTCTTTGAGATTGGCATTGTGTACACAAGCAATATTGGTTGCCGTATCCACCTGCGCACCCGACAGGGCCGCTACCACATCCTGCGCCATCTCAACCTGATTGCCGATGCGCGCTTCGCGTGTATTGGCAGCTTCTGCCACCGTCACACGTCCATAAGGTGCTACCTCTTTTACCAACGCCTCCTGGCCTGCAGGCAAATCGATGGCAAAGTACTCCAGATAGCCCCAATCCAACGCCCGCACCAATTCCTCCCAACGGAAGATCTGCGGATCGGTCAGGCAAATAAGCCCAGCTCCTTTTTTCATGAGCTGAATTTCATCTTTGCCAACCAGGCCCTCATTCCAAGCCAACGGCAGAGACAACAATATAATAAAATCACTGCGCACAAAAAGATCTACAATGCTGGTGCTCTCGCAATGATACAGCATTGCACGGCCGCGATTCAAGTTTGGATCGTAGCACAGCATCTTCATGCCAAAGCCCTGTGCACGTTTGGCTATCTCGCCAGCTAAAGGCGGAAATCCCAAGAAGCCGATGGTCTTGTCTTTCAGCTCAATGGCACCACCATCCTTGCGTTCACGTGCCATCGAGAGAATAAGATAGAGGGCATAGTCTGCCACAGATGCCGCTTCGCCGTAACGCGGCTCGAGCAGCATCAAGCCGGAACGGGTAGCACGCGCACGATCAAAGTTCTCATTGTCCGGCCCCAAACAGCCGACGACACGCACCGCTGCCGTCTTCTCATACATTTCTTCCGGCAATACCGCCTGTCCTGTCAAAATCACAGCGTCCGCCGATGCTGCATCAGTTAATTCCGTATCTATCGCCACGTCAGCGCCAGCAGCAGCCAGCTTTTCCATGGCTTCATCACAGAGACGCTCTTCTAAAATAATTTTCACAGTCATTCCTCCTTTCGTAAAATAAAAAAACCGTCCCTAAAAACAGGGACGGAGTATTTTTCCGCGGTGCCACCCAGATTATGACAATGGTCATCACTCAAAAGGCAGATAACGGCTGCCAGCCGTGGCCATTACACCAACGCTCCAGGGTGGACAATCAGCTGCTTCCATCCGGTTCACACCAACCACCGGCTCTCTGTATAGAACATCACTGACAAGCCCTTTCATAGCTAGTTTAATTTTATTATTCCTGACGCGTAAAGTCAAGCGCCGATCAATGTATAACGAAGACTGATGGATGCCGCGCCTTACTCCTCAGCCTGCATCGAATCTGTGTAAAAGCTGTAATGCGCGGTGCCGCCGCAACCGTTTTTCTTGTCCCGCGCTGCCGTCACCAAATACACCGCGTCGTACGGCAAAAGCGTCAGCACCTGCTCATCGTCCACAGCAACGTCCACCGCCTGCGTCTCAACATCGGTCTTGTTCCACAAAGCCGTATCCCAGGCACGCACCGACACGCTGTCCGGTGCCACCTCAAACTCAAGATGCACCACCGCTGAGGCATCATCACGCGCCACCGTCAGCGGTGACATGCTGTCCTTTGCCTCCAACGGATGCACACTGTCCGCAGCCACACCAACCCCCTGCCCATTCTGCACATACGACCAGCTATAGGTGCCGCGCAAGGCCTTCACACTGTTTTCACCACAGCGAACCGTCAGCACCGGCGGCTCGCTGCCCAAACCAGCCGGTTCATTTGAAGAGCCGCAGCCAATCAGCGCCAGCGCCAACAAAGTCAGTGACGCGCTCAACAACAAATATTTTTTCATCGTCCTTCTCTCCTTTCCATACTTCATAGAGCACCAAAATCACCGTTCTCGTTGCACGTTCCTATAAAAATATCCGCCCAATGAATCATCAGGCGGATATTTTTATTACTGTCGATGCCAATGCACGGTTCAATCAGATCGCTGTACAGAAAGCATAAGATGCCGTACCGCCGTAGCGATCATGGCTCGTCCATTCCGCAGTGACTTCGTACAAACCGTTGGTTTCAGAAAGCGGAAAAGCGTACACATAGGTGCTCTCTTTTGCATCACTGTCTGCTTCTGTCGAAGCGACCGGAATGGACGTTGCGCGTTGATCAACGTCTTCGTACTGCCAATATGTATCCTGTGGCCAATAACGAACCGTCACCTCATCTGGCTGCGCACCATCAAAATCCAAAGTTGCTATCAAAGAACCATTTTTTAAGCCTTCTTCCGGCAGCCTCAACGGCGTAAGAATGGATTTGTCATAGTCTCTGTCATTTTCCCCACGGTTCGTTGTGCTTTCAACATCGATTTTCCCCTCAATAACGTCAGCATGCCACTCATGAGGCCCATTACCTGCTTTGACGCTATACATGTCACAATGCACGACAAGGCGCGGCGGTTCTTTTAACACCTGCTCCTCTTCCCCTGTCCTCCATCCATAGCCAATCAGTCCAGTCACAATCACAAGAGCAACAACCAAATACATCTTCCACAGTTGTTTCATTGCTACTCACTCCTTAACAGATGCACAATCACGACGACAGTCTATAAAGGCAGGCCAACGTCCACCGGCAATACGCTTTACGGCTGGTAGATCAGCATCGGTTTGTCGTAAGTCAACTCATCCAATGCTTCCAAGCTTGCTGACAACTCACTGGAACCAGCACGCACGGCGCTGATTGCATGAGAGGCCAGATTAAACAGCTTGCTCACGCCGCTCTGCTGATACGTTTCATGATAAAACGTAATATCGTCGCCAAGCACGTCACGCAGGTGCTCATCAAATTCATCTTGTGTCATAATGTTGTCAATCAAGCCATTGTTCTTGCCCTGACTTGCACTGTATATGCGGCCATCAGCCAGCGTTTTCACAGCGTCCACGCTCATGCCGCGGCTGTCGGCAACAATGCCTACAAAGCGCTCATAAATTTCATCAGAAAGCGTTTGGTAAATAGCAATCTGCTCCTCTGTTGGCGGTTCATAAGCGCTGCCCATCAGCTTATTGGCACCACTGTGCACTGTGGTGATGTCAATGCCAAGTTTATTGAGCAATTCGCTGGCATCAACAATTTGTCCGCAAATGACACCAATAGAACCAACAAAGCTGTTGCGATTGGCAACAATTTCATCAGCAGCAGAGGCAATGTAATAGCCGCCAGACGCACAATAATCTTCACAATAAGCATAGATCGGGCGCCCGGTTTCTTCTTTATACGCCATCAGTTTGAGATAGGTTTCATCGCTCTCATACACCGCACCGCCAGTGGAATTGATCAGCAGCATGATTGCAATATTATTCGGATCATTTTTCGCTGCAGCAATGCGTTTTTCAATAAAATCCTGGTTGTACGTATCGCCAGCGTCTTCGATGGTACCGCTGATGTCAATAATCTCAACATTATTGATAGCGCGTTGTGATGCCACACCGCCACTGCCATCCAAGCCAAAGAACGCAATCAATGCGATGACCACCAGAATGCCAATGCTCACACAAAGCGCCACCCATTTGCTGCGAGGACGCTTTGGTGGCTGCTGCTCACCGCTTTCGACAGATGACGCTTCTTCCACGCGTGTATAGACTGGTTGCTGTTCACTCATAGGCGTTCTCCCCCTCAAATATCGATGGTTTCACTGCTGGCAGCTTGCGCACTGCCCGCTTTCACATAACCAAGCGCCGCTGGGTCCAAACGACCGTCTTGGAAAGCCTGGTCACGCAGCCAACGATAGCTCAATGCCATGGTCGTCATCAAATATGGGAAAAGGTAGAAAAACGCCAGGCCAAAAGTGATCACGCCAGCCAAATACCATGGGATAAACGACAGATCAAGCACGAAAAGTTCTTTGAGATGCCCCTTTGTAATCGCGCAGGAATAGCGCAGCGCCTGACGAGGACCAACTTTACCGCGGCCATCAGCAATCAGTTGAAAAATAAATTGATAACGCAGGGTGATAATATAAACAATCACCATAGCGGCCAAATAAAGCACGCTGCCCGCTGCTAACGCCAACGCCGAACTGCTATTGATGATGGTTGTCACCGACGTGCTTGTGCTCACCGTCACTTGTGACAGCGCCGCAAATGCCAACAAGGCAAAGCCGGGAATACCAAGAAAGCCCCAAATAATAATCCAAAGCTGCTGCCACAAATAAGCAAGCACAGCCGTCACAGCATTGTTAAACTGGCTCACAAAATCGTCGAATGTCAAACGACGATGATCACCGATCTCTGTTAATGTTAAGAACCATGCACTGTAGCAATAACTCAGCACACCATCAATCAGAATCATTGAAACAATCGCTAAAACTATGCCAAGAACCACATTGTCGATACCAATGCTAGAGATCGTGCTGCCCACCGACGATAAAGAATACTGGTAAAAAGCACGCACCAGTTCCCATACAGTATAGTTCTGACCGCTGAGCAACAGTGGTCCCTCTTCGCTCACGTCGTACGTGTACGTTACCTTGAAGCCCGTCAGCAGCAAATACAACAACGTCACTGCAATCAAGATCATCCAATTGCCACGCAGAAGTGTCTTTGCTTTGAATTTCAATTCAACACGCGGTAATACATTTGGTGGATAAAAAGACATAAGTACCTCCTTTTCATAATAACCCATAAAACGTCAAGTAATTTATCCTATCATACTATACTTTATGATGGATGGGAAATCATTTCTTTCATAAATGAAAAAAAGCACCAGAATGATGAATCATCCTGATGCTTCATTTATTTAATGTTGTTCATCACCGAAATGATCGGCATCTTCAAGCGTGTACCGCGCACGAATGCCACCGACAAGACGTGGACGTGAGAAACTTGGGTTGGCACGAGCTTCACCAATGCTGCGATGAGCCAGGCGCATCGGCACTGCCACTGGACGCATGTGCATGCCGATCATGGTCTCGCCAATGTCCAATCCATAGCCAGCCTTGATCCCTTCCACCAAGACAGGGTTGGTAAAATGACGATAAGCATGGCTTGCCATAGAGCCGCCCGCGCGCACATGAGGCACTGCACAAACTTCAGTCAGGCCGAAGCGACGCATGGTTTCACGTTCCACAACAAGGCTGCGATTAAGATGCTCACAGCACTGAAAAGCAAGATGCAGGTTGTGTTCCTGTGCAAAACGGCGGAGCACTGGGAACAGTGCTGCTGCCACATCAGGGCTGCCAGCTTTGCCAATGCGCTTGCCGCAGACTTCACTGGTACTGCATCCAATGACAAAAACATCATCATCCTGCGGTGCCTGACGTTCCACCATCTCGTTCAAAATGGTTTCCAGTTCGCTGGCAATGCTATCAATTTCAAACATAGAAAGCCTCCTTTTCTATCCCATCACTTTGCAATGGTCACTGGTGCCATCAAACTGTTGATGATGGCATCGCCATCTGTTGTGATGACCATGCTCTGCGCATCGGCATCCCAATCAACACCAAAGTCGAGAATCTGCCCGATATCACGCAGTTTAAAATAGGTGAATCCATCAATATTATAGGCGGTTGGCGCCAAATAGAGTCCATCAACCATCACAGTCATTTCGTTTGGCAAAGCAACGTCGTTGGAATCCAGCTGAATAAGGCTTGGCGTCCCCGATAATGCTGTTTTTGAGGAAATAGTGATGAGCCGTTTCTCATCATTGTATCCCACATCAAATTCCGCTTCTGTACCAGAAAGAATCGTTGCCAAATCTCTCAGGCGGAAATAGTTATTGCCGCCAATATTATAGCTGGCTACTTTAGAATATTTCCCATCAATTCGCACAGAATTGTCGCTGCGGCCGATGGCAGTCTGTCTTCCAGCAGAAGCATCTGTCTGCACATCACCAAGATACTCTTCCAGCGTTAATCCACTGGACATGATGGCTGTCGCTGCTTCCACGCCAACATAGCGGAAGTGCCATGGCTCATACTGATAACCAGTGATTTTTTCCTTGCCCTCAGGATACCGCAGAATGAAGCCATACTCTGCACAATGCTGCATCATCCACTGTACCCCTGGAAATTGATCGATAGAGGTCTGTAAATTGTACCCACTGTGCGCTGCATCACCCACATCAAAAGCCAAGCCTGTCTGATGCTCACTCTGGCCAGCACGCGCAGAAAACGTATTGGCTTTGTCTTCACCATGAGCCGCCGCATAGTTGGCAAACAGTGATGCCTGTACATCATAGCTGCGATAGCCGGACAAAATATACATGCTGTTGCCTTGTGCATTGGTCGCTGCCAGGAATGCTTCTGCGGCAGCTTCTGCATCACCTTGCAGGCTTGTGCTCTGCCCAGCACCATTGGTATAATCCGGTGCATAATCGGCTGGCAGTGGATGATCTTTATTAACCAACAAAATGCCGCTGATCACCGTTGTACCATCGGCCTCCTGATGACTGTCGTTATAAGCAGGCGTCGTGGTCGTAACTTCTGTTTCTTCTGTTACAGAAGGATTTTCTGGTGTCACCGGTGTATCCTCAGAAGGTTCACTGACTTCCGGCGGATTGATCGGATCGGCATTTTCTTCAGCGAGACCCGGCATTGTGCTCAAGGTCAGAAGTGCTGCCGACAGACAGATCGCGACAAACTTCGAACGATTTTTCATACTACTATCATTCTCCTTGTAAAATCAGGTGTTTCCCTTGCTTTCCTCTTGATTATAACACCTTTCAAAAATAATGAAAGACTTGTTGCGCAACGCAGGCAAATTAAAGTAAAATAAAAAACGAAAACACGAAAAATGATAAAAGGAGTCTTTCATCGATGGAAAAAATCAAAATGACCACGCCGCTCGTTGAAATGGACGGCGACGAAATGACACGCATCCTCTGGGCTTGGATCAAAGAAAAACTGATTCTCCCTTATGTAGATCTCAAGAGCGAATACTATGACCTCGGTCTCGAACATCGCGATGCCACCAACGATCAGGTAACTGTTGACGCTGCCGAAGCCATCAAAAAATACGGCGTCGGCGTAAAGTGCGCAACCATCACCCCAAATGCAGCCCGCGTTGAAGAATACAACCTCAAAGAAATGTGGAAGAGTCCAAACGGCACCATCCGTGCGCTGCTCGACGGCACTGTATTCCGTGCACCAATCCTCGTCAACGGCATCCATCCATTCGTTCGCACCTGGAAAGCACCAATCACCGTTGCCCGTCATGCTTACGGCGACGTTTACAAAAACAGCGAACTGCGCGTTGACGGCCCAGCAACCGCCAGCCTGAAAGTGGCTTACGAAGACGGCCGCACCGAAGAAAAAGAAATCTTCACCTTCACCGAACCAGGCGTCATCCAGGGCATGCATAACCGCGATGCCTCTATTGCCAGCTTCGCCAACGCTGTCTTCACCTACGCGCTTGATACCAAGCAGGACGTTTGGTTCGCAACCAAAGACACCATCTCCAAAATCTATGACCATCGCTTCAAAGATATTTTCCAGGAAATCTTTGACCGCGACTATAAAGACCGCTTCGAAGAAGCCGGCATCACCTATTTCTACACCCTCATCGACGACGCTGTTGCCCGCGTGGTTCGCAGCGAAGGCGGCTTCATCTGGGCCTGCAAGAACTATGACGGCGATGTCATGAGCGACCTTGTTGCCACCGCATTCGGCAGCCTCGCTATGATGACCAGTGTGCTCGTATCTCCACAAGGCTACTACGAATACGAAGCTGCTCACGGCACCGTACAGCGCCACTACTACAAACACCTCAAAGGCGAACAGACCTCAACCAACTCTGTAGCCACCATCTTCGCATGGAGCGGTGCACTGCGCAAACGCGGCGAAAAAGACGGCATCGCCGATCTCGAACGTTTCGCTGACGCGCTCGAAGCAGCCACCATCGAAACCATCGAAAGCGGCACCATGACCAAAGACCTCATGGGCCTGTCCACCATCGAAAACAAACACGCTGTCAACAGCGAAGAATTCCTTGACGCCATCGCTGAACGCCTCGACGCTAAGCTGGCGTAAAAAGCAAACAAAACCAACAAACGGCACCACGCAGATTGCGTGGTGCCGTTTTTAATAGCATCATTTGAAATAAGTGTATCATCTATAGCATATTATTTCAAAAGCATAGCAATTACTTGAAATCAACATCTTCTTTTTTTCATTTTATTTCAAAATCACGTTGACTTTTTGAAATAACGCTCGTATGATGGCCTTATTATTTCAATTTTAAAGGGGATGTTTTTTCATGACAAGAGCTGGAACACTCGTTCAAAATCTCAGTGGAGACGACGCTTATTGGTCTTTTCGCCCGGCACCACTGCCCCCTGATCCAGAATTAAAATTTGATGACGAGATACGGCGACTGCTCGTTGAAACAAGCCGGCAGCTGACCAATCTGGCACGCTTTTCCCTGCTCATTCCCAGCACCGATCTGTTCATCTCCATGTATGTACGCAAGGAAGCACTGCTTTCATCACAAATCGAAGGCACATCATGCACCTTGGAAGACATTCTAGACCCGGAATTGAACACAGCTGTCAACCTCGATGCAGGAGAAGTCATCAATTATGTGAAAGCAACCCAATTTGCGCTCGAGCAAATGCGTACACTGCCGCTTTGTAATCAACTGCTGCGCGAAACCCACGCTGTGTTGATGACTGGCGTTCGCGGAAAGAATAAAAATTCCGGTGAATTTCGCCGCAGCCAAAACTGGATTGGCGCTGCAGGCTGTTCCCTCAAAGACGCCCGCTACATTCCACCAAACGTCGAAGACATGACCACTGCACTCGCCGAGCTGGAACAGTATATCAACAAAGATTCTCCCTACCCGCCATTGATTGACGCCGCGCTCATCCATTACCAATTTGAAACGATTCATCCGTTTTTGGATGGTAACGGCCGCATCGGCCGACTGTTGATCCTGCTCTACTTCATCGAAAAATCTTTGTTAACAAAGCCGGTTATTTACGTTTCCTACTTTCTAAAAAAGAATCAACGTGAGTATTACGATCGCATCAGCGAAGTGCGCCGCACCGGCAATTATGAACAATGGGTGCGATTTTTTCTGGAGGCTGTCAACGCGGCTGCCATCGACGCAACAGAAACCATCTGGAACCTTTCGGAGCTGCATAATATCAATGCAGAAAAGCTCCCTGTCTCAAAGCGAAAACAGGACAATATCCGCCGACTTTTCACCTATATCGAGGAACATCCCATCATTGATATCAAGCATGCCGCTTCCGACCTTGCTCTCAGTTATAACACGGTCGCTCACGCAGTCAAAAAGCTGCAAGAGCTTGGAATCCTTCACGAAACAACAAATGCTGCCCGCAATCGTGTGTTCGCTTACGAAGACTATCTAGACATTCTACGGCAAGACACGTAAAAGAAACGGCACCACGCAGATTGCATGGTGCCGTTTCTTTACGCCTCCAAATAATAATCGAAGCCATAGCAGCTTTTGTCAAAGCCGTAGTGTTCATAGAAAGCGTGGGCCTCGGTGCGTGGCATGCCGCTGTCGAGGACGATGCCTTTGCATCCGCGCGCTTTGGCAAGATCGCGGGCGTGGTCCATGAGCATGGTGCCATAGCCCTGGCCGCGCTCGCCCTCATTGACAATCAAGCTGGACAGGTAGCAGGTCATACCAGAGAGCCAAAAGGTGTTGAAGTAAGCACCGTGACAAAAGCCATGGGTTTTGCCTGCGTCATCAACGAGAAAGAAGGCAAAGCTGTTGTCGTCGGCCAGTACCTCTGCATAAACCTTACGAATGGCTTCGCGGTCATAGGTGTTGTACGTCCAAAGTTTTTCAATATAATCAAAGGCGATGTCAAAATCGTCCATGGTGGCCGTTTTGAATTGCATCACACGCGCCTCCTCAGTCTTGTTTTTCCTGCAGGCGTTTATAATATTTATCTGCCTGATACAAAGCAACGCATGGGTTGTGACCAAGTACGCGGTCTTTCGTCACAACACTTGTTACGAGCGCATCAGAATACTTAATAAACAAACTGTCATGGCCGACACAAAGCCCCATGATGAGGTTGAGATCGGTGTGAGCTTCATTGAGAGAAAGCGCTTGCAGCACAGGATTGCACATATTAACACCCGTGGCTTCACATTCTTTTGGAATACCAATCGAAACTTTTGGATGAGCGCCCACTTTGCAAACTGCACCGTACACTTCAAAACCATTGGTGCGCAGGATTTTAGCCAGAATGCGTGATTCCTCAGCAAGACCGGCACAGGTAGCAATGCCAAGTTTTTTTGCACCAATTTTGCGTGCAAACTGAATTACCTCTTCGACACGAGTGCGTTTGCAATAGCCTTCCGTTTCAACTTCTGCTGCTGCAACAGCAATACGATTATTTTCCGGCTCGCGAAGCAATGCCATGGCGTGTTCCTGCACTTCTTCCGGAACATTGGTGGTAAGACAGAAGTCTGGATATTTACCTTCTTCACCGCGGCGACAGTTGATCACATGGCAATCAATACAGGACATCGGGGTTTTGTTTTCTTCCATGAAAGATTCCTTCCTTCTTAAAATAATTGATTGTCACCAGTATAACACGCCGTCATAGGAAGCTCAAACGCAATGGTTTTTTACCATATCCAAACACGAAAGCCTTGCGTGATGTGGCTTTTTTTGTGATAATGATAGCAACTATTCTATTTAGATTTTCTTCTGCAAGGGAGATGATTTTATGCAATGTCCTCATTGTCATGCCGACAATCAGGAAGGACGTTTCTGTGGCAAATGCGGCAAGCCGCTGGACCAGGACGCCAGCGATCTGACACGCGTCATGCCGCCATTGTCGGAGTTGCACGAAACGCCGCTTGAATCAACGTCCGATGATGACAATCAAGAAGCTGCAGTTGACGCACTGGAAAAAGCTTTGGATGACGCTGAACAGGCCGAGCCCAACGAAAACGCTGCAGCAGACGCGGCAGCAGCACCTGAAACGGACGAACCACCGGCCGAATCTACTGAAACAGATTTGACCACTGATACAGAAAATCCAGATACCGACGAACAGTCTGACCATACATTGCCAAAACCACCAGCTTTTCTGATGGAAGATGATGAGCTTGCGGACGACGATGCCCTGGGCGAGGGTACCGACGGCCAAAACCGCCGCAAAAAAATCTTAACAGCAGTTTCGCTGATCATTGGCATCATGCTGGCTGCTGTCGCCGC
Source organism: Peptococcaceae bacterium (assembly GCA_019420345.1). Taxonomy (GTDB): domain Bacteria; phylum Bacillota; class Peptococcia; order Peptococcales; family Peptococcaceae; genus UMGS1590. The sequence goes on from JAHZHI010000004.1 coordinate 17,706, forward strand.
CATCTATCTTTTCACTGATGTGTTTGATACCACGCCGACAGTGGATCCTACCGAACAAGTCAAAAACGCTGATACTGTTGCACCCGACACCAGTCTCGCAGAAGACACCATCGTCGGTCACTGGCGTCACTATAACACCGGCAGCGTCATTGAAAAGATTGGTACTGCTCGCTATCGCTGGACCATTGGCGAAAAAGTGTACCAGCTCGATTTCAAAGACAACCAATATGTCTATAAAGATGAAAACGGCAATGTGTACAACTTTGTGCTCACCGATGCCGATCATATTCAATTGGCATCAAGCACAGACAGTTCTGGTGGTTTAATCACCGACCCTGTATTTGAATCTGGCTATACGGCAGGCCGCGTCGGTCAAGATGGAACCATGGCTGAAAGCATGAGCGTCAACACCGATGCCTTTAACATCGTCGGCAAAACTTATGCAGAATTGGCTGGCACCTACGGACCTGGCGCATTGAGTGTCATCGGCGACAATCAATACATCATCTTCCGTGGTGATGGCGGTAATTTTGCCGTTCAGTTCGAAGGCGAAACGGTGCCTCTGTCTGCTAAGAGCAGCGGTGAGTACACCGTGAAGCCTCTCAGCACAACCACTGCAAACTATTCGGTATCACACCTGACACAAAGCAACACTGCACCATACACCGATTCTACGACACCAAGCGGCAGCACCACGGATACCGGCAATAATGACAACACCGGCGGCACTACAACCGATGGGTCAACTGGAAACACCACCAACAACAATAACAACACGACCCAGAATCAAAACAATGATAACAAAGAAGATGAAACCACCGAATACAAGGTTGAAATTCCAGATATGCCAACCTTCCCATCAACCACCGCTGTTGCTACCGGTGTGGTATGGGCCGACCTTGGTTTTGTCATCAAAAACGCGCCGGACACTATGACTGTAAACGATCTCTCCGCAGTACTTGGCATTTCTTTGGAAGTGGGCACTGCACCAGATAACCAGAGCGGCTTCAATTTCTATGGCAGTGACGAAGGTTATTTTGCTGGCACCTATGCCATCAACGATCACTCATTCTCGATCAGCGGCTACGGCAGCAGTGCACTGAATCCAAGCAAAACCATTCTGTTCATTCAACAGATCAGTTAAAACATAAACGGACCATTTTCGGTGACGAAAATGGTCCGTTTGTCATTTTATTGTTGTACAATGCATCACTGAATTTGTTACAATAGACTTAAACCTATAAAAAAGGAGGTATAATCATGCACAAACGATTGATACAGCTTTTGGCGCTGGCCCTGATCGTTTTAGCTGGCAGCGCCTGGTGCACAAGCGATGCCATGGCGGCCGATGCTTCGCCCTCTCAATCAATCATCACTACGGGATCCAGCAATACGACCGTTGATCCTTACCAGAGTTTCAGCGTCAGCATCACATTACGCGACGCCAGCGGCAGCAACATGACCAGCGCACCTGCGGGCAAAGTCTATCTCTGGGCTACCGATGCCAACAACCGTATCAGCGACGGCCTGGATCTGGTGGAGCTTTCTCTGGGTGACAACGTTTACATGCATCAAACCAGCCGTCAAGGTGTGTTAATTATGGATGCTGCTGCACTCATCCAAACACAGCGGTTTAATTTGAAGCTGGCAGAAAAGGGTACCTACAAATTGCATGCGCTCTATATGCCGACTGGCTCCATTGACCCCAATGCCGTCAGTGACTACTGGCCATACGAACTCACCGGCAGCAGCGAAGCCGAACGTACCATCACCGTCAACGCCACACCAGCCTCTGACGTCGCCATGATGGTCGTTTCAACCAAAATTCGCGGCATCAGCGTGGATTCCTTCCTGATTACCAGCCCACGCAACCAAACACTGACCACCCCGATCTCCATTGATTCCAGCGGCGCCACCACCACTGAAGTGCAATTGGCCCTGCTGCGCGACAATGGGCTCTCCGTTGGGGCAGACGTACCAATCTACATCAACACCACGTCCAACAATGTGACCGTTTCCAATGTACTCGTGCGCACCAATGAAAACGGCATCGCACGTTTCACAGTCAACGGCCTCGTTTCAGCCAACAGCACCCTACAGCTGCGCTGCGACGTCAACGACGCGCCAGTTGTCATTCCACTCTCGGCCTACGAATACCGTCCAGAACGCGTGCGCTTTGACATCGGCTCGAACATCATCGATGTTGATGGACGCACCATGGAAATTGACACCGCTGCCGTCATCCGCAACGGCCGCACCTACGTGCCATACCGCGCCATCGGTGAACTGCTTGGTGCCCGCATCGAATACGACAATGCTGTGCGCACCATCACCACCTACTTTGACGACAGTGTCCTGACGATGACCGTCGGCTACAATCACTATGCCGTTGATGGCACCGTCTACCAAATGGATGCTGCGCCGTACATCAACAGCGACGGCCGCACCATGGTACCGATTCGCTTTGTGGCCGAAGTCATTGGCTATGACGTACAAGCCATCACCGGCTCCAACAATCTCACAGAAAGCGTCATCTTCACCCGACGTTAATCGCAAAAAGTCCGCCACTGGGCGGGCTTTTTTCTTAGAGCAAAAACAAAAAAACGGCATGGTGTCAGCCCCATGCCGTTTTTGATTCATTACTGTCAGTGTTTCAGCCCCACACTTCTTCAGCGATTTCTTTCACCAGTGCGAGCTTTTTCCATTGTTCTTCTTCCGTCAGCTTATTGCCAATTTCACAGGATGCAAAACCACACTGAGGGCTAAGATAGAGGCGATCCAGCGGAATAAACTTTGCAGCTTCGTGGATACGTGCAATCACAGCATCCTTGTCTTCCAGCTGTGGTGACTTGGTGGTCACCAGCCCAATGACAACCTTCTTATCTGGTGAAACCTCTTTCAAACAATCAAAGCTGCCTGAACGTGCGTCATCAAATTCCAGATAAAGCGCATTCACATTTTCACGGGCAAACACATACTCCGCAATGCCATCATAAGGACCACTGCAAGCCCAAGTAGAATGGAAATTGCCGCGGCAGATATGCGTATTGATCACCATATCATTTGGCTTGCCTTCGATGGCAAGGTTGTTAATCGTCAGGAACAACTCTTTCAAACGTGCCAAGCCAGCATCATCCGTCGCAAAGAACTGATGCGCACGTTCATCGATAAAGAGCCCCCAAGTGCAGTCATCAAACTGCAGATTGCGGCAGCCAGCAGCATACAAATCAGCGATCACTTGCTTATAACCAGCCACAATGTCAGCCACCAAAGAATCATCATCCGCATAAAACTTGCGGGTGCTTTCAATATTCATTGGCATAATGAACTGTTCCAGGAACTGGGCCGGTGCAGGAATCGTTTGTTTCGCTACAGTGTTTGCATCTTCAAACTGCTTCACAAACTTGAAATGCTCCACAAATGGATGCGTGCCAACGCTGATCTTCCCTGTCAGGAAGGTGTCATCAATTTTTGCTGCTTCCCCGTGAAACTGTAAGCCGTTCTCAGTTGTCTTGTGGTCAACACCCTCAAACCCCCACATAAAATCCAAGTGCCAGGTTGAACGGCGGAATTCCCCGTCGGTGATCACATGAAAACCTGCAGCCTTCTGCTTCTCAATCAAATCCGTGATCGCTGCATCTTCCACAGCCTTCAATTCATCAGCACTGATCAGGCCCGCTTCACGGTCAGCACGTGCCTTTTTTAAGGATTCTGGGCGCAAAAAACTACCCACATAGTCAAAACGAAATGGTGTATATAAACTCATACTCAATCTCCTCTGTTATCGTAGTTACTGTACTTATTATATAGGCTTTTTTTAGACTTGGCTAATATAAAAAATTTGCGGCTTGTTATAGGATAAACCTATAGCAAGCCGTCGATAAATAAACCTACGCGCCAACCCGTCTCAAATCTCATCAGCACAATCCGCTTCCACCTGAGCCATCAGCGCTGTAAGCCCTTGCTGCAAATCTTCATACGTACACTCAAAATCGCCGCTGTACCATGGGTCCGCAATATCTCGAGATTCGCCGACAAGTTCCAGCAGCCGCACCATCTTGTCGTCCGGATCGCCACCGCAAATCCGCGCCATATTGCGCATGTTCGCTGCATCCATCCCAACCAGCCAGTCAAAGTGCGCATAATCCGCCGCCTCCAACTGCCGTGCCCGATGATCACACACCTCCACACCCTTCTCCACCAGCTTCGCCTCCGCCGGCGGATAAATCGTGTTGCCAATCTCCTCCCGAGACGTCGCCGCCGAATCCACCATCACCACATCCGACAACCCGCGCTCCTCCACCATCTGCCGAAACATATTCTCAGCCATTGCCGACCGACAAATATTGCCGTGGCATACGAAAAGTACATTGATCATGTGTTATTTCGCTCCTTTGTTTATAGATTATCCAATCCATTACTTTCTCTTCATTGTAGCAAAAAGCTCTCCCTGCGAACAGAATCCTAAGCACTTATTTTTTGAAACAATTAGATCATTCCTTATATAACCGAGCCACCCTCGCCATTATCAAAAAAAGCGATCTGCCGTCAAATAAGGTGCAGATCGCTTTTATCTCACAAAAATCAAATCATTGTTACATAAACTTTTTCCCTTCGCGCCATGGTGTACCCACACGCTCACCAAGTGTTAGGTAGCCTGTGCCGAAGGGATCATAAAGCAGCATATTGGTTTTCAGGGCATCAATTTGACCTTGCGCGTTCAATACGCCGTCGTCGGCAGCAATGTTGACAATCTTTGCCAGCACGGTAGAAAACTGCGTGCCGGTAACAATTTCAACCAATTCACATTCGATGACCACGGGGCAGCCTTCGACAACAGGAGCGTCGACATAGGCGCTCTTGACAGCTTTTAAGCCGGTTCGTTCAAATTTATCGGGAACATGGTGTCCACTGACGCTGCCAAGGTAGTCAATCTCGGCCATCATATCCTGGCCAACAAGAGCCACCGTGAATGCACGTCTCTTTTCAACATTCTCGTGGGTCTTACTGAACGGTCCAATGCACAGCGCCAAATCGCCAGCATTCGTCCGCATGGCTTCATGCAAATTCATAGCGTTCACCGTGCCATCATCATTGTAAGTTGCAACCATCAAAACTGGAACCGGGTAGCCATAGCCAAACGCTTGCGCGCCCAAATTTTTCATCATGAGTTATACGCTCCTTTTCTTGCAGCAGTCTTTTTTGCTTTCATCATCACGTTTCATTGAGCAATAGCATACCCGCTTTTCTGACCAAAAGCAGCGCCATATATTAACATTTTATGTGGTATAATTTAACCATTGTATCGGATCAATGAAAGGCGGCGAAGGCTATGTATGTGTACCATGATGAGGAAATATTGCACGCATTGGAAAAATTGGCGCAGGATTTTCACCTGCTCCACTGGAATTTCACCGACGCGTCTGCTTGCAGTGAACAAGAGCCGGTGCAGCATTGGCTGGGGGATGAATCGGAAGAAGTGATGATCAATGTCTTTACTGGGACAAAGATCCAAGAGCCTTTCCATCGCCATGATTTTTTCTTTATTCACTTTGCCTACAGCGGTGATTATCAAGCACTCAGCGCTCACCCAGACAATTGCATCGCCATCAAAGAAGGAGATTGTTATGTTGGTCAGCCTTACAGCGGCTATGCTGTAACACGCGACAGCGATCAGGCTTGCACCATCATCGGGGTGTTGATTCAAAAAGAAACCTTCATCCGAGAATTTCTCCCATCGCTGTCAGCAGATACAGCCATGCTGCATTTTTTCCTGGCACCGCAGAAAAATGTCTATTCCGATGTATGCATCCATTTTCCCATTCCAACAACCTCACCCATCTGGCGGCTGCTCGGCCTTATGGTGCTTGAATACGCCAACAAAACCGAGGATACACAAAAAATCTTAAAACCCATGATCATGTCCCTAGCGATGTATCTTTCCTCAGAATACAAGCGCCAACAGCTGCCCACAACAAACACATTGATTGATCAAGTCACCGCCTATCTTGAATACAACGCCGATTCTGCCACGCTAAAAACCACCGCAGCTCATTTTGGCTATCATCCTGTTTACCTTTCCAGACTCCTGCCCGAGAAAACAGGCAAAACGTTTTCTCAGCTTCTGCTTGAATCGAGAATGCGAAAAGCACACTTGCTGCTCAATCACACCGATCTTTCCATCGAAAAAATTGCTGCCATGCTGGGCTACAGCAACAGCAGCAATTTCTACAAAGCGTTTAAGCACTACTACGGCACCTCACCACGACGATGGTCGAAAAACTAGATATAATTTATAAAGCTCAAAAAAGTCGAGAAAGCAGAATTTATACTCTGTTTTCTCGACTTTTTAATATGCAAAATCAATTAGCACCCAACGTCATTGCCGTGTCAAATGCAGCACGTGTTACAGTTCTAACGTTACCAACTTTGACACAATCGCCCAGTTTTCTAAAGTTTTCTGCACAATCTCTGAAAGTTTCCGCTTCAACAAGTAAAGAGCGCATGCCAACTGCCAAAATAACAGTGTCGCAAAGAATCTTATGACTTTCGCCAGTAATATCTTTATAAGTGACACCATCTGGTTCAATTAAGGTCACCTGCGCATCAACGATGGCTTCACAATGATCATGTACCTGACCTTCAATTTCTTCACGATAGGTTCTCATGGCATCACGTGCAAGTGCTGATTTCATTTCAAGGATTGTTACTTTCTTGCCATTCATACCATAATGAATGGCTGTTTCACAACCCACTTGACCGCCACCAATAACAACAATAGAACGGCCTACTGCTTCAGGTTGGTAAAAACTATCACCTGCCCAGATAACATTATTGCCATCAACGCCTGGAATTGGTGGAATAAGCGGTACCGCACCTATCGCACAAACAACGCTGTCAAAGTCCATGGCTTTTATGGACTCTGGTGTAGCTTCAATTCCCAATTTAACAGTGATATTTGGGTGCTTCATGACATGGTCAATGAGATAATTTTTGTATTTTCTCAGATCATATTTAAACGCCATAAAATCAGCATCATTAAGCTGTCCGCCAAGCACATCTTGCTTTTCAAAGAGTGTGACCGTGTGCCCACGATCTGCAGCTAAAATTGCTGTTTTCATTCCGGCAGGGCCACCACCAATAATGGCCACATTCTGAGTCTTGTAGTCTTTTGGAACGAGCATATCCAACTGTGTTTCACGACCAGCAATCGGATTCACAGCGCAAGAGTACATATGAGTGTTTTTAAAATCATCGAGGCATTGGAAACATTTGATGCATGGCACGATGTCTTCGGAACGACCTTCTTTGATTTTCTTCGGCGTATATGGGTCAGCGATAGTGCCACGCGCCATCGCAACGATATCTGCTTCACCATTGGCAAGAACGCGCTCAATGGCTTCTGGATCCTGAAAAGTACCTAGCGTCAGCACAGGAATGTGAATATCTGGACATTCTTTAACAGCTTTCGCCAAGTAAGCGTTGCAGGCTTCTGGCAGGAATCCAGTAGGATGTGTAATAGCACGCAAACGAGGTTCGCGAACAACACCTGCAGAAATGTGGGCGATGTCGATACGGTCCTGAATCAATTTAAGGAATTCAATGCATTCACCAATTTCAAATCCTCCCGGCACACATTCTGAACCGGATATGCGGTATTCGATCAAAAGATCTCGACCAACTCTTTCACGAATACGATCAAGAACCATCATCGGAAAACGTGCTCTATTTTCTATGGAGCCACCGTATTCATCAGTGCGATGATTAGAGCGTGGAGAAACGAATTCCTGTAACAAGGTGCCGTGGCCGCCATGAATGAGCAGCGTATCAAAGCCACAGAACTTCACACATTCAGCCAAATCAGCATAACGATTGGCCAATTTATCCATCTCTTCATAAGGCATTTGATAAAAATGCAAACCATCATTTCGCGTAAAGTCTGAACAGCCATAAATCTTTTGCTTCTTTGCTTCTTCTGTGTACTCACCTTCAGAACCGAAATGAATTAATTCATATGAAGCTTTCGCATCATAAAAATGGATAGCATTAGTAAGGTGAATGAAATTTCGCCAACCAGAAGGATTTTCAATATCAAAATTGGAATGGATTGGATTTTTCCCCGGATCATTCACTTGTTGTCCGCCACATTCAACCTGAGCGGCTCCACCTTTTGCTTTCTCAAGATAATTACAAATGAATGGCATTTCTGGATAAGTTGGTGCATTGTTTTGTATCATATGCGCCATTGATGGTGCTGTAAAAATACGGTTTTTAAAAGTCACCTTTCCGACAGTCAAAGGTTCAAAAATGTGAGGATAATACTTATTCATAACAATTCTCCTTTATATTTTTGATTTCAATTGCGTGCTTTGAAAGTTCCGCAAAACTGTTCTGAGATTACTTTTATCATAAAGCACAAATCATCGCCGCTGAAATACAAACCATAAATGATACTTATCGTATTATTCTATTATTAGCACCTTAGAAGCCATTTTTCCCACTAATATATATCTATATCATAAATTTTATTTACAAAAAAATAAAAAGCATCGTTTATTTATCCAATCAATATATCTAATTTAATTCTTTTATTAATCTTATCCAAATATCCTATTTTTCATTTTTATCAATACAACTTATAATTTGTATAGAGGGAATCTTCCGTTGAAACTGTCTGAGAAAACATTATGAAATTGAAAAACAAGGAGGAATCCTTCATGACAAAAGCTTCACGTAAAAGTCTAATCAGCTGGATTATCACACTTGCATTACCAATCATTATCTTAATCATCCCAACCAATGACACCTTTACACCTCAGATTCGAATATTTTTCGCAATCACTCTCATGGGTATTGCTATGTTCTGTTTTGATGAAGTTGATAATGCGATCGCAGGTATATTAATGATGCTTCTTTACATCATTGCCAACATCGCACCATCATCAACTGTTTTTTCAGCCTGGACTAATGATATCCCATGGTACATTCTGGCAACACTGCTTTTAGTTAATATTTTGGATGATACAACCATCTTAAAAAGAATTGCTTATCATTGTATCATTTGGACAGGCGGTACCTATAAAGGCATTATTTACGGGATTACAATCACAGCTATGTTATCAATCATCATCGTTCCAGGCACCTGGACCAGTATGGCTGTTGCAGCAATTACACTATCCATTATTAAATCTCTCGAATTGCCTGTAGGAAAAGCTTCTGGTGGTATCTTAATGGCTGCTTGCTTTGGATTCCACACTGCTTCTGGTTTTATTTATTCACCATCAGGTATTCAAATGTTCTTAGATATGTCTAAAAGCGTTGACGGAATCTCACCTGAGAGCCTAAACACCAATTTCATTGATTTCTTTATCCAAGATTTTCCACTAATCCTTCTGCCTTTTATCCTAGCATTTTTGATCACGAAACTAATGAAACCGGAAAAGTCTATCAATGGTAAACAATATTTCCAAGAACAACTCCGTGAACTGGGAAAAATGTCTGCCAATGACAAAAAGGTTTTAGTTATTCTTCTTGTTCTTCTAATTTACTTGCTGAGCAATCGCTGGACCGGCTGGAATATGTTGTATGGGTTCCTATTAGCACCTATCATTTGTTATCTTCCAGGCATCCGCGTTGCCACTGTCGATCATTTTCGCAAAATCAATTTTAATGTAATCTTCTTCATTGTCGCTTGCCTTTCCATCGGCACTGTTGCAGCCACTTGTGGTGCAGGTCAATTTATCGTTGATATTATCGTACCGCTGCTCTCTAATACCGGAACCTATGGTTTTCTTGCCATTGTCTTTATTTTTGGGGTATTGGTCAATTTTCTGCTTACACCAATGGCAGCAATGTCCTCCATTGCACCACTTCTCTCAGGGGTTGCACTGAGCATCGGTGTTACACCACTTGCTACAACTTATGCATTTTATCTTGGCCTGGATCAATTGATTTTACCATATGAAATTGGCACCTATTTGATCTTCTTCAGCATGGGTTATGTCACTTTAAAAGATTTTGCAAAACTAGGCGGAGTTAAAATGCTTACTGCAACGATTTTCACCTTTGTTGTGATGATTCCTTGGTGGATGTTTGTCGTAAATATTGTATAATTGAATGAAGAAATCCATTCGGCCTTTCTTTAATCAACAAAGAAAGGCCCTTATTTTGTAAACATATTCATCATAAAAAGGAGGAGCTTTTATGGAAATCAAGCAACTTCAATGCTTTCTAAAAGTAGCAGAGCTTTTAAATTTTAGCCGAGCCGCCGAAGCATTGTATATTTCTCAACCAGCACTGAGCTACCAGATCGCTGAATTAGAACGAGAACTTGGCGTATCTTTATTTGAACGAGATCGCCGAAAAGTATATCTAACACCAGCAGGCATTAAAATGATCAGCCCAGCCAAAGCTCTAGTTGAGCAAGCGCAAAGACTTCCTGAATCAATTCGAATTGACAATGATTATGAAGAAGGCTTATTACGTATCGGTTTTGACAATACTGAAGATCATTTTGAAGTTACCGGTATCACAGAAGCACTTGCATACTTTGGTAAAAGCAATCCCGGTGTTGCACTCTCCATGACATGTACCTCCTTTCAAGACTGCATCGACCAACTCATCGACAATGATTTAGACGTTGCATTTTTGATTCTCCGTAATAAAGAACATTTACCAACAGACTTAGCCTATCAAGTGGTCCATAAAAGCGAAATTGTAATGGTCATTGCAAAAAACAGCCCAGCAGAAACATGCGCAGAAGCCATCAACACCCAGGATCTATTACTTGTGGCCACAAAACCACGCGGCAATTCACGCATCTTACGTACTCTTGAAAAAATGAAATTAAAACCTCATATCCGTCATGTCTACTCACTGCCTGTTGGTTTCGTTTACGCCGACATGGGGAAAGGAATCATGCTTTTATCCGAAACCTATTTTAAAGCGCATCACTATCCTCAATATAAAGCTCTTTCCATCCCTGACGATGCCGCAAAAATCATGCATGTAATGGTCTGGAGCAAGGCCAACGACAATCCAATGATCCCACGACTGCTCGAGAATTTTTCTTAGCACAAATCAAAAAGCTGTTCAGTAAATATCAAATATATTTACTGAACAGCTTTTTTACTTGATGACCTTGCTGTCCTTCCAGCTTATGGTCTGAGCGGGCCATAGAAATAAGAGGCTGTGGCTCCGCCATCAATGAGGAAGTCCGCACCAGTGATGGATGCTCCTTTATCGCTCATGAGCAATTCTGCCACATTCGCGACTTCGTCGGCTGTGCCAGGGCGTCCTGCCGGGCATTTTGCGAACATGTTTTTATAAAAATCGCCGCGTGGACCATTAAATTCATCAACGGCCAATGGCGTCACAATAATGCCAGGAGAAATGGAATTGATGCGTGCACCACGTGCTCCCCACTTAACCGATTCGGCCATGACGCGTTTTTCGTTGCAGCGTTTGGCCAGCTGGTACGCATGAAGGGTATCGGTGATGTTTTCTGGCTGCAACAGTTCGAGCGCCAGCAGTTCTTCGCTTGGTGTACATGCCAATTGTTCGTCTTCTTCTGGTGTCAAGGCTGGCATACGGTGGCCGGACTGGCTGGAGATTGTCACGCCAACACCGCCAGGCGCAATGACTTTGCCAACTTCCTCTAACAGCACTGCTGTGCCATAAAGATCCACATTCAAAATGGCTTCAATCGGTGCCTGACTTGGCGATACGCCTGCTGCATTGACCATCATGGTAATATCACCGTATGTTTGTGCTTCTGTAATAAGGTTCTGTATGGAAGCTCTGTTGGAAAGATCCATTTCCACTGGCACCACGTCAAACCCAGCCGCATTCATGATTTCTGCTATGGTTTGCGCGTTTTCCAGCTTTTTATCACCAACAACGATCTTCATGCCATAACCCATACGCCGAGCAATCGCCATACCAATCTGCCCGGCGCCTGTCCATATCATTACGTTCTTCTTCATGAGAGGTGTCTCCTTTCTTTATTGATTCAGCCACGCTGCAACGGCACCATCGCTCTGCGCCGCCTGTGAACCAAGGACCGCCAATCCTTCGGTCACATTTGCACCAGGACAAGCTTGACCAATACGCTGCACAGTATTGCCTAGGCCGCTGCCTTCATGGGTGCAGAATGGATGAATGGTTTTCCCGTGCCAATTGTAATGCTCCAAAAAGGTGTACACAGCCATTGGCAGATCTCCCCAATAGTTCGGATAGCCCAGATAAATCTCATCGGCTGCCATGTCTTTCGGATACGCCGCCAAATCAGGGCGTGCCTGCTTTTTCAAATCTTCACGCGCTTGCTGAATGCAGGTTTGATAATCGTCCGAATAAGGAACCGCCTGTTCAATTTTAAAGATCGATGCACCCGTTGCTGCGGCAATCTTTTCGGCCACAATCTCAGTATTGCCTTTGTCCACATAACGATATTGTCCACCAAAATAATTTTCACCAGCTCGTGAATAATAAACCACCACTGCTGCCATCCCAGATCAACTCCTTGTTTATGCCTATTTCTAAAAACAGAACTTCTGTCATTGTTTTCATTGTAAAAGTGCCCTGTTTCTCAATCAATTCGGGTTTCAGCGGTTTCAAATAAGTTCAGCTAATACGAAAAGGCCGTGCCCATCATGCATGGAACACAGCCTTTATTATTATGTTGTAAAACGCGCTTTCAAACAATCCGCAAACGACTCCACATAGTAGCCGGAATTCTCTTTTTTCCAAAACAGGCACAGCTTTTGATGGATCGGCGCATCGTTTCGATAAAGCGGCAGACGCCGAACGGTATCCTCTGACGTCGCCAGGCTTTTCTCCGTCACCGGCAAAAAGCCCTGCCCGCTGGCAACAAAGAGGCGTGCTTCTTCCAGCGTATTTGCAAAGAGGAACGTGCCGCGAAAGCCAACAACCGTCTGAAAATACGCCTGTTCCACAGCCTGCTGAGACGGATCGGCAACAAGGATGCATGGCAAATTCTTTAATTCCTGCAAGGAAACCGATGACACGTCAGCCATAATGTTACGCGCCGCAATTTCAACACAAAAATCACTGGTCTCCAAAACCAGATTCACATATTCCTCTGAGAAAGCCCGCCGCTGATCGTTTAATACCACATCGGCATCACCATGACGCAGCCAGCGAAACAATTCTTCATGATCGCCGCACATCAACTGCAACGATACCTGCGGAAAAGCTGCCGCGAAATCTGCCAAGGCACTCTGTAATTGCAGACCGTTGTAACGTCTCAAATAACCGATTTTGAGCACTGCTTCGTCGCCCTGGGCAATTTTCTCTGCTTCTTGGCACATTTGCGCATAATCAGCCACAAGAATCAGGCTTTTCTTGTAAAAATACGCGCCTGCCGTCGTCAATGTGAAAGAACGATTATGGCGCTCCAACAGCTGAAACCCTAGCTCTTGTTCCAAGGCTTTCACCTGCTGGGAAATGGCCGATTGTGAAATATGACATTCTTCCGCCGCTTCCGAAAAGCTGTTATGGCGCACAACCGCTTGAAAATATTGAATCTGTCGCAGCATCTGAACATCCCCCTGTTCAATGATCTTTCTTTAATTATAGCATAGGCACAAACACTGCAAAAAGCCCTGCCCTTCATAGCAGGGCAGGGCCAACCATCATCAAATAAACAATTCTGCTTCTTTGCGCTGTGCGCAGGCTTTTTTCAAGGCCAAGCCAGCCGCTGCCTGCAGGATTGGATGGAGGCGGCGAGCGTGGTGTGGGCAGATGGCAACGCAGCGCATGCAGGATATGCAAGCTTTTTTATCGACATTCTGTGGATGCAAACGGTCAATAGCTTGAACATGGCATTTTTTTGCGCAAAGGCCGCAGCTGACGCAAGCCTTGGTTGCCTTCGGCACCATGCTGACGCTGCTTGTTTTATAAGGTCGATTGCCTGGTACATGCGGCATGGATAATTCGCCACTGGCGAGTTTCTCTTTGATGCTCTGTGCAAAGGTTTCCAGCTGTTGCTGATCTTGTGCGTCCGGTCGGCCAGCGGCAAATTGATGCGCAATGGAGTGCTCAGCCACTGCGGCAATCGCAGCGATGACCGCAAAACCCGCTTTCGCCGCTGTATCCTGCAATTCCAGCAAGGTGTCCTCGTAGGCACGGTTGCCATAAACCGCCATCACCACGGCACGCGCACCATTGCCACGCAACTTTGCCAAACGTGCCACTGCTGTTGCCGGCACACGACCGCCATAAGACGGCACAGCGATCACTGCCACATCGCCCTTGTTCAATGCCACACTGCGAAAATCTTTTTTGCTGTCGCTCAAATCCACCAATGTCACTGCATCGGCCAACGTTTGTGCAACCATGTCTGCAGCTTTCATGGTGCCGCCTGTTGGACTGAATACGATTTCATAGACGTTCATAGTTCTTGCTCCCTCCATGCAATATTGTTTGTTCAAGGCCGCAGAATCACCTTGCCATTGGTCGGTCCATACGCTGCCAACTGCAGCACTTCGTCAACCTGTTCCAACCAAAAATACCATGAATCAACGACATTCATTGCCAAACGTGAATAGCATTTGATCTGAACAGCTTTCATACAATCCCTCGTTTCTCAGCCGTTTTCAATTCTCACGTTCTTGAAACATCACGCAAAGACTGTTACAATTTACGATGTAACAAATCCTATTACATCCTGCGAACAGTGTACCATCGCCAGGATGTAATGTCAACGATTACATCAATCGCTAAATCACTTGAAAGGAACCCGCCATGTATATAAGTACAAAATGCTCTGTCGCCGTTCACTGCCTCATCTTCATGCACGAAGCCAACGGCGTTGCCAAAGTCACCAGCAAACTTCTCGCTGAAAGCACCGGCTGCAACCCTGTGTTTATTCGCAACATCCTCAGCGCCCTCAAAAAAGCCGGACTGATCACTGTGCCGCGCGGTACCGGCGGGGCGAAACTCTGTGCCGATCCCTCGCAAATCACCCTTTACCAAATTTACAGCGCTCTGGAGCCCAAAGGGCTGTCGTCGCTGATCGGCATTCACCCTTGCCAAGGCCGCGCCTGCCCTGTGGCGCAAAACATCCATCAAGTGCTGCAGAAGCCTTACCACCAAATCGAAGAAGCCGTCCAATCCACCATGGAAAACACCACCCTGCAATCCATGATCGATGATTTTCACCGTCTTACGGCGTCAGCAAAGTAAAAAATGGCCCTGCCTCAATGAAAGGCAGGGCCATTTTGTATGTCAAAAAAGGTCACCTTCAACAAGCTGAAGCCTCAACATGTAATAAGTTGAACGCCACATTCCTAAATCGGGTGGTCATAATGATCAACAAAGAAGTTTTTGACACAGTGCGAGCGAACAAATCCACATTTTTCATAGAAAGAACTGGTCACTGGACTATCTCCTGTGCCAACTTGCTGTATAGAATACTCCTCTCTATAATTTTTCGCAACAAAATCAATGAGCGCTTGACCGTAACCTTGACCCTGATAGTCTGGATACGTTGCAATGTTTTTAATTTCAAGAACGCCTTTCCCTTCGTCGGTTACAACACATTCGCATTTAACCCCATGATCGTCCAATACATACATCGTTCCTCGATCAATGTATCGGTCTATCATGTTTTCTTGTTCGTCAGCCAACAGCAATAAAGGGAGAAATCGTTTTTTATTCTCTTTAATTTCTCTAATTTCCACAGCAATACGCGCTCCTCATTATTTTCGATCGTTCCAGTCCACGGTGTCCTCCTTGTAGTTTTTCCAGTTCCCGGACGGGAGCCGGATACGCTCGCCATTCTCTTCAAAGTCATAGACCTTCCGGCTCTTGGGGAGCCATTTGCCGGTTTCGTCCATTGCCCGCATGGTCAGCAGGATGTGGACGTGAGGATTTCCGTCCCCCCTATCGTGAATGGCAAAATCGGCAATCATGCCTTTGGAAACAAAAAACTCCCGGCAATAGTCCCGGATCAGGTCGGCGTGCTGTTCCGGGAGAATTTTCCTCGGTATGGCAAGTACGATCCTGCGAGCAATCTGGGAGTTCCATTGTTTTTCTACGGCTTCAGCGGCGTTCCACAAGGTGTTACGGTCTGCATATGACTGCGTGGCGTGAGGCGGCAGCATGATTTCTGTGTGAACGATCCCTCTTTTCTCGGTATAGTATTTCTGCTTCTGGTCGTGCTCGGAAAACAACCGTTCGCCGCTCTGGTAAGCTGCGGCGGCTACGGCTGACTGACGATTGCTGCGCTGGACGATTTTTATATCGTAGTGGGACAGGGCATAACGGGTTCCTCCTTCCTGTGGTTGATTGGATAGGGGATGGTTTGCCACCTTATTTTGGGCAAAAGAAAAACAGGAAATCGTTTCTGATTTCCTGCTCGGTGGTGCCGCCGGTGGGCGGCTGGTTATTCAGTTTTAAAAGTTCGGGGCAGGCTGGCCCGATGACGGAAAGATTTGAAAACTGAGAGTTTACAGTGCCTTTTTAGGACAATTCTTTACACATTCCATGCAAAGAATGCATTCTGTTCCATTTTTTCGTTTTCTCGAATTATCTGTTACATCAACATCCATTGGACACACACTTTTACACTTTCCGCATGATATACATTTTTTCTCATCACATTTGATACGCAGTAAAGAAAAATAGCTTGCAGGTTTTAAAAATACAGTGACTGGGCAGATATATTTACAAAACGCTCGGTTATCCTTAAATGCAAAAGCAAGAACAATTCCGATTGCATAATAAAGGATATTTCCAAACAGGAAACACCAGAACATGATGCGTTCAACATGACCTACCTGAAATAAAAACAGCGAGGCCACAAAAACCAGAGATACAATAAAAGTTAAATATCGTATTTTCTCCAATTTCTTTTTGCGAGAAGTCATTGGGATCTTGTATGGCAGAAAATCCAAAACCATTGCAGTCCAACAAGCATATCCACACCATCCTCTTCCAAAGATCAGTGGACCAAATATTTTTGCAACTACATAATGTATTGTCGCTGCTTCAAATACCCCTGTAAACAAATAATACCAAAAGCCCTCTATCTGCATATTCTCGTTACAAATCAGCCCCAGATAAACAAGCATATACAGACCGATGAATAATTGAACTATGCGTCTGGCATGTTTATATTCTATCTGAAAGAGCAGCAATCCAATAGCTATCACTGTACCTATATATGAAAAATTAAACAAATAAAATAGATTGTCCTTTGTCAGCCAAAGAATTACTGCTATAGCTTCAAATATCACCCAAAATCCCAGGGAGATATACCATTTCTTATTCTTAATTTCCAATTAGTTTCCCCCTGTAAATTTCCGATTTGTCATTGTTTTCATTATACTTCATCCAGATGGGCAAGTCCACAAAGGGGTAGCTAGCGTAAGGGAAATGTAGCTCCCCCCTGTGATGATTGACAGGAACCGGAACGCTGAGAGCAATTATCCGCTTTTTGCTGGAAACTCCTTACTCTGTAAGGGGTTTCCAGGCTACCCGACCTTTCACGCTTTCCGCAACCACTTCTTTCATACCAGTTTTGGAAAATGCCTGTTTCAGAATGTCCATCACATCATCGTCCGTCAGTACGTCCGGCCTTATCAGGTAGCTTTCCAGCATAGCGGCTCTGGTACAAAGCCGGTGCGTCCGTTCCTTCCGGATAAGCTGTTTTTTCTGGTGTTCCAGTATCTTTTCTTCGTGTTGCGCCCGCCGCAGTCTGGCTTCGCCTTTGTCAAACTCCCGATTGTGCTTTTCCAGCATTTCATTCATCACAGGAGCCCTCCTTGTTTGGGGAACAGCGTGTAAATACAGTTCGGTTCGCCCACACCCTGGCGAACCCACAGGATCAGCCCGGCGTCCTCTAATTCTTTCAAACTCAGCTGATCATTCATGATATCTTCCTGCAATTGATTGTCTATATATTCTCGTATCGCATTTTCATATTTCCCAACTGGATCTACATAATACCCTCGACACCAAAAGTGACAATTAGTACATAAGCTTTAGGGATACACCTTTTCATATTGGGAAGCTGGCAGCTTAATTGACGCCAGCTTCCCGTTTTTTCATCACTTTCTGGGGGGTGATTGATTCGTTTACGCCCCTTCAATTTTGCCCACGAAGTTGTAGTAAATGTCGATCTTCTGAACGCGCTGGCCGCTGCTTTTGTCCACCTCATGTACCACGATCTTCTGGATGAAAGTATTCAGCACATCGCGGGTCAAATCCTCGAAGCTGAGATTGCGTTTCACCAGAGAAAGGAAGCGGCTGATATTCGCCGTCTTGTCCTTTTTCTCTGACAGCAATGCGGTCAGTTGCTGAATGCTTTCTGAAAGCCCAGCCTGTTCAGCTTCGTATCCGGCAGACATTTTTGCGAAGCGCTCATCACTCAGCTTGCCTTTGATGTTGTCCTCATAGAGCCGCTGGATGATAATATCCAGTTCGGAATACCGCGCCCTCTGGGTATCCAGTGTCCTCTGCATTTCTGCAAAGGCCCGTTTCTGTTCCTGCATGGAATCCTCCACCAGCATATCGACAAACTGCTTTTCATGCTCTGCGGCAAACTGGGTCACTCTCTGTAAGTCTGCCATAACCAGCTGCTTCAGCACCTTGAGGGTAATGTGGTGGGTGGTACAGGGGTGTACCCGTTTGCTGTACCCTCCGCAGGTATAATACTCCTTCTCGGTTTTTACTGACCTTCCCCGATGGTGGTACATCTTAGAGCCGCAGTCGGCACAGAACAGAAGGCCGGAAAATAGTCCCGGCTCCCCGCATTTGATATGCCGCTGTCTGCTGTTGACCCGGAGGGACTGCACCCGGTCAAAGCTGTCCTGGTCAATGAGGGCAGGCTGTGTGTTTTCATAGACGACCTGTTCTTCCTGGCTGTTGTGGATGACCTTTTTGCTTTTGTAGGACTTTTTTGTGGTCTTGAAGTTCACCGTATGCCCTATGGTACGTTCCGCCATACCGATTTTTTCAGCGGTGTCGGCTGTAAAGGGCTTCATTCCTAAAACGGCGCTTGTCGCCGTTTTAGAGGTCTGGCCGTTCCGCTTTCCCTGCCGCGTTTCCGGGTGGAGGGTTTCGTAAATCTCTTTGCGGCGGGCAAGCTGCTCGCCTTCCTCCGGGTAATCCAAGTTATGGCGGATCATGTTCTCGTCAATCTCTGCCAGTTCCGCCTGAAGCCCCTCCAGGCTGGTAACGGTACAGTCAATCTCTGTCCAGCCCAGCAGCTTTGCGGCCTCCAGACGGTGCAGACCCGCAATCAGGGTATGCCCCTGGTCGATGGTAATGGGGTTGAGAAGCCCCAGCTCCGCCATACTGGCGGCCAGTTCCCCGATATGTCGGCGGTCGGTTTCCCGCCTGCCGGAATTAATCTGGATACTGTCAACAGGCACTTTCATCTTCATACCGTCCTTTCTGCCGCTGGTGCGGCTGTATTTGCTCCATGCCGGATGAAACACCATGCGCCGCAAGCTGTGTGCTTGTGGCGGCAGGTCTTGCATCCCGCAAGAGTGAAAGGAACCGGACAGCCTTTGCCGGTCGTATCTGCCCCAATGTACTGTGATTGGCTAAGACCGGCGCAGGCTGCCCCTGGCTCCTTATATCTCAACGTGTACCGTATTATCAGGCGACCGGATCGCCCTGCTGCCCATCCCCGGTACGGGAGTTGTAAGCCCGTCTGCGGCAACAGACGCCTTGCAGCTGACGGATGGTGGCGGCAGTTGACTAATCTGCCCAGGCCGATCTCCCAGCTGCCCCCTTTCACCCTGCGGTACGGGAAGTGCGGTCGTCCTCCATCGCGGGTCATGGCGGTTCCCGGAGCTGCCAGCGCCGGGGTACAGGCCCATCGGGTGATGCTCGTGCCTTTGATGTGATCTTCTGACAAGCGGGGCCGGGGAGAATCTCACCTCCTTTCTTCCGGCTCTGCTTGCAGGCAGTCGTCGCGCCCTTTCCTGGGCCGCTCACCGTTTTCGCGGTGTGCGATGGATTTCGTAGCTTACATACTGGTTATGAGCGGGTATTTCCCACTGTTTTTCAAAGTACAGAAAGGGAGACAAGTCCCCTCACTTACTTAAGTAATGGGAAGGCAGTTTTGACCCGCTTTTGAAGTGATTTTTAGAAATTTTCCTCCAGCTTTTTTCTCAGCTTATCTAAAAGCGCCCGTTTCCTCCGCTGGAAGGTGGACAGCACCAGGTTCATGGCAGCGCAGGCCTGCCGCTCTGACCGTTCCAGGAAGTACAGCTGATAGACGATCTGCCGTTCTTCCTCCGTCAGTCCTTCCAGCAGTTCCTTCATCCAAAGGGAGGAAACCGCCTGCTCCTCTACTGGCGTATCCTGTGCGGCAAACTGCTTGTCCATTGCCAGCAGGCGGTCAAGGGAATCCTCTCTGCTGGGAGTAAAATCTGCGGTCTGGGCGTCCTGATCTGTTGAGAAGCGTTCTGCTTTCAGCTGGCGGGTAAAATAATCCTCCTTGGCTGTGTAGTGCCAGTAGGCGTGGTAGACCTGTTCGCTTACTGGCACAGCTTGTCCGTCTATGTAAAGATACCGTTGTTTTCTTTCATTGCTCATGGTGTTCCTCCGTTTCGATTCGTGGGTTGGTTTGCGGACGAATCGAAACGGGGCGGCGACCGGCAACGCGGAAAAATAGATAAAACAGAACGGACAGGAACATGGTAATAACCCATGCTCTTGTCCGTTCTGTTTTGTAGGACTTTATTGACTACTAATAGTTCCATCCCGCGCCGCAGCAAATGCCATGATCGGGAGCTAAAATTTTTTATTTCTGGCGCAATTTTATAGCCAGGTTTCTTTGTCAAGAACGCCTGCCGAAAGCAGGCAGGCTATTTTCTTTGTATAGCATCAGCTCCCTCCTTAGACCGAAATAAGGAACGGATAGTAGCTATAAAAAAGCTACTCTGCAATCATTTCACATAGCATTGGCAAATCGTAAAATAATATTGTGTGAGGTGACGGAGAGTGTCTAAAAAAAGACAACAAATTGTTTTCTCATTTGGCAGCTCAATCCGCTATGCCAGGGAAAAAAGAGATTATACGCGTGAACAGATAGCAGATCGAGCTGAAATCAGTTCTCGTTTTCTGGCAGCCATTGAGAATAACAAACGGAAGCCGAGTCTGGATGTACTGATTCGTTTGGTTAATGCCATTGGTGCTTCATTTGATGAAATTCTTGCTCCACAGATGGAGCGAGGAAGTGAAACTATTGACCGTATCCAGCGTTTAATCCTGCAATGCAGTCAGCGGGATCAGGAACTTTTACTTGCCCTGATTGATAAAATGCTGGACACCAGAGAAAAACAAGAGAAAAAATAAACGCGGTGGGGTTTCCTGATACCCGACCGCGTTTATCTTTGTCCGCTGATATACGGGCAAATCTTTTTTATTGTAGATTACTTTCTTGCGCCATCCGAGCCAATGGTATGACCGTCAATGATGGTGTTCACCGCCATCACCCCATCTGCATAGAAGTAGTACCACTTGCCGTCAATCTGTTTCCAGCCGCCGGCAAACATCATTCCGGTTGTCTTATCCAGCCAGTACCACTTCTGGTCATCGGAGAGCCAGCCCTTCACCGGCTCCCCGTTTCTGTAATAGCTCCACTGGCCGCTGTCATTCTGCTGCCAGCCGTTTGCGGCCTGCGGGTCAATGACAATCTCCACAAACCGCCGTAGGACGGTGGCGACTTCGGCGCGGGTGGCGGTTCCGGCAGGGTCAAAGCGATTGTTTGTCTTTCCTGCCAGGATGCCCGCCTGCTGCATGGCCCTGACCGCATCCTTCGCCCAGGAAGAAATGCTTGCGTTGTCCACAAAGGTTACAGCTTCCAGGGTTTTCGGAACTGTGTAGCCCAGTTTTTTGGCGTAATTTGCCATGATGACCGCCATCTGTTCCCGGTTGATGTTGGTATCCGGCGCAAAGGTGGTGGCGGTAACGCCCTCCACAATGCCGTTCTGCGCCGCCCAGTTGACATAAGGCGCATAGTAAGCGTCGGCTTTCACATCGGTGAATTTCCCGGTCTTGTAGCTGTCCGGGTTGATGCCTGCCAGCCGCCCCAGGGCGGTGACGAACATTCCTCTGGTCATGCCGGTGTTGGGGCTGAAGGTGGTGTCGCCGGTGCCGGAGAGCAGTCCCCGGCTGGCTGCAAATAGGATGTTATCTGCCGCCCAATGGCCGGTAATGTCGGTAAAGGCCGGGGCAGGATTCTTGTAGCCCACGCCGTAAACGCTGAAATGGCCGGTTTCAAAGACAACCGCCTTCTGGCTGGCATCGTAGCTGGATTTGGTGATCCACTCCACCTTGCCCGCGTCGTCTACATAGACTGCGTACAGGTTTCCGGCAGCTTCTCCCTTTGCCGGGGTGTAGGGCAGGCGCACCGAGATAGTGTGGCCGCTCAGAGTGGTGATCGGCGTCTCCTTGCCGCCGGAGAGATACACCAGCGACAGGTCGTAGACCGGTCTTGTGCCGATGGCGGCTTTGGCCTCGGTGGAACTCAGCGCATCCACCTTGTCTGCCCGGAGGATGATGTCCTCACCCTTCGATACGGTATCCAGCTGCTTCAGAGTATCCATGCCGATATTGACCGAAACCAGATGGTCTGTTGCAACGGTAAACTGCCGGACGCTTTCTTTGACCAGCAGATCCAGAGTCTCCGCCTGGATAGTCACATGGAAGGAGGTCTGGTTTGCCGCCGGGGTGAGGGGAACGGTGACAGCAATCCCGTTTTCTGTGGTGCCGTTCTCTTTGGCATCCTGTTTGGCCTTGTCGATGGCGGACTGGACAGAGCGATTGTCCACTGCCGCATTGCCGTTTTTATCCAGCTGCATGGGTTTGGTTTCACCGGTGACAGGGGCTTGAGGCTTGTCCTCCGGCTGGTTGGTGTTATCATTGTTGCCGGAATCGTCAGAACCTCCGGAGGATGAGCCTCCACCGCCGGACGAACCACCGGAGGAGGAACCGCCTCCGCCGCTGGAAGGCCGATCGGAAACGGTCAGTGTTCCAGGAACATAAGTGATCGCATAATTGTCATTTGACAGCGTACCAGTGATGTTGATTGTAGTTTTTCCGGTTTTGCTCATGTCCGGTGTCTGTGCGTAGTCCAGTGTTACAGTGCCGCTCAGGGTATCTGCGCCGACCAGCCCCTCCACCTTGTAATCCTTATCTGCTTCCGGACTGCTCAGATCGGGCGCGGTGCTGCCGGTGTAGGCGCTCTTATCAAGCACCGTAACGGTAACTGCCTTTTTCGCTACGGTCACAGTCAAGCTTTGTTCTGCCACATCCGCGTACTCTGCATTTCCCTGAACCTTATACCAAACGGTGTATTCCCCGGCATTTTTCGCTGTGGGGAGCTGCTCACTCCACTCAGAATCGTCAAGCCGGTAGAGCATCGTGCCGCCAGTTGTCTTGCCTGCTGTAACCAGAGCCTGTTCTGCACCGTTGTAGGTCAGGGCGTTTGCCGTAGGTGCCGTAACAGTGGGGACAAGCTTGTTGGTCGCATCGACATTGACGGTCAGCGTGATGTCCTCATAGTTTGCGCTCTTGATTACTACGGTCACTGTACCCACAGAGCCGGTGGTTTCCACGTCATTTTTCTGAATGGGCAGGATCAGCTTGCCGTTTTCCACCTTCGCGCCGCTGGTGTAGTAGCGGCCATCCAGTTTGATTTCGCCGATCTCATAGGTGAGCGCACCGTACTCTTTGGGAGTTTCCAGCGTGGGCAGGGTGGGGAGCGTCACAGTGTAGGTCTTTTCGTAGCCGTTTACAATGACGAGCGCAGTTTCCCTGATGAAGTCAGGCGCAGCGGCCTTGGTGATGCTGCCAGCAGTAATGAAGCTGCTCTGCTCCAGGGCGTAATTCTTCGCAGTCTGCTCCATCAAGGTCACTGTGGCAGTGACGTTCTTGCCGCTGCCCACACTGGCATCTTCAAAGCTGGCGGTCACGTTGTAGTCTGTGCCTCGGTTCAAGGTCACGTTGTCGAAGGTCACGCTGGTAATGTCCGCGTTTGTTGTGCCATCATAAGGCTTGGACACAGCCGTTACCCCGGTGATCGTCAGCGGCTTCTTCCCAATGCTGACCACCACGCTGGCGGGTACGGTATCGTTGTGGTTTGCATCGCCAATCACCCGATACCACACGGTATACGTTCCGGCATCGGTGCCGGTAGGGATGTCCTGGCTGTATGTGCCGTTCTCGGTCAGGCTGTACTGCATAGTGCCATAGTTCGCCACGCTGCCCGCAGTAATCAGCGCCTGATCCTGGCCAGTATAGGTCAGGTTTTCCTGCGCTGTGGGGGGCGTGATGCGGCTTGCGCTGATGTTGGCCTTTTGTACCGTCACAACAATATCCTTGCTCATCTTCACGTAGCCGTCGCAGGTGGCCGAAAAGCGGAAGGTGTGCTGGCCTGCGGACAGCTTTTGCGCAGAAAGATTAAACTGATTGCTTGTTGTCGCGTTGCCAACTGCTGTCTCTTTACCGTCCTCCACCTTGTACCACTGGAATCTTACAGCGCCTGCGCCGGTTTCCTTCTTTACCGTGACAAGAAGCGTCCCCGCACCGCCATAAGTCATGCTCATCTCGGTGGGATAGTCCATGCTCTTGATGGGGATCTTGGCCATAGAAACATTGGTCAGCTCCGTGCCGCTAGGGTCGGTTATCCAGGTGCTGCCGCTCTTAAACGTGTAATCCTCCGGCAGCAGGGATGCCAGCGTGACATCTCCGGTGACGGTCAGTTTTGCCGCCGTCTTACCGTTCAGATCCAGCTTGAGCGGGCTGTTGATGGTGATCTCGCCTGCATTTGCCAGCAGTTTCACCGTACCGCCGCCAGCTGCGGCGATGGCCTCGCCTGCCGTCAGATGGTAGGAAATGCTGCCGTCCGTCTTTGTCACCGCAGCGGCATAGCCGCAGCAGGGGCAAACATTCCCGCCGGAAGAGTCATCCGGGTGGCTGCACTTCACAACGGTTACGGCAGTATTCTCATTCATCTCCGACAGCCTGACCAATGCGCCGTCTTGCTTCTGGTAGGCATAGCCCTCCGCCAGCAGGGACTGATAATCTGCGCCATTCCCGATTTGGATGCTGTCAAAGGAGCCGCCGGACAGGGTCACTTGAATATTGTCAAGAAGTCCCAATTCCAGCTGTTCCGCGCTGCCGCCGGACATGGTCAGCGCTCCCTCCGTGTAGATGCCGCCGATGACCTTGCCGCTCATTATCACAGCTTCGTTCCCGGAACGAATGAAAAGCCCACGTCCACGGACGCCAGTTCCGCCGCCTATGCTGCCCTCCAGAATGACATTGTCCAGCGTCAGCTTTGCGCCTGTGTGGCGAAACTTTCCAACTTCCACCGCGTTAGCGGACTTGGAGACGCAGGTGCTTCGCACTGTGCCGTTCGCTATGACTACATTGGAGCCGAGGATACAAAGAAGCGCCTCCTCACGGGATTTGCTCAGGGTGTGTCCATTCAGGTTCAGTATAATATTTTTGCTGACCTCGATGGGGTCTGCGTTCTCGATGTCCAAAGGCCCCCGCAGCGTGATCGTGTCACCGTCCTGCGCGGCAGCCAGCGCGTTTTCCAGACTGGTGTATCGTGTGCCGTTGATTTCAAATGCCTCCACCAGCGCGTTGCAGAAGGTGCAGTAACCGGCGCTGTTCACCTTGCCCGCATGGTCGCAGCTTCTGCCGCAGACACATTTGCCGTTCTGATATTG
This sequence comes from Peptococcaceae bacterium, assembly GCA_019420345.1. Classification (GTDB taxonomy): domain Bacteria; phylum Bacillota; class Peptococcia; order Peptococcales; family Peptococcaceae; genus UMGS1590. Next base: position 43,424 of record JAHZHI010000004.1, read on the forward strand.
GCAGGTATGCGCGACCACCTTGACCGCTCTATTCGTAATATCTACATTGGAAACGTTCAAAATTTCGTTGCTACCGGCGTCTGCAAAGGCATATCCCTCCGCCAGCAGAGCCAGCGCCGGCGCGCCGGTACCCACCTGGATGCCCTTTTGGAAGGTGCCGCCCTGGAGCTGGGTTGTCTCGGGGAACGTCACCTGACTCTTAAACACGCAGTTGCCCTTTACCGTCAGGGTAAACAGGTGATCCAAGACATCCCCGCCTGTTGTAACGCTGTCTAATATCAATACCGCGGGGTCTGTGGTGGCAATGACCTCTGTACTGCCCTCTATCGTGCCGTTTTTGATGGTGACGCTGTTGTACGGGCAATTTTGCAGATCCAGCGCCTTGACCTTGTGGCCCTGCAGATCCAGCGTAATGTCCATTTTGTTCGCCGGCTCGCTGTTCCCCGCTTTCAAGGTTGCGTTAGTATCCCGCACAAAATAAGCGGTTCCGCCGGAGAACAGAATGAACCCAACATTAGGGTTATCGCCTTCAAACGTATAGGGGATACCGTTGCGAATAAAGAGCACATCCTTGCTGCACGGTTCGCCGCACTGTTGGCATTTGCCCTCATGGGTGTATTTTTCATGGGAGCAGGTGTTAATGGTAACAGTGACAGTGTCTGTATTTACGGTATAGTCCTGATAGGACAGCTTGCAGTAGACCTGGCCGCTGTACTCCCAGTCCTTGCCCTCCGTTGTGGTCAGGTCGGATTGGGTTAGGGTGATTTCCTTGCTGCCGCTGCCTGTACCTGTAAATTCTTTTCCGTTCACATACCACTGATAGGTGATTTTACCGGACAGACCGCTTGCCAGAGAGGCGTTGACATCGACAACCGCTACACTTTCCCCATCTAATTTCTCATATACGACCTGCGGCTGCTTGTTTATGGTAATGGGGTTTCTGGGCGCGGCGGCGACGGTGACCGTTGCGGTGGCGGTCGCCGTATTAGGAGAGAATCCTTCTTCGCTGTCTGCGGTCAGCTTCAGCTTATAGCAGCCCTCCTTGACGGTGTTGTCGGCGGTAACGGTGATGGTCTGGTTGTCAGCGGACTTTGCCGCCGTCAGACCGGTGTGCTCGCCCACCCATTCCACGTTCAGAGTGTCCATCTTGACCTTGCTGCCGGTAACGGAGAAGGTCGCCGTTTGAGGGCCTAAGCTTTCCTGCAGGGTTCCCTGCTGCGCGCCGACGGTCAGGCTTGCGCGGGGCGCCATCTTGGCGATATAGATGGTCTTGACGTCCCCTTCTCTTGTCGTATCGTCCGCTGTGCCGACCTGCATATCATCTGTGTTTGCATTCTGATCTTCCGAATACAGAACGGTCAGGCTGCTGTCAATGTTTCGGGTTTTTCCCCCACTATTCGTAATCGCACCATATTTTCCGGTGGTGTAAAGGATTCCTCCTTTCATGGTCAGGGATGCAGTGTCAATACCGTAACCGGAATTTAGATTCAGCGTTCCATTCTCGATCACGATGGTTTTAGCGCTCAAGCCGTACTGACCGCCGTTGGTGGTTATCTTTACCCCGTCTTTTATGGTAAGCGTCCCGCCGGCGGTTTCGCTGTAATTGCCATCCGCAATACCATATTTCCTGTCAGGAACAGTGACCGTCAGACTGCCGCTTCCCTGAATGGTCAGATTGGCGGAATACATATCCAGAGCGGCGGTATATGCGGTCTCGGTAATCGTAATGGTATTCTCGCCTTTCAGCGTGATTGTTGTGTCGCCGCCCAGCACCACCGGGGTAGTTATGTTTCTGTTCTCCCAGGTAACATCGCCAGAGATGGTTTCATCGTCTGCCGCAGCTGCCATCAGGGGCGTTGCCTGCTCTGTTCCCTTGCAGGCAGAGAGATCCGCATCTTCCGCAGCGCAGACCGGGCAGTCGGGATCGACCGCCCCCTGCTCATAGTGGGTTTCGCAGATGCACTCCGCCGGAGCACTCCCGGACACGGCGGATACATCGGTTTCCACCGCAAATGCCAGACTGCCCGTCATCGTAAAAATCATTGCCGCCGCCAGTAAAAATGCGACCGACTGTTTCCATTTCCACATCATTTTATTCATCCTCCTCACGCGGTTCGTTCCTTCTCGTCACTTTTTGAATCAGCTGGGATACTGCCTCCCGCAGCTGATATTCCGTCACAGGCTTTACCAAAAAGGTGTCCGCCTGCATCCTGCGGCTTTGGGGTTCAAACTCTGCCTGGTCGCTGATCCACAGAAGAGGGACATCCTTGCTGTACCCTCGTATGCTCATGCAGAAATTCATCCCCCTGGCTCCATCCTCCATGACCACCACAGCGTCATAAGGTCCATCCCGCTGCATGGCATAGGTACAAAATACGCCATTATCAAAGCGGTCTACTTTGCCCAGCTTCATCAGCAAAGCGGTTTCTTTTTCTTTCTGGCTATAACTGCATAGCGCAATTCGCATTTTCACACCTCCATTTTGTGATAGGTTTTATCGCCTCATATAGCTCCTGGTCAGAGCAGTCTGCCGGAAGGAACGCAGAGATACGCAGCTGATATGCAATCAGGGCGAAGTTTTTATCATCGCTCCACCAGACAAGCGGTGTCTCCGGTGCCAGCCGCTTCGCCTGTATGGCCGCCTCCAGTCCCTTTGCTCCGGTCATGGCGATGACAACCGCATGGTACCGGCTTCGCCGGAGTGCCTGGGCAAGCTGGTTCTCATTCCATAATTCGTCAATCGCAAGCTGCCCATCCCCATCAAAAAGGGAGCGCAGCCTGCTTTCAAACCATTCCACATTTCTCAGCTCCGTACAAAGTGCGATTTTCATGCTGAGCCTCCTATTACAATAAATTTGGACAGGAAAGCCAGATCTTCCATCCAGCTTTCC
>JAHZHI010000040.1 GCA_019420345.1 Peptococcaceae bacterium
GACGGAACTCTGCCATATCAATATCAAGTGTAGGCTTGGGTGGCATATCCTTTTCACGGATAAGGTTTTGCAGAAAATCTTTTGCTTTTGCCACAATCCCACGGAACAGATTAGGCAGCCAGCCTTTGCTTTTGATAGATTGGCTTGCTTTTTCGTGTATCTCGGTCTGCTTGACTTCTAAAATTTTTGCTTCGGAAATACCCGATATGAGTGCCATATCCGCTGTCCTGTTCCATTCCTGCCTTGCGGCGTTATCCGCTTCAATCTCTGCGGCTTTGGGATTGTTCTTACCGATTTTCTTCGTGGGAAGATAAACGCTGTTCTTATCAAAGACCTTTAACTGCTGTTCGGGATCGGAGATATGCCGATTGATAAGGTCGGTGTAAATCTCCTTTACCTCCCGAAGAAAAGGCTCACTTTTGAATTTATCATCTTTCACGGTAAAAAGGTGGCTTTCATAAATTTCTCCCTTTTTTATGACGGTGCAGCCTTTTCGTATCTGCCCGTCCGCCCCTGTGATTTCTTTCTTGGTGCGTACCCTTTTGCCTGTTTCATCATAGAACACGCTGCGTGTGGCTCTCTTGATGTCAGGCTCAGGAAGCAGTTTTCTTTCGCTGAAGATAAGATGGATATGATAATTGGTTTTGCGTTTATTGTGGTGGAGGGCTGACACGCACTCCACACCATACCGTCTGCGGAACTCCTCTGTAAAATCTTCAAGGACCTCCTGCGGCTCGTATCTTGTATAAATTTCGGGCAAGGCGATAATCAATTCCCTTGCTTCAATACATTTGCCCTCTGTACCGCTTCGCTTAAATTCCTGCTGGCTTTCCCTTGCAAGGTTACTCCAAAATTCATTGTCGGCGGTGCGGTAGGTGGCATAGAGATTTTCCTGTCTTGCGTGGCTCGTGATATAGGATATTCTTCCCTTGACATTGGATAGCTTTGACATCTGTATAAATGAGTGTCTTGCCATATACTCCTTTCTCCCGTGACGGGCATACTCTTTTTGCAACCGAGAAATCGGTTGCCGCTGTTTCGGCAGCGTAAGCAGACGGACAGCGAAGAAAACAGCGGGCTGTTTTCTTCTGTATCATAGCAGCGGTGCATTGTCCGAAGCTGTGATACAGTGCCCCCTGCAAGGGCGAAATACCCAGAGTACAAATCGAAGATTTGTGCGAGGGGTGTATTTCGCTCTCAAACGCCGAGGGCTTGGAAAATGGTTATTCTACTTTGCGGACATCGTTTTCATTGAGCAGGTTTCTTCCCTGATTGACGCTCATAAATCGCTCTAAAGTATCCCTGCGGATAATCGCTTTTCTTCCGACTTTGAGGACGGGAAGTTTGCCCCAGTCTACCAACTTACGCATTGTATTTCTTCCGATACCCGTACATTCTGCTGCTTCTTCTATGGTTAAACCCATTTTGATGTTGCTCATTTTATCAACCTCCTTTCAAAATACGCATTTTGCAACTATGTATCTGTAATTATACTTATTTTGATACCTCTTGTCAACTCGTTTTGCAACTTATTAAGAAATATTTTTACCTATTATTAAATTTATGGTTGCAAAATAGGTTTTTCTATGCTATACTATCAGCAATAGGAGGTGAAAACCTTGAAAAAAGAAATCACATTCACCGCAAAACAGGTCGGTGAACGAGTAAAAGAACGCCGAACAGAATTAAACTTAACAATGCCCGAACTTGGTAAGCGTGTGGGGGTAAACAAATCTACCATTCAGAGATATGAAGCGGACGGTGTAGACCCGAAGCGTACAATGATTATCAACGGTCTGGCAGAAGCACTCCTGACCACTCCCGAATGGCTGACAGGACTTTCCGAAGATAAGGAATATGACAGCCGCACTTTATGTGCAAAGGATATGGAGGAACATATCAAAAATTATCTTGATACTGTTTCTTCTGTGGTAAAGGGAGAACCGCACCAACAGCTGCTCACGACATTCCTCGGAAAGATGATTGACCTCTATACGGTTATGACTTATCACTTTGCAGACGCTATGGCTGAGGTTGACCGTGTAGCGGAGGACGAGGGCTTAAAGCAGTCCTTACGCCGCTATGCGATTGAGTCAGGGGCGATTATGGAAAGAGTTTACCGTAAAGAAATGGAACTTCCTATCGAGGATATGAAACAGTTTTTAGATGGAATTTTACATATCTACGATGAGGGACGCACCGCTGTAAAGATGGGCGACCTGTTCGGGATAGTGACAGCAGCCGAGGAAAGGGTTGCTGAAAAAGAAAATTTCCGTGGCACTTTGACAAGTGAAAATGCCGATTGACATTCATCGGCATAAGTAACCTTATTACTTTACGCACACCATATGTCACAGTCCCGATTGCCACGGATAGAAAGGGGAAATTTATCTATGGCAAAAGGTTCTGTAAGAAAAAAAGGTAAAAAGTGGTACGCACGCTTCTACATCGAAGATGAAAGCGGCAGAAAAGTACAGAAAGAGTTTGTGGGAACAGAAAGCAAGTCTGAAACAGAAGCCCTGCTCAAAAAAGCAATCGCTGACTATGAGGAAAAGAAATTCGTTGCGAAGTCTGAAAACATCACAGTTGGTATGCTGCTCGATCTGTGGGTGGAGGAAGAACTGAAACCCGGCAATCTCAGCAATGGTACGGTAATGTCCTATCAGGGAACGGTCAACCGTATCAAACAGCACCCGATAGGAAACCGAAAGCTGAAAACCGTAACTGCCGACCATTTACAGGCGTATATAGATTTTCTCAGCTTTGGCGGTACAAATCCTGACGGTACAACCGCAAAGGCACTCAGCAAAGGGTATCTCCGATTGTTTTCGGCTGTTTTGCAAGGGGCGTTCCGTTTTGCAGTATTCCCGAAAAGGCTGATAACCTTTAACCCGATGCAGTATGTGGTATGGCGAGGAAAGAAAGAAGAATACGAACTGTTCTCGGACGAGGACGGAGAAACTGCTTCCACACCAACGCTCAGCTACGAACAGTATCAGAGATTAGAGGACTTCCTGAAAAAGAAAAACAATCCTGCACTTCTTCCTATACAGATAGCCTATTATACAGGCTTGCGTATTGGAGAGGTTTGTGGTCTGACTTGGCAGGACATCAACCTTGAAGAACAATATCTGACAGTACGCCGCAGTATGCGTTACAACGGGGCAAGGCACAAAACAGAAATAGGGGCAACAAAGCGTAAAAAAATCCGCACCGTGGACTTTTGCGATACGCTTGCCGCAATCCTGAAAACTGCGAAAGCAGAACAGCATAAAAACCGTTTCCGATACGGGGAACTGTACAGCCTTAATTACTATTTGGAGGTCAAAGAAAAAGACCGCACCTATTATGAGGTTTACAGTCTGCCGAGGTCGGAAGAAGTCCCAGAGGGGTACAAGGAATTATCCTTTGTCTGCCTTAGACCTGACGGGGCATTTGAAGCACCGAGTACGGTGGGGATTATGTGCAGGACAGCGAGAAAAAAGGTGGAGGGATTGGAGGACTTCCACTTCCATATGCTCAGACACACTTATACAAGCAATCTGCTTTCAAACGGTGCAGCACCTAAAGATGTGCAGGAACTTCTCGGACACGCTGATGTTAGTACCACAATGAATATTTACGCTCACGCTACAAGGGAAGCGAAGCGTACTTCCGCAAGACTGCTGGATAAGGTAATCGGCGGAGAATAAAAATTTCCCTTGTTTCGGCTCATAAGGGCAAAAACAAGGGAAAATACATAAGGTTTGAACATTTAATAGGCGATATTCCTTGAAAATACAGGGTTTATAGAGGATTGAATAGATAAAATGGAATTTGCAGCACATGTTCCAGCTTGAAATTGCGTCGCAAAATCACCAACTGCAAGATCACCATGATCATATTAACAGCAATGGTAAATTCACCAAGGGTGAATGGGAAGTTCAAGCTCAGTACGTATGGCACCGACGAAATTGGCGAGGTCCCGAGATCGGCCTTGGTGATGACACTGACGCCGAGAGAGTTGATGAACACCCCAATGAAAAAGATAATGTAACGTTTGATTTTGTTGGTCGTCACTGATCCAAACTCCTTTCCTGAAGATTATTGTAAATGTGGGTAAGCGTTTCCATGAAACGTGCGCGTTCTTCCTCTGAAATGCCTTCAAACGCAATCGCTTCCATCTCTGCAAAGGCAGCCTGCACTTGCTGGGAGCTGGCTTCGCCCTTTTCTGTCATAAAAATATGTGTTGTCTTGCGATTGCCGTTCATATTGCGGCGCTCGATGAGCCCTTTTTCGACCATGCCTTTGAGCAGGGTGGTCAGAGAACCGGGTTCGATGTGGCAGCTGTTGGCAATCTCTTTCTGAGAATCCCCATCGTGACTGTGGAGATGATCCAGCACTTTCGGCTGACCAACGGTGAGGTCGGTGTGGCGCAAGTGTGCAAAGACACCCTTTTGGAACAGCGACTGGGTAATCATCATTAAATAATGAAATGAATGTTCCATGAAAACTCCTTTCTAAAAACTGAAAATAAAAATAGTTTGAATCCAAACCATTTTTAGCGTCAACGTTGTATATTATATGACATCTCATTCCCATATTCAAGGGAAAAAATGACAAATTGCCAACATTGACTTTTTATTTTTCCGTTGCTATAGTGAGAGCACCGATTATGAAGGAGGCTTTTCTCATGAATCACACAATGCGGCGCAAACGCCAGGCCCTTGCACCGGATGTCTGCACCGATATTCTCACCCATGCCAGTGCTGGTGTGCTGGCGCTGGCAGATCAAAGCGGCCAGCCTTATGCGGTGCCGCTGAGCTATGTTTATGTTGACGGCACGCTCTACTTTCACAGTGCCAAGGCGGGCTGCAAGCTCGACCTCATCCAGGAAAATCCCCGCGCATCTTTCTGCGTCATTGCCGACGATCACATTGTGCCGGAGCGCTTCACGACGTACTATCGCAGCGTCATCGCCTGCGGCACGGTGCGACTTGTGGATGATGACAACGAAGCCCGCCATGCCATCACGCTCCTGGGACGCAAATACGCGCCAAACGAAAGCCAGGCCGCTCTTGAACAAGAAATTGACAGCGCCTGGCCAGCGCTCACCATGCTTGCGATGCATGTGGATACACTCACTGGCAAAGAGGCCCTGGAACTGACCAAAGCAAAAGAAGAATAAACGCCAAAAGCCCGATAAGAGCGCAGCGCTCTTATCGGGCTTTTTTCATAGGTTATCGTTTCTCCACCGCTTCAGCAATCGCATCAGCGACCGCCTGGGCCCCTTCATTGGCAAGATGAATGCCGTCATCGAGGAACCATTCTGGGTGATCGAGGGTTAAGCTGTAGATATCGACGACAGCGAGGCCTTCCTCTTCTGCAAGAGCATAGATACTGTCGTTGACGGCAGCGTAAGCAGCAGGCTGCACCCCAAAGCTCACCATGCCTGCGGTCTCTTCAAAATGCGGCGCTGGCGGGGTGCAGAGCAGCACGGTCGGCGAACTGTCGAGGGCTTGATAGGTGCGCACAAGCTCGGCGTATTCGTCGGCAAAGGCGTCGCGACCGCGCCAGCTGGAGCGATTGGTGTCGTTGGTGCCAAACATGAGCACAACAATGTCCGGCTCATCGGCCAGGCTGGCTTCATAAGCAGCCGTTTCGCTGTAAGGATCGATGCCGCTGGCCATGGCTGTGGTGCCACTGACGCCGTAATTGCTGACTGCATAGTCGTCACCGAGGCGCTCTGCCAGCGCAATGGTGTAACTGTCGGCACCGTAACCAGCGGTGTTGCTGTCACCAACACAGGCAACGTGAACAGGCTGCGCCGCTGGCGCTGCGGTGCGATGCGTTGACGAAGCACCGTCCTGCTCCGTATGCCCACAGCCGACAAAAGCCGTCAAGCCGAGGCACAGCCCAGCACAAAGAAGCAGTTGAAGCCGCATGAGATAAGCCCTCCTTCCTTATATCGAAACGTTGTGCTTAGCATAGCGTATTCACCGACTCAATCAACAGCCAAAACCGCAGCAAGCTCGTCGGCCGTCAGTTCGGAGAACGGGCGCAGCGGCAGCGGCTGAGCCGGATGGTCTGCAATGAGCTTTTCCATCCAAATCATGTGGTACCAATGATCAAATTTGTAGCCGCAGCGCTGAAATTCGCCAACGAAACGATAGCCCAGATGGGCATGAAAATCGGCGCTGTTGCGCGTGAGATATGGATCACTGCCATTTTCAGGCACACCAATGCAGGCATAGAGATTGGTGATGCGCTGAAGGCGGCTGATGCTTTCAAGGGCCTGGTAGAGTGCGCGGCCAATGCCTTGGTGGCGGCAGTTTTTGTCAATATAAATGGAGGTTTCTGCCGACCAGGCATAGGCAGCACGGCCAACAAAAGCACTGGTATAAGCATAGCCAAGAATCACGCCGCGGAATTCGGCAATGAGATAAGGGTAGGTTTTCAGCGTGCGCACAATGCGCGCACGAAATTCTTCCACGCTTGGCACCTCGTATTCAAAGCTGATGGCGGTATCGGTTACATAGGGCGCATAGAGCGCCAAAAGCGCTTCGGCATCGTCGGGTGTGGCGACACGGATGCTGATGTTATTCATAAAGGATTCCTCCGTTTCGTTTTGCTGGACTTATTATAAAGCAGTGCAAAACATCATGCAATATAGCCCGTGCCTATGCACAATAAAAAAACCGCAAGGCGCCCACTGCCTTGCGGTTTTGTTGCGGATTATACAAAGAGATAGGATTTTCCAACCGACAGCACACAGGGGGAGATTGGAGAAAGCCCTGTGTGATTGCGATTCTGCTGTCGGTTTCGTCTAGAGGAAGGTCTGTTTTCTTCTTCACAAGTAAAACAATCAATCTTTAAAAAGTAGAGGAGTAGAGGTGTGATTGTCAATGAATCGGATTCCCGCGCTTTTCAGCGCTAAGAGGTTTTTAAGAGAGGAGACCATGCCTTGCCCAAAACATGGTGCTCCTGTCAAAAGCCTGTCTGCAAGTCATCGCACAAACGACCCTGCGATGTTCGTTTGAACAATGATTGTACAATTAGAGGTATTTGACGCAGTCTTTTTGGAAACGACTGCGCAATGGAGTTGTCACGCGGCGAACCGCATGCATTTACGCTCTGGCGATGGCGACGCCCAAAGCGATGGCTGCTTTTTCTTCATCGGAGCCTGGTTCCGGAGAGTCGAGAATGGCCAGGCCATCTGCAACGAGGTTGCAGCCTAAACGGACAGCGTCCTGCGCCCAAAGGTCCATGTATTCGCCGCTGTTCCAATTGTAGGAGCCGAACAGCACCACGTTTTTGCCAGAGAGCTTTCCTTCAATGCTGTCCCACATTGGCTGGAAATCTTCCGTTTCAAGCTGCTCATCGCCCATGGCTGGTGAGCCAAAGGCAAAATTGGTGTACTGATCCATCATGCTTGGTTCAAAGTCCCAAGGCATGTACACGTCGGCCTGCGCTCCGGCCTGTTCCACGCCCTGCTTAACCAGTTTCATGATGTTTTCGGTGTTACCCGTACCACTCCAATATACAATTGCGACTTTCATTTTTGTACACATCCTTTCCAACATTAAATTGCACGGGCCAGCGCTTCGAGAGGCTGCCCTTCCCGATAACGGGTGAGACATACCAACCGGCTGTCGTCATAGGCTGCAAAACACTTTCTGGCCTGTTCTTCATTATGGAACACACACCAGTGGCCCTGCAGCTTCGCGCATCTTGATCCGAACTGCACGAAACTCTTGACGTCTTCCAGCGGGTAGGAAAGAAAGAGGCCGATCTCGTGCGGAAAACCATCGTGCTGCTGCAAACGCTTGGCGAGATGAGACAGCGCTGCCTGATAGCTAAAATCCGCATAGCCAAGGGGTGTTAGGAAGGCTTGCGTTTCAGGGTCTGCCAAATCACGCGCAAGGGCATCAACACGATAAACATAAACGAGCGGCATCTTTCCATTCGTGAAAAAGAGACGCACATTGATCCCAAAGCGGTGCAAGCGTTTCCGCGCAGCCACTGCTTCCTGACAAATGGTCTGTGGATCCAATTCACAAGTGTTGAAAAGCCCACCCGTTTTGATCCCGGTCAATACAGGGGCACAAAAACGAACAATGCGTTCTTCTAAGGTTTCCATGGTCATCTCCCTTTCAAAATAGAGGTTGTTTGAATTAACGAGTTTTACTCCGCTAACTCATGGCTTCATTATAGTATGCACTTGCTAACTTGTCAACAGAAAATAATTAGCAATGTGAAACTTTTTTCAAAAATCCCTTTTCTTCCGTCACAGCATTGCGTCAATGTGGTCGCTATGCTACCATAAAAGCACGCCTGGCATGTTAATCACGCAATTCCTTCCGCGTCTGCCATGCCAGAAACCACGATCGAAAGGAGCGACACCATGCTCACCTATGACCTTTCCGATGCCAGCAAAGGCGCCTTATACGAAACCCTCTACAAAGACATTCGCGACGACATCAAAAGCGGCACCTTAAAAGCCGGTGAAAAACTGCCGAGCAAACGCACCCTGGCGAAAAACCTCGGCGTCAGCACCATCACCGTGGAAAGCGCTTATGCCCAGCTCATCAGCGAAGGCTATGTGTATTCGCTGCCAAAGCGCGGCTATTTTGTAGCCAAGCTCGATGCGCCAATCAAAGCAATGCCCGCAGAAAAACCTCTCGACACCATCATTCTGCCTGCGCCGCGCCCACACTACGCCTTTGATTTTTCCCGCACCCAAACCAACCCAGATCAATTTCCTTTTGCCACCTGGAAAAAGCTCCTGCGCGAAGTCATTGCCGAAGAAAGCCAGGCCTTGATGGAAAAATCACCCTCCGGCGGTGTATGGGCGCTGCGCCGCGCCATTGCCGGTCATCTGCGCGATTTTCGCGGCATCGACGTGCATCCGGATCAAATCATCGTTGGTGCCGGCACCGAATACCTCTACAGCCTGCTGATTCAGCTTTTAGGCCGCGATAAAGTCTACTGCACAGAAAATCCCGGCTATCGGAAAATACCGCAAATCTACCGTGCTCAGGGTGTGTGCTGCCGCTTTGCTGATATGGACGAACAAGGCGTCACCGTCTCCGGCCTGCGCGCTGCCGGTGCCGACATCGCCCACATCGGTCCCACGCACCAGTTTCCAACAGGCATCACCATGCCTGTGAGCCGCCGCTACGAACTGCTTGCCTGGGCCAGCGAAGCCGATGAACGCGCCATCATCGAAGACGACTACGACAGCGAATTCCGCCTTCATGGGCGCCCCATTCCTGCCCTGCAAAGCCTCGATGCTTCGGCCAGCGTCATCTATATGAACACCTTTGCCAAATCTCTCTCCTCCACCGTGCGCATCAGCTACATGGTGCTGCCCGTCGCGCTGGCCAACCGCTTCTACGAACGGCTCGCTTTCTACTCCTGCACCGTCTCTAACTTTGAACAGTTCACCCTGGCGCGCTTCATCGACGAAGGCTACTTCGAAAAACACATCAACCGCATGCGTCTCTTCTATGCCCGCCAACGCCAGCTGGTGTTTGACGCCATCGCCCAAAGCCCCCTCGCGGGTCTCTGCGACATCATCGAGCAAGACAGCGGCCTGCATGTGCTTCTGCGTCTGCACACCCACCGCAGCGACGCTGCCCTTGCCGCACAGCTGAACGAACAAGGCATTCACCTCTCCGCCCTCAGCGAATACTATGAAACCAACGCACCAACCGCCAGCCATCAATTTCTCCTCAGTTATGCCAACCTCGACCTGGATGCCCTGCCAGCTGCGCTGGAAGCTGTGGCGCGCTGTCTGTAACCGCCACCCAGAAAGGATGAGACGATGAAACCTTCCAATCTGCTTTCTATTTATCAAGGCGGGCAAGCGCTGGCTTCCTTGGGCAAAGCTGCCGAACGCCGCTATAAAGTGCTGAAAAGCCACGAACTGGCGACAATGCGTGCCTTTTGTGACAGTCTCAAGGCCGAAGGCTGCACGGTTTCCGAATTGGACGGCTTTTTTGCCGGTTATGCTATTGACCGCATCAGCAAAGAATTTGATTTGCTGCGCTTCGGCCACGACTGCATTGTCAACATCGAACTCAAAGCACCGCTGCGCCGAGCCAACAAAGAAGACAAAATCCTGCGGCAGATGCGCGCCAATCACCATTATCTGAGCTTTCTTGGACAACCGCTGCATCTCTTTACCTATGTGGACAAAGATGGTTTCTACGCCTACGAGCCCAGTACCCGCAGCCTGCGCACCAGCTGTGCCGCGGAAATTGCCGATATTCTCCGCCGCCAGCACGTTAACCCTGATGCCGATCCGGACAAGCTCTTTGTCCCTGCCAACTATCTGATCTCGCCCTTTAGCGACACCACACGTTTTCTGCAGGGAGAATATTTTCTTACTACCACCCAGCAATCGGTCAAAGACGATGTCCTTTACACGCATCAGCACCACCCTGGCACCTTTTTTCTGCTCTCTGCCGCTTCTGGCACCGGTAAAACCCTGCTGCTTTACGACATTGCCAAAACCATCCGCAGCACCGACAGTGTGGCCCTGTGTCACCCTGGGCCGCTCAACAAGAGTCAGCACCGTTTTCGCAGCCTGTTAGGCTGGAACATCTATGGGCTTGGCGACGTTCACCCTGCTGCCCTTTGCAGCCGCTATCGTCTGCTCCTCATCGACGATGCCCAGCACCTGCGCCACAGTGATCTTGACGCCCTCGCCAGCGCTGCGCAAGCCAGTCACACCACCCTGCTTCTGGCCTTTGAAGCGATCCCAGAACTGCACCTTGATCCCTCCTGCGACAGCCGAGCTTTTCTTGCCGCTCACCATCCCACACTGCAGCTTCGCAGCATGGCCCTTTCTACGAAAATCCGCACCAACAGCACCCTTGCTGCCTTCATCACCAATCTTTTCCACAATGGTGCCGCGCCGCTTCATAAAACCAGCGACTGCATCAGCATCGATTACCTCTACGAAGCCGCCGACCTGCGTGCCTACGCCAGCCATCTCACCAAACAAGGCTGGACCCTGCTCACCAGCACCGCAGCAGGCCCCGGCCTTTCTCTCACCGACTGCGGCGCCATTGACCTGCGTCATGCAGCCGGCCGCGAATACCCACGCGTCGCCATCATCCTCGACCGCCGCTTCTTCTACGATCCCGCCGGCCACCTGCAAACCACCGACCAAACCAGCGCCGCCCTCCGCGCCCTCTACCACCTCCTCACCCGCACCAACGAACACCTCAAACTCATCCTCTACAACAACCCACCGCTTTACCTCGCCCTGCTAAAGCTGCTGGATGAAGGATAATCCATCGTACCACCTGTTGAACAGGTGGTATCAGACTGTAGATAAACCCTATTTTGGCATTTTTGCCAAAATAGGGTTTTCTCA
>JAHZHI010000041.1 GCA_019420345.1 Peptococcaceae bacterium
CCACTTCGTCAACCCCTTTTTTCATCTTTTTTTGCTTTTTCTTTTCTTTTTCTTGATTTTGTTCGTTCTTTCTCTCTTCTTTTATCTTGTCTACACTTTTTCACCACTCTCCCTTTCTGGTATTAGCTTTAATTATCATTTTTCTCTTGCACGGTGCTTTCTCTATGGATTACAATGATGTTAGTACTTTATATAAAGGGGGCCCTTGATACTATGACTCAGACTGTACTTGTGATGGGAGGCACCGGATTTTTGGGAAACAACTTAGTTACCCATCTGTCTCACGGTGGCTACCGTTGTATTGTAAAAACCCGTCATCCCGAGGCACATTATGATTCACGCAATGTCAAATATATCGCTCATTTTTCAGAGATCGCTGAACCGATCGATATTGTGGTGCATTTATCAGGGGTTCCTGTCAGCGTAAAACGCTGGTCTAAAGCTTTTCGTCAAGAGATTGTAGAGACACGTGTCAGACCATTGCGTAACCTAAAAAATTGGATGGAGAAACTCCCTCGAGAGGATCGCCCTAAGTTGCTGTTTGTTGCATCGTCTGCTGCATACTACGGGATCGGAACCACGCGCCCAACACATATTTATGATGAAGACGGGCCAGGAGGGAAAGATTATTATGCCAGAATGTTTGTTGAAATCGAAGAGCAAGGACATGCCATGCGTTCTGTTTTTGAGCGTGTTGTTATTTTGCGAACTTCAAACGTTTTAGGCATCGGCGGACACGTATTCCATCAAATCACTAAACCAATTAAAGCGGGTTTTTCTGGTATTTATGGTTCTGGTGAACAGCCGTTCCCTTGGATTCATCATCAAGATTGGACACGAATCGTCGCATATCTTATTGAGCACCAAGGTGGTAGTCATGATATTTATAATCTGGCTGCTCCGGCTATGAATCAGCAATATGAATTTGCTGGTTTAGCTGGTAGTTTTATAGGTCAAAATCATTCTCATGCTGCGCCTAAAGCTTTGCTTTACCTGTGGTGGGGAAAATTAAGAGCAGATACGCTGATGCGCGGTAATTATATAGAACCCCGCAATATTTTAGAGGAAGGGTTTACTTTCCGTTTTAATAATTTATATGAGGCTATGGATTATATTTTTTAAAAGATTAAAGGCTGAAGGTACATGTTTTAATGTGTCCTTCAGCCTTTAATCTTTTAAATCAAATGTCCAACCAAGTTTCCAGTGTTTAAGCATAGTATGATAAACAATGTCAACATAAACAGCCGATCAAAATATTTATCATTAACGTGCGTGGCAATATATCCCCCTAAATAACCGCCCAAAACAGCAGCTACCATCATAAATGGTAGCACAGTAATATCCACATGTGAAAAATGGTTGGTAACACCCATTGTCATGACATTGGCACCTTGCGCACATAGGATGATGCACAAAGACGAAAAAACGGCACTTTTGCTTGTCATGGATAATAAGATTACTAACAATGGACGGTTAAATATGCCTCCGCCTATACTTAAAAATGCAGCAATGGTGCCAAGACCTATTCCCACTGTCAGCATGAGTGCCGAATTTTTAACATGATAATGTGGTATTTTATCTTTAATCAGTTCATGAACCATAATAAGCACGACAATCGCGATTTGACAAACACTTTGAACAACGATTACTGTTGAATCATCTGTAGACGCTATAAAATGATCAAGCACCAATTGCCCCAATACGCCGCCAATCATGCTGCCTATGGTAAAAAAGATGACCACGCGCCAGTTGATGCCTAGGGCATTTCTCCGACTTTTTATGATGCTGACGATGGTCATTGTCAAAATGGTAATACTTGCCATGGCGTTGACGGAGGCCGCAGAAAATCCCCCTAATGCGTCCATAAGTGGTTTGATAATGATACCTCCACCGAGTCCGCTGATGGCACCAAGTGTGCAAGCAAAAAGGACGATGAAAAAAACCAAAATACTTGTAAACACGCGAATCTCTCCCTTGATAATATTTAAAAAACAAATAGCGACTGGCCTCTGTTTTTCAGCGCCAGTCGCTATTTGTTTTTTATTTCGTGATGGTTGATCGTTCAATCCTGTATGGATTGTCGTTCGAATACGGATAGTCTGCAGCATATGGATCAAGATCGCTGTAGCGTTCTCTCTGTCCAATATAAATGACGCCAGAACTTGTCAAGCATTGTATAAACTTATTCGGATTATTTCCGACACTCCCTATATACAGATTGCCATCATCCGATACTATGTCAGCATCATCCCAATAACGGCCATCATAACCAATGTTTACACTATTGTTCGATTGAGCTTGGATAAGAAGATCATACGGCAAGTTACGAGAAAGCATCGTAATGTCGCCATCTTCACTGTTCAGATTCCATTGTCCTTGCACACGGGTATCATAGTAGAAAATGCCACCACTTTGTGTTTCTGCATCAACGCGGTTAAAATCATTTTCAAGAAAAGTGACTGAACCATCACCGCCAGAAACCATCAATGATGTGGCTTTGTTCCCATAAAATCGCAGTGGTGTGTCACCGCCTACAACTTGCATGCTGTCTGCCTTGACATTAGCAATGTATCCATAACCGCTGTCACCGATCTGGGCGAGCAAATAATTGGTTCGCAAATCATCCACATGCAAGTCCAACGCTTCACCGTTGATACTAATGCTGGTGTAATCTCCTTGAGGCAGCAGCACCTGCATGGTTAAATCTTTCGCATCATCTATCGGTTCCCCTTCTAACGAAACGGTGCACTCGGTGCCTTCAAGATCAACTTTTGCAATTTGATCGCTATAACCATTGCCTGCAAGGATAACTTGTGGTTTTGACAAACTGGACACCATGCCAACTTCCAGCTGAACACCAGATGCTTCAATGGTGAGATCAGTCAAGCCATCACGCGTGACAGGAATTTCTACCTGCTGAGCAGCCTGTCGTGTCTCAAATGCACCAGAATGATCATTAAGACTGAAATTAAAAACCAAAAATACGAGAAGGCAAACGACAGCCACCACAATAAATAGCAACTGAAAAGGACGTGTCTTCTTTAATAAAAGTTTGATTCGTGCATCCAATATGAGCTCGCCTCCTAAATTCAATCATTTACTTCTCTATTTTACACATTTAACAAGCATCCTGCAACATTTAATATCTCTTGTCAAGACCCCGCCTCTTGCATAAAAAACTTGTAGGTTCGAAACTTTCAATTATTTTAAAGCATCCCGAAAACCGCTCTAGGCCTATATCTGACACATTTGTCCTTAATGGATAAGCTAAAGTTTGGCGTCTTATCAGCGCAAGTAATTTTACAAGCTTCTTATATCCTGATAAACTGAGCACACTAGATCAATGTCTTGCCACAACACGGCAAGAGAAAGGGGTGCCTTATGAAAACAATTTTGAAAAAAGTTCCAATTCCAATGGCAGGGCTGGCACTGGGGCTGGCCGCATTAGGTAATCTGCTGCAAAGTTTTTCGCCTGAAATTCGTACACTTTGCGGAATGATTTCAGCGATTCTTTGGATTCTAGTCATGGCGAAGATCCTACTCTTCCCTCACATGATCCAGAAAGATCTCAAGAATCCTATCGTCGCCAGTGTTTCCGGAACTGTATTCATGACAGCTATGCAGCTGGCTGTATATGCAAAACCAATTTTTGGGCAATATGCAGTCCTTCTCTGGTTTGCGGCAATCATCGGCCATGCCATGCTGATCATCTGGTTCAGCTGGAATTTTATGCGTCATTTCAAATTGAGCAATGTTTATCCAACTTATTTTATCGCCTATGTTGGTATCGTTGTTGCATCTGTAACGGCACCTCAATTCGGAATGGAACGACTTGGGATGATGATCTTCCGTTTTGGCTTTATTGTCTATTTGTTGCTCCTTATCCTCGTAAGTGCACGCTATGTACTCCATACGATTCCACTTGCGGCTCGGCCATTGTTCTGCATTTACACTGCACCAATGAGTCTGTGTCTCACCGGTTATCTCTCTGTCGCCGAGCCAAAATCCCCTGTTCTTCCAATTACCATGGGAATCATCGCTCAAGTACTCTATGCACTTGTTCTCCTTCGTCTGCCAAAGCTCTTACGTTTGCCATTCTTCCCAAGCTTTGCTGCATTTACGTTTCCGTTCGTAATTACCGCCACCGGCTTGAAAACATTGCTTGCTTGGCTCGAAGGTATTGGTTATACAATTCCAGTATTCTTCAACGTTCTCGTTGTTTTAGAAACATTGGTGGCCGTTGGTCTTGTTGCTTACACTTTAATTCGCTATCTGCGTCATCTGTCCTGCGGCAGCGAGCGCAGAAGTCAGGCTTTGCTTTTTGAAGAATGCCAATGGTGCTGCACCTGATCATTAAACAAAAAATCCTGTTTTTGCAAGGTTATTAACTCTTGCAAAAACAGGATTTTTTTATCGTTTTCTCTTAGCTTCTTTTGCCTCGGCTTTTTCTTTTTTTACCTCCGCTTTTTCATCATATAACGGCAGGTATACTGTGAAGGTGGTACCAACATCTTTTTGACTTTTCACTTCAATTTTACCATCGTGTGCCAAAACCAGTCCTTGGGTAATCGCCATTCCTAAACCAGTGCCACCAGTTTCACGAGCGCGCGAACGGTCACTGCGATAAAATCTATCAAAAACATGCTGACATTCTTCTTCACTCATGCCAATGCCCGTATCCGCTACTGAAAAAATAAAATCCTCTTTATCCGCCCAAGCCTTTAAAATAACGATACCACCATCCGTCGTATAACGCAGTGCATTGCTGACCAAATTCAAAACAATTTGCTTTAAGCGCTCTGGATCTGCATAACAATATGGCAGCTTATCGGCAAATTCCACTTTTACAGTAATATTGCGTGTTTCTGCGTCTGCCTCAAATAAAACCACAAAATCTTCAACAAAGCTTTTGAAATCGATCAATGTTTTGCTGATTGGCATATGCCCAGCATCCAAGCGAGAAATATTTTGGAGTTCGGTGACCATTCCACCTAATCGAAGCATTTCATCATAAAGCGCCGAAAGGTCTTCTGGAGAGCATGCTTCATTCTTCACCAATTTATTTTCAAGCGTTCCTGCAATGGCTGTGATTGGCGTGCGCAATTCATGGCTAATATCAGCAAACATTTGCACACGCGCATCATTGGCGCGCGACAGCTCAGTCGACATCTGATTAAATGCCAGTGCCAATTCACCGATCTCATCATCGTTTTCAATGTCTACTTTTTCATTCGTTGAACCCTGTGCAATACGCCGCACTGAAAGAATCAATTTATCCAAAGGCCGCGTTAAGTTGCGCGCAAAAATCCAGCCAAGGATGATGGCTAACACAATTGTTGCCACAACACCCAATACAACAGATCGACGTGTATCTGCTAAATAGCTGTCTGTTAAGTACCAGAATCTGTCGCCAATATAATCTGCCGGTAAAAGATAGCCGATCAAACGCTGCGAGCCTTCCTCATAAATCGGATAACCATGTTCCAGCAATCGTGTCTTTACCTTGAGACCTACTTTATCCGATTCAGTATCAGGACACGTTAAAATAGTTCCATCAGGAGCAATAAGAATAACAGACAATTCCATTTGTTGACGGACCACACCATAAGGAGTCTGCAACGTAGAACTGCTGAATTCGTCTTGCACACCCTCCCAAGAATTGCCATTCTCAGTGTAATATGCTTCGTAGCGTTCTTCCCATACACTGATCTCAGCCTTTGACGTCTGCATGAGATATTCATCAAAGCTTCGGCTCATCAGCTGCAGCGTGACACCACCAACAATCAATCCCGTTAACACTGCCATCAGTGTCATCAGGGAAATGATTTTAGTCGACAGTTTCATATTTATCCCCAAACTTATAGCCTAAGCCATATACCGTCTGAATAAAAATTGGTTTTTGTGGATTAGGCTCAATTTTTTTACGCAAATTGCTGACATGCGTATCAATAGCGCGTTCATATCCCGCATAGCTTTCCCCCAACGTTGCTGTCAAAAGTTGCAGACGACTATATGGACGCCCTACATTTTCACTCAACGTTACAAGGATTGCATACTCTGACGGCGTCAAATCAATGCTCTTGCCATCATAAAATACTTCACGACGGTCTAAATTAATGACCAGTTTTCCAAACGTACGCACTTCTTCGGTATTTTCAACAACGTGCTTACTGCGACGAAAAACAGCTTTAATACGTGCATTCAATTCACGCAGACTGAATGGCTTGGTGATATAATCATCAGCACCAAGTTCCAATCCCAACAGCTTATCAATCTCTTCATTACGCGCTGTTACCATAATGATCGGCGTGTTATGATTACGGCGCACTTGCTTGCAGACTTCCATGCCATCAACCTTAGGCAACATCAAGTCCAAAATAATCAGGTCAGGCTTCATCGACTCAACCAGTTCTAGGCCCAATTCTCCATCTCCAGCCTCTAATACTTGATAGTGCTGATTTTCTAAGTATTCTTTTATGTTAGTGCGAATATTTTCTTCATCTTCCACCACTAAAATTTTTTCGTTCATAGGTACACACCTTTCTTGGTTAATTATAATGTGATGCACGTGTATAAGCGATGTTATAATAGTCCATCAGCTGCTGACTTGCACGTTCCCAGCTGCTGGCCTCTGCTTCCTTACGAGCAATCACCCGAATTCGTCGCACCAAATCGCGATCCTCTAAACGATCAATGGCTGCATCTAAAGAATCTTCATCGCCAGACGTATAAAAAATAGCATCTCGGCCATCTTGAAACTGCTCCGTGGTCAACGGACTGCGTACAGCAATAATGGGTACGCCTGAAGCCATTGCTTCTAACAGCGTCAAACCAACTTGTTCGTTTAACGTCGGAAAGATAAATGCATCTCCCGAAGCATAGGCCTCTGCCAAATTGCGTCCACGCAAATAACCTGTAAAAACACAATTTGTCCCACTAAAAGTTTTCTCAAGCTCAGCTCTATGTTCTCCATCTCCGACAATCGCCAGACAAACATCACTTCGGCGTCGCATCATTGGCAGCAAGGATTCCAGGTCCTTACGTTTAAGCAGACTACCTACATAAACCAATATTTTCTTATCTTTTTGTCCCTTATTTAAAATCAGACGCATATCCTCAGATGCATACTTTGGATTGCGCTTCTCTGAATCTACGCCTCGTTTTAAAACATGCGCATTATAAATGCCAAAATTTTCAAGTGCATGACGCATAACATGCGATGTACAAAGATTCAGCGACGCCGCCGCAGAAATCTTTTGACGGGCTTTCCAGATCATTTTTTCGGATACGCGATGATTTAAATGCAGTCGTTTTAAACAGCTCATGTAATTTGTATGATAACTAACAACAACCGGAATTTCCAGTTTTGCCGCATATTGTGAGGCTGCAAACCCTAAAATCAATGGATTCACGATATGAACCACCTGTGGTGAAAAATCCATCATAATATCATTAATCCGCGTCAGAGAAGGCGCCCAAAACAACTTTTTACCAAACGGCAGCTTTTTATCCTGAATGCCATAAATGGTCGCATCTTCAAACTGATCGATGCCACGATCTGGTGTAACCACAACCACCTGATGGCCTTCCTTCAAAAAATAGCGAATAGCCTCTGTCAGGCGCAGGACCAACCCATCCGCGACAGGCAAAAACTCCTCCGTGACGATCATTATTCGCATAGGCCCCTCTCCTTTCTCTTACCGACAATCATCTCATCGTTATCCTACCACAAATATGCACATTGTTCTATAACCCCCACAGCATTATTTCAATTTCTTAATAGTTCCATAAAAAACGACCGTAAACCTATAATAAGGTTTACGGCCCGAAACGTCTTAATTATTCTTCATCAAGAAGCGGGTCTCTCATAACAGCCCCAGTACTTGAAGAAGTCACCAAATATGCATAACGACGCAAATAAGAGTTCACGATTAAATCACGTTTTGGTGTCTTTCGATCAGCTTTGCGTGCTTCCATTTCTTCATCGGTCAAGCGAACGGACAAAGAACGGTTTGGAATATCAATATCAATGATATCACCTTCGTGCACCAAACCGAGAGGACCATTTTCGGCTGCTTCTGGAGAAATATGTCCGATGCAAGCGCCAGCCGTTGCACCAGAAAAACGACCATCAGTCAAAAGGGCAACTTCCTTGCCAAGACCAGCTCCAATAATAGCAGATGTTGGAGAAAGCATTTCCTTCATCCCTGGACCACCTTTTGGCCCTTCATAGCGAATAACAACCACATCTCCAGATTTAATCTCATTATTGGTGATGGCTTCAAAAGCCTCAGCTTCAGAATCAAATACACGAGCAGGGCCTGAATGTTTCAGCATTTCAGGAGCCACAGCCCCTTGTTTTACAACAGCACCATCTGGAGCAAGATTACCACGCAATACAGCTAAACCGCCAGTTTGAGAATAAGCTTCATCGAAACTGTGAATAACGTTGCGATTTCTTACAACAGCATTTGCAACGTTTTCAGCCATAGTCTTACCAGTTACTGTCATAACAGATCCATCAACTTTTCCGGCATCAAGCAGCTGCTTCAGCAATGCAGGAATGCCGCCAGCTTCGTTCAATTCATTGATATGCTGTGTATTCGCTGGGCTCAATTTGCATACCTGTGAGGTGCTGTTGCTGATGCGGTCAAAATCTTCCAATGTGATCTTAACCTGAGCTTGATTTGCAATGGCCATTAAATGAAGCACCGTATTGGTAGAGCCACCAATTGCCATGTCTACTGTGATAGCATTCAAAAATGCCTCACGAGTAAGAATATCACGCGCACAGATGTTCTTTTCTACCATTTCCATGATTTGTTTCCCAGCTTTGCGCCCTAGAGCCTTACGTGCACCGTATGGTGCTGGAATGGTGCCGTTGCCAGGAAGAGCAATCCCAAGCACTTCAGCCAAGCAGTTAATAGTATTCGCTGTATACATCCCTGAGCATGAACCACATGTCTGACAAGCAGTTTCTTCAAGTTCAGTCAGTGTGTCTGCATCAATCTTACCAGCAGAGTACGCACCAACCGCTTCGAATCCACCACGACTCAAGTCGCTGTCTTCACCGCGGAAACGGCCTGGCAGCATTGGACCACCGCTGACGTAAACGCAAGGAACGTTCAAGCGCGCAGCAGCCATAAGCATCCCTGGAACAATCTTATCACAATTACCAATCAAGACCAGACCATCAAATTTATAAGCCATATACATAGATTCGATGGAATCAGCGATCAATTCGCGGCTTGCTAATGAATAGTTCATCCCAGAGTGATTCATTGCAATCCCATCACAAAGACCAATGGATGGGAATTCCATCGGCGTACCGCCAGCGCCTAATACACCAGCCTTAACAGCACGAGCTATTTCATCTAAATGAAAGTGGCCTGGAATAACCTCGTTCTGTGCATTAACAACACCGATCAGCGGTTTCGACAAATCTTCAGAGGTATAGCCCATTGCATAAAACAATGAACGATGAGGCGCACGTGTAGGCCCCTTTTTTACTTCATCACTTCTCATTAAAAATCTCATCTCCATAAATAGAATTAAATTCAGCGTTGCTCGCCATCGCTAGAAAATAAGGGCAAGGACAGTAAATAGGATTTATCGATGTATTCATCTGAAACACTGCTGTCAAACCCATGACGTATGATGCTAGCCTCACCAACCACATAGCCGCCAAGTGCATTGACAAGATCAGAAAGCGCGCCCATTGTCGAACCATGCAGCACAACATCATCCACTAGCAGAATACGCTTATCTGCAATGTACTCTGCATCGTCTTTCGACAAATACAAACGCTTATAGTGATCTTCTTCTTCGCCACGTTCAACAACTTGAATGGCAACAACGTCATCCATATACGCTTTTGCACTTTTTCTTGCAACAACAAAGCGTTCTTTTTGGGCTAACAGGGTCATTGCATAAGCCAATGAAATTCCTTGGATTTCTTCGGTCACAATGCAATCAAAATCGGGCACTCTTTTCAGCAATTCTTCAGCCGCCACCTGGATCAATGGAACATCGTTATACGCAATAAATAAAGGGATCCACGTCTCCTCATCTATTTGATACAATGGCAGACGACGCTTCAATCCAGCAATTTCAACTTCATGAAATTTCTTCATCATAAACCCTCCCTTACTGTATTCTTTTACTATAGCAAATGTTGCGTTCGAATGCAATTTTATTCAGGGATATTTCACAGGCCCAGATGCTATAACTTTTTCATTTACATAATATAAAAAAAGGTGTATCGGTTACCCGATACACCTTAATTTCCAAATTGACGTATAAATTATACGCAACCGGTTGGTTTTGGAAGACCAGCGATTTTGCATGCGCCCTTAGCTGGACCAGATGGGAAGAGATCATAGATTTCTTTCAGGGAGAAACCAGATTCCTTGGTCATCTTACGTACCATTGGAGCGATACCGTATTCGTTGTAGTAGTCTTTCAGATAGTTGATGAGTTTCCAGTGATCTTCGCTGAGTTCGCTGAGACCTTCGGTTTCAGCCAAGTACTTAGCAACGTCTTCGTCCCACTGGTCAAGGCTTACTAAGAAACCGTCTTCATCGACTTCGACTTTTTTACCATTTACATCGATTTCTGGCATTGATTAAGCACCTCACATTTTAAATTTGTCAAATTTATGTATCGGATCTACAAAGCCTGGATATTCGACAAGATAGTCTTTCAACATTTCAGTAGCCATTCTCAAGCCTTCGACCTGACCCATTTTGTAATCACTCAGCTTTGAATCCGAGATCTCACGAATCAAGTCTTCGCAAAAGTCCAGCCATTCCATGCAATCATCCAATAAAGCCATTTGTATCTCCTTTACATATTATATCATTACTTGTTTGTAATGAAAAGCTATTTAAGGAGGGATTCAATAAGATTTGCTCATGAATCCCTCATCATTCACCCTAAAAATTACTTTTTAGGAAGAGTTACATAGGAAGTCCCGAGATAGAGATATTCAATCTTCCCATCATTTGCCAAGTCAGCGACTGCAACGTCGACATCGCGCTTCTTTACACCAAGAGCATCCGCGATTTCACGGTTTTTAGCTTTTTCCTTGGTGCCGAGAAATTCGATAATCTTCGCTTCAAGTTCTTCTTTGGTAAAGTCAGCCATTATGACATCTCCTTTCGACAGATGTTACAGGGCTAAACCAAATTACATGGTTTCAACTGCGTTGGTATATTTGAAGTTAGAGGTCGTGCGGAAGGTCTTTACAGAGAATGTAAAGTCATCGATGTGCTTATCGGTGAATTCCAGACCGGAAATTTCAAAGAATTTTTCCCAACCAATACGTTCAACCCATTCACCATAACGTTCACCTGGCTTAGCATTTTCAACCCAGATTTCAACGAGATGTTTGATGGTGTTAACGAGAGTTGGCCATCTTGGTGGTTCGTTAGGGATGTAAGGAACAACGAGCTTGGAGAAAGCAGGGCCCTTACGAGTATTGGAAACCTTACCACCTACGAATACAGCGAGACCATCGTTTTCTGGGTCTGCGATAGGAAGTGCAGGGCATACGGAGAAGCAGTTACCGCAGTACATGCACTTTTCTTCGTTAATGGTTACGGATTTCTTCTTAGGATTTGGACGGATAGCACCTACAGGGCAAGCTGCAACGAGGTTTGGAATTTCGCAGGAGTCAGCAACCTGTTCGTCGATAACGCGAGGAATGGTTCTGTGCATACCTACGAAGGAAATGTCGGAGCAGTGTACAGCGCCGCACATGTTCAAGCAGCAAGCCATGGAGATCTTCAGGTGAGATGGCAGGTCATCGCGTTTGAAGTAGTCATAGAGTGCATCCATAACAACTTTAACGGTACCAGAAGCGTCGGTAGCAGCACTATGGCAGTGTACCCAACCCTGGGTGTGGAGCATGGTGCGCAGGGAGCGACCAGTACCACCAACAGGGAAGCCGTAAGCTTCAACTTCTTCGATGATCTTGTCAACGTTAGCTTCTTCGGTTGTCATAAACTCGATAGAAGTACGAGTCGTGAAACGAAGATGCCCATCGCAATACTTGTCTGCGAGGTCAGCGAACCAACGAATGGATTCGGTGGAAAGCAGACGGGTAGAACCTACACGTACGGTGTAGAGGGCACCAGCAGGACCAACGTGTTTCAGAACACCTGGTTTTACTTTTTCATGATATTGCCACTGACCATAGTTGTCCTGGCACATCTTAGGCATTTTATCCCAGTAGTGCGGAGGTCCAATATCAGTTGCAGCGTATTGAGACATCATTATTCAGCCACCTCCGTTTGATTAAAATCTTCACCATACCAGTAGATATATGGGTTTTCACGTGGGTGATCAACCATCTGAGGTACTGGTTTCATGTCGATAGCTTTGAGCATGGAGTTCATGCCAAGTCTGTAGATCAATTCACCGAGACGTTCACGGGTCTTAGCGTGTTCATCCCACCAATCCCAGACACGTTCTACGAAATCTTTGAAGTTTTCGTAGTCGTTTTCTTTGTCAAGCTTCATGAAAGGAACAACAGTCCAGCCAAGGAATGCGGACTGAACGATGGTAGCTTTACCACCGAGAAGAATGGTAGCACCTTTGTCTTTACCAACGTGCAGAGCCTTTGGCATGTTGTTGATGCAATGCATGCAACGGGTGCAGTTAGCATTGTCAATGGTGATTTCCTTCTTATCAGCATCATAGCTGATGCAGTGGGTTGGGCAGCGGCCAATGATAGCCTTGATTGGAAGTCCAGCATCTGCATAAGCAGCTACTTCTGCCTGGTCTACCTGGATGTCGTCTCTCCAGGTACCGAGAACCGCAATATCGGAACGTGCAGTTGCAGATACGCAGTCGTTAGGGCAGCCGGAAGCTTTGATTTTGGACTTGTAAGGCCACATTGGGCGATGCAATTCCATCTGATAATGCTGGGTAACATTATAAGTGAAATCCAAAGTATCATAGCATGCGAATTCGCAGCGGCCAGGACCTACGCAGCAGCTAGGGGTTCTGAGGTTAGAACCGGAACCACCAAGGTCCCAACCAGCTTCAGACAGATCGTTGAAGCAAGGCTGCAGATGATCGGTGGTAGTACCGAGGAAGATAACGTCCCCAGTAGCGCCGTGCATGTTGGTGATACCGGAACCGTGCTTGTCCCAGATATCGCACAGGGTGCGAAGGTCATCAGATTTATAGAAGAAACCAGATGGCTGGTTGATACGCATGGTGTGGAATTCGGTTACTGCAGGGTATTTTTCAGGCTTTAAGGTATAACGACCTACAACACCGCCGCCGTAACTGCGAACACCTACGATACCGCCGTGTTTCCACAATGGCATCTTAATTTCATAAGATTCTTCCAATAAATCGAGCAGAGTATCAGATACATCTTTTTTGACGGATGCAGCTTTTTCAATTTCTTTGACGAAGGAAGGCCATTTGCCTTTCTTCATCTCATCCATCATCGGTCTGTTGGTAGACAAATCCATACACCTCCATATTATTTGTCACGGGCACAACCCGTGGCTGGAATCAATATTCGTTCAGAGAAATAGCGTCAGCTGGGCATACTGCAATGCAGGTCTGGCAGCCGATGCATTCGTTTTCATTTACGGTAGAAACACCGTCAACGAGTTCGTAAACGTTCTGTGGGCAGTCGGAAGCGCATGCACCACAACCAACACATTTGGTTTCATCAACTTCTACTAAGTACATCTCTCTCTTCTCTCCTTCCTGTGATAGATTATCTTCTTGTCGTAACCCGACAATTCACTCATCTACTTATATTAGTTTCTCATACTTTGTGAAATTTTGCAATAAATAGCGTAACGGTCGTCCGTGTTTATCTTAATTTCAACAATAAATATCATTTATTTTTATGGAATGTTCGAGACAGTTGTAAAAATCTTTCCGCCCACTCGGTTGAGGAGGCTGCATGAAAATGATGATACGTTGCCAATGTGCAATTGCTGACCAACCCATCACACAAAACACCGTTCTGCTCCGCAATGCCTTTACCACGTTCTGTAATAAAGCCGTATTGTTGAGGTGCCGCATTTTCAGGGAAATGTACTCTTGAGTGATGAAATTCGTGACCCACGACACGTGTATTTTCGGTGAAGAACGGATTTTTGTCTGTGACACGCTGAAAAGCATACCCTAAACCAACTGGGCGTTTTTCCATGGCAACCGTGCAGTCAAATACTCCCGCCATTTTGTAGTGATTATTTTCACTTACTAGTTCTTTAACCAGATACATCAAACCGCCGCATTCTGCGTAAATCGGCATTCCCGCTTCAGAAGCATTTTTTACTGCATCGCGCATAGCGGTATTGTCTTGCAGTTCCTGTGCAAATACTTCCGGAAATCCACCGCCAATATAGAGACCATCTAAATCCGGCAATGAATCTTTCATGGCATCAAGATAAACCAGCTCTGCGCCTTCATTCTCTAAAGCTTCGAGATTCTCGGGATAATAAAAACTAAAGGCACGATCTTTAAACACGCCAATCTTTACGCGTTCTTCGATCACTTCGCGCTGTGGAGTCTGCAACGGATCAACAAGCGGCGGTGCAGCCTTAGCAATATCCAGCAAGGCATCAATGTCAACATGATCGCTCACCAATTTTGCTAGACCATCAATTCGTGATTGCAATGCATCTTGCTCTGCAGCAGGAATCAGTCCTAAATGACGATCTGGGATTTCAACATCTTTGGCTTTTGGCAGCGCCCCCAACAGTGGCACACCGCAATATTCTTCAATGCTCTTACGCATGATGTTGAGATGACGCGGACGGGCCACCTGATTGAGGACCACGCCAGCAATATTGATGCGCTCATCAAAATTGACCACACCGTTGATAATCGCAGCCACGCTGCGGGTAATGCGTGTGGTATTGACAACAAGGATGACAGGCGCTTGCAAAGTATACGCCAATTCCGCTGTACTGTTTCCACCCTGCCAATCCAGCCCGTCAAAGATACCCATGGCCCCTTCAACGACAGCAATGTCTTTGTCTGCGGCATGGGTGCAGAATGAATGCAGGATCTGATCCTTGGTCATCATCACGGCGTCTAAGTTGCGGCAAGGTACGCCACTGGCAAAAGTCGACCAGCTTGGGTCAATGTAGTCTAGGCCTTTTTTAAAGCCCTGCAACAAAAGACCACGTTCCCGCAGGGCTCTTTGGAGCCCTATGGTGAACGTGGTTTTGCCAGAGCGCCCCTGCACCGCTGCTACAACGAGCCGCGGAATATGAATCTTATGTGTTTGCTCTGAATGTGTATTCATAGGCTTAACCTGCTACGATGTTAACAAGCTTGCCAGGAACAACAATGGTTTTGCGAACGGTTTTATCCGCAATGGCATCTTTTACCTTCTGTTCCTGCATGGCTTTTTCAATAATGGAATCTTTGTCAAGGTCATTGGCAACAACAATACGTGCTTTCAGCTTACCATTGACTTGTACTGCCAATTCAACTTCATCAACCTGCAATGCAGATTCGTCGATTTCAGGCCATTTCTGAAGATGAATGCTTTCACTGTGACCAGTCTTTTCCCACATTTCTTCTGCAATGTGTGGGGTAATTGGCGCCATTAAAAGCATCAGCGTTTCAATGGCTTCGTTGACTGCTGGCGTCACTTTCTGACCGCTGGTTTCTCTGAAATGATAAAGGCCATTGACCATTTCCATAATGGCTGAAATGGCTGTATTAAAGTTGAAACGTTTAGAAATATCTTCTGTCACACGCTTAATGGTCGTATGAGTCAAACGACGCAGTTCTTTTTCTTCTGCTTCATCGACATTGCCGGTTTCATCTTCAAGATAATATTCAACCACCAAACGCCATACACGATTGAGGAAACGATAGCATCCTTCAACAGCGCGGTCGTTCCATTCCAAGTCACGATCTGGTGGCGCAGCAAAGAGAATGAAGAGACGGGCTGTGTCTGCCCCATATTGATTAAGAATATCTTCTGGAGAAACGATGTTGCCCTTAGATTTACTCATTTTCGTGCCATCTTTAAGCACCATGCCCTGTGTCAAAAGATTGCGGAATGGTTCATCGGTGTTGCACATGCCGAAATCGTGGAACACCTTGGTAAAGAAACGTGCATAGAGCAAATGCAGAATAGCATGTTCTACGCCGCCAATGTATTGATCAACACCATTTTCCATCCAAAAATCGACCTTGTCCTTATCGAATGGTTTTTCTGTGTTGTGTGCATCGCAATAACGCAGATAATACCAACTGGAGCAAACGAAGGTGTCCATGGTATCGGTTTCACGACGTGCAGGCTTGCCGCAGATTGGGCAGGTCGTTTCAACAAAGTCCTTAACATAGGTCAATGGAGATTCGCCAGTTGGTTTAAATTTAACATCCTCCGGCAGCATAACAGGAAGCTGATCTTCAGGAACTGGAACCGCACCACAATCATCGCAATAAATGATAGGAATTGGTGCCCCCCAGTAACGCTGACGGGAAATCAGCCAGTCACGCAAGCGGAAATTTACCGTCGCATGGCCCTTGCCCATTTCATCAAGCTTGGCAACAATGCCGTGCCCAGCTTCAACGTTCTTCATGCCATCAAATTCACCGGAATTCACCATCACGCCTTCATCAACGTAAGCGGTTTCCATTTCATCAACGCTCAGCACATGATCTTCTGGCGTAACGACAACAATAATTGGCAAATCGTATTTCTTGGCGAACATAAAGTCACGTTCATCACTGGCCGGTACACCCATGACAGCACCTGTACCGTATTCATAGATGACGTAGTTACCAACGAAAATTGGCACCTTTGCGCCATTGATTGGGTTGATGGCATAAGCCCCTGTGAAGATACCTTCTTTTTCGGTTTCTGTAGAAGTACGTTCGATCTCACTCATCTTGGTAATGCGATCAATAAACGCTTCAACATCAGCCTTTTCTTTCTTGTCAGCAATCAATTTTTCAACCAGTGGATGTTCTGGTGCAAATACCACATAGGTTACCCCGAACAAGGTATCTGGACGGGTTGTAAACACTTCAAACGTTTCACCGATCTCAGTATCAAAAGTGATCATTGCCCCTTCAGAACGGCCGATCCAGTTTTCCTGCATGACCTTTACCTTATTTGGCCAGCCTTCCAGCTTATCAAGATCATCCAACAGACGCTGTGCATAATCAGTAATCTTAAAAAACCACTGATCGAGTGATTTCTTTTCAACGATAGAATCACAGCGTTCACATTTTCCGTCAACGACCTGTTCGTTTGCCAATACAGTGGCACAGCTTGGGCACCAGTTTACACTGGCATTCTTCTTATAGGCAAGATTGTGCTTATACAGCTGCAAAAAGATCCACTGTGTCCAGCGATAATAATCAGGCAGACACGTCGTCACTTCACGATCCCAATCAAAGCTGAGACCCAGCGCCTTAAACTGGCGCTTCATATTAGCAATATTTTCTTTTGTCCATTTTGCTGGTGGAATGCCGTGCTTAATAGCGGCATTTTCTGCCGGCAAACCAAAAGAGTCCCAACCCATTGGATGCAGTACATTGTAACCATGCATGGTCTTAAAACGTGCAATGACATCCCCGATGGAATAGTTGCGCACGTGCCCCATGTGAAGGTTACCGGATGGATATGGGAACATTTCCAGGCAGTAGTAGTTTGGCTTGCGGCTGTCGTCTGCACGATACATGTCAGCGTCATGCCACTTCTGCTGCCACTTTGATTCTATTTGCTTGAAATCATATTGTTCTTTCATTTTAAAATGCCCTTTCTTTTTCTTCCTGTGTACTATAACAACGGAAGAATTCACTAATCAATATTATATAAATTATCGTCGTCATCGTCAACGGTCGAGACCTGTTGAAGGGAAAAATCCTCGCAGGAATCGGGCATTTTTTGTCACTGCTGCTTTTTTCTGCCCGCTGCCGGCGCTCATCGCTCAGCAGCATACGCTTGCTGCACCGCAATTGGCAGCGCCTCAAACGTTACTTCTTCCCAACTCACTACACCACGCAGCGGTGCTACAGTTAATTTCAAATAGGCCTCTGCGCGCAGGACGCGCTCAGTGCGAAAGGTGATGGTTTTCTCACCACCATCCTCGCCATAACACGCCAGGGTATAAGAATGTGTCATGCCGGCATCGGGTTCAATCTCTGCAACCTTCGTATTATCGATCTGTGTGTAGTAGATTTTTGTGCCAATACCTGTCCAAAAAAATACTATGGCAATCACAAGCAGTGCAACCAGTCCTGCCAAAACACCTTGCAGCATCCTCTTCATCATCGCAACCCCCTTCTCGCAATTGTTCGATCTGGCTGCGGTGCTGCAAAAAACAAACACACACCACATACCAGCAAAGCCAACGCCAACCAAACCATTTTTCTCATCATTATCTCATTCCTTTCTCGAAACTGTGTTTAGTTTAACGGCTTTGTCTTACACTGCGATGACAGGCAGTTTACAATAACCTTACTTCTGCACAAAAAAACACACAGCATTTCTGCTGCGTGTTTTTTATCATTATACGTTTGGGTGTGGATGGCTGCGATAAGCCTCTAGTTTTTCTTTGATTTTCTGGACCGTTTCCTCACTGACAATATGCTCAATGCGGCAAGCATCCTCTTCTGCTGTTTCTTCTGAGACACCAAACACTTCAATGAGCATATCTTTAAACAAATGATGGCGCCCAGCAACACTTTTTGCTTTGGCAAGTCCTTCATCGGTCAGATGAATAAACTTTCTGCCATCCATGTAAACCAACCCTTTTTCCGTAAGAATCTTCATTGCTCGGCTGACGCTTGGCTTTGAATAATCCATCTCTCGTGCAATATCAATGCTTCGCACCTGACCAAGCTGCTCCTTCAGGCGCAGTATGGTTTCCAGATAATCTTCGCCGGACTCATATATTTCATTCCCCATTGGGATCACCCTTTCTTATTTGCCTCTTTCGTTGCCAAATACGCCGATCTGCTTGGTGCTTTTTTGCGCCGCACTGCCGCAATCACGACCGACGCAACGATGGCAATAATGCAAACCACCTGCGCCACACGCAGTGGCCCCAACATAAGGCTGTCTGTACGAAATCCTTCAATAATAAAGCGTCCCACAGAGTAGTAAACAAAATACAACAATGTGATGTCGCCTTCCTTAAGTTTAGGGCTTCGCGATGCGAAAATCAACAGCAAAAAACCGATGATGTCCCAGATGCTTTCATACAGAAAGGTTGGATGGCGATAAGCACCATCAATGTACATAGCCCATGGCACCACATCCGGACTCACTTCATAGCCATAGGCTTCTTGATTGAAGAAATTTCCCCAACGGCCAATGGCCTGTCCCAAGATCAAATATGGTGCGATGATATCCAAAAGCTGCCAAATGCGTAAACGATAGTGCCAAGCACAAACAGCAATCGCAATAATACCGCCGATGACACCACCATGGATCGCCAATCCGCCATGCCATGTTGCAATGATCTCACTCAGATGCTGACTATAGTAGCTCCACTCAAAGATAACATAGTATGCCCGAGCCCCGATCACCGCACAAACGATGCAGATGATAACGAGATTTAAAAAATGATCTTCATTGATGCCTTCCAGCTTGGCTTCTCGAAGCGACCCCCAGACACCAATCAGAAACGCGCAGGCAATAAGAATACCATACCAATGAACCGAGATTGGTCCGAGTTCAAATGCGATTGGATCCATTCAGATTATCCTCTTCACACCTGTCTCTTAGGCACGCAGCTGTCCCTGACAGTCACGTTCAATAGCGGCAATAATCTTATCCATTTCAACCTGTACCAGATCATCGGTCAAAGTCTGTGCATCACTCTGGAAGATGAATGAGAAAGCAACAGATTTCTTATCAAGGCCAACCTGAACGCCTTCATAAACATCAAACACATCAATTTTCTTAAGATAGTTTGGTTCAGCCGCACGAATGGCGTCTTCGATCTTGCCGACTTCCATGGTCTTGTCAACAACAACAGCCAGATCACGAGGCATCGCTGGATAAATTGGGGTTGGCTCATAAACAGGCACTACTTCACCAATGCCAACCAACGCATCCATAGCGATTTCAGCAGCATAAACAGGTGCTTTGATGTCATAATTCTTTACAACGACTGGATGCAGTTCCCCAAAGATCCCGCAGCGTTTTTCACCAATATAAAGAGCTGCGGTACGGCCTGGATGCCAGGTTGGGTCATCTTTCACCGCTTCAACATGCCAATCAGTAATGTGCAGAGAAGCAAGCAGTCTTTCAATAATACCCTTGAGATAGTAGAAATCGTACGCTTTCTGACTACCGGTCCAATCTTTCTGAGTCTGTCCAGTCAAGCCAATAACAAGATGCTGATCTTCTGTTGCCAAGTTCTCCATGGTCAGTGGATGATCGCTGGAGAATACGGAGCTGCATTCAAAGAACGCAAGATCCTGCTGATGATGGTGTACATTGCTGCTCAACGTATCCAGCATGCAAGGCAGCAGGCTCGTACGCATGACGCTCATATCTTCACTGAGTGGATTGGAGATCACGATCTGATGACGGCGCACGTCATCTTCAGCATAACGCAGAAGATCACAGTGCTTTTTGCTGATGAAGCTGTAAGTCACAATTTCATCAAGGCCCAAGCCAGCCAAGGTGTTTTTAATGTGATCGGTCATACGCTGTTCCGGTGTTAATACACCTGGATTGGTAGCCCCAAATGGCAGGGTTTCAGGAATTTTATCGTAGCCATAGAGACGGGCAATTTCTTCGATCAAGTCTTCCTGAATGGAGACATCTGGACGATGTGATGGTACCTTCACAGTCAGGCTTTCTTCGTCTTCTTCCACAATCTCAAAGCCCAAATCGAGCAGATAGCCACGCATTTCAGCATAAGGGATGTCCGTTCCCAAAACATCGTTGGCTTTCTGATACTTCATGGATACGATCACAGGTTCATGAGGCGTTGGGTATTCATCAATCTGCCCAGCAACCAGACGCGCCCCAGATGTTTCACACATCAGGTTGGCAGCACGCCAGCCGGCAAAAGCGGTCTCATCGATGTTCACGTTCTTTTCAAAGCGCAGAGAAGCTTCTGTGCGCAATCCCAAAGCCACAGCTGTGCGACGAACATTCACAGCCTGGAAGCAAGCTGCTTCGATCATGACATCGGTGGTGGTATCTTCAACTTCGGTATTTTCACCGCCCATGACCCCAGCGATGCCGATGGCACGTTCGCCATCACAGATCAGAAGCATTTCATCGGTCAGAGCACGATCTTGACCATCGAGGGTCGTAATGTGTTCACCAGCTTCAGCGGTGCGAACGATGATCTCGTGTCCTGCTAAATTGTTGTAATCATAAGCATGCAATGGCTGTCCTAATTCCATCATGACATAGTTGGTAACATCAACCAAGTTGGAAATTGGGCGCATGCCAGCGCATTGCAGGCGATGTTCCATCCAAAGTGGGGAACGGCCAATCTTCGCACCTTCAATCATCGTGCCAGTAAAACGATGGCAGAGTGCAGGTGCGTTGTTGGTAATATGCATCTTGCCATTGATCTCATCGCCATCTTTGGTAGTGATTTCGATTGGGCGAACCGGCTTTTTCAGCAACGCCCCAACTTCTTTGGCAATGTTGTACACGCTCAGGCAGTCACTGCGGTTTGGTGTCAAATCAACATCCAATACCCAGTCATTCAAACCGAGATAGTCCATGACGTCGACGCCGAGTGGTGCATCTTCCGGCAATACACGAATACCATCTTTATCCAATGGGCAAACGAGGTCTTCATCAATGCCGATTTCCTGCATGGAGCAGATCATCCCATTGGATTCTTCACCACGTAGTTTCGTGGCCTGAATCACCACATCACCTGGCAGAAGCGCACCAACCTGAGCAAACATGACCTTTTGTCCTGCAGCAACGTTTGGTGCCCCGCAAACGACTTTGATCACATTTTCACCGTCGGTGGTCACTGTGCACACATGCAGATGGTCCGAATTTGGATGATCTTCACAGGTCAACACCTTTGCTACAACGACACCCTTAACGCCTTTGTTCGTTGGTTCTACACCGCCGATTTCAACACCAGCGCGCGTGATGATCTCCGCCAATTCGTAGGCGGATGGTTCAATATCAACATATTCTTTTAACCAATTATATGATACTAACATGCCAGCCTCCTATTAAAACTGTTTCAAGAAACGTTCATCGTTGGCGAACAACAGACGTAAGTCGTTGATGCCATAACGAAGCATTGCGATACGTTCTACACCCATCCCAAATGCGAAGCCAGTGACCTTTTCAGGATCATAGCCGCCTGCACGGAGAACATTTGGATGCACCATGCCGCTGCCGAGGATTTCCAGCCAGCCAGTGTGGGAGCAAACACGGCAGCCCTTGCCACCGCAAGCCACACAGCTGATGTCGACTTCAGCGGATGGTTCGGTGAATGGGAAATAACTTGGACGCAGACGAATCTTTACATCCTGACCGAACATTTCGCGAGCAAATGCCAAAAGCACGCCTTTGAGGTCTGCCATGGTGATGTGTTCATCAACGAGCAAGCCTTCGATCTGATGGAACATTGGAGAATGGGTAGCGTCATCATCGCGACGGTATACACGACCTGGTGCAATGATCTTAACTGGCAGTTTGCCCTGCATGCGTTCCATAGCATGCACCTGGCAGCCAGAAGTCTGCGTACGCAAAACCACCTTATTATTGATATAGAAAGTATCCTGCATATCACGAGCCGGATGATCCGGTGGCAGGTTCAGCGCTTCAAAATTATAATAATCGCTTTCGATTTCCGGACCTTCTGCTACTTCAAAGCCGAGTCCGGTAAAAATGCGTTTGGCATCATTAATAACTTGTGTCAGTGGATGCAAATGGCCCTGTGGCATGCTGGCGCCTGGCAGCGTCACATCGAGGGTTTCTGCAGCCAGCTTGGCATCCAATGCCTTAGCACGCAGATCTTCCGTCTTTTCTTCCAGAGCATGGCTGATCGCATCACGCACTGTGTTGGCCAATTCGCCAATCACAGGACGTTCTTCCTTGGACAATTTGCCCATGCCTTTAAGAATCGCGGTCAATTCACCTTTTTTGCCAAGGTATTTGACACGCAGTTCATTGATTTTTTCAAGATCATCTTGATCTTTGATGGCTTCAAGTGCAGCCTCTTTGATTTGCATTAAAGCGTCTTTCATTATGTTCCTCCTTCAAAATAAAAAAGCACTCCGTCCCCGCAAGGGACGAAGTGCCGTGGTACCACCCTTATTATCTGCGGCTGTGCGCAGATCACTCTCATGCGTTAACGCCGCCGACGGCCTCCCCTACTCTGTTCAAGGAAGCATACTCCCGGGCGAAATCCTTCTGTTTATGTTCTGTAAGATGGTTCCAGTCCTGCCATCTCTCCCTGTCACAGTGCCATAAACCGGCTCCCGTTCTTCGTATCATGTTGTTCTGTATAACAGCTATATTATAGAAGATGAACGCTGAAAAGTAAAGAGGTCAATTTTCCACCATTTCCCGCTTTCAGACATCTTCTACCGAACAACAATTAAAGTTCCAGCGCATCAAGCATAAACTCTATCACACCGTCACAAACCTCATCCTTGAGATCTGCATAGTTATGAATCTCATGACGATAGCCCGGATAAACCAACGTTGTGATGTCATGGCCTGTGCTTGCCAGCCAATTTGACGCTTCATACACGCCTTGGCCGTACATGCCAAATGGATCTTCATCGCCAGCAATCGAATAAATTGGCAGGTTCTTTGGCACGCGTTCTGCCCACTGTACACCAGTGATGTCCTCAATCATCTTCATGAAATCCAGCAACGATTTATTGACAGTTGGTCGAGTGAAGGCATCAAACGGATCGTTGGCATGATCCACCTGAACGTACGGATCATGACAGATCCACTCATTGCCAAGCTTGGCATCCGGAATGCGTTCACTCATCCAGCCCATCATCGCAACAGCAGCTTCTGCATCCGCTTCATTGCCACGCCCATCGGTCACAAGTTTTTCAATGGCCGGACGTGCAGCTGCCATCTGAGGCACACTGCCGCATGTGCCGCAAATGGTTGCCCCAGCCAGCAGATCGCCGTAACGCGCAATGAATTGACGCGTAATCACAGAACCCATGCTGTGACCAAAGAAGAAATATGGCAGTTCTGGGAATTTTTCGCGCACAATATCCATGAGACGTTTTTCATCTTCGGCCATCGTTTCCGGACCTTTGTCGCCCCAGTCGCCCCAAGTGTCATTGATTTCAGCCGTTTTGCCATGTCCTACATGGTCATCGGCCGCCACCACAAAGCCTGCTTCCAAATAGCGCACAATCATATGAAGATAGCGGCGGGAATGTTCACCAAAGCCATGCACCAACTGCACCACGCCAAGCGGTTCACAGGCTGGCACATAGATCCACGCCTGTACCTTGTCACGTTCATTGTAAGATGGGAAAGTAAATTCATACAGCATCTTTTCTTTCACTCCTCTAAAAATAATTTTATACTTTAAGTTTAACGTCTTCGCCGGTATAGAGCAACAGAAAATCAACTTTTCAGAAAATGAAACGCGGCCACCAAAGCAGCCGCGTTTCGTCCTTTTCAATTAAATCTCCCATCCCAAACAATCTGATCGGATAAATACGCCTCCTCAACCGCCGGCACATAGAAAGCACCGTATTTCTTTAAGCCATTGTCCTGCACCATCTCCGGCATCTCTACCAGGAATCTGTAGTATGGCATAAAATAGGTTTCATATTGTCCGGTTCGATAGATCAGCTCCGTTCTGGCAACGTATTCCAAGCCTGGGAATGCTGCAGGAACAGTCGACTTATACGCCCCTTCCGCCAGCTTTTCTTTGGCTTCTTCGACTGAAATCAACGGATAATCGCCAACTTTTTGGCTCTGATCCGTCGCAAAAACACGAATAATCATAAGATCACTGCCAGCATCTATATAAAAACTGACACGATCAAAGTTGTAATTGATAATCGCCTCTTCTGCCGTCTCAGAAGCATCAAAGAAACTCACATAATGGAACGATCGCTGTCCATCGTACGTATAATCACCGCCAACAACTTCTGCCTTTGGCGACTCAAAATCGATCAAGTCACAGTACGCTTCCTGTAAATACTGAGCCAGCTTCATATAGTCATCTTCCGTGGATGCCGCATCGGTGCAATATGCATCCGGCAACTGAACCATTGGCTCAAAAAAGATGCTGGTTGTTAAATCTGGCGTAATGTCCAGACGCATCCCTTCCGTTTCAATAACCAGCTGACTTGGCTCCAATTGGGCGGCAGGTATTTCTTCGCCATTTCTCGCATACCATTCTTTGAGATCTTGAAGCTCCTGCTTGCTCTTTGTCACTTCTTTGACTTCCAATTTGCTCGTATCCAGTCCCAGGCGTTCGGCCACATTCAGCAGCTGCTCACGCATTCTATCAACATTAATTCCACCAATCAACATGGATGAGTGTTCACTGTGATACTCCAGCGGATTCTTATACACCGGCAGTTCTGAAACCTGGCTGTCTTCGGTCCAAGGGTTTGCACTGATAATTTCCGAGACATCGTAAGCCATATAACCTTCAAAGCCCATTCCCTGTTTCGATCCTTCAGAAATGGTCAAAATTGGCAGCGACGAACCATCTTGTGCCTGCTGCTGCGCAGCATCACTGGATAAAGACGAATGTTCTTCATTGCGAGGCAGCACCGCAACAGCCACAATGGCAACGACGAGTGCTGCAGCACAGGCTGCCGCTCCCCATTTGGTCCATTGAGCGCGACGTTTCAGCCTTGGCGCATCTGCCGCCTCAACATAAGCAGGATCCACCAGTTCCATTTTTTCTAACAATTCATCGCCTCTCATAACACGTACCCCTCCTTTTCCAGATACGCGCGAAGCTGTGCGCGGCTGCGAAACAGCATGGTCTTCACCTTACTTTGTGAAAGAGAAAAACGCTGTGCAATATCAGCAATGGAATCCATATACCAGTAACGTCGAATAAACACCGCTCGTTTTTCCTCGCTCAATCCACTAAGAAAGCCATTGATCGCTTCTCCTAAAGCCTTTTCATCAAGCCGACAGGCTGTGTCATCCGGTGCCGGAATGCATTGCTCCAATTCAGTGCTGAGCTCATAAAGAAACGCACGACGCTTGAGACGCTGGCGATCCCGACAGCAGTTCAGCGAAAGATGACGAGTAATCCGCGCCAAAAAAGCATACAAGTATTGCCTCGGTTCATGCGGCGGAATCCGGTTCCACGCTTCCATGTAAGTGTCATTCTCGCATTCCTCAGCCGTTTGCCGATCATTAACAATACCATAAGACAAGGTCCTCAGACGCTGTCCAAACTTTTCGGCCGTCTCTGCGATTGCTGTTTCATCACGCATCAAATACAACGCCACGATTCTTTGATTGTCATCCACAGCGATCCCCTCCTTTTTTCTTCCACAAATGACCCCTTCACTATAAAAAGCACTTTTTACAGCCGATTGGTTACAAACTTTGAGCAAAAAAATTATTTTTTCAAAGGAATTCTTTGGCATCCCTCTATTGCGAGCCTTGACGCATGTTTTCCCACCGTGATTTCAATAAAAAAGCGACATCTTGACCAACGCCAGATGTCGCTTCGTATAAAATCATTGCCAGCCACACTTATTATTGAGCAGCATGTTCTACCGCCATCGCAATCAATCGTTCTGCCAAGTGGCGATTGCGCACAAGCAATGGTCCATGGAAATAAGAACAGAAAACATTTTTGTAAATAGCACCTTCGCTGCCATCTTCGCCATTGTTGCCCTGACCACTAATCACACGTCCCAGCGGCTGTTCGCCATCACCTAAAAAAGTGCGTCCATTGTGGTTTTCAAAACCCAAATACGTTTCACCAAAGGCGTCGTTGCGAATCTCAATATCGCCAATAAAGCGATGATTTTCCTGGCGCAATGTGTAGTGTGGCAAAGCGCCAAGCCCTTCAATTTTCTCTCCATGCGCCGTTTCATAATATTGACCAAGCAGCTGATAGCCGCCGCAAATGGCAAGCCCAACACCGCCATTTTCAATATATTCAACAAGTGCATCGCGCTTCGATGGCAGATCCTTGGCGATAACCATTTGTTCATGATCCTGACCACCGCCAATGAACAAAATATCATAAGCGTTTGGATCGAAGGTATCTTTGAGGCTGATAAGCGTGGTCTCTACGTCTAATCCACGTTGACGCGCCAAGTATTGCAGCATCAGCAGATTGCCATTGTCACCATAAGTATTGAGCAGGTTGCCATATAAATGACAGATACGCAGTTTCATATTGCCATGCCCTCCTTCAAATACCCTTGCTCTGCAAAAGTATGCCGCAGATCGAGGGTCGCTGTATAGGTAGCAAGGATGTAGACCTTTTCTGTTGGTGCTTTAGCAATCCAATCGGCAATGTGCGACAGCTCCTGATCAATGCGCTGTTCCTCAAGCGGCAATCCTGCGATCTCAAATCGTGTTGACAGTTCTGCAACGCGAATGCCTGACAAAAATACAGGACGGCCTTGAGTGATGCCAACCAGCTTTTCGAAATCACCATCCCAAATCCAGCTGACGTCAGTCCCATCAGCATATCTGTCATTCAAGAGCGCCACCAGAGAAAATGGCTGATCATCTGTCGCCAGCATGTCAACAATCTGGTTAAAGCCCACGGGATTTTTAATCAAATTCATGACCACGTCTTTACTGCCAATATGAATATGCTCCTGACGTCCAAAGACACGCTTTGCCGCATCAAAACCGCGTTTAATATAATTGTCACTGATGCCAAAATGCTTGGCCACACTGTACGCTGCCAATGCATTGTAAATGTTGTACAGTCCAGCAATCGGCAGCTCAAACGCTACGTTATCGATGGTAAATCGTGAGGATTCCGGCGTCAGTTCTTCAATGGATGTCACCGCGTGCTTCAATGCAGGGCGTTCAAAATCGCAATATGGGCAATAGAATTTTCCTAGGTTGGAATACGTCAGCAATTTATAATGCAGGATGTTGTCGCATTTTGGACAGAGAATTCCATCCGTATTATAATGCGCCATCTGTTCACGATCCGCTTCATGGGCAAAGCCAAAATATTCCACAGGATTTTTCAATGTCACACTCGAGAAAATCGGCAGATCGCCATTAGCAATAATGGTTGCCTGCGGCGCTTGTGCCGCCCCATCCAACATCATCTGATACGTGGTGTAAATTTCCCCATAACGATCCATTTGATCACGGAACAAGTTCGTAAAAACAATCGCTTCCGGCTTAATGTATTTTGTTACATGCTTGAGCGTGGCTTCATCCACTTCCAACACCGCATACTTGGTGCCAGTTTTCTGACGTGGTGCACCCAAAAAACAGGAGATGATGCCCTGCAGCAAATTGGCACCGGTCGGATTGGTGAGAACTGTGCCATATTTTTCCTGAAAGATCTTCGCAATGAACGAGGTTGTCAGCGTTTTGCCATTGGTGCCAGTGACAATGACCGTGCGATAATCTTTCGCCAAACTGCTGAGAATATCCGGGTCAATTTTCAGAGCCACTTTACCTGGCATACTGGAACCGCCGCTGCGTGTCTTTTCCAAGATGATCTTACTCGCTTTGCCGGCTGTTTTTGCCAGCATTGATCGTACTGTCATGCTTTTTCTTCACTCTCTTTCTCTGCCGGAGGTTCCTCCACGATCGTGCAGCCGACGATCTCAGCAATATTTGCCTGGATTTGATCAGACAGTGTCGATGTATCTTTCCCTTTGTAGTCTTCTGGCATGATCGCTGGCAAGAAGGTCACGCGAATCGCAAGCGGCTTGATCCAAACACTGCCGCGCGGCATGACATCAATGGTGTGTTCCAGCGCAAATGGCACAATCGCAGCGCCAGAACGTGTTGCGATCTTTAAGCTGCCTGCCTTGAAAGGACGCATATTGCCATCATCGCTGCGTGTCCCTTCTGGAAACACGCACATCCCATGTTCGTGTTTCTTCAGCATTTTTGCCGCACCAAGAATAACCTCCAAAGATTTACGCGATTCTGTGCGCGGCAGGAAGAATGAGCCGATAGCTGCCACCCACTTTGAAAACAATGGGATTTTGCCCAGTTCTTCCTTGCAAATAAAGCCAACTGGCCGAGGAATCACCGCCAGCATCAGCGGCGGATCAAA
This sequence comes from Peptococcaceae bacterium, assembly GCA_019420345.1. Lineage (GTDB taxonomy): Bacteria > Bacillota > Peptococcia > Peptococcales > Peptococcaceae > UMGS1590. The sequence continues at coordinate 29,193 of JAHZHI010000041.1, forward strand.
CATGCTTTGATGATTGCCCACATAGAGTACAGACCCTTCTTTCGGAATGTTCTCCAGCCCTTCTACCGTGACTTTCACACCTAAAAGGCGGCATCCTGTCCTGGCAAGGTGGTGAGCAAATTTATAAATGCGGCGCTGTGCTTCCTCAAATTCTCCAGCTTCCATGAGGCGATTCACCTTTGACCGCAACGGCAGGCGAATAAGCATGACAGCCACAAACCAGACATAAACAAAAATGTCTCTGATCACAGTCACAGCACTCACCCCTTAAAGCTGTCTTTTAAACCGACAGTTTCATTGAGAACAATGTGTTCCGGTGTAGAATATTTATTATCAACACAGAAATAACCATTACGCAGCAGCTGATAGGTTGTACCAACGGCTGCATCTTTCATCATTGGCTCCAGCTTGATGTGTTCCAACACCTGCAGGCTTTCCTTGTTGAATTGATCAACAATATCTTCAGCCGTTGATTCAAAATCAAGAAGATCACTATATAAATGTGCCGTCGCATCCAAAGCGTTGGTAGCTTCCACCCAATGCAAAGTCCCTTTTACTTTGCGATTTGAATTTGGACCGCCGCTGATGGTGGTTGGATCATAGGAGCAGAGCACCTCCAGGATTTCTCCGGTGTCCGGATCTTTTACGTAGTCGTCACATTGAATAATGTACGCATATTTCAAGCGCACTTCTTTGCCTGGCTTAAGGCGATGGTACTTATTGTTCGCCTCTTCACGAAAATCTCCCTGCTCAATGTACAAATGACGTCCAAATGGAATCTCATAAGTTCCTGCATCTGGATCATTTGGATTAACCAATGCCGGCAGGTACTCAATCTGATCTTCTGGATAATTGGTAATCGTCAGTTTAAGCGGACGCAAAACCCCCATGGTGCGTGGTGCATGCATGTTTAGATCCTCACGCAGGCAGTGCAGCAAATAGCCTGTTTCTACACGGCTGTTTGTCTTTGCAACACCGATGCGTTCACAGAAATCTTTAAGTGCAGCAGGCGTATAGCCACGGCGGCGCAAACCAGCAATGGTAGGCAGGCGAGGATCGTCCCACCCATCAACAAGACCAGCATCAACAAGCGCTTTCAGTTTGCGCTTGCTGGTAACAGTATTTTCAATTTCCAGGCGAGCAAATTCGATCTGATGAGAGCGGAATTTAATGAACGGCATGTGTTTCAAATGATCGAGCACCCAATCATACAATGGACGATGGTCTTCGAACTCCAACGTGCAAATAGAATGGGTAATGCCTTCAATCGCATCTTCCAATGGGTGTGCAAAATCATACATTGGATAAATATGCCATTTTGTGCCTGTGCGTGGATGTGATGCATCTACAATACGATACAAAGCAGGATCGCGCATATTCATATTGCTGGATGTCATATCAATCTTAGCACGCAGAATATGGGAGCCTGTCGGAAACTCTCCGGCACGCATCCGCGCAAACAAATCCAGATTTTCTTCAACGGAACGGTCACGATAAGGACTGTTCGTTCCTGGTTCCGTCAATGTGCCACGCATGGCACGCAGTTCCTCTGCCGAAGAATCATCCACATAGGCCAATCCCTGCTTGATCAGTTCAACAGCCCCTTCGTAGAAATGCTCGAAATAATTGGACGCATAGCATACATCGCCGTCCCACTGACCACCAAGCCAGCGCACATCACGTTCAATAGCTTCAATGTACTCTTCTTCTTCTTTCTGTGGATTGGTATCATCAAAACGCAAATGGCAGGTTCCGTTGTATTTTTTTGCCAAACCAAAGTTCAAAAAGATGGATTTTGCGTGGCCAATGTGCAAATATCCGTTTGGTTCTGGTGGAAAACGAGTAACAATCTCTTTCTGACCGTTCTCGATGTCCTCATTAATGATCGCTTCAATAAAATTCGTGGAAATCACATCGTTTTCCTGACTCATAAAGCGCCTCCTCTTTTCAAAATAGACATATACGCTTATTATAGCCGTATTCACTGTTCGGCGTCAATCGTTCACCGCCAGCACATAGAAAAAACCGGCCACGATCTATCGATCATGGCCGGTCACAAACATACCATCAATATTTTCCAAACAACACATATTTCAAGCGTTCCATAAAGGTCTTTGGTTCTTTATGGCTTGCTTCGGGCGCAGCCGCTTCCGATGTCTGAGTGGCCGGCTGTTCAACAACCGATTTCACTTTGCTGACAGCTGCCGGCTTAACCACCGTTTCTGGTTCATTTTCTTCCTCAATGACCGTACGCATCGGTGCATGCTCGTTAACATCAATGCAAGAGGTAGATTCACGCAGCCACTTGAACAATTTATATTGTTCATACTGGCTGTTGATTTTCTTTTCACCCTCTGCTGGATAGAGGCGCTTATACGTGCCATCTGGCTGCTGAACGCGCGCCATCATATTGTCTTTGCTGAGAATATCCAGCACATCAAACAGGGTGGCCTTGACTTCTTCATCAAGGATCTCCACAGCCACTTCAACGCGATAGTTCAAGTTTCTTGTCATCCAATCGGCAGAACCAATATACATGTGCTGGCGCTCGCCATAACCAAACAAGAAGATACGTGGATGTTCCAGAAAACGGCCAACCATACTCTTAATCGTAATGTTTTCAGTCATGCCCGGCACACCTGCACGCATGCAGCAGACACCACGTACATACAGTGTAACTTGAACACCAACTTGAGAAGCTTCAACCAATTTATCAATGATGTTCTTATCGCTTAAGCCGTTGATCTTCGCCACCACGCGGGCAGGCTCTCCGCTCTTGGCCACTTCAATTTCTTTATCGATCAGTTCCATGAAATGATTCTTCATCTGTAATGGAGCCACCAACAGGTAATGGCTCTTTTCCACAAACTGACCCAAGCTCAGCGTTTCAAAAACATTCACTGCTTCCGCCGCGATGTCCTTATTGGTGGTAATCAATGAGAAGTCAGTATATTGACGCGCCGTTTTTTCATTATAGTTTCCTGTGCCAACCTGCACAATGTGCTTCACTGCACCATCCACATTGCGCGTAATCACGCATAATTTGGAGTGCACCTTATACTGATCAAAGCCATAAATTACCTGACAGCCGGCTTCTTCCAAACGCTTAGACCAAATAATATTATGTTCTTCGTCAAAGCGCGCTTTCAATTCAACAAGAACCATAACGTTCTTACCATTTTCAGCCGCCTTGGCCAACGCCTGTGCTACCTTACTGCCAGACGCAATACGATACAAGGTGATGTTAATGGATTTAACTGTTGGGTCCACTGCCGCTTCATCCAGCAAATCCAGGAACGTTTTCATTGAATGATATGGATAAGCCAGCAAAATATCGCTATTGCTGCGATCTAAATAACGGATGATGGAATCCCCTGGTTTGATGCAGGCAGGCATCAGTGGTGGCATAGGTTCATAATTTAATGTTGGGAATTCATCCGTCAAATCGCCAAACAAGCCATAGATAAAATTCAGCGATAGCGGCAGTTCCGGTGTGATGATAACACTCTTTTGTTTTGCTTTGACACGTTTTAAGAGATAGCGCAGCAGATCTGGAGAAATTTGTTTGGAAAGCTGCACACGCACAACAGAAGAATGTTTTCTTGTTTTAATCAGCTGTTCCATCTGTTCGCGCCAATCCATTTCTTCATCATAGCGCGCTTCATCGACACGCAAATCGCCATTGCGCGTCAAACGGAAAATAAATTTGTCAACAATATTGCTCTTCAACAGCAACCGATCGGCAAAATAATACACCAATACGGCGGATGTAATAAAACAGAACCCACGACCAGATTCATCTGGGAAGATAAAATAACGTGGGAAGTTTGTATTAAGGATTGGAATAACAGCAATATTTGATTTTTTATCAGAGCTTTCATAAGCAATACACACATATTGCTCTTTATTGCTTAAATACGGAAAAGGATGATGAGAGTCAACCACCTGCGGAGAAAGATAAGGTTTTACCGCCTGGTTAAAATACTTCTCAAGCATCTCCTCTTGATAATCCGTCACATTATCTGGAGAGATTTCATAAATGCCATATTGACGCAACTGCCCCATGAGGTTAACGTAACATTTTTCCACACGTGGAATGATGCGCTTGACTTCGTCATAAATCATATCCAACTGTTCGGAAGCCGTCATTCTCGATTTTTTATCAATCTCATCCGGCGTTAACTCGGCCGCGTCACTTAATCCTCCAACGCGCACCATGAAAAACTCGTCCAGATTGGACCCATAGATGGACATGAACCGCATGCGTTCAAACAACGGCACTCTTGAATCTTCTGCTTCTTCCAGCACACGTTCATTAAAACGCAGCCAGCTCAATTCCCTATTTACATAAGGATTGTTGTTCATCTCTGAATTCATCAATTCCGCTCCCTCTCAAAATTCCGTTTTCGATCATATAGCCTTCACGTACACCATAGCTAACAATAACCAATTCTGTAGCGCCAACAAAATTCATGATAGATTTAATGACAATCAAACCTGGAATAAAGGTGACCAAACGTTCCGGAATCACTCGATTCAAAATCTTGATACCATCCATGCCCAACATCGAAATGGCACGATCCAATTCTTCGATCTCATCAATCGTCATGGTATAGCCCATGGTATCGCCATCTTTGCCAAGAATATGTTTATGAACCTTTGCCAAAGCACGCGCAGTCCCACCCATTCCATAGATGCGATTGAAACCTTTTTTCGCAATATCCATGGTTCCTTCAAGTTCAGCATTCGCATACTTTGTAATCTTTGCACGTTGTTTAGAGTTAGGGAACAAGCCCTTTACGAACTTATTATACATCGCCAAAGCACCAATTTCTTTGCTTGTGCTTGCAACCAGGCCATAATCATCATAATAAAAAACCTGCGCACTGCCACCGCCAAGGTCAAAACCAGCCGCCTTATCATCCTTGATGCAGCTCTGTAAACCAATGTAGTCGTAATACGCTTCTTCACAGCCTGATAACAAACGAATCTCAATGCCTGTCTTTTTCTTAACTTCAGACAGAACCTGATTTTGATTGTTGATGCTGCGTAAAGATGCCGTTGCAAAACATGAAAAATTATCACACTGTGTCTCATCACACATTACTTTCATGCGTGAAAGCACAGAACACAAACGATTGATCCCCTCAGCAGTAAGCACGCCATCTTCAATATAGCTTAAAATCTCCGCAAACTCTTTTTCATTCACCAATGCACGAAATGTATTATCAGAATTGATCTGGTAAACCACTGCACGCATTGTGTTCGATCCAATATCAATTAAACCATACTTCAACTTTTTTCTCTCTTTTCTCTTTTAAATAGTTAAGCTTTCATGCCAATAAGCAGTCTGTGGGTCATCCTTTACAGCTTGGAATTTTTTCAAACGTCCTGGTGCATACTTGAACGAATAACTAAAGAAGAATGCAATCTCATCTTCTGCCGAATCCTTTGGACGCACCACAACTTGGTCAGGATAAAACATATACTGCACGTCCTGATCACGCCAAGACATTTCAATATTCCCAACCTTTATCGTAATCGTTCCCCATTCACCAATACTGATATCAGTAAGTGGTCCACGGCTGCCTTTTAGCTCACGATACTGAAACCCCATGGAATAGTTCGTCTCATTAAGAATTGCTGTAAAATGCTCAACAATATAACGTCCTGGCAAGCTGATTTCTTCGATTAAACGCCGTTCTGAATCAATGGCTTTATCAATCAGCGCCAAACGCTTTTGCAAGGATAAATCCTCGTCATCAGACCAAGACATTTTCGTTTTAAATTTTTTCAGCGTTTCCTGTAAGTCTTCACATAAAAGAAGAACCTCTGCGTCATGTTCTAAAAATTGCATGTCAGTCATCCTTCATCATAGAATAGTTTATAGAAGCGAATCATATAATCTGTTCATATTATATCATGCTCTCAGTCTTGCCGCAAAGAATTCTCCCTGCTTTCATTATTATACACCAAGTTTTTTTAGGAAAAATAACCTTCATGTAAACATCTTGTAAAACTCGCATAAGCTTTATTTTTTCTCTTGACAATTTGTGAAAATCTGTGTATTATAGGCTAGTAACGACGAACAAGCCAGCGTGATGGAACTGGCAGACGTGACGGACTCAAAATCCGTTGGGCTAACACCCGTGTGGGTTCGAATCCCACCGCTGGCATAACCTCTTGCAGATTCTGCAAGAGGTTTTCTTTTTTTCAAAAGAAAAAAGCGGCGCAGACTTTCAAAGTACTGCGCCGCCTTTTATCTTTTATCATCGGCTACAAAAAATGGCACAGCCCACAACAAACCGTACCATTTTCATTCAAATTACATCAGGAAAAGCCAACATAACACACAAATCATCGAAACAACATACATCGCAAGAAAAACCAGCTTCATTTTTAGAGGATATGGGCGCAGCATAGTGATATCTAAAATCAGCATTGTAACAACGCCACAAAGAACGCCCCATAACAGCATGCCGCTCAGCTGCCATATTGGTAAAGCGATCAGCACACCTAAAAGGACAATCACTATATATATAACGTTTTTCGAAATCATTGCACAATCATCCTTTACATCAAAGGCCCAAACACCCGCATCAATCGCCCGAACATTCGCTTATACAACGGAAATGCACCATATGTTTTCAAATAAATACGTTCACTTTTTGCAATGGTGTCCTGAAAATCAGCCTCTGCAGCCTCTGCAGTTTCCTTATCATAGATCAACACACCATTTTCAAAATGTAAAAACAAACTACGGAAGTCCAGGTTAACCGATCCCACCGTTGAAATGCAGCCATCACTCACAAAAACTTTTGAATGAAGAAAACCTGGCGTAAATTCATAGATCTTAATGCCAGCTTTCAACAATTCCGGATAATAACTTCGCGCAATCAAAAAGACGATCTTTTTATCCGGAATATGCGGTAAAATCAACGACACTTCAATGCCACGCTGAGACGCAAATTCCAACGACTTGCGCACACGTTCATCTAAAATAAGATAAGGCGTCATGATATGAACATAATCTTCGGCAACATTAAGAATCTGACAGTACACATTCGCTGCTGTATCATGATTGTTTTCCGGCGCATCCGCATAAGGTGCAATAATTGAATTGCTTGGAATAGGATTTTCATCAATTTGCATATACTGCATGTACGCATCCGTATGCCAATCTGCCGCAACATCCCACATCTGCATGAACATTGCCGTCAATGATTGCACACCGTTTCCAGTAATGCGAAGTCCCGCGTCTTTCCAATAACCAAATCGCGTGATTAAATTCGCATATTCATCGGCTAAATTAAAACCACCTGTATATCCAATCTTCCCATCAATTACCGTAATCTTGCGATGATCCCTATTGTTCTGGTAAGACGACAAAATGGGACGAATCGGCGAAAAAACACAGCATTGAATCCCCAGATCATTGACCCTTTCACAAAAGCGCTTTGGCAGCTTCAGACCACAAAAGCCGTCATACATCAACCGCACTTCGACGCCTTCATCAACTTTTTGTTTTAGGATATGCAATAACCGATCCATAATTTTTCCTTCATGGACAATAAAATATTCCATGAAAATAAACTTTTCCGCTTTTTCAAGATCTGCAAATAAAGCGTCCAAAGCGTCCTCGCCAGTACTAAAATATGTGATCTCTTCGCCATAGTAAGTTGGATAGGTGCATGCTGTAGATAAATATTGAAACAATCCCACATATTTGTTGTTCATAAATGACAGATCATGTCTTGCCGCTTCGCTATCCGTTAAGTGAAGCGCTGTCACCATCTCTTTTTCATGCACCTTTGCGCTTAAATGCCCCGTTCCCGGCACCAGTCGAATGATAACATACATCATCAGCGCAACCGTCGGCATCAATGCAAGAAGAATCAGCCAAGACACCTGATAAGAATTATGTGGACATCGCATAATAATATAGGTAATCATTAAGATGATTAGTATCACAACAACAATTTGAAAAACGAATGCATAATTACTGGCAACTTTTTCCGTAACAAGATAATAGAACCCACCCCATGCTACTAATTGAATGATGACCAGTATAACCGTCCAAAAAATAGAATTGTTGACAGCGGACAAACTTTTTTGCCGAATCTTTTCGTTTGTCATGTTCTTCTCCCCTCTTCATGGTAATGAGTTGTTATTTTATAATTACATTCAATACTAAGTCAATCAGGTTGCCTTGTCAACAAAACGTCATCATTTTCTCATTGCATTTTCTCAAAAGAAAAAGCATCCCATTTCTGGGATGCTTTCATAAAACACTTAATAATTTTCAGCCAGCACTTCAAAGTACGCCTGAGGATGGCTGCATGCAGGGCAGATCTGCGGTGGTTCTTTGCCTTCAAAAATATAACCGCAATTGTTGCACTTCCACTTAACAGATTCTTCTTTCTTAAATGTGGTACCGTTTTCAATGCCTGCCAATAACGCCAGATAACGTTTCTCATGAGCAGCCTCAACCTGAGCAATCAGATCCATGCGTGTTGCAATTTCATCAAAGCCTTCTTCTCGCGCTTCTTCGGCCATTCTCTTATACATGTCTGTCCATTCATAATTTTCGCCAGCAGCTGCGTCCTTAAGATTTTCTGGCGTACTCTTAATAGAACCACCTTGCAAATACTTAAACCAGAGCTTTGCATGTTCCATTTCATTTTTTGCAGTCTCTTCAAACAACATCTGAATTTGAACATAGCCATCTTTTTTCGCCTGAGAAGCATAATACGTATACTTGTTGCGCGCCTGAGATTCACCAGCAAAAGCTTCTTGCAAATTCTTCTCTGTCTTTGTTCCCTTGAGTTCTTTCATGTTGTTCCTCCATTTTAATCCACAATAAGTCACAACCAACACTGACCAAGAAGCAGTCATTCCTTGTACAAGAAAGGATCTACTTTAACAACGAAACATGTAAGCTTTTCACTTCTGATATCCAACAACCTGAAAAACATTCCCACATAATCATGCACTTTCAACAACATATATGCATGATTATTGCGCACTATTCGCTAGACGATAAATATGCCCATTTTTATGGAGGGCAACCACAACGTTTCCGGTAACGAGATCAACATAGTTGAACGACAACCGCCGTTCCGCCTGATCTTCAGCTTTCACGACAAACACATTACGATAGGTAGCCTCTAGTTCTCCTTTGTGATTTACAACGCGATTACGCCCGATATTCACATCCAGCTCAATCTCACACCCAACAAATGGCTGAAGAGATTTCTTCACACGCTCTATCGTCATCTTCGTCATATGCATCATCCTCTCTAGTGTTCTAATTATAGCACAAAACATTCGAGGACGCAAAAGAAAATCAAATATTATACCGTTACTCTGTTTTTTTGTCAAGCGTATTGTCTAATGTTTCATTATGCTTACTTTTGTTTTTTCAAATATTTCTAAAAAAGGCCTTGATGCAGCACGCAGTCAAGACCTTTATCATGAATGATTTTTCTAAAGCACTTTATTTAACAACAGCTTTGCGAAAAGCTGCGATTTGAAACACAAAATTCAAAACCAACAGCACCAAAAATAGCGCAAAAATCCAATGAATCCCAATCGCTGTCGCATCTACATTCGACGAATAACCAGAATTTTTTTGGAACATCGTTAAAATCACTGCTGCGATAGATGTTCCCATTGATCCAGCCAATTGCCCAAAAGTGTTAAAAACAGCATTTCCATCCGAATGGTCTTTTGGCGAAATCGTCTGCAACGCATGCGTCATCGTATTACCATACGTGCATCCCAAACCGAGTTCCATAATGATGTAAAATACCACTACCATTGCCGTTTGCATATAGGCGCCTGCTACAAAGAATAATGCGGCTCCCACGATTGCAAGAACACTTCCGAAATATATTGGTTTCTTTGCTCCATATTTGTCCAAAATCATGCCACTATATACAGAAAGAAAAGCCTGTCCCATAGCACCTGGCAGCAGACACAAGCCTGTAATAAATGCGCTTGCTCCACAAACGACTTGAAGATAATTGGAAAGCACAAACGAAAAACCTAAAAAAACAATTTGCATAAAGATATAGGAAAACAGATGCCAATTAAATGCCGCCGTGTGAAAAACATTCAAACGCACCAATGGCTTTTCTCGTCTGCTCGCATGCACAGAAAATCCTAACAATGCAGCAATTCCCAAAAATAAAAACACGACAACTTCTAGCGGCTTACCTGATGCCGACTCTAAACTGGTAATACTGTAAACAAGAAAGAAAAAGCCGATCACAACCAGCAGCGTCCCCAGTTTGTCCAAAGCCAATCTGTCCGGTTCCTTTTTTTGCTGAATGGTAAGACCGCCCGCAACCAAAGAAAGGATTGTAAGCGGAACCATCAATAAAAATATGGCCCGCCACCCTAATGCCGTAACAACGATTCCACCAAAAGTTGGTCCTAGCGCAGGCCCAGCCGCCATAATCAAAGACGCACATCCCATCATAGTACCCGTCTTCGACGCAGGCACTTGTTCCAGAATAATATTAAACACCATAGGCAACGCAACACCAATACCAACACCTTGAACAATAGCCGAAGCCACCAACACTTCAAAAGACCATGTAAAACTCCCAAGCAAACATCCCATTAAAAAGATGCTTCCGGAAAATAAAAATAAACGTTTTGTTCTAAAACGCTTCTTTAAATAAGCAGATATAGGCGTAATCATTGCAACAACCAACATTTTACCCGTCGTCAACCATTGCACCGACGATGCACTTACTCCATACTCTTTCATCAACGTAGGAAAAGCAATATTGATCGCCGTTTCTGTCAACAGACCACATAAGACCAATAAACTCACGGATAATATTGCAATCAACACCTTAAAACTGATCTTTTCTTCACATTTCATGGATAATACTCCTTTCCTCTTTCACTGGCTTATCATAAACTATCCTACAATGGGAAGGTCAAGCATGTTAAAATAACTACATACCCTTAAGGCAGCATGAAATAAAAGAAAGGAGCCACTTATCATGGACGGTTATTTAACCATTGGAGATTTCGCAAAGTTACGCAACGTTGATCGAAAATCACTCCGATATTATGAGCGTATTGGCGCGTTAATCCCGGCATACACAGATCCACAGACCAATTACCGTTATTATAAACTTGAACAATTGGTCGACCTTGATACAATCTTGCTTTGTTTAGAATTAGGGATACCCCTTAAACAGGCAGCCAATTATAAAAATCAAGATGGCACATTAGATGTTTTGCGATTATTCAGCGATGGCAAAGAAAAAATCAATGAAAAACTTCTCAAATTGCATACCACGTGGAAACGATTAGAATCCTCTCTTTCTGCCATTCAGGAAACGAAGTCTTTCGAAAAAAACGAACAGCCCTATCAGCGTCGTATCAATAAGCGCTATGTTCTACGCAAGCGCTTTACACAACTCGGGGATGAATTATTCTTTCGACAGGAAGCAACAAATCTTTTTCTTGACGCCCAATCCCGTGGACTCATCCCTCTCTTTAATTTTCCCATCGGCCTCATGATCGAACGCATTGATGAAGCATTTCATATCCACATCACACTCGAACTGCTCCCGTATAACATAACCACTTCCGATATCTATATCCTCCCAGAAGGCAACTATTTGTGCAAACAAGAAGCGTTCGCAAGCTTACACGCACCAGGGAATTCCTACCTTCAGCTCTTTTCCAAGAATCCTGATGTTAAGTTCATCACTTTTTCAACCATGAGCCTGGAAAAATATAAAGAAGGAATCTTTCCACTAGAGCTGCAGGCTTTCATTGACGGATAATTATTCAATGGTATGTCTAAATAAATTTCGCTCTACAATCAAAAAGCTGTCCCACGCCGGATAATCAAAATCCCACGCTGGACAGCTAAATTCAAAATCATGATCTGTTACTAGTGCGTTACTAGCCATTTATTTTTCCACTTTTAAAGCATAAAAAACGCTCCAGAACCAGCTGGTTTCTGGAGCATTTCGTTTGCATTTATTTACCTTTCAGGGTCCTGTAAACAACCGGGACATCTTTTTAATGTTCAAGGCTATAGCGAAACACATGTTTCTTCATCAAGCATGATGTTCCTGACGCTGTCTGTCAAAGAGCATTTTTCCTGGACACTTTTCAGGAGCATCATACAATCTACACTTTGAGCAATGCAGGCACTTTCCAGTATTCTCCCCTCGAATGGCATCTGCCATCCAATTTGGATTAACAATAAACCCACGACCAATACCAATCATTGCTGCATGTGTCTGCTTCATAACTTGATCGGCCATCTCTGGCGATGTGATACCATTGGCTGCGAATACAGGCACCTCGACAGCCTGCTGAATTCTTTCGGCGGCATATATGATATCAAGGAAAGGATAGCCTTTTGGAGAAACCACTTCCTGCTCCCTTTGGAAACCATAGGACACATCAATAAAATCCATCCCCATTTGTGCCAATCGCTTGGCGTGTTCGATCGCATCATCCAACGTCGGTTCAAATCCGCCAAGACGAATGCCGACAATGAAATCGTCAGCCACTTCTTTTCGAATGCCAACCAAAATTTCTTCTACAAACCGCAGCGGATCTTTACCATAAACATCCTGTCTCCGATTTACCTTACGATTCAAAAACTGACAAATTAAATATTGATGACAGCCATGCAGCTCCACGCCATCATACCCCGCCTTGTAGGCACGAACAGCTGCCGCAACAAATGCTTCCTGCGTCTTTCTGATCTCATCAAGCGTCATACGACGGCCTGTTTTCATCGCTCCATCATTTTCCACATAGACATAGTCATCTGGACACATCGGGGATTCTGAAATACCTACCACGCCAGCGTGATGAAGCTGCACAAAAATACCGCACCCTTCACTGTGAACTGCTTCCACAATCTGGTGCAACCCCTGAATTTGTTCATCGCTCCATATTCCCAGCTGCCGATCCATCAAACGGCCATCAACATCCACACAAGTTGCTTCCTGAATAATCAAGCCTGGCAACCCCTTGGCCAACTGTCGATAGTGCTCCACTGTTTCCGGAGCGACCTCGCCAGTATTCGGAACGCTAAAACGCGTCACCATCGGTGTCACATAGATGCTATTTTTCATCTTTAAATTTTTTATTTCAACCGTATGAAAGATGCTCTCACTCATACTTTCACGCTCCTTTTCACTGCTTCTTGATCTCACATGACAATATTTTTTTACAGTAAAGCACTTTCTGATCAGATAAAACACGCTAAGTCACAGATCCAATCATACATTTGGCTCACCTTCATGCATTGGCCTATCATAAACCATCCCATTATAGGAAGGTCAAGCCGTAAAGCATCGAAAAACAAGAACGAACCTCCAAAATCACCAGAGCAAAAGCATCACATGATTACCCACATCATTTTACACAGCAAAAAAGCCTCGAAAAGCAATTGCTTTTCGAGGCTTTGGTTGTTGTTTGTAAGGTTCGTCCAATTAGCGCTTGGAGAACTGTGGAGCACGGCGTGCTGCTTTGAGACCGTACT
>JAHZHI010000042.1 GCA_019420345.1 Peptococcaceae bacterium
ACAGAAAAATTAAAAGGATCGACACCTGTAGAATACAGATGCCAATCCTTAAAGATACAAACTATTTAATTTTCATAGTGTCCAACTTTTTGGGGACAGCTCATAAGAGCGCTTTATTTTTTTAGTCTTCAACAATAACCACGCGACGATGTGGTTCGTTGCCTTCGCTGTAGGAGGTCACACCTTTGACCTTTTCTACAGTGATATGGATGATGCGGCGTTCAGCAGCATTCATCGGGCTGAGGGTCACACGGCGATGGGTACGGCGGCACTTTTCTGCCATGCGCATAGCCAGATTTTCCAGCTTTTCAGCCTGACGTTCGCGGTAATTTTCAACATCAAAGATGACACCACGATGGTTTTCCAGCTTGCCGTTGATAACCAAACTCATCAAAAATTGAATAGCATTGAGGGTTTCCCCATGGCGGCCAATCAAAATCCCAACACGTTCACCCGTCACATCAAAACGAATGGTGTTGTCTTCTTCGCTGACATTGATGACAGCATCGTCCACTTTCAACGCTTTGAAAATTGGCCCTAAGAAAGCCAAGCCGACTTCTTCTGCCGTAACAGCATCCCCACTGACGGCTTCCGCTTCGGCAACAGCTTCTGCCATGAAGCTTTCGTCTTTCATTGCAGTGCTGAGGTCTTCAACAATGATCTCAGTCTCTTCTTCTTCTGGTTCTGCTGGTGCAGCCACCTGTACCGGTTCTTCTTTGACAGCAGCTTCTGTCTGAACAGGTTCCGGTGTTTCAACCGCCACATCTGGCACATTCTTGTTCACTTCGATGATGGCGTCTTTGCTGCCAATGCCGAAAATGCCGCGGCTAGGTTCTTGGATGACCGTATAGCCGTTTTTTTTAGCATCTATTTTCCAAATATCCGCCGCCTTTTTAATGGCTTCTTCCACTGTTTTGGCGGTGATCTTCATCTTTTCAATCATTTACTAAATTCCCCCTGCAAAATCAAAACGGTTATTTTGATTTCTTTGGCGCCTGATAGGTGGCATTGCTGCCTTCTTTGCTTGGCGCCTGGTACTTCGCGTCGCGTTTTTTCGCCTTGTGTTCGTTTTTCAGCTGTTGTTTGGTCTTCTTCTTTGATGGATTCTGACCGCGCTTCTTTTCCTGTTCTTTTTCTTTTTCGCGCTCAGCAAGACGCGCTGCACGTTCTTCAGCACGCTTTGCCAATTCTTTTTTACGAATACGGTTCACAAGGAGCTGCTGGAAGACCATGAAACCAGAAGTGGTCAGCCAGTAAATAACAAGCCCGCTAGGCATTTGGGTTGCCGAGAAGAACATGATCAATGGCATGACGTAGAGCATCATTTTCATGGTCATATTCATCGGATTGGATGGATCGGTTGACTGTGGATTGATGCTCATCGCAATTTTCTGCTGAATAAACATGATGATACCAAGAGCGATCGGCAACACGAAGGTTGGATCGTTGTCATTCAGGCTGTTGATCCAGAAGAAATTGGCATGATCGGTGAACTGATAGCCGCGGATGGCATAGAACAAAATATAGAGAATAGGCAGCTGAATCAGGATTGGCAAGCAGCCTGCTGCCGGTTTGACATTGTACTCCTGATAGAGCTTCATCATCTCTTCACTGAGCTTTTCGCGGTTGTTGGCATATTTCTGCTGCAGCTGCTGCAGCTCTGGCTGGATCTCGGTCATCCCAAGCATGGATTTCATCTGCATGATGGTAAGTGGCAACAAGATCACACGGACAATCAAACCCAAAATAATAATTGCCAATGCGTAGCTTGGAAAACCAACGGCTGCCGTCAATTGATACAACCCATGGATAAATTGTGTAAAAATATTAACTAAAGTGCTCAAATGGAGCCTCACTCGCACACGGCGACGAGGCGTTCACCTCCTAAGGGCCGATTCTGGTAAATTTAAGGTACCGGGTCGTAGCCACCCTTGGAAAACGGGTTGCAGCGGAGAATGCGCCAAAGGGCCAGAGCTCCGCCTTTGATAACGCCGTATTTTGTGATGGCTTCATATGCGTAAGCCGAACAAGTCGGCACAAAACGGCATGTCGGCCCGCCCTTCATGGCGGACAGATACTGCTGATAAAAACGGATCATGGCTAACAGCCCGTTTTTAATGAGAGGTTTCATAAATACCGCTTCTTTCCGCAAGCTTCAGAAATTCTTTTTCTAAAGCATGATAGTCCAGGGTGACGATGTCCTTACGGGCCACCACCACCACATCATAGGCACGGAAACCTTCCCAGTGCAGACGCACGATCTCGGAAAGGCGCCGTTTGTAACGATTTCTCACATGCGCCTTGCCAACTTTTTTCGAGAGCGAAAAGCCAAATCTGGCATGACCACAGTCATTTTTCTTCATATAGATCACCATGTAGGCATTGGCCTTCGATTGTTTATGATGGTAGATATGAGAAAATTCATCTCTCTTTTTGATTCTTCTTGACGAAGCAAGCATGTTTTCACACCCTTTTTTGACAATAAAGATAAAAAAGGCCTGATCCGAACGATGAAGGCCTTCTTATCTCTATCTCAAGTGTCTTTTCACAATTACGCGCTGAGCACTTTTCTTCCTTTTGCTCTTCTTCTCTTTAAGACATTGCGACCAGTTTTGGAAAGCATTCTTCTACGGAAGCCATGAACGCGTTTGTGTTTCTTATTCTTTGGCTGATATGTGCGTTTCATATTCACACCTCCTGACCTAGTTTACATGCATTTATCAATTTACTATAGAGACGTTCATTTGTCAAGATTTTTAGCGATATTTACGCGATTTTTTGCGCTTTTACGCATTATTTTCTTTTATCTTTTCTTTGTGCCGCCGCAAGCAGAAAAAATTCTTTCAGTTCGTCGCGCGCTGTCATTTCTTTCTATAGAATAGATGTTTTTCTGTCGTCGCTCCCAATCATCATCGACGGCCGCTGTTTTCTGTCAGCGATGACAGCCATCGCTGTGCGCTGACGAATGATTGTTCGCAAGCATTGCGTCAACAGCGATGTTTTTTTCGCCACATGCTTTTGCGCACAGCACACCCCATTTTCCACTCTTTCTGGGTAAAACTGTCGAAAACCGAGTGTTTTCATCGACATTTTTCCACACCTTTTGCCACTTTTCCACACAAAAACTGTGGAAAAGTGTATATCTGGCCCTTGACGGCGCTGGCGCCTACTAGAAAGGGTGACTGTTTATTTTTTGTGGAAATCCCTGGGCATTCTTTTTTTAGCGCTTATGAAAAAAAATTTCGTCTGTGGAAAAGTTTTTTTTTAACTCTTTGGATATGTGGAAAACTTTCTCGTACTCAACGAAAATGGGGAAAAGTCCGCCTCTTTTCTCAGAGAAGCGCTGAAAAAGGTGTTGAAAACCTTGTGGAAAAGTCCATTTTTAATCCACAGAGCGCGCTTTGCAGAGGGTGCCAAAATAAAATTTGTATGCTATGATTAAGAAAGCACAAAAAATGCTGCGATTTTTTCCACAAGGCCGTCATCCACAAGATGTGGAAAACGCACATTTTATATAGTATTTTGGAGGAACCACTATGGAACAACGTTATATGCAAGCATGGCAGACCGCCATTCTGAAAATGCAGGACGAAGTCAGTCCCTTCGTCTTTGACGCCTGGTACAGAGATCTGATGCCCATCGATTTCGTCAATAACCAGTACGTGGTCGAAGTCAACAACGACACCATGCTTCTCGGACTTACTCAGCAGGGCTTTGGGGATTCCCTGCTGCGCTGGGTGAAAATGGCGCTGGGTGACGACAAAGCGGAGATCCAATTTTTGAACAGCGAAGACGCCGCGCTTTTCCGCACCCGCATGGCTGCTATTAAAGAAAACACTGCCAGCTATGGCACACCGACCAGCGACAGCATCTTTGACAACATGGCTTGTTCGCTCAACACGGCACCGCGCCTGGAAGTGCTAGACGGACACCGCCTGCAGCCGAACTATACCTTTGACACCTTCGTCATCGGCAAGAACAACGAACAGTGCCGCGCCCTGTGCAAGGCCATCGCCGACGACATGAGCCGCGATCTCAACTGCAACAAGAGCATCAACCCACTCTTTATTTATGGAAACTCCGGCCTTGGCAAAACACACTTGCTCAACGCCATCGCCTTCCAAATTCTGCAGGCACAGCCGGAAGCAAAGATCAAGTTCACCACCTGCGAAAACTTCGTCAACGAATACATCGCATCCATCAATCCTAACCAAAACTCGGCGCCGGCCTTCCGCAGCAAATATCGCAATGTGGATGTGCTGCTTATCGATGATATCCAGTTCCTGACCGGTAAAGAAGGGACCCAGGAAGAATTCTTCCATACCTTCGAAGAACTGCGCAACAACAACCGCCAGATCATCATCACATCCGATAAACTGCCACGCGAGATTCCGGATCTTGAAGAACGCCTCGTCACCCGTTTTGAAGGCGGCGTGCTCTCCAACATCCAGGTGCCAAACGTCGAAACCCGTATCGCCATCCTGCAAAAGAAAGCAGAAATGGAAAACGCCGTCGTTGACAACCGCATCATCGAATACATCGTCGACAACGTCGCCGTCAACATCCGTACCCTGGAAGGCGCGCTGCAGACCGTCATCAGCACGGCCCGCATCTCCAATCAGCCGATCACATTGGAATTGGCTGAACGCACCATCAAAAACAAGGTGGCCCACGAAAAACACCTGACCCAGGACATCATCATCACCAAGGTCTGCGAATACTACGGCCTGTCCCGAGAAAAGATGATGGGCACCAGCCGCAAGAAAGACGTGCTTCTGCCACGCCAGGTATCGATGTATTTCTGCCGCAGCCTCTTGGCAATGAGCCTGCCAGCCATTGGCAAGCTCTTCCGCAAAGACCACAGCACCGTCTCCAATGCCATCGACAAAATCGAAGAAGGCATGCAGCAAGACCCACTCCTGCAGAGCGATATCCACAACATTCGCCGGGCCATCGAATCTTAATCCACAGCAACATGCAAAATTCTGTTGATAATATGCAGTACATGCAGCTGGGGAAAACTTACAGGAATAATTGGACGAAAATCTGAGTTTTCCACTGTTTTCCCATGACAAAACGACGCGTCCTTGGGATTTCTGTGGAAAACTCGCAAAAATCCGTTAAAATCGTTGAATTTATCCACAGTTTTTTCCACAGTTCCGGTTTTATTGTGGATAAATCCACAGACAAACGGTCTGTTTTGGCCAACAGCGTCAAGGGGCCATCGTTTCTCACATGACAAAAAGAAGAAACCGCAAACCTGCATATTCATGCATGGTATGCATTGCGTTGAATTTTTATTCATTCTCAATTCACAAGTTTTTCCACCAAAATGTTTTCCACATGTGGACGAGCGTGGAAAACGCATCGCGTTGTGGAAGTTGTTGAAAACTGCCCTTCTCAATCCAAAGGCTTTTAGAAAGGAAACAGCCCGCGCCCAGAGCGGGTTTGACCCAGTTTTCAACGAATCCACAGGCACTACTACTACGACTACTATAAATATATTATAGAAGGAGAAGAAGACCACCATGAAATTTACCGCCATAAAAGACAACTTGACGACGGGTTTAAACATCGTTCAGCGTGCTTTATCTGCTAAGAGCGTGCAGCCTATTCTCAGCGGTATTTATCTTTCCGCCCGCAACGGCCACCTCACTATGGTTGCCACCGATACCATCGAAAATGCCGGGCTGCGCATTCAATGCACGGTGCCCGTCGATGTGATTGAGGAAGGCGATACCGTTGTCAGCGGGAAATCCTTCCGCGACTTCGTCATGCGTCTGCCAGACACCAACCTTTTATTTGAAAACACATCCTATAATGGTCAGGACAAAATGACCATTCATTATGAAGAAAACGAAACCGAAATGATCGGCTGGCCAGGCTACGAATTTCCAAAGCCACCAAAAATGGACATCCTTCATTGCATGAGCATTTCTCAGGTGACATTGTCGGATTTGGTGCGCCAGACTTCCTTTGCTGCCCGTAAGGAAGACCTGCGCCCAATTTTCACCGGCCTGCTCTTTGAAGTCAGCGGCAACGACCTCACCGTCGTCGGCACCGACTCTTTCCGCTTGGCCATGATGGAAGAAAAAGTCAACAACGAAAGCGGCGGCGACTTCCATGTCGTCATCCCTGTGCGCGCGCTTCAGGAAGTCATCAGTGTGGTGGAAGAAGACGCCATCATCCACATTTCTGTGACCAACAATCAGATCCTCTTTGAAAGCGGCGATGTGCAGATCACCAGCCAGCTCATCAAGGGTGAGTTCCCACCTTATCGTGCGGCCCTGCCAAAATCCCACACCACCCATTTTGACATTGATCGTGCGGCGTTGCGTTCCTCCATCGATCGTGCCACCCTCTTTGGGCGCGACCGCGACGGCACCTCGGTCATCCGTCTCCATATCGAAGGTGGCAAGCTCACCATCAAGACGGCGTCCGAACGCGGCCAGGTCAACGAAGCTCTGAACATCTACATGGAAGGCGACGAAGTCAACATCCTCTTCAACGCCAACTTCCTCACCGATGCGCTGACCAAGATGCATTACGACGCCCTTGATGTGGAAATGAGCGGCGACCTCGGCCCTTGCGTGTTCAAGCCAAAGAACGACGAACGCTATCTCTATCTGCTGCTGCCACTGAGACAGTAAGATGATCCTCAAGGAACTCAGCCTCAAAGACTGGCGCAACTACGACGAGCAGACGCTCGCGCTCCATCCGACGCTGAACATTTTCCTCGGCCCCAACGGCCAGGGCAAAACCAATCTGCTCGAAAGCATTTATTATCTCTGCTACGGAAAAAACTTCCGCGGCAACAAGGACCGCGAGCTGGTACACTGGAACCGCCAGTATTTCCGGCTCGAGGCCCTTTTCATGCTCGACGAAACCAGCCGCACCCACCATCTGGAAATCTACTACGACGCTGTGCGCCGCAAGGCCATCAAGCTCAACGGCGTTAAATACGGCCGCTTGCGCAGTCTGCCGACGCGCCTGTCGGCGGTGCTCTTCACGCCCGACGACCTCGGCATCATCAAAGGCGGGCCTTCGGAGCGGCGGCGCTTCATCGACCGCGAACTCGACGCCCTCTATGTTGATTACGACACCACCCGCCACTCCTACGAACGGGTGACCAGCCAGCGCGCCGAGCTTCTGCGCGACATTCGCCGCCACCGTGCCGACAAAAGCCTGCTCGTGCCCTGGAACCTCCAGTTGGTGGAGCTGGGCGTGCGCATGATTCGCCGGCGCATGGACCTGCTCGCCTTTCTCGTGCCGCAGGCACGGCGTGTGCATGCCTTTCTCACCGGAAACAAAGGCAGCTTCAACGTCACCTATCAATCCACCTTGGGCCAGGTGCTGCACGAAGACGACGCTGCCATGAAGACTCACTTTCTCGATCTTCTGGCCGAAGTGGAGGACGAAGAAATTACCCGCGGCGCCAGCCTCATTGGCCCTCACCGCGACGACCTTGTGTTCTACGAAAATGGCATCGATCTGCGCACCTACGGCAGCCAGGGGCAGCAGCGCACCGCCATCCTCTCCATGAAGATGGCCGCCATCGATGCCTACGAGCAGCATCTGAGCCAGAAACCGCTGCTCCTTCTGGACGACGTCATGAGCGAGCTCGACTTCGACCGCCAGCGGGCCGTCATGGAAATCGTCATCAAAAAGAAAATACAAACCTTCATCACCGGCACCGGCCTCGACTTCACTTTCAAGAACTTTGGCTATGACCCAGTGTTCCGGATCAATGAAGGGCATATTGTTGAACAAAAATAAGCCAGCGCTAACAGACGCTGGCATTTTTTATGCCGCCGAATAACGATTCTTTATCAACATGCCGCTGCGTTGCCCTTGGCAGCGGCGATTTGTTATACTGGCAGTAATAAACGACGAGCGCCTTGGCGCCGAATAAGGGGGATGAACGATGAAGACAACATCGGTGGGGGGGTGTGCCCTGTTGATTTTGCTGCAGAGTGTGCTTTATGGCTTTGGTGACCCGATTTCAAAGGCGGCTTATGAGACGATGAGTGTATATTCGCTGATGACGGTGCGCTACACCATCGCGCTAGCGGCGCTGCTGCTTATTTTTGGCCGCCGCATTATCAGCGGCGTGCGCGCGGTGCCGGTGCGGCTTTGGCTGGTGTCGTCGCTGTGCATTGCTGGCGGCTATGTGCTCAACAACATTGCCCTCAACCTCACCACCGCCACTTCGGCGACGTTTCTGCGCTCAATGGCAATCATCCTTACGCCGATCCTCGCTTTTCTCATTCATCGCACGCGCTACCGCTGGGTGCATATTCCTTTGCAGCTGCTCGTTGTGGTGGGGCTGTATCTTTTCTGCGGCGGTTTCTCTGGCTTTGGCTTCGGCGAAATCGTTGGGCTTGGCTCGGCGGTGCTTTTGGCGGGTTCGCTTGTTGCCAGCGGCATAGCCATGCAGAAAATGGACGCCCTTGCCCTCACTGCTGTGCAGGCCGCGGTCAGCATGATGATGGCCCTCGTCTGCGCCTTTCTCTTTGAAGGCGGGCTGACCTTGCGCGGTGCCTCGCCCACAAACTGGGCCACCATCTTCTACCTCGCCCTTGCCTGCACCTTGCTGGGCTATCTTTTGCAGAACAAGGCCCTCGAAGGCATTTCTTCCCGCACCGTCGCCCTGCTCCAATGCACGGCACCGGTGCTGACGGCGGTATTCTCCTTCTTTCTCCTCGGCGAACGCCTCACCACCGCGGGCCTCATTGGCGCCGCCCTCATCCTGCTCTGCGTCGTCGCCGAAACCCTCATCGATGCTCAGGAGCCAGCGGACAGCTGAGCGCACAACGACGAAAAGCATACAAAGGAGTGAGGACATGTTCTCAGAAACGTTGTTGATCGGTTTGGCCGTGGGCTTCTCCCTGCTCTTTTACGCCTCAGCCTTGGTGGTGCCGCGCCTGGTGCTGTCACTGCGCAAGCGCTGGCTGCAGCGAAACAAGAACCATGAAAAAGAATAGACATGATCTGCCGACAGCATTTGCTGCCGGTTTTTTTGCGATGTTGTTTGTGTCAGGCTGCATGCTGTTTGTGCCAAAAATAAAATCATGCCTAAGAAATCTGCTACAATAAAGTAAAAGATGCATCGAACGACGAAAAGGGGGGAACCATGATGTTAAACGTGACGTCTTCGGAACCTTTTATGATTGGTATGTTTTTGGTGTTGAACATTTTGTTTTATGTGGCGGTTGTTTCGGTTCCTGTGATTTTGCTGCTCATTCGCAGAAACATGATGCAGCGAATGGACGCGATTGAAAAGGAACTGCATAAGCTGAACGATTTAACCTTGCGACGCGCGGATGTGCAGGACAATGAATAAGGTGTTGCCTGCAGCAAAGAAAGAACCATGATGAATAAAAATCCCTGATCTGCTGATGGTTAAGCAGGTCAGGGATCGTTGGCATTTAAAGTCGTTTACGTTGTTTTGGCGGTCGTTTGCGTGGCTTTTCATTTTTTTAAGCATAAATTATGGTATAATTCTGAAAAAGATGTTGAAAAGGAGGCGAAAACAATGAAAAAGATGTGGCGTTATTGTGTGATGATTGCAGGATTGGTGCTGGCAGGATGGATGAATGCGCCGACAATGGCTGAAGCGGCGATATTGAATGTGAACGGTGAAAATTTAACCATTGAATCGTCAGGAAAAGTGTTGCTGCAGGATGGCACGACCTGGGTGTCGGAGTCATTCCTGCAGGACGAGATGTTTTTGACGCTGGACAAAGAGGACGAACGGTTTACCATGACCAACGCGTACGAAGATTTTACGCTGGAAGGTGCGGTTGGTTCGAAGGTGCTGCGGCTGAATGGCGACGAAAAGCAAATGGCGGCAGCGGCGAAAAATGTCGACGGCACCTTGTATGTGCCGCTGCGTTCGTTGATGGAGTGGTTTGGAGAGATTGCCTGGGATGACAATGAGCAGGTGGTCTTCGCGCGGTTTGATTACAACGACCAGCTGAATCTTCCGCAGGCGCAGCTGGCCGAAGCGCCGATGCGCTATGACATCCCAGTGAATTCAGGCATTGTGCCGGATGAAAACGATGTGCCAATCTATGAGACATCCAAAGGAATGATGATAGAGCAAAGAAACAATGAAGATCATTTGGCCGCTGTTCGGTTGGGCAGCAAGGTGCTGATCGCACCGCAGCATGAGGGCAATGTGCTGCATGGCGGAAGCTATGCGGTTGAGGACGACTATCTGTATTGGATCGAGAAGCCAGATCCAGCGATTGTCATGGCTGGCGATCCGCAGTGGTACCTTTATATTCAGGAGCGCAGGGACGGTGCAGCGCCTGTTTGTGTGGACAGTGGTTCTTACAAAGCACTGCCGTCTGACTATGTGCTGGGAAATTGCAGCTTTAAGAACGGCAACATCATTTGGCTGCGCGGCGATAAGGACAGTGATCAGATCGAAGCGCGCCTCTATCAGCATGACACCGGCAAAACGACGGTGCTCGACAGCATTTCTGTCACGTCGAATGAAACGCTGGAAGTTGAGCTGGGCGACGAGGACGCTTTTTGGACGCGGAGCCACCTCATGGAAGGCATGCGTCAGTATGGAACACTGAAACGGATGCATCTGTCAGATGGCAGCGTTGACAATCTGTCGCAAGGCTACAATCTGCTGAGCCCGCATGTGATCGGCGACAATTTGATCGTTCGCATGAAACCAGAAGGCAACAATTTCATGCCCGATCTGGACCATCCAGGGAATGTGATCAGCACCGAGCTGTGGGTCTATGACCTGGAAAAAGAAGCCTGGTCCTTCAAAGTGGACAATCATTTGGCGCTCATTGGCGAAAATCGTGTCATCAATATGCCAATTACGCTGGATGCACGCCATATGACGGTGAGCGTTGATGATGGCAGTGGGTATCACATGCCGATCGTTGATTTGAAAACGGGCATGGTGTATGATACCGCCAACGACAACAATGACCCTCTGCTATTCATTCCCTATGGATTGATTGGGGAAGGGGAGACTGCGATCAGAATGATTCATCCAGTTTCTGACATGGGTTCATGCATGGCGGCGCAGCAGACCATGACAGATGGCGTTTTCAGTGATAGCTATGTGCCGATTAGGTTTGACTGGCCAATGAGCAGTGAGTAACAACATGAGGTGATTATGATGTTGGATGGTTCCTGGAATTTGTCGCTGATTGCGCTGGCGCTGCTGCAGGTGTATTTTATCTGCTATTTTGCTTCGCAATTTTTAGCGAAGAAAGGCAAGAAATCGAGCCGGCGTGTGTATGCAGTGAGCGTGGTTCTTTGGGTAATCACGGCCTGCCTGCTTGTGTATCTGCTGTTTATTCAGTAGTGATTTTCTGCGGTGGGGATGTTGATTGGCGCAGCTGGTTCTGAGCGGCTGTATATTTGTTCCCGCATTGCTGTGGTGTGGCAGTGCGGGTTTTTTGCTGCTGGTGGTGAATGATGGCCAATGACATAACGTTGTCCGTTCAATGTATTGTTATTTGCTTGTTTTTGACGTATGATTAAGAGAGAAAACATTGAATGACAAGGAGGCGGTTGTATGGCTGTAAAGGCTGATTCCAGTTTGACGATTCGTGTAAACAGTGAGGTTAAGCGTGAGGCACAGAAGATTTTTTCGGATTTGGGCCTGGATACGACGACGGCGTTCAATATTTTTTTGCGACAGGTGATTGTCTGCCGCGGGCTGCCTTTTGAGGTGCGGCTGCCGGCGCACAAACCGGTAGATGTGACAACTTTGTCTGAAGAAGCCTTTCATGAGGTGTTGGAGCGTGGCTATGCTGATATGGAGGATGGCCGCGTTCAAAATGTAAAAAATGCGTTTGCTGATTTAAAAAGAGAGTTTGATTTGTGATGGCAGAGATTATTGTCACTGAACAGGCGAAGAACGATATTAGAGATATATTTTATTATATTTCTATGGAGCTTCGTGCTGAATGGTCAGCAAAGCGGCAAGCTGCCCGTATCATGAATGCGATTGAGGATCTGGCTTTTTTTCCAGAGAAGTTTCCTGTTTATCAGGTGGAGCCCTGGAAAAGCCGAGGGCTCCACTTGATGCCTGTCGATCGGTATTTGGTGGCGTATCTTGTTCAGGATTGCGGTGAGATGGTGATTGTTCTTCGTGTGATGTACGGAAAGCGTGACGTTTGTCCAATTTTGATGGAAAATGAATAGAGAAGGCAGCAGGCAATGGCCTGCTGCTTTTTTCTTGGTCGCTGATGGCGGTGTTTATGTTCAGAATAGAAAATCATTACTCGTGCGAAAAATGTGCCTTAAATTTGAAATAAGGGCGTTTTTATGGTATAATTTTACTGTTGAAAAATATTCTTGAATGAAAAAGGGTCGTTTCAGGCCCGTTTTTTATTTGTCATGAACCATTGAAAGGAGATTGTCTGTGTCAGAAACGCAAGTTAAAGAAAAGTACACCGGCGAGCAGATTGAGGTTCTGGAAGGGCTGGAACCGGTCCGTGTGCGTCCGGGGATGTACATCGGCACGACCGACAGCGCCGGGCTGCATCATCTCGTCAACGAGATTGTCGATAACTCCATCGACGAGGCCCTGGCTGGCTATGGGACGGTCATTGATGTGACCATTGAAGAAGACAATTCGATCACCGTACGCGACGAAGGGCGCGGGATTCCGGTGGATATGCATCCAAAGATGCACAAGCCAACCCTCGAGGTGGTTATGACGGTGCTCCACGCCGGCGGGAAATTCGGCGGCGGCGGCTACAAGGTGTCCGGCGGTTTGCACGGCGTTGGGATGAGCGTTGTTAACGCCCTCTCCAAAGAAATGAGCGCCGAAGTGCGCCGCGGCGGCAAGGTGTATCGCCAGACCTACGCTTATGGGAAAATCACCAGTGAGGTGGATGTGGTTGGAACCTGCCCAGAAAATCAAACTGGGACGATTATTCATTTCAAGCCGGACGAGCAGATCTTCAAAGAAGGCACGGTCTACGATTTTAAGGTGATTTCCAAGCGTTTGTCCGAGCTGTCCTTCCTGAACAAGGGCATCAAACTGACTCTCTTTGACAAACGCCCTGGCGAAGAAAAAGAGCAGACCTTCTACCATCCAAACGGCATCAGTGAGTTCGTCCCATTTTTGAACCGCAGCAAGAAGCCGCTGCATAAAGACGTTATTATTTTCGAAAAGGAAAAGGACAACGTCATTGTCGATGTGGCGATGCAGTTCACCGATTCCTACACCGAAAATATCTACAGCTACACCAACAACATTCATACCCATGAAGGCGGGACCCATGAGTTTGGCTTTAAGACGGCGCTAACCCGTTCCATCAACGAGTACGCCCGCCGCATGAAGCTGCTCAAGGAAAAAGAAGACAACCTCCAGGGCGAAGACATCCGCGAAGGCTTGACCGCGGTCATCTCGGTGAAGGTGCCAAACCCACAGTTTGAAGGCCAGACCAAGACCAAGCTCGGTAACAGCGAGGTGCGCGGCATCGTTGACACCATCACTGGTGAAGCGGTGAGCATCTATCTCGAAGAGCATCCAACCGAAGCCAAGCGCATTGTTGACAAGTCCGTGAAGGCAGCGCGTGCTCGTGAAGCGGCACGCAAAGCCCGCGAAATGACTCGCCGCAAGAACGCTCTCGAAAGCACCAGCCTGCCAGGGAAGCTGGCCGACTGCTCTGTGAGCGATCCAGCGTTCAGTGAACTGTTCATCGTCGAAGGGAATTCCGCAGGCGGTTCTGCCGTGGATGGCCGTGATCGCCGCTATCAGGCGATTCTGCCGCTGCGCGGGAAAATCCTTAATGTGGAAAAGGCGCGTCTCGACCGCATCCTTTCCTCCGAAGAAATTCGCAACCTGATTACGGCCATTGGCACCGGCATCGGCGATCAGTTCGATGTCAGCAAGGCCCGTTATCACAAAATCATCATCATGACCGATGCCGACGTCGACGGGGCGCACATCCGCACCCTGCTCCTGACGCTGCTCTATCGCTACATGCGTCCGCTCATCGAAGCCGGTTATGTGTACATTGCCTGCCCACCGCTCTACAGCGTGAAGCGCGGCAAAAAGAAACACTATCTCTACGACGACAAAGCGCTCAAAGAATTCCTCGCCAGCGAAGGCAAGGACATCGACACCGCCAAGGGCATCCAGCGCTACAAAGGGCTTGGGGAAATGAACCCAGAAGAGCTCTGGGAAACGACCATGAACAACGAAAACCGCATTCTGCTCAAGGTCACCCTCGACGACGCTCTGGCTGCCGACGATGTGTTCTCTATCCTCATGGGCGAACGCGTCGAACCACGCCGCGATTTCATCACGGCTAATGCGCGCTACGTCAACAATCTTGATATCTAAGGAGGCTTTTTATGGATAATAACTATACCCACGGCACCATTGAAAGCCGCAACATCGTCGATGAAATGAAGGAATCCTTCATCGACTATTCCATGAGCGTCATCACCAGCCGTGCGCTGCCGGATGTGCGCGACGGCCTCAAGCCGGTGCATCGCCGCATCCTTTACTCCATGTATAAAACCAACATGACGCCGGATCGTCCGCATAAGAAATCCGCCCACATCGTTGGGAACGTATTGGCCAACTACCACCCACACGGCGACGCTGCCGTGTACGATGCCATGGTGCGTTTGGCTCAGGATTTCAGCATGCGCTATCCGCTGGTCGACGGCCAGGGGAACTTCGGGAACATCGATGGTTACGAAGCCGCTGCTCAGCGTTATACCGAAGCGCGTATGGCTAAGCTGGCCCAGGAAATGCTGCGTGACATCGAAAAAGAAACCGTCGATTTCATGCCAACTTACGACGAATCCAGCGAAGAACCGGTTGTGCTGCCGGCGCGCTATCCAAACCTGCTTGTCAACGGCACCTCCGGGATCGCTGTTGGGATGGCGACCAACATGCCGCCACACAATTTGCGCGACGTCACCGACGCCATCATTGCGCTGATCGACGACCCAACCATTTCCGACGACAAGCTCTGCAACATTGTCAAAGCCCCAGATTTCCCAACTGGCGGCATCATCATGGGCCTCTCCGGTGTGCGCGACGCCTACCTCACCGGCCGCGGCGCCGTCACCGTGCGCGCCCGCACCTCCATTGAGAAAATGGCCAATGGCAAGAGCCGCATCATCGTCACCGAAATTCCATACCAGGTCAACAAAGCCCGCCTCGTGGCTAAAATTGCTGACCTTGTTAAAGAAAAGACCATCGACGGCATCACCGCCCTGCGCGACGAATCCAACCGCGAAGGCATCCGCATTGTCATTGAAATGCGCCGCGATGTGAACCCTCAGGTGGTGCTCAACCAGCTTTACAAGCACACCTCCCTGCAGGACAACTTCAACGTCATCAACCTTGCCCTCGTCGATGGTGTGCCAAAAATTCTCACCTTGCGTGAGATCATGGTGCTCTACCTCGACCATCAGGAAGACGTCATCGTGCGTCGTACCCGCTACGATCTGCGCAAAGCCGAAGAACGCGCGCACATCGTTGAAGGCTTGAAGATCGCCGTGGACAACATCGACGAAGTCATCGCCATCATTCGTTCTTCTTACGACGACAACGAATCCAAGGAACGCCTGGGCAAACGCTTTGGCTTGTCCGACCGTCAGGCACAGGCCGTCATCGAAATGCAGCTGCGCCGTCTCCAAGGTTTGAATGTTGAAAAACTCGAAGAAGAATTGGCCGACTTGCACCGCCGCATCGCCGAATACAAGGCCATCCTTGCCGACGAAAACAAGGTCATGCAAATCGTTCGCGACGAACTCTCGGAAATCGCTGCTAAATTCAGCGACGAACGCCGCACCGAAATCTCCTTCTCCAAGGACGACATCAACGTCGAAGACCTCATCGCCGAAGAAGACATGGTCATCACCATCAGCCACGCTGGCTACATCAAGCGCATGCCGATGGACAGCTACCGCAAGCAGAAACGCGGCGGCCGTGGCGTGAATGCGTCGAAGATGAAGGACGACGACTTCATTGAAAACATCTTCATCACCACCACCCACCACATGATGAACTTCTTCACCAACCGTGGGCGCGTGCTCCGTCTTAAAACCTTCGAAATCCCTGAAAGCAGCCGCGGCGGCCGCGGCACCGCCATGGTCAACCTGCTCAAGCTGGGCAAGGGCGAAAAAGTCACCACCGTGCTGCCATGGCGTGAAGAAGGCACCACAGGCTATCTGACCTGCGTCACTGCCAAAGGGATGATTAAGAAAACCGACATTGCTGAGTACCAGCATGCGCGCAACGACGGCATCAAAGCCATCAACCTGCGCCCAGGCGACGAACTCATCGATGTGCGCATCACCTCTGGCGAGGACGAACTCATTCTCGTCAGCAAAAACGGCAATGCCATCCGCTTCCAGGAAGGCGATGTCAACCCAACCGGCCGCAGCACCGCCGGTGTGCGCGGCATGCGCATCGAAGACGGCGACAGCGTCGTCGATATGGACATTGTGCGCGACGACTGCGACCTGCTCGTCATCAGCGAAAATGGTTACGGCAAGCGCACGCCGCTCAGTGAATACCATCTCCAGGCCCGCGGCGGCAAAGGCGTCATGACCCTCAAAGTCAGCGACAAGACCGGCGATGTGACCTCGGCCCTCGTGGTTCGCGGCAACGAAGAAATCATGGTCATCAGCCGTGAAGGCACCCTCATCCGCACCTCGGTCAGCGACATCAGCGTGCTTGGACGTGCCACCCAGGGCGTCAAAGTCATGCGTTTGGATGATGGCGACGCCGTCATCGACACCGCTCCGTTCGTCGATGAAGAGGACGATTGATCCTATGTGATAACGATATTATTGGTCAAAAACCTGAGAATTGTAAAATTTGACGGTTTTTGACCAATTTTTTTCTCTTTTTTGTTATATCCTGATGGTATTCAACAAACACATGTGATATGATTAATATACGAAAAAACAATGTTAAACTCTAAATGAGCGAGGTGAAAATCACATGTCAATCGGAAAACGTTTGGAAGAGCTCATCAATTATCGTCATACAAATGTAAACCGTGTCGCAAGGGAAGCGGGCATCAGCCCACAAACCATTTATGGCATTATTAAACGTGACAATACAAAAGTAGACATCAATATTCTGATGGCACTTTCCAAAGAGTTGAACGTGACGCTGGATTACTTTTCCGGTGGTCCTCTTGACGCAACGGAAGTTGACGTCGAAACGTTCGTCAGCCGTTATCGTCAATTGGATGCACATGGTAAGACCGTTGTACAGTCTCTCATTGATTTGGAACTGGAACGCATCGTTGAAATTGAAAAAGGAAATTTGCCGGGGTGACTGGCAAACAAAACAGGGCCCATGTTCGACGGTCCTGTTTTTTTGTAACCATTTTTAGCCAGTGACACCTATTGACGCGGCATATGCCAGCTGATACGCTATCATCATCCACACATGGCGTGCATGGAGCGCCCTGTGTACGTCTAAAGGGGGCCTTTTTCATGAAACACTCACTCACGGCGGTTCAGCGCTGGCGGCTGGTGACGCTGGTGGCAGCGCTCTTATTTTTTTGTGCTCGCTGCCGCACAGCCTGCGCAGGCGGCGGGCA
Organism: Peptococcaceae bacterium; assembly: GCA_019420345.1. GTDB lineage: Bacteria > Bacillota > Peptococcia > Peptococcales > Peptococcaceae > UMGS1590. The sequence continues at coordinate 17,577 of JAHZHI010000042.1, forward strand.
CATTCAGCGACGCCGCCTTGCAAACCCTGCGTTTTTCCAACCAGGGCCAGGGCTTTACCACCGAGCTTGTCGCCAGCGACGGCGAAACCGCACGCTGCGATGGCGTGCTCGACACGGCTTCGCTCGCCGACAGCGCCCTGAGCGCCAGCGTCAGCACGTACACCGTGCGCACCGCGTCGGGAGAGACTTGCTTCAGCGTCAGCTTGAAAGAGCATGACGCTGCGCCTGCTGCTCTGGCGCGCTCTTCTTCCGGCGCCCAGGTTTTCCAGGGCTATTACGCCATCACCTTCACCGTTTCCGAGGCGGATAACACCCATGCCTTTCTCACCGGCCTTTCTGAAAGCAATGCGGCCATGGTGCAGGATGCCGTGATAGAAGCGGTGCGCCAGCACACCACCATGGACCTTGAAGACCTCGCCTTTATCGACACGGAAAAACGCTACATTGCCGGCGATGGCGACGATCTGCTTTGCTGGGCGGCGACTGCCTCCAATGTCCTGCAATACACTGGTTGGACAACGCCGCTTGCCAGTGCCCATCCCGACGAGGCCGATAATTTTGCCAATGCCGATCGCCTGTTCGATCTCTATGCTGAGCATTTTACCGACAATGGCAGCCTTATGACTATTGCCTACAGTTGGCTGTTCAATGGCACAAATATGATGCAAACGGGTGACGACCCAAATTTTGCCACGGTCAAAGACTATGGCGAAAGCGGCGCCTACCTCAGCGATTACAATGCCACCCGTCTTGCGGATACGTATGATATGTCCAACCACCGTGTTTTTGCCAATGCTGCCCAGGCGCTGAACAGCGGCAGCGGCGTTTCTATGGGAATAAGATGGTGCGATGAAAACGGCGAAAGTTTGGGGCTTGGCCATGGTCTCACCCTTTGGGGCTACGTGTGGGATGCCGACTATGCCGCCAACGATGCTGCCTGCTATCAGGCGGTGGTGGTGTCCGATTCCGACAGTGATATGATCGTCACCGATGACCGCGGCCAGTCGCCAAACAAGCTGTCGCTGTCCACGCTGACGCCGTACAGCAAAGGGGCGTATGACAGCTGGACGGTTGATGCCTATACTTTCGATGAAGGCACCTGTGTGCTTACAGAACTGACACTGCTTCCTGCTTACAGTGACGAACTGCCGAAAGAAACCAGCACTGCTGCCAGTAAGGACCTTTTCACCACTGCGAACCTTTGCGTCAACGATAACCTGTTTGGGGATGCAGGTCTCTCCCTTTCCACTGATTCGAGCGATCAGGCGCCAGGCGCTGCGTATGGCGATACGGCACAGTTTTTTGCCGGTGACACCATCTATGTCACCCCTTATGTGCTCAACGACAGCACCCAGCCTTTCAGCGGCGGTTTCGACTACACCGTGCAGCTCGATGGCAAACGCCTTACCAGCGCGCGTTACGATGCCACCCTTGATGCCATGACGCTCAGCGATTCTTCCGACATGGAACAACTGACTCTGCAAGATCTCGCTCCCGGCCGCCACACCCTCACTTTCACGGTGAACCCATCGCAGACCGCCCGCGAGGCTTACTACTACGACAACATCACCAGTGTCACCATCGAGGTGCAGCCGCGCCCGGCCAGTCTTGATGCCGTACAATGGCGTGCGGCGCTGAGCGATGTTCACTATGATCAAAACAGTACGCCGACCTTTCCAGCCCGCTTCACCTTCGATGGCCTCGATGCCCTTCTTGCCGACATGGGCGCCGCTGAAAGCGACTGCACCCTCTACGCTGCCTATGCCGACAGCGACGGCACATGGGGCAGCTGGCAGCGCATCGACAACGACAGCCTGACGCAGGCCGACTTGCCAGCCGATGGTGCGCGTGTGCGTCTGCGGCTTCATATCAATGGCGACAGCGGCAGTGTGGACCTTTACCCAAATGCGAGCGCTTATGATCTTTCCTATCTCAAAGGCAGCCTCAGCGCCGAAGATGCGCCCACCGCTTATTCCGACTGCGCCGCCAACGCTACCGGCTTTGCCAATGGAGAAGCCATCACCCTGTCTATTGGCGATGCTTCCACCATCAGCCATGCGCCGCTGTCCTACACCTTGTGTGTGAGCGCCGATAATGGCTTTTCGGAGCCGGTGACCCTTTACAGCGGCAGCGGCACCCTGCCTGAAAAGGCCAAAGAGATGCGCATCAGCCGCTGGACCACGCCGCTTACAGGCGGCATCTACACCCTCACGGCCACTTTGACCACCGATTATGGCACGGTGGTTTGCGACCTCGGCTCCCTGCCTGTTCAGGAAGCGGCTTCTACCACCGTCACCACCACCGACGGCACCGTTGATGCTTACGATGGGCAGACCTCCCTGGCTGAGGCAGTGGCAGCCGCCAGAGACGGCGACACCATCGACCTGACCAACCTCGGCACCGCCGCACCGGACGATTGGGGCTGTTATTGCGACACTGGCCATGAGGCAATCGTCATCGACAAGGCCATCACCATTGTTGGCAGCAGCAGCCGGCTTTCCGGCAGTTGGGGCAACACCATCTTTCATGTCACCAAGGATGGCAGCCTCACCCTCTCCAATGTCTGCCTCAGTGATTCGTACAACAGCGCCATCATCAACGACGGCGGCAGCGTACAGCTGAATCAATGCACTTTCCTGTTCAACAACACCGGTGCTGGCGCCGATATTTCTTCCCAAGGCGGCAGCCTCCGCATCAACAACTGCTCCTTTGGGCGCACCAACCTTGAGGCGAGCGCGTCCACAGGCAGCCGCATTGAGATGGCAGGCGGCACGCTTCAGATGAGCAACAGCATCGTTTTCGACTGCCAGCATGCCGATGCCATCCATCTCAGCGACGGCGCCCAGGCCACCCTGCTCTACACCACCATCATCGATACCACAGGCCATGGCCTGCTGGCTGAGGACACAAGCCACGCCGATCTGCTCGGCTGTGTGTCTCTTGCCAACAGCGACGGCATCGATGGCGATGTGGCTCTCTACGGCTGCTATGTGGATGCTGTTTCGCCGCGCGTTCAGTGTGACGACCACACCATCACCGATGGCGTCTACGATGACTTCTTTGGCAGTCTCAGCGACAGCGGCGATCCGCTTTGGAACATTCGCGTCGATCTGCCTGCCTACGAAACCGATGTGTGCGCGCTGGCAGGGCGTGGTGTCTGGCTGCGGGATGAAGGCGGCACCATTGCTCTTTCCAGCAACGGCAGCGATTGGAGCGACACCGGCGTTGCCGCCGTCTTTGACGACAGCGCCTACCACAGCGACCTCATCGGCACCGCCAGCGGCCGCCGCTATGGCGCCCTTGCCTACACAGGCAGCCCGTTCAGCGATGTGGCCAACGATGCCTGGTACGCGCAGCCTGTTGGCTGGGTGTACGACCGTGACCTCATGCTTGGCACTGCCGACGGCCTGTTCAGCCCTGACGAGGCCACCAGCCGCGCCATGCTTGTCACCATTCTTTGGCGTGTGGCCGGTGCACCAGCCGCCAGCTCTGCCAGCACCTTTGCCGACGTCGCGCCGGATGCCTGGTACGCCGACGCCATCGCCTGGGCCGAAGAGAACGACATTGTGAGCGGCTACAGTGCCGACCGCTTCGGACCGAACGACCCGGTCACCCGCGAGCAGTTTGCTGCCATTCTCTACAACCTCAGCGGCAGCGATGCCAGCGCCGACCTCTCCGCTTTCGGCGATGCTGCCAGCGTCAGCGCTTGGGCCGCGCCTGCCATGCAATGGGCTGTTGCCACAGACCTGCTCCATGGCTACGACGACAACACCCTGCGCCCGCAAGGCGCCACCACCCGCGCTGAAACCGCAGCCATTCTTTCCCGCCATCTTGACGCCTGACGACCACCGCCGCCGTTTTGCATTCCTGCGAACGGCGGCGTTTTTGTATGCAGCGCATCGTTTTAGAATTTCTTAACCAAAGATATATTAAACATTGTATAATATGGTTACAGAAACACTGACCGACTCACCGTTGGCCAAAGGAGGAACGACCCATGCGCTGTGCCATTTGCGACGACGAAACCATCGACATTCAACCCATCGAAGCCTTTTTGCAGGATCGCCACCACGATGTGGACCTTTACGACAGCGGCGAAGCCCTACTCGCTGCCTACAAAAATGCTGGCGTGCGCTATGATGCCCTTTTTCTCGATATGGAAATGAACGCCCTCAATGGCTTTGACACCGCCAACGCCATCTATGCCATCGACGACAGCGTGCTCGTCGTCTTTGTCACCAGCCACGATCAGTACGTGTTCGAATGCTTCAAATGCAACCCTGTGTGGTTTCTGCGCAAGCCCGTGCAGGAAAGCGCGCTCACCGATGCCGTGCAGGCGCTGGAAAAACGCCTCACCAGCCAGCGCCGCGCCTTCACCTTCAGCGACAGCCGCCAAAGCGTGCGCCTGCGCCTGGACGACATCCTCTATGTGGAAAGCCTCGACCACCAGCTCACCCTCCACACCAAAACCGGCGACACCTACACCTTGCGCCGCACCATCAAAGACCTTGCCGACGAGCTGGGCAGCGACCACTTTTGCCGCATCCATAAATCCTACCTCGTCAATTTGGAACACGTCATTGGCATCGTCGGAGATGCGGTGGTGATGCAGCATGTCCAGGAAAAACTGCCTGTTGGCCGTGCTTACAAGCAAAGCGCCAATGCAGCGTTTCTGGCGTATAAAAAGGAGCGTGTTCGAGGATGACCATCATTGACTTTGCCTACAGCATGACGGCGCCTGTTGAGGCGGTCATGTTCTTTTTGATGTTTGATGCTTTTTTTGAGCGGCGCCGACAATTTGCGATATGGCAGTATATTGCAGGTGTGATTGTTTTGGCTGTTCTCATAAAGATTGTTAACAATTATTTTCTATTTAGAGCAAGCAATGCTACAGGTATGGTAGTAGTTGCGATAGTTGTTTCTTTCTTTTTTTATCGCACGTCCTTAGCTAGAAGAATTTTTGTGCCATTATTTACATGGATGTCTGCAATTGGCGTTATAGAGATCGTTGTCTTAAATATGATCAATTTCTTTTTTGGAATAACAACAAGTGAAACACTTAGTATTCCTGTTTATTTGGTGTTGGGCGTCATCGTTTCAAAATTTTTGGGTTTGATTTTTTGTTATGCCATCCGTGTGAAAAGCCAATTAAAAAATTTTGAATTAGGAATCAGATATTGGTGTTTATTTGTATTATTATTTATGAGTTCAATATTGGCTGTTTTTTTGATACTTTGGATGTCTTATGAAATTAATAGTGTGAAATATAATGAGATTATTATGATATGTTTAATAGGGTTATTTTCTGGAAATTTTTTGGCTCTTTATTTATATGAACGTTCCTCCCAACAAAATCAAATCATCCGCGAACAGGAGCAGTTTGAACAGCAGATGGAATCGCAGCTCAAACATATGGATGAAATTGTACTGAAACAAAACGAGTTGCGACGTGTGAAGCATGACATGGCCAATCAGCTGATTGCTATTAAAAGCTACCTGGACAACGCCGATATTTCCGGCGGGCAGCAATATGTGGCAGGGCTCACCGATCAGCTGCAATACATTAGCCCAAGCATCAACACCGGCAACAACGCATTGGATGCTATTCTCAGCACAAAAAAATCCCTTGCCGAAAGCAAGGGCATCGTGTTCAACACCGAGATACGCATTCAGGAACGCCTGCCTCTTGATGCGAAGGACCTCTGCATCATTTTTGGCAATGCGTTGGACAACGCCATCGAAGCCTGCGACCGTCTGCCAGAGAACGCCGAGAAACACATCGATCTGCTGCTGGTGCAGGATGCACACTCCCTATTTTGCACCCTCAGCAACACCGCACCAGCCAACAACGACCGCCGCTTCACCACCAGCAAAACCGATACAATCAACCATGGCTTTGGCCTGCAAAACATCCGCGACGCCCTGGCAAATTATGGTGCTGAGCCATCGATTGAGCAGGAAGGCGAAACGTTTTCTCTGTCGTTTAACATCGTTCTACAATAATAGAAATAATAGATATCGTGCCTGCAAGTCTATGGACTTGCAGGTTTTTTGTCGTTTACGTCATAAAAACGTCGTTTACGACATTTTCCCGCACAGTGGCAGAAATGGTGCTATAATCCAAACAAAGAAGGGCTTTTTATAGATTTCGAAATTCTTTGTTTGTAGCTGTGGCCTGCACAAAAGAATATTGAAATAAATGGATGCTATCTTCAGTCTGTGTTTAGGAGGGATTAACAACCAAATACAATCATTCTTTCCATTGGTTATCTTTTTTTGAGGAGAGGATTATTATGAAAAGCAAAAAATTGATGGCTGGACTGACTTGTGCGGCGCTTTTGTTGGCACCGAGTGCTGCTTTAGCAGACAGTACCGATGTACAGTTGATTGTCAATAATGGATATATTGGCAGCAGCGCAGCAGAAGGACAGCCCTATATTACTGATGCTGGGCGCACGATGATTCCATTGCGCGTGGTGAGTGAATCCTTGGGCTATAACACCGATTGGCAAACGGATGGAAGCATTCGTATCACAAGTAAGGATGGCTCTGTGGATGTCACATTGCAAGTTGGAAGTGCTAATTATACGGCCAATGGTCAGGCGGGTACGTTTGATACAGTGCCAACTTTGAAAGATGACAGAACGTATTTACCAGCACGTGATTTCACTGAATTGTATGGGAGCATTTATTGGGACAATGATACGCGCACGGTCTGGATTTATCAGAATGACGAAGTGGATTATCAGGTAATTGGTACAAAACTTCTGCGTGGTAACGCCAATGGCATTCAGGAACTGACTTTGCCAGCAGGCTATACCATTTGGGGCAATACACAGTCTGATCCAATCGTTGCACAACGTGACATTGATGGTGTGGCTTATCTCGGTATTAAATGCGATTCTGATATTAGCAAGCCAGTGCCATTGTTCCGAGTGGATGGCACACAGTTGACGTATCTGACAGATGTTTATGCTTCCTCGTCCTTCTATGTGGATGGTAGTACGGTTTATTCTACTGATGGTACAGGCGCTGGCGGCTGGGATTATGACATCAATCCAAACCGTCTCTATGTGACCACCATTGGCGGCGATACGGAAACCTATACCTTGAATTTCGCAGTCAACGCTTGCACCCTTGATATGGTTGATGGTCAACTTGTTGCCACCGACAGCGACGGCGTGCAGCATGTGATTGAGTTGGATGCATGAATGGATAGTTAAATAGTAAAAAGGCACGATTGCTCAAATCGTGCCTTCTTATTAATATATAAAGGGGAAGAGACATGATGATCAAAAAAAACTATATAGTTGGATTGATCTGTGCTGCTTTGCTGGTCTTGCCGACGGCGGCATTTGCAGACAGCACGGATGTCAAACTCATGGTGAACGATGATTATGTTTACTCAGAAGAAGCAGAAGGGCAACCATATATCAACGATGCTGGGCGCACCATGATTCCGCTGCGCATTGTCAGCGAATCCATGGGCTACGCCACTGGCTGGCAGCCCGATGGCAGCATTCACATTACCAGCGCCGATGGCGAGGTGGATGTGACGCTGCAAATTGGCAGCGCTGACTATACGGCAAATGGTCAGGCTGGCACGTTTGAAACGGTGCCAACGCTGAAAAATGACCGCACGTATCTGCCGGCGCGTGATTTTTCCGAGCTATATGGCAGCATTTACTGGGACAATGATTCTCGTACGGTATGGATTTATGATGGCACGGACACGATATATTGCATTCTTGGCAACAGTATGCTGCGTGCGACTGGCGATGGCATTACGTCTGTTACCATGCCGGAGGGCGATGAGGTATCCAAGTTTGGTAAATCGGATTTCATCGTGCAGCAGCGCGTGATTGACGGTGTGGGTTATGTGGCCGTCAATTATCGCATGAATCATAATATGCGGGCTAAATTGTTCAGAGATGATGGTGACCACATGACAGAGCTTACCACCATCAATGGCTCGTCGTCTTTCTATGTGAAGGACGACACCCTCTATTACACCGACGGAACCAGCCTTGGCCCTTGGAGCGATGATATCAATCCAAACACGCTCATTGTGAGCAGCCTTGACGGTGAGCAGAAAACGTATTACACCTTGGATTTCGCTGTCAATGCCTGCATGCTTGATATGGTCGATGGCCAGCTTGTTGCTACCGACCCAGACGGTGTGCAGCATGTGATTGAGTTGGATGCATGAATGGATAGATAAATAGTAAAAAGGCACGATTGCTCAAATCGTGCCTTTTATTTATAATATATAGTATATTTAAATTATTTAATGGTTTTTTTAAAAGAAAAGGAAATATGCCATCAATGCGGCAGGGTTCTGCCGCACTTTTTTGCAGGGAGGGTGAAAACTGATGGATGTGTTGGAATACAAGGGCTATGTCACAAAGGTGCATTATGATGCGGAGGCGCAGGTGTTGTATGGCAAGGTGCAGGGGATTGTGGATGCGGTGAATTATGAGAGCGCAACGATGGACGGTGTGGAAGCGGCGTTTCATGATTCGGTGGACCGGTATCTGGCGTTTTGCGCAGCGGTGGGGCGGCGGCCCTGCAAGGCGTTCAAGGGGCAGTTCAATGTGCGCATGAAGCCAGCGCTGCACAAGGCCATGGCAGCCTGGGCGATGGCACACGAGACGACGCTGAATGCGGCGGTGGAAGAAGCGGTGCGCACGTTTTTAGAACGCGAGCAGGAAAAAGCAGACACTGAACAGGCGTAGAATGAGGGGATGGCCTAAGGGGCTTCCAGAGACGAAACAATAAAAACCAGCCGTGGGGCTGTTTTTTTTGTGGACGATTAGCGCCAGGAGACGTCGATGCCAAACCATTTGAGCAGGTAGTACCAAATGGCTTCGCTGCCAAAGATGACGATGCCATAGAGCACATAGAAGCCGACAAAAACGGCGAGCAGCAGTTTCCATTTTCTGGCCAGGGCAGCACAGATCATGGCTGCGTAGTAGAGGGCGTAGATGCCGTCTATGCCTAGGATGGTGATGTTAAAGATGGAGAGCACGAGGCCTTCAAACAAAAACCAGGCTGCAAAAAAGCCTGCCATGATGTAGGCTATTTTGCCGAGGCGTGTTTGCTGCTGCCAGTGTTCGCGACAGTAGGCGCGGCGCATGTTCCAGCAGGCTGCGATGCGTGTGCGTAAGGTGGCCCGCCGAGGCGGTGGGTCATCTTGCGATGTGTTCCTTTTCATAGGTAGACCTCCTTTGTGATCGGGCGCGTCGCCGCTTGTTCCCCTCAGCAGCGGCACGCTTGTATGCAGTTTATTGTGCGTTTAGTCTAACACAGGAGGGCAGCGGAGACAATGTGAAAGCGCAGGCGACGGCTACGCACGCTCGGCGGCGGTGGCTTCATGAGTGCACAAGCCTGTGTATTCCTGCCAGAGTGTGACGAGTTTTTCGAGAACGTCGTCGGGCTGTGACCATGGTTTGCCGGTGTGTTCGCAAAAGAGCGCGGCTACGCCCTGCCTGATGTCCTGGGTGGTCAGGGTGTCGAGTTCCCGCCAGTGCAGAAACAGGTATTGGTTCAAGGCGTGTTCTTCCTCTGGTTGGATGCGGTATTTGATGAGGGTTGATTGGTAGGTTTCAAGGCCTGCTTTTTCGCAAAGATCGTCGATCACGTTCATGATCCAGGACAGTTCGGTGAGAATTTCGTTGGTAAAATTTTCTTTTTTTAATCCAGCCATGGTGATTGCTCCTTTTTGGTCTTCTTATAAAATAAAGGCACGATGCGTGGTCGTGCCTTTATTGTGTTGAACAGTCTGTTGCTGTCGTTTTAGGTGTGAAGGGATGCGGTTTTATACCCAGGTGTCTTGAACTTCATCCAATTTTTTGCGAAGCTGCTGTTCCAATGCAAGGAAGGCAGGGATGAAGCTGTCGCGAATCAGCAAAAGCAGATCATCAATCTGCGCCTCGTCATAAATGTGTGCTGCGGTATCGCGTTTTTTTAATATGGTGAGCCAAACGGCGGCGTCGTCAAGAAACCCTACTTTGTAACCAAGCTGCAGGATTTCTCGGGGTGATCCTGTGTCTGCGCCTTGGACGCCGTGTTCTCTCAGCACAGCCTGCAGTGCTTTCCAGGCCAGCTCAAATGTTAAATTAAACTGCCCGATCACACCCATTCGGTAGATGTCGTTGTCGTTTGCAAATTCAAAATTGGCTTCTTTCAATATATGAAGGCAGTTTGAGAAATTATCGAGTTTTTTCATAGAGCATGACCCCGTCTCTTTCGATTTCTTTTTTTAGTTCATCAGAAATGGTATCGTTGAGTGCCACGATGTCGAATGTCAGGAGAGAGTGGCTATTTTCTTTAATGTCCCAGTAAAAGCCGTCAAAATCTCCGCCAGCGATGGCAAGATCAATGTCACTTCTTTCTGTATGCGTGCCTTTTGCGCGCGAACCGAAAAGGATCACGGCCTCGATATGGTGCTTATGTGCAAAGGCTACAATTTCTCTCAAGAGCCTGTCTGGGATAGGTTGGTTCATACGCAATCGCCTCCCGCTTTATCGATCGCAGCTGTTCATTGGATATTCTGCAGCAAGTATTCTTTGTTTTATGATAGATGAAATGGCTGGAAACAGCAAGGTGATCGTATAAAAATGTGTGTGCTGATTCATTTTTCAGCATCATTATGAAAAGAAAAGGTGCTGCCGCACAAATGATGTCGTTTGTGTGGCAGCACCTTTTTGTTTTATGCTGGCTCAGTTTTGCTGATGATTCAGCTTGTGGGTGTCATTATGCGTCAAGATCGATCACATGCTGCACGCCGTCGCTGTCAGTGGCGATGAGCTGACCATCCACCATATCAAGGGTGCAGGTATTGACGGCGAAATCCAGGGTGTAGGTTTTGGTGTCGCCGCCGATGGTGGTGACACGGAGGACGTTTGGCTGGATGATGTCGCTCCAAGGGCCGGCGTTGGTGCCAGTGGTGTGGTAGAGGGTGTCGCCGTCCACATAGAAGGACGAGGTGCCGTTGATGGTGGCGATTTTTGTCATATGGTCGCCGTCATCTCGGAACAGCGGGCACTGTTGGCTGTGATTGTTGTTGTAGTTGATGGCGACATAGCCCACGCCGTTGATGACGCGCTGCTGCATGATAACATCTGATTTGCCAAAGATGGATACCTCGCTGCCTTCCGGCATGGCAACAGACGTGATGCCATCAGCCGTGGCGCGCAGCAGGCTGTTGCCGAGCACGCAATAGGTTGGCGCATCGCCGTTATAAATCCACACGGTGCGGGAATCATTGTCCCAGTAAATTTGGCCGTAGAGCTCGGTAAAATCGCGGGCTGGCAGGTAGGTGCGGTCATTTTTCAAGGTTGGCAGGGTTTCGAATGTTCCCGCTTGGCCGTTGGCAGTGTAATTGGCGCTGCCCACCTGCAAGGTGACGTCTACGGTGCCGTCGGCGTTGGTGATGTGAATGCTGCCGTCAGGCTGCCAGTCGGTGGCATAGCCCATGGATTCACTGACGATGCGCAGCGGAATCATCGTGCGGCCGGCGTCGTTGATGTAAGGCTGGCCGGTGGTTTCATCGGCTGAAATAGTCGCATCACCAACCATCAGGCTGACATCGGTGCTGTCGGCCAGGGCGGTGGTTGGCAGTGCCATAAGGGCGGCACAGGTGATGGCGGTGATATATTTTCGTGTGTTCATGATGTTTTCTCTCCTTTTGTTCATGATTTTAATCTCGGACTTTATGAATATCGGCGTCGAGATCGTCTTTCCAGTAGTAGAAGAAATCGTGGTCGTTTTCATAGTCGCTGCGTTTAAGCTGACTGTAGGCGTAGGTGGTGCGCCAGGCTGCCGGGTCGTCGTTGGCGGCGAGGTCTTGCAGGACTTTGTCGCCGCCGCGGCCTGTGTCAACGATGTTGTTGATGAGTTCCCAGTCGCGCCCATTTTTGACGAAGATGTAGCCTTCGTGGTTTTGAGCCAGCACGTCGTTGGTGTCAGGGTTTTTCATTTCAAAGGAAACGATGACTTTGGCGGTGTCATCTTTAAGGTCGAAGGTGTCGTAGCGCAGATAAGGCGCGGCTTTGGAAAAATTTTGGTCTCTGTAGGTGAGAGCGATGTATTGAATACGGGCGTCCAGCTCGGCTTCCAGGTCGGGCTCGCTGTCGCTGATCCCATCACCATCAACGACGCCGATGTAGCCGTTGTATGGGCGGTTAAAGATGGTGAGCACATAGCTTTCTACCTCATCGGTGACTTTTTTCGCGTCGTCGGCTTGAGCCTTGTCCACCTGAACAGCGCTTCGGTCGACATAAAAGTTAAAGCCGTCGCTGCCGCTGATTTTTGTGTAGTTTGCATCGCTGGTGTCCGTGCTGCAGCCGCAAAGCGTCAGCCCAAGGCTGAGCAGCAGCACCATAGGCAGAAGTCGTTTTAGCATGATGGATCATCCCTTTCTGTGGTTTGTGCATCGCACAAAACCGTCCCCTCGTTGTATTGATTTGGTTTATTATAAACGATTGGGATGCCATTTTTGCTAATTGTTCATAAATGATTTCTTAATTTTTTATGAACAGGCTGTTGGCGCTGTGGGGATGCTGGCCGTTGTTTCATTTTCTGCCAGGAAGGTGCGCACGGCTTCTTCCATGGCGGCGTTTAAGGTGATGTCGTGTTCCATTGCCCACACGGCCATGGCTTTGTGCATGGCTGGTTTCATGCGCACATTGAACTGGCCTTTGAAGGCCTTGCAAGGGCGGCGTTTCACCGCTGCGCAAAACGCCAGATAACGGTCCACCGAATCATGAAATGCTGCTTCGACGCCGTCTATGGTGTCGCTTTCGTAATTCACAGCATCGACAATGCCCTGCACCTTGCCGTAAAGTTTCTTCGTTGTTACATCGTAGTGTACTTTGGTGACATAGCCTTTGTATTCCAGAACATCCATGGTTCGTCCTCCTTTTTTCAAAATGACGCAGCAGATGGTGGCTGCGTTTGGTGATTGTAGTATGTCAGCACTAGGGATGACGTTATTTTTTTTGTACCCATATTCCATAAAAATGACCGCGTTTCTTCTCAGGGTCTTCCACTTTTTTGAGGATGCGTCTGCCGAACAGTAAAGTGATGATTCCCCAGCCAATTAAGAAACTGAGCAGGCAGAGAATAAAACTAAGACCTACGGCAAATCGCAGCACTAAAAAACAGATCACGCACCAGATGAATACGATTAGAAGGACAATCTGTGCCTTTCTAATGTCACGTGGCTGGGCATTCTCTTTGAGACATTTATCCAGGCAGATTAAGCGGTCAATGTAGAAGGTTGCAAGGTAGATTACGGCAAGAATAGAAAGTCCGGCGTTCCAGCTTTGGTTATTGTAGTAGGTCATGGCATTTTGCCATATCGTTTGAAGAAATTCCATAAGCGCCCTCCTTTGACAGTGGGGGTGTTGGTTGTTGCCTATGCGCTCAGATCGATCACATGCTGCATGCCGCTGTTGTCGGTGGCGATGAGCCGACCGTCCACTTTATCAAGGGTGCAGGCGTTGACAGCGAAGTCCAGGGTGTAGGTCTTGGTATCGCCGCCGATGGTGGCGGCGTAGAGACGGTTTGGCGCGATGGGGTTGTGCCAAGGGCCGGCGTCTGTGCCGTCGGTGTAATAGACGGTGCTGCCATCGACATAGACAGATGATGGGTAAACGCTGGTCAGGTACGTGAGGTAGCCTTCATCCACGCGGAAAAGCGGAACCGGTGAAGCGTTGTCCTGCCCGTTGCAGGCGATGGCAAGGTAGGTGGTGTCGTTGATGGTGCGGTTCACGCAGATAGCGGTGCCTGGCGCGGCGTCATTCGGCACGTAGCCGTCCGGCATGGCAAGCGGCTGGATGCCTTCTGCGGTGGCAGCCATGAGCTTCGTGCCAAACACCTGGTATTGGATGCTGTTGCCCTGCGTGATCCAGACGGTGCGAGTGGCGTTGTCCCAGTAGATGCTGCCGTAAAGCTCCGAAAAATCGCGGGCGGGCAGATAGGTGCGGTCGTTTTTCAGGGTCGGTGCTGTTTCGAAATGACCGGTTTTGCCGCCAGCGGTGAAAGCAGTGCTGCCAATGTTCATGGTGACGTCCAAGGTGCCTGCCTTATTGGTGAGATGAATGCTGCCGTCGGGCTGCCAGTCGGTTTGGTAATGGAGCGCCGTGTTCACCAGACGCAGCGGAATCATTGTGCGCCCGGCGTCGTTGATGTAGGCTTCCCCTGCTTCGGCGCTGCCGCCAATGTAATGATCGTTGACCAACAGCCGCAGATCGGTGCTGTCGGCCCAGGCGGCGCTCGGCGCCAGCAAAAGCGCTGCGCAGGTCAGACTGGCCAGTACTTGTTTCCTTTTCATGGTGATCCTCTCCTTTGCAATAAACGGTCATCAATCATAGAGACTATTCTGTCTTTTGAGTAGATTATACCACCATTGCTGTCATTGTGCGTCAATATGGCGCAATCCGTCATTTTTTAGACGTAAACGGCAGAAAAGTTGCTGCTATTCGCTGTCGTCAGGCCATAGCACGTTCTTTTTTGTCATGGCTCTCCCTCCCTGATGATTGGCATATAAGGGTGCTTCTTTTATTTTATGCGATAAATATCAACTAAATCTCAAGTTTTGACAAATAAAAAAGAACGTGTGACTTTTTTTCCACACGTTCTTTTATTCAACCGTTCCAGGTGTAGCCGCAGCCCCAAACGGTTTTGATGTATTCATGGGTTGAATATTGGGCAAGCTTCATGCGCAGTTTGCTGATGTGTTCCACGACAGTGTCGTTGCTGCCGTTTTTGTCAGGGCCCCAGATGCTGACGTAGAGGTCTTCTTTCGAAAACACGCGGTTGGGATTGAGCGCCAGTTTTTCGATGAGGTCGTATTCTTTTCGGGTCAGGACGAGAGCCGTGCCGCTGATGGTGACGGTGCGCTTGGCGTGATCGATGGTCAGCTCGTTTTGGAAGGTGGTGCGCTGTTTGTTTTGCTTGCGCTGATCGCGGCGAATGTGTGCTTCAACGCGGGCGGCCAATTCTTCCATGTCGAAAGGTTTGACGACGTAGTCATCGGCGCCGACAGAAAAGCCAAAGATTTTTTCGTCGTGTTCGTTTTTGGCGGTCAAAAATAGGATGGGGCACTGAACCTGATCGCGGATTTTCTGGCACACTTCAAAGCCGTCCATGTCGGGCATCATGACGTCCAATAAAATGATGTCCGGCTCCCAATGGATGAGGTCCAGCGCTTCTTTGCCGCTTCTGGCTGTGAGCACGTCGTAGCCATAGAGGCGGAAACAGCGTTGGAGAATGCTCAGAATTTCTGGTTCATCGTCCACTGCTAATAGTTTTTTCATGGCTGTACCTCCTCTGTGATTTTAGTGCACATTGAGCATGATGCGGCACAGGGCGCCGGTATCGTTGTTGGCGATGCTGAACGTGCCGCCGTGTTTATGGCAGAGCACCTGACAAATATACAGCCCCAATCCAAAATGAACCTGCGGTTCTTCACCTTCACGAACAAAAGGTTCGATGCCGTGTTTGAGGATGTAGTCGCTGAATCCTGGACCGTTGTCCTGCACGCTGATCATCAGCCGCTGCGACTGGTGACGCATGAAGAGGTCGATGTGGCTGGCATAACGCAGGCTGTTTGTGATGATGTTGTCGAGGATGGTGTAAAAGATGTCGGTGTCGAGCTGCAGGGTGGCGGTGTCAGGCTGAACATGACAGGTGATGGTTTTGGTGGTGCCGGCTGTTAAGAGTTCCAGATGGCGTTTGGTGTCGTCGGCCAGTTTATTGTAAGGTATGGCGGCTGGCTGATACGGTGCTGCTTCCAGCTTGATGGCTTTGCGCATGGCATCGATGTTTTTTTCGATGCGGCGCACGTTGTTTTGAATGGCTGGAAAGGATTCGGCGATCATTTCTCGGCTGGCTTCAGGATGCGCCAACAGGCGGCTGGCGAGGGTGGCTTCGCCGCTGATGACAGTCAGCGGTGTTTTCAAATCGTGGGCAAAGGCCGCCAGCATTTGTTCTTGCATGTTTCGTTCCTGCTTTTGGTCAGCCATGAGGGTTTCAGTGTTTTTGCGCAGGTGTTCAAAGGCTTGGGCAATTTGGCCAAATTCATCGGCAGAAAAACTGCGCACTTCAAAATCGAGGTCGTGATTCATGATGCGCTCAGCACCATGGAGCAGCTCGTCGATGGGCGTCTGCCATGTTCTGCGATAGTACCAGGAAAAGAAGAGGTAATAGCAGGTAAAAAAACAGAGAATGGTGACAGTTGGCTGCACAACACGCAAAATAGCCCATCTTTGTTTTTGCTCTGGAGTAAGGTAGGTTTGCGCAATATCTTCGATGTTTCCTTGATCATCATATGAAAATGATACTTCGTAATCTGGGTAGAGCCATTCCAGCGTGAAAAACAGAGTAAAAGATATAGCAAAGCTGAGAAAAAAGCTTAGCAGCATGCCAAGTATCAGGGATTTTTTTAGCGTTGTTGGACGGAATCGCTTCATGGATGGTCACCACCGTAGTCATCAATTTTTGGTTGGCGGAAATGGTGTTTCCGCCATTTTATCTGAGTTAATTATAATATATCGTTTATTGCTGTACAAGAATGGCAGCGAACGAGAAAAAATGATGGTTTTTCTGTTTTCGATGGCGAAAAAAGCGGAAAACATGGTAAACTATGGAGAGATTATTACGAAGAAATGAGGGATCATCATGGGTGTGAGCGATACGATTGCTGCAATTATTACGGCGCCTGGGCGGGCGGCGGTCGGAATTATCCGGTTGAGCGGTCCGGAGGCTGTGGCTGTGGCAGCAGCGGTGTATGAAGGCGGGGCGGATTTGGCGTCCTGCGCGAGCCACACGATCCATTTTGGCTGGGTGCGCGATCCAGCGAACGGCCGCCGCATTGATGAGGCGCTGTTTTTATTGATGCGCGGGCCAAAGAGCTACACCGGCGAGGATGTGGTGGAGATTCAGAGCCACGGCGGCCATGTGTCGACGCAGGAGATTCTGCGGCTTTTGCTGCGCCAGGGGGTGCGGCTGGCCGACGCTGGCGAGTTCACGAAGCGGGCCTTTATCAACGGTAAGCTGGATTTGACACGCGCCGAAGCGGTGATGGACATTGTGGACGCCGAAAGCGACGCGGCCCTGTCGCAGGCGCTGGCCCAGAAGAGCGGCGTGCTGGAAGAACGCATTCGCACGGCGCGGGAAGCGGTGCTGGAGTTGGTGGCGTTCATTCAGGCGGACCTGGATTATCCCGAGGACGATATTGAACGGCTGAGCGACGAGGAGCTGGCCGAGCGCGTGCAGGCGGTGCGCGGCGATTTAGCGGCGCTGATTGCTACGGCGCAGCGCGGGCGCATGTTCCGCGAGGGCATCAAGATGGTGATTATGGGCGCGCCAAACGTGGGCAAGTCGAGCCTGCTGAACGCCCTTTTGGGGCGCGAGCGCGCCATTGTGACGGATATTGCCGGCACAACGCGCGACGTGGTGACGGAGCATTTGACAATTCACGGTGTGCCGGTGGAAATTCTCGACACGGCGGGCATCCGTGCCACCGATGATCAGATTGAAGCGATCGGCGTGGAACGCGCCAAGGCGGCAAGCCGCGAGGCCGATGTGGTGCTGTATGTGATTGCAGCAGACCGCGGCCTGAGCGAGGAGGATCGCGAGAGCCTGCAGGCGCTGGCAGGCAAGGCGACGATTCTGGTGGCGAATAAGAGCGATCTGGCGCCAGATGCGGCGCTGCCTGAGGATGTGCCGACGGTGCGCATTTCTGCCAAACTGCAGGAAGGCATTGAAGCGCTGGAAGAAGCGGTGGCGCATTGCATCTTGGCCGACGAACGCGTGGGCTCCGGCGACGAGGCGGTGGTTTCGAACGCGCGCCATTTGGCGCTGCTGGAACGCTGCGCCGCAGATTTGGAGAGCTTTTTGGAAGGGCTGTCGCTGGGCATGAGCAAGGACATTCTTGTGATCGATTTGCAGAACGCCTGGGAAAACCTGGGCTTGATCACTGGCGACACGGCCTCGGAGGATCTCATCGATACGATCTTCTCGAAATTCTGTTTAGGAAAATAGGAGCACTTTTATTATGGAAAGAATATACGATTATCCGACTGCTTACGACGTGATCGTCGTGGGCGGCGGTCATGCTGGCTGTGAAGCAGCGCTGGCCTGTGCCAAGCTGGGGCATGAAACGCTGCTGTGTACGATCAGCCTCGATCATATTGCGCTGTTGCCATGCAATCCTTCCATTGGCGGGCCAGCCAAGGCGCATTTGGTGCGCGAACTGGATGCGCTCGGCGGCAGCATGGGCGAAGTGGCGGACGAATGCCTGATTCAGATGCGTGTGCTGAACACATCCAAAGGGCCAGCAGTGCATTCGCTGCGCGCGCAGATGGACAAGGAGCTCTATCGCCACACGATGACGAAGCGGCTGGAACATACGGAACATTTGACGATCAAGCAGTTCATTGCCGAGGAGCTTTTGATTGAGGACGGCGCTGTCTGCGGCGTGGTGGACCATACGGGGATTGCTTACCATGCCAAGCGCGTGATTCTCTGCACGGGCACCTATCTCAAGAGCCGCGTCATCATTGGGGAATATAGTGAGCATTCCGGCCCACAGGGGCAGCTGCCAGCGAACCATCTCTCCGACAGCCTGCGTGCAGCGGGCTTTGATGTGGTGCGCTTCAAAACAGGCACTCCGGCGCGCGTGGATGTGCGCAGTGTGGATTTCAGCAAGATGGAGGTGCAGCCAAGCGACGCCAACGACATGCACTTTTCCTTTTGGCACAACCATGATTATGACAATGGGCTGGAAAAGGTGAGCTGCCACCTTACGTACACGAATGCTGAAACCCACGCCATCATTCGTGCCAATTTGGACCGTTCGCCGCTCTATTCGGGCTTTATTGAAGGCACGGGCCCACGCTACTGCCCATCGATCGAAGACAAGGTGGTGCGTTTCAGCGACAAGAGCCGCCACCAGCTGTTCATTGAGCCGGAAGGGCTGGGCACGACGGAGCTCTATGTGCAGGGCTTTTCCTCGAGCCTGCCGATGGATGTGCAGCTGAAGATGATTCATACGCTGCCAGGGCTGGAACACTGCGAAGTGATGCGTCCGGCCTACGCGATCGAGTACGACTTGGTGGACCCACAGGAGCTGCGTCCAAGCCTCGAGACAAAGCGCGTCAAGGGGCTGTACTGCGCCGGACAGATCAACGGCACCTCGGGCTACGAAGAAGCTGCGGCCCAGGGGCTGATGGCGGGCATCAATGCGAGCCTGTCGCTGCGCGGGCGCGAGCCGCTGGTGCTGGGGCGCCATGAGGCTTACATCGGCGTGCTGATCGACGATCTGGTCATCAAGGGCACCAACGAGCCGTACCGCATGCTGACGAGCCGCTGCGAATACCGCCTGCTTTTGCGTGAAGACAACGCAGATCGCCGCCTTTGCGAGTATGGCCACGAGGTGGGGCTGTTGTCGGATGAAAAGTACGCCCGCTATCAGGCGCGCTGGGCCGCCATCGAAGCTGAAATCGAACGCCTGCGCACGACGACGGTGCATCCTGACGAGGTGCAGGCGATGCTAGATGCCTGCGAGAGCGAGCCATTGCGTCAGGCAACAAAATTGGAACATCTGCTTAAACGGCCAATGGTGCACTATGCAGACTTGCTGGCCCATGGCTTTGGCGATGAAACGCTGGCGCCAGAGGTGACGTCGGAAGTAGAAATCATTATTAAATATTCGGGCTACATCGTGAAACAGCGTGAACAGGTGGCGCGTTCGGAAAAATTGGAGAGCCGCCGCCTGCCGGAGGACATTGTTTACAGCGATGTGACGAACCTGCGCCTGGAAGCGCGTCAGAAACTGGAAGCTGTGCGTCCAGAAACCGTGGGACAGGCGAGCCGCATTTCCGGCGTAAACCCGGCGGATATTACGGCACTGTTGGTATGGCTGGAACATCATCGGAGGACGGCACAATGAGCGAGATCATGACCTTGATCGAACAGGAGCTGGCACCGCGCTTTAGCCTGTCGGCGGCGCAGTGCGAACAATTTGCGCGCTATTACGCGCTGCTCGTGGATTGGAACAGCCGCATCAATCTGACCGCCATCACGGAGCCGCAGGCGGTGGTGGAGAAGCACTTTCTCGACAGCCTGCTTCTGCTTGACGACGTGCAGTTCAAGGAGGGCGACACTCTGATTGATGTGGGCACTGGTGCTGGTTTTCCAGGGATTCCGCTGGCGATTGTCTGCCCAGGCCTTGAGGTGACGCTGCTGGACAGCCTGCGCAAGCGTGTGACGTTTTTGGAGACGGTGTGCGATGAGCTGGGACTCTCGAATGTGAAGGCGGCGCACGAACGCGCCGAGCTTTTCGCCAAGCAGCCTGCCCATCGCGATGCCTATGACTGGGCGACGGCGCGCGCAGTGGCGCGGCTGCCGCTTTTGTGCGAATACTGCCTGCCATTCGTGAAGGCGGGCGGCCACTTTTTGGCCTGCAAAGGGCCGGATGGTGCCGCAGAACTGGCAGAAGCCGACAAAGCCCTGGCAGCCTTGAACGGCCGCCATAAAGCCACCTATCACCACACCCTGCCTGGCGGCGAAACCCGCGACATTCTCCTCATCGAGAAAACTGCCCCAACACCAAAACGCTTCCCACGCAAACCAGGCACAGCCGCAAAATCACCGCTTGTGTAAAACTTTGTTGATGGGCTGGGGAAATCTATTCTAAAGCTGTGGAAAACCTGTTGAGATCTGTGGATTTCTTTTGGGATTATCACGCGATTAGATAGATTATTTTCTGTTTTAAGATGTAATAATGTAATTTCTGTGGATAAAGTGGGAGGAAAATCCCAATTTTTCAGAAAGTTTTCCACAGCTTTCGATTTTGTTTTATGGGGGGCGAATTTACAATCTAAGTGCAACAAAAAATGACTCATAGAACTTCTGGTAA
>JAHZHI010000043.1 GCA_019420345.1 Peptococcaceae bacterium
CACCGTTTGAATTGTATCATTCTGAGGTGTTGCACTTGACTTGACAATTCGCCTAAAAATAAAAAGCACTTATTGATACAGATGAACACGGTGTGCAGGTGTTGTCTTACAGATAGAAGTGGAGATTTGCAACATTCGATCGTTAATGTAGTAAAGTGAAGAAAACATATAGAGCACTTTCTCATTGAATGTATATCCGTGAAGATAATTATAATGAAAAGAAATGATTCCTTAATTAAGAGAATTCTAAAAAAATGATAGGCCATTAGAGAAGATGATGGAATCATTAGAAAATGTGTAGTATAACAGGGCGAAAAAACATGAACTGTTATACTACAAAAGTGCATTTTGGGGTTGAATTCTTTGGGAATATGACTATAATATAGATAACGGTTGAAGAACTGAAAAGTTACTAGGAAAGAGATAAAAAGAAAAGAAGGTGTGAATAGGCGTGATAGGAGCAGATATCTTACTAAAATGCCTTGAAAAACAGGGCGTTGATTTGGTTTTTGGGCTGCCAGGGGGGGCAGTTATTCCATTATATGATCGTCTTAAACATTTTAGTGTAAAACATATTTTAATGCGCCATGAACAAGGGGCAGTGCATGCTGCAGATGGATATGCGCGCGCAACAGGAAAAGTCGGTGTTTGTTTCGCGAC
The DNA here is from genome assembly GCA_019420345.1 of Peptococcaceae bacterium. Classification (GTDB taxonomy): domain Bacteria; phylum Bacillota; class Peptococcia; order Peptococcales; family Peptococcaceae; genus UMGS1590. The sequence continues at coordinate 661 of JAHZHI010000043.1, forward strand.
AAGTGGACCTGGTGCAGCAAACATGATGACGGGCCTTGGAACAGCATCAATGGACTCTATTCCGCTGGTGATGATCAGCGGTCAGGTTGCAAGTTCGTTGCTTGGAAAAGACAGTTTCCAAGAAGCTTATGTGACCGGTATGGCAGATGCTGTGACAAAGGCAAGTGTGATGGTGACAGATGCCAGTCAGATTCCGCAGGTGATTGCTGATGCCTTCCTCATTGCATCGCATGGCCGTCCAGGACCGGTTTTGGTGGATATTCCGAAAGATATCTTTACGCAAGATGTAAAGAATCCGGATCTGGATGTTGAACCAACTGAACGTTATAAGAGAAAATTGAAAAGCAGCGTGATCACTCGTGAGCAGATCAGAAAAGTTGCTCGCATGCTTGCTGAAGCAGAAAAACCACTGATTATTATTGGTGGTGGGGTGAATACGACTGATGATGTTCGTAAAGATGTTTTAACTGTTGTTGATCAGCTAGATATTCCGATTAGCCAAACCTTAATGGCAAATGGGGTTATTCCAGGCGACCACAAGAATTTTGTGGGTATGGTTGGGATGCATGGTACGACTGATGGCAACTATGCTATTCAAAACTGCGATTTGTTATTGGCCGTGGGTATGCGCTTCGATGATCGTGTCACAAGCGACACATCGCGTTTTTCGCAACACTCCAAGAAAATTCATGTTGACATTGATTCATCGGAAATTGGCAAGAATGTTCAAGTGGATATTCCTATCGTTGGTGATGCAACGGAATTCTTTGAACTCCTTGCTAGTGAATGTATGGATGAACAAGCGGATCACAGTGCTTGGCGGCAGGAAATTGCGGAACATTACCGCCCTCTTCGTCAGGGAGATCCAAATACTCTGCCACCAATGGAACTGTGTGATATTATCAACAAAGAACTGGACGAAAATACAATTGTTGTTACCGATGTTGGACAGCATCAGATGTGGGCAGCATTGTTCCTGCATCCAAAAGGACCTCGTCGTTTCCTCACCTCTGGTGGTTTGGGAACCATGGGTTATGGCTTGCCTGCAGCGATTGGGGCACAATTTGGGGAAAAAGATTCCCGCGTGATCTTGATTACTGGCGATGGCAGCTTCCAGATGAATGAGCAGGAGCTTTGCATTGTAAAAGAATTTTCCGTACCACTGAAAATTGTTATGTTTAACAATGGGTATCTTGGTATGGTGCGTCAATGGCAGGAAATGTTTAATGACGCAAACTATGCTGCGACACCTTTGGATGTCGGTCCAAATTGGGAAAAGCTGATGGGGGCGTATGATATCCCATATCATTGCATTACCACTTTGGATGAGGCAAAAGCACAATTGCCGGCGTTGCTCGAGCAAGAAGGCCCTCTGTTTATCGAATGTAAGATCAACAGATTGTCAAATGTTTATCCAATGATACCAGCGGGTTGCTCGTTAGATGAAATAGTGGGGGAATTTGAAGATGAAGCATAAATTAGCAGTAACAGTAGAAAACAACCCAGGTGTTTTGTCACGTGTTTCCGGTCTGTTCTCCAGACGAGGGTATAACATTGACAGTCTTGTCGTTAGTGATACTGAAGATCCAACCGTCTCCCGCATGACAATTGTGGTTCATGGCGACGAAGTAACGATTGAACAGGTGACGAAGCAGTTGCACAAGCTTATTGACGTTATCAAAGTGAATGATATTACACATGAAGATATTGTTGAAAGACAGCTTTTGATGGTTCGTGTATCTTGTGATCGTGAAACGCGTGGAGAAATTAAAACCTTGATGGACATTTTCCATGCACGCATCATTGATGTAGGACGCCGTTCCATGATTATTGAAGCTACTGGTGACGATGATAAGATAGAGGCAATTATTAAGACTTTACGTCCATTTGGCGTACAGGAAATTGTAAAGACAGGGGTTAGCGCAATGGTTCGCAGCCCAAAAGAAAAGTAAAATCTACCGCTTATGCGGGTGATTTATATAATCCAAATTTTTTAGGAGGCATTTTTTAAAATGGCAGCAAAAATTTATTACAAAACAGATGTTCCTCAAAATGTATTGACTGGTAAACAACTTTGTGTTGTTGGTTATGGTTCCCAGGGTCATGCTCATGCAAAGAACCTGCGTGACAGTGGTTATAACGTTATCATCGGTATTCGTGAAGGTAAGTCTGCACAGGCAGCGCGTGAAGATGGTTTCGATGTATATCCAGTTGCAGAAGCTGTTAAAAAGAGCGACGTTATCATGGTCCTGACTCCAGATGAAACTCAGCCAGATATCTATAAGAATGAAATTGAACCAAATCTGGAAGCTGGCAACGCACTTGGTTTTGGTCATGGCTTTAACATTCACTTTGGTTACATCAAAGCTCCAGAAGGTGTAGATGTATTTATGTGCGCACCAAAAGGTCCTGGTCACATCGTACGTCGTGAATTCACCAAAGGTTCCGCTGTTCCAGATCTCGTTGCAGTTGCACAAGATGCAACCGGAAACGCTCTGCAGATCGCACTTTCCTGGGCTGATGGTATCGGCGGCACTCGCGTTGGTGTAATTGAAACCACCTTCAAAGAAGAAACTGAAACTGACCTCTTTGGTGAACAGGCTGTTCTTTGCGGTGGCTTGACCTCCTTGATCGAAGCTGGTTTTGAAACTCTCGTTGAAGCTGGTTATCAGCCTGAAATGGCATACTTTGAATGCTGCCATGAAATGCGTATGATCATCGACTTGATCTATGAAGGCGGCATGGATAAGATGCGTAAATCCATTTCCAACACTGCTGAATATGGTGACTATGTAACTGGCCCACGTGTTATTACTGATGAAACCAAGAAGGCAATGAAGGAAGTATTGGCAGATATTCAGAGCGGCAAGTTCGCAAAAGAATTCCGTGATGACTATGCAAATGGCTTCAAAGAATTCTATGCAATGCGCGAAAAAGAAGCAGGCCATCAGATTGAAGAAGTTGGCGGCCGTCTCCGCAGCATGATGCCATTCCTCAACGCAAACGATAAAAACGACTGATTCTTTAAGCATTAACGGGTGCGTATAGCGCTCTGGTATAAACAAGTAAGGAAGGTGTTGCTATTGAACGGCGCAGAAATTTTAGTTCAGGCATTGCGGGACGAAGGCGTAACGGATATCTTTGGTTATCCGGGTGGTGCCTTATTGGAAATATTTGATGCTCTTGCAAAGAGTCCGATCAATAATGTTCTTGTTCGTCAGGAACAGGGGGCAGTGCATGAAGCAAGTGGCTACGCACGTGCAAAGCACACCGTAGGCGTTTGCATTGCAACGAGTGGTCCTGGGGCTACCAACTTGGTAACTGGTATCGCAACAGCTTATATGGATTCCATTCCTTTGGTTGCAATTACTGGTCAGGTTTCTAAGCACCTGATTGGAACAGATGCGTTCCAGGAAACAGACATTACAGGGATCACAACACCGATCACAAAACATAACATCCTTGTGCAAAATGCAGAAGATCTTCCTCGTATTGTTGCGGAAGCGTTCTATATTGCACGTACAGGTCGTCCGGGGCCGGTGTTGATTGACGTTCCACGTGATGTTTCTCAGCAGCAGGTGGCTGTTTATGAACCTTGGAAACATGTAGATATTCGAAGCTATAAGCCTACCATTTACGGGCATGCTGGCATGATCAAACGTGCGGCGAAAGCGATTGCTGAGTCGGAACGCCTTGTGATTATTGCTGGCGGTGGCGTAAACACAGCTGAAGCAACAAAAGAAGTTTTGGATCTTGCAGAAAAGAAAAATTGTCCGATTGTTTGTACCATGATGGGTTTGGGCAGTGTGCCGCAAAGCAATCCTCACGTTGTTGGCATGTTGGGAACGTATGGCAATCAGGAAGCGAATGATTTGATTCGTCAGTCTGATGTCATTTTGGCAATTGGTACTCGCTTTGATGATCGTATCATCAATGCGCCAAACCTTTTTGCACCAGATAGTTTCATCATTCATGTTGATGTAGACCCAGCGGAAATAGGGAAGAATATTACACCAGATATTCCTATTGTTGGTGATGCGAAGCAAGTGATGCTTCAATTAGAAGAAGCACTGCAGCGTAAGGATCCTAATTTAGTGGATTGCAATTATTTGGATCGTGCAAAGGGTGCGCCAACTCCTGATCGTATTGTGCCAAAAGTTTTGGATAAGCTCAGCGATCTGGTTGATTTGAAGAATACCTTTTTCACGACCGATGTTGGGCAGCATCAGGTATGGGCGGCTAATTACTTGAAATGCGAAACGCCGCATCAGTTTATTTCATCCTGTGGGCTTGGTACCATGGGGTATGGTATTCCAGCGGCGGTTGGTGCTCAGGTTGCTTGTCCAGACAGCACAGTTATTGCTATTACAGGCGATGGCAGTTTTCAAATGGGTATGTATGAACTGGGGACCATCATGGAGCAGAAGCTTCCTGTGAAAGTCTTGTTGTTCAATAACTTAGCGCTTGGTATGGTACGTCAGCTTCAATATCATTATGTCGGACAACGCTATACTAATGTATTGTTCCAATGTGATATTGATTTCTCGAAGATATTTGAGGCATATGGCTTTAAAACCTATCGCATCCATTCTGAGGATGAAATTGAATCTGTCTTGAAAGAAGCCTTAGCAGATCCAAACTGTGCGCTTATAGAATGCGCTGTCCCTATGGAGGATAATTGTTCACCAATTACTCTCGGTGGGGCGAACATTAACGATATGGTTAATTGCTAAAGAACATTGAACTGCAGCACGTTTGTGCTGCAGTTTTTATATTTAAGGAGAATTTTACAGAGAATTTTTAATAATCCGTGAAATTTAAATGTGAAAAAGTTTTTTTCAAGGTCCTCTTGACAAGGACGCGATCTTCCGTTAATATCCTTATGTAGCGGATAATTATCCGCTGAGAATAGACGAAAGGGCGTGGCGTTATGAAAGAAAATGCTGTGAATAAACGTTATATCGTCGATGAACGTATTTTACCGGAAGCGATTTTAAAGACAGCACAAACGAAAGAGCTGCTTGCAAAAAATCCGGGATTAACGATTAATGAAGCGGTAAAACAAGTTGGTCTTAGCCGCAGTGCATTTTATAAATATCGTGACGGCATTTTTCCGTTTTATGAAGCGGTTAAAGAGAAGATCGTTACCATTCAGATCAATATGGAAAATGAGGCAGGTGTACTTTCGCGCTGCTTGAATGTGGTAGCGGGTTCAGGTGCAAATATCTTGACCATCAACCAGGGGATTCCGATAGAAGGTATTGCCCGTGCAACAATTTCTTTTGAATCACGTTCTGATGAACGGTACAATTTGGAATTGATGTTAGAATCGTTATATGATATCTCAGGTGTGCTCAAGGTTGAGCCTATTGGACAGAACTGATGCAAGGTGGAGGTGACATATGAAAAAAGAAGTGATTAAAGTAGCGTTGCTTGGCATGGGCACGGTTGGTTCTGGTGTATATGAAGTAATTGAAAAACTTCAGAAGGGCAATTTTATTAATAAAGTTGGCGCAGATGTACAAGTCAAGCGTGTTCTGGTACGTTCGCCGAAAAAATATGCGGATCAAGTTGCAGCGCATACGATCCTTACCACAAATTGGCAGGATATTTTAGAAGATGATGAGATCTCTGTTGTCATTGAGGTTATGGGTGGCATCGAGCCTGCACGCACTTATTTAACAGAAGCGCTGCGTGCTGGAAAAAATATTGTTAGTGCCAATAAAGACTTGATTGCTGTGCATGGGCAGGAAATTCAAGCTCTTGCAGCTGAAATGAAGAGAGATTTTAGATATGAAGCATCTTGCCTTGGTGCAATTCCGATTGTTCAGCCGCTAAAGGAAAATATGGCGGCAAACCATTTCTCTGAACTTGTGGGGATTATGAATGGTACGACCAATTTTATCCTCACAAGTATGGCAGAAAATGGTCTTGGCTTTGAGGAAGCGCTGGCACAGGCAACAGCACTGGGTTACGCGGAAGCAGATCCGACTGCAGATATTGAAGGCCTTGATGCAGGGCGTAAGGTGGCTATTCTTGCGAATATTGCTTTCCATACACCGGCAGTGTTTGACGATGTGCACGTGGAAGGCATTACAAAGATTTCTAAGTTGGATATGGCTTATGCCGATTCAATAAATTGTGTCATTAAATTGTTGGGAATTGCTAGTAAGCAGGAGGATGGCTTGTGTTTGCGTGTCCATCCGGCCATCATTGCAAAGTCACATCCTCTGGCAACGGTAGGCGGTTCTTTTAATGCGGTCTTTGTTAAAGGCGATGCCATTGATGAAGCCATGTTCTATGGCCGTGGCGCTGGCAAGCTGCCGACTGCGAGTGCAGTGGTTGGTGATGTGATCGATATTTGCCGTGACATTGTGTATGGGTGTGAAGGCCGCATCGGCGATTATACCTATGAAAACATTCCTATTAAACCAATGAGTAAACTGCGCAGCCGTTTCTACGTGCGTTTATGCATTCTTGATCGTCCAGGTGTTCTTGGAGAAGTGGGCATGCTTTTTGGCGATAGTGGCGTGAGCATTGCGCAAGCCATGCAAAAGGATTCGACGAATTCTAAAGATGCTGAGTTCGTAATTATTACGCATGAAGTGTTGGAGGAAAAGTTCCTCGAAGCTCTTGATCGTTTGAAAAACGCGGATTCTGTACGTCAAGTGGAAAATGTCATTCGTATTTATGGGGGACTGCCACAATGAATATGAAGGAATGGTTTGGCGATGCGCCGCAAATCGTCATTAAAACGCCAGCAACCTCTGCGAATATGGGGCCGGGTTTTGACTGCTTAGGGATGGCGGTGGATCTTCATAATGAACTGTGGCTGAAAAAACTTCCAAGCGGAGAATCGTCTCGTATCAGTGTGGAAGGTTACGGTGCAGGCGAATCGGAAAACTTAGACAACTTGATTTATCGTACCTACGCGGAAGCGATGGCCAAGATTGGGCAAGAGGTTCAGCCGATTGCGCTGCATTGCATCAATCGTGTGCCTTTTGCACGCGGGTTGGGCTCAAGTTCGGCGGCTGCTGTGAGCGGTTTGGTTGTCGCTCAATTGATGTCTGATGGTGCTTTTTCGAAAGAAGAGCTGATGCAGATGGCAACAGATATTGATGGGCATCCAGACAATGTATTGCCGGCGCTTTTGGGTGGTATCGTTATTGGATGCATGACGGATGACAAACGTGTTGTTGCAAGAAAAATGCAGCCGGTAGAGGGACTGTATGCCTATGCTCTGATTCCAGATTATCCGCTGCCTACATCAAAAGCGCGTGCAGCCATGCCGGATGGGTATAGTCGAGAAGACGTGGTCTACAATCTTGGGCATCTCGGTTTTTTGGTGGCTTCTCTGGCAACAGGAAGCCTTGATGGTCTTGCAGATGCGTTTTCAGACCGCGTTCATGAACCGTATCGTCTGCCGCTCATGCCGGGTATACAGGAAGCAAAAGAAATTGCGCTGGAAAAAGGCGCTTTAGCAGCGTTGGTCAGTGGAGCTGGATCAACCATGCTGATCCTTTCTGACGCAAAACGTGATTTTAGTGAAACATTGAAAGCGCTTGAACAAAAGCAAGTCAGCGGGCAATTGATTGAGGTTGCGCCAATTGCGACTGGTGTTCAGTGCTTTGAAAATGAAATGGAGTTGAAAATATGGCCTTAATTGTACAAAAATATGGCGGCACTTCTGTTGCCAATCCGGATCGTGTAAAATTTGTTGCTGAACATGTGGCAAAAACAAAACGTGCCGGTAATGATGTCGTTGTTGTTGTTTCTGCGCCAGCGGGGATGACCGACGATTTAACAAGTCGTGCTTTTAAAATCAGCGAAATGCCAAATCCACGCGAAATGGATATGCTTTTATCTACGGGAGAACAGATCTCTATTGCATTAACTGCAATGGCGCTGCAAGAGCTTGGTTTAAAGGCAATTTCCTTTACTGGTCCACAAGTTTGCATTCGTACCGATGATTCCCATCAGAAGGCACGTATTGTAGACATCAATGCCAACAAAATTGGCCGTGAATTAAGTGAAGATAAAGTGGTGGTCATTGCTGGTTTTCAGGGCATTGGGCCAGATGATGATATTACTACATTGGGACGTGGTGGCTCCGACACAACTGCTGTCGCAATCGCTGCTGCTATTGGTGCTGATGTTTGCGAGATTTACACAGATGTGGATGGTATTTACACAGCAGATCCTCGCATGGTGCCAAATGCGACAAAGCTGAATAAAATTTCTTATGATGAAATGCTTGAATTGGCAAGTCTTGGTGCAAAAGTGCTTCACCCAAGATCTGTTGAAGTGGCTAAGCTTCATGATGTAAAACTTTGTGTCCGCTCGAGTTTTAATACACATATAGGAGGAACTTTCGTGGTTAAGTCTGAAGAACTTGAAAAAGAATATGCTGTTACTGGTATCGCATGTGATAAGAACGTTGCAAAAGTCAGCATCTTTGGCGTTGAAGACCGTCCAGGCATTGCTGCCGAAATTTTTGGGGCACTTGCTGCTGAGAAGATCAGCGTTGACATGATCATTCAAAGTGCAATGGTTGATAACCTTAATGATATTGCTTTCACCATCGCTAAAAGCGATGCAAAGCGCACAAAGATGATCATTGAAAACCTTGGACATTCATTGCATCATCGTGAAGTTGTCGTTGATGACAGCGTTGTAAAAATTTCTGCCGTTGGTGCAGGCATGGTTGGTGCACATGGTGTCGCAGCGCGTATGTTTGCAGCGTTGCGTGATGCTGGTATTAACATTGATTTGATTGGTACTTCTGAAGTGAAGATCTCTGTCATTATTAAATATGATGAAGACACTTTGAAGAAGGGCATGCAGGCGCTGCATGATGCTTTTGAACTTGATCAGATCCAATAATGATTGTTGTTACCCCTGGGTGAAAACCCGGGGGCTTTTCTTTTTGTGATGCGATGTGGTGAAAAATGGGGGTGAAAGATAACGGGAATGCTGATATAATGTCATAAGTCGTACACCGACAGAGAAGGAAGGGTCAGAATGAAAAAGAATTTACGTAAGCCGGATTTTTGGCGGTTGAGACCGGCGCATATACGCGAGACATTTGGCGTGACAAAGCTGCTGTTTCTTGCGCAAATGCGTCCACTGAGGGGAAATGTGGCCGCGGCGCTGGTGTGTTTGGGCTTGCTTTTGCTCCCGCCGCTTTACGCTTGGTTTAATATTGGTGCCAACTGGTCGCCTTATGATCTCACCTCTAATCTAAAAGTTGCGGTTACGAGCTTGGATCAAGGCGCAGAGGTGGAAGGCGTCAAGATCAATGTTGGTGATGAAATTGTCAAGGCACTGAAAGCCAATGATGCGATAGGATGGCAGTTTGTCTCTTATGATGAAGGACAAGAAGGCGTAAATTCAGGTGACTACTATGCTGCGTTGGTCATTCCGAAAGATTTTACAGAAACAATGACGGGATTTCTTTATGGCAATACAAAGCAGGCAACGATTGATTATTATATCAATGAAAAAGAAAATGCCATTTCGACTAAAATTATGGGCACGGGGATGGATACTGTCAGCAGTGAAATCAATGAGACATTCGTTGAAACAGTAACAACCATTGTGCTGGATACGCTGAAAGTCGCGGATAACAAATATGCGGATTATAAGCCAAGTTTTGTACGCATGCTGGACACCATGGATTTGGCGTCGAAGAATATGTCACTGTTTGTAAAAAATATGGATGAATTCGAAGCAACCTTAGAACAAATGAAGAAGCTTTCGGATAATGCGGAAAGTATTCTGCCGCAGGCCAGTCAAGCGTTAAAAGATGCTTCGAATTTGACATTAAGCGCACAGAATACGCTGCAGTCAACAAAATCGACGGTTGGTGATATTCGTCGCTTGCTCGATCAAAATGTATTATCGTTGAATACGCTGGCTGATCAGCTGCAAAACGATGCGGAGCGTCTTTCAGCACTTAATAATGAGAATAGCGCTGCAGCGCAGGACCGTCTGCAAGATATGATTGATACCATCACGCAATTGCGCGATCATGTAAGCAATTTGGCAGACAATTTTCAGCGCTTCAACCAAATGCTACCAATACCAAGCGATGCTATTTCGTCTTTTGTCAGTCGACTGGACACGCTTGAATCAACGTTGGATGGCAATATTAGCCGATTGCAAAACATAAAAGATGATCTGGCAAATGGCAGTATGGCGGTCAATGATGCAGCGTCGCAAGCGGCTGATGTGGTTTCTGGATTGGTGAATACAGTTAATGAAACTTGGAACGCATACAATAATGGTGTGAGTGCATCGTTGGCAGATTCTGCAGATCAGCTTAGCAAAACGTTGGATGATTCCTATTCGCTGCTGCAAAATCTTTCGAGTCTTGTTCCGCAAGTAGATGGCGTATTGGGGACGGTCCGCAGCATGGGGCCTGTTGGCTCGGAAACAATCAGTCGATATAAGGAGATCATTCAAGACACTCAGTCGCTGTTGGAAAAAGAAACTGGGGATCTCAGAAGTTTGTCTGAGGATGAACAATTAAACGAGGTGCTGCAGTTTATTCAGCAAGATGTAGAAAAGCAAAGTGCTTTTCTAAGTCACCCTGTTGAGATGGAGACCAACCGGCTCTACCCTGTGGCAAATTATGGCAGCGGAATGTCGCCGTTTTACACCACGCTGGCCATTTGGGTAGGATGCTTGTTGATGATGGCAATGATTAGCCCGATCAATGAGAAAGGGTTGGAGGCTTATCCAGAAGCACGATTGACACCGATGTATCTGTCGAGACTTTGGCTGTATCAGATTGTATCGGCCTTTCAATGTTTGATTATTGGGTTGGGAGATTTGCTGATTTTGCATGTAGACTGTAGGCATCCGGTGCTTTTTGTGTTATTATGTATACTTATTGGACAGATCTTCTCGATTTTCATTTTTTCGCTTGTGTTTACTTTTTCGGCAATTGGGAAAGCGTTGGCCATTGTGGTTCTTGTACTGCAGATTGCGGCCAGCGGGGGAACGTTCCCTATAGAGATGACACCAACGTTTTTTCAGTTGATTCATCCGTTGCTGCCGTTTACGTATTGCATTGGTGCTATGCGAGAAATCTGTTTTGGCGTGTATTGGCCGTCGCTGGTGCATGACTTGGTTATGATGGCGCTGTTGCCGATCTTATCGTTGGCAGTGGTTGTGATATTTGGACCGGCATTGCGGCGGTTTGTCGAATTCTTCGAGCACTCAATGAAAAAGAGTGGATTGATGTAACATATGTTAGTGAAGAAAGGAATGTGTAATTATGGCGGTAAAAAAATCACGTACTGGTAAGAAAAAAAGACCACAATATGGTCCTCAAGGAACAAAGGAGCATGAGGCGCCAAAACCAACGCAGCAAGAAGTGAAGCAGTATAAAAATGCACGTCGTGCCAATTATGGCTCTATCGGTTTGCTGCTCGTTGCCATGGTTCTGCTGTTTGTTTCTCCAAACTCTCTCAATGGTGATGTTTCGAACGCAATCATGGTTATTATCGCGTATGCTTTGACCATTATTTCTGGCTGCTTGATTCTCTACACTGTGAAATATGTGCTGCCGGAACGCGTGAAGATGACGCGCATTACAGCTGGGGTACTCATTGTCATTGGGGCAGCAGGTATTTTCCTGACAGCATCCAGTTTGATCAATGCTTGATGAAAATTTAATGAAAAAAATAAGACCTGGATTCATCCGGGTCTTATTTTTTATGGGTGCGATTATTTGTTGAATGGCGGCCGTGTCATGATCTGCGTATCTGGCGTCCAGATTTCTGGCAGGTGAAAGTCTGTTGCTTCACATGGCAGTTTTTCACCGACGAGCTGATTGTTGAATCCTGCAGCAAGAATGGTACAGGAAGCTGGAAGCTTGGGTAAAAATCGATCATAATAACCAGCGCCGTATCCGAGGCGTGTGCCATAAGGGTCGAAAAGCAATCCAGGCACAAGGCAGAAATCGACGGTATCGGGCGGAATAGGTTCAACGGATTCTGGAGCAATTTCCTTTAGACTGCCGAGTGTGGTGATGAGTGTGGTGTCGGGTGTATAGCGGCACACCTGCATTTGGTGATCGGCGAGACAGCGTGTGAGCGCAACGGTTTTGCCACTGTTCCAAGCTTCTTGGATCAGCGCTGAGGTATCCCATTCGCTGCCAAAACTTAAAAATAAAAGTGTGGTGTTGGCGCGCTGCCAACGGGGATCTTTGAGGATGGCGCGAGTGAGGGCGGTTGTTTGATAGCTGCGCTCTTCAGCGCTGAGTGTACGTCGTTTTTCCTTGCCGATGGCACGCCATTGATCTTTGGTCATGGTTATCCCTCCTTGTTTTCAGTATAACGTGGGGAATGACAGGCTGCAAGAAAATGTCGCTTAATGATAGAGAAATGCTGAAAAATCTAAAATCCCCTCTTGAAATTTTCGGTGATTGTGTTATTATATTATCAGTGGTTAGCACTCGAGCATATAGAGTGCTAACAAGAGGTTGAGAATCATTAAGGAGGCTCTTATTTATGAATATTAAACCATTGGGCGACAAGGTTGTCGTAAAACCAGCAAAAGTAGAAGAAAAAACTGAAAGTGGCATTATTTTGCCAGGTTCTGCTCAAGAAAAACCACATCAGGGGACTGTCATTGCAGTTGGCCCTGGTACTAGAGATGATAAGGGCAACCACATTCCGCTGGATGTCAAAGAAGGGGATCGCGTTATCTATGGAAAATTTGGTGGCGTTGATCTGAAGTATGACAACGAAGAATATGTTGTTCTCTCTGAAAAAGACATTCTTGTCGTTTTAGGCTAATTATTAGGAGGCAATTCTTATTATGGCAAAAGAAATTCGTTTTGACGCAGAAGCACGTGCTGCTCTTGAAACCGGTGTCAATGCAGTTGCTGACGCTGTTCGTGTGACTCTTGGGCCTAAAGGCCGCAATGTTGTATTGTCCCGTCCTTACGGTGCGCCAATTATTACCAACGATGGTGTGACTATTGCGCGTGAAATTGATTTGGAAGATCCATTCGAAAATATGGGTGCTCAGCTGTTGAAGGAAGTTTCCATCAAGACCAATGATGTTGCTGGTGATGGTACCACAACCGCTACCGTTCTTGCTCAGGCAATGGTTCGTGAAGGCTTGAAGAATATTGCGGCTGGTGCTAACCCAATGATCCTGCGCAAAGGGATGCATGCTGCTTGCGATCGCGCTGTTGAAGAAATTCATAAGATTAGCCAGCCAATCAAGAGCAAAGATGCTATTGCTCAGGTAGCAGCAATTTCTTCTGCTGATGAAGAAATTGGTAAACTGATTGCTGATGCTATGGAAGTTGTTGGCAATGATGGCGTCATCACTGTTGAAGATTCCAAGACTTTTGGCACTTCTATGGAAGTCGTTGAAGGGATGCAGTTTGACCGCGGATATATTTCTCCATACATGGTGAACAACACCGAAAAAATGGTTGCAACCCTCGATGAACCATACATTCTTGTAACTGATAAGAAGATCAGCAACATTCAGGACATCCTGCCTGTTCTTGAACAGATCGTTAAGACTGGCAAAGCTTTGCTGATCATTGCAGAAGATGTTGAAGGTGAAGCACTCACCACCATGATCCTTAACCGTCTCCGTGGCACCTTTACTTGTGTTGCTGTTAAGGCTCCTGGTTTTGGCGATCGCCGCAAAGAAATGTTGAAAGATATCGCTGCTTTGACCGGTGCAACGGTTGTTACCGATGAATTGGGTTACAAACTCGAAGATACTACCCTGGATATGCTTGGCAGTGCACGACAGGTTACTGTTGATAAAGACAATACCACCATCGTTGATGGCCGTGGCGATAAAGCAAACATCGAAGCACGTGTTGAACAGATCCGTCGCTTGATTGAAGAAACCACTTCCGATTTCGATCGTGAAAAATATCAGGAACGTCTCGCTAAACTCGCTGGTGGCGTTGCAGTGCTCCAGGTTGGTGCTGCTACTGAAACCGAACTGACAGAAAAGAAACATCGCATTGAAGATGCACTTTCTGCAACTAAGGCTGCTGTTGAAGAAGGCATTGTTGCCGGCGGTGGTACTGCTCTCTTGAACATCCTTTCTACTTTGGATGACATTAAGTTTGAAGAAGCTGACGCAATGACTGGTGTGAACATTGTTAAGAAAGCGTTGGAAGCCCCTGTTCGTCAGATCGCAGAAAATGCTGGCGTTGAAGGCAGTGTTGTTTGCGAACATGTTAAATCCTTGGGCGTTGGCGAAGGCTACAATGCATTGAAGGATACCTATGAAAACATGATTGATGCTGGTGTCATCGACCCTGCAAAGGTTACCAGAAGCGCACTGCAAAATGCTGTTTCCATCGCAAGCATGATCTTGACCACCGAAACATTGGTTGCTGATGTCAGCAAGGAAGATCCTGCTGCTGCAGCCGGTGCAGCAGGCGGCATGGGTATGATGTAATTTTATAGGTATGATGGGATGGCGAAATCCCTATAACCTATGGTATAATTAAATAAACCAACAAGCGGATCCCTTGTGGGCCATCCGCTTGTTGTGTTATATCGACTTTTTTCATATGAAAGGGGTATGAGTTTTATGAGTCAATGTGAAGGCTGCGCATCCGCTGGTTCTTGCGGTGGTTCTTGCCCTAGCGGTCAGGAACAACAGCTGACGGAAGCCCAAAAACATACCAATATCAAAAATATCATTGTTGTCATGAGTGGGAAGGGCGGCGTTGGTAAATCCAGCTTTTCGTCTGTTCTAGCAATGGCATTGCGCAAACGTGGCTTTGAAGTTGGTTTGATGGATGCCGACATCACGGGCCCAAGCATTCCAAAACTTTTTGGGGTTAGCCATCAGCCTGCAATGGGTGAATATGGCATTGAACCTGTTAAGAGCAAATCTGGCATTTCGTTGATGAGCATGAATTTCTTGCTGCCTCATGATGATGACCCTGTTGTTTGGCGCGGCGCTTTGATCACAGGCGTGGTTCAGCAGTTTATCACGGATGTCTGCTGGGGCGATTTGGATTATCTCGTTGTCGATATGCCACCAGGAACTGGTGATGTGCCATTGACCATCATGCAGAGCATGAAGGTTGGTGGTGTTCTCATGGTTACCACTCCGCAGGGACTGTCCAACATGGTTGTTCGCAAGGGCCTTAAAATGATCGAATTGATGAACGTGCCGGCTCTTGGCATCGCGGAAAACATGAGTTATGTGCGCTGCCCAAATTGCGATGAACGTATCAATATCTTTGGTGAAAGCCATGTTCAGGAAACCTGCGACAAGTTCCAGGTTCCGCTGATTGGCCAGTTCCCTCTTGATCCTCATCTTGCAGAGATGGGCGATGCTGGTGACATCGAAAATTATGATGGTGAAGTCCTTGCCTTGTTGACGGAGAGCCTTGATTCCATGCTCAAAGGTCTTGGTGAAGGCGTCATGGAATAAATTTTTAACATAATCCTCTGTGCGTTGCACAGGGGATTTTTTGCGTTATTGATGAAATAATACTTTAGGATGAGGGTGTAACTGGAAAAGGTTACAGTCTTAAAATTAGCTGAAATATAAGCTTGTGTGATTGTAAATCTTTTGTTACTATAGATTGGTGAATAGCATGGCGGCGTTGTGGTGCCGCGTGTGAGAACTTGTAGTGAATAGATTCTGATCTTATTTTTTAGAGGGGAATTTACATATGTGTGGATTTGTAGGATATTTGCCAGGGCGTGACAGCCAGATGCTTGATCATTGTGAAACAATCCAGACGATGATGGATGTAATCCGTCATCGCGGACCGAATAGTGGCGGTTATCACATTGCAAATGGCGCTGTGTTAGGGTTCCGCAGATTGACCATCATCGATTTGAGTGATGCAGGCAATCAGCCGCTGTTTGACGAAAGTGGCCGCTACACGTTGGTTTTTAATGGTGAAATTTATAACTATAAGGATATTCGTGCGGAATTAGAGGAAAAAGGATATCATTTTAAATCTCATACTGACAGTGAAGTGTTGGTGCATGGGTATGCCGAATGGCGTGAAGGTATTCTTGATAAAGTGCGCGGCATGTTTGCGTTTGCTATTTGGGATGATGAAGAGAAGAGCTTGTTCTTGGCGCGCGACATGTTTGGCATTAAACCATTGTATTATGGGAAAGCTTCAACAGATGGCACCTTTTTCTTCGGCTCTGAGATTAAAAGCTTCCTGCCGCATCCAGCTTTTGCTAAAGAGTTGAATAAAAATGCGGTGCTCCCGTATTTGACTTTTCAATATCCTGTCACCAGAGAAACGTTTTTTAAGGATATTTACAAATTGGAGCCAGGCACATGGATGCGTGTGGAAGCTGACGGTCATATGACACGTAAGCGTTACTGGGATTTTTCATTTGATGCGACCGATGATTCTTTGGAAAGTTATGTTGAGCAGATTTCAGAAGTGCTCAAGGATTCCGTAAAAGTGCATAAAATTGCCGATGTTCCGGTTGGTGCTTTTCTGTCGGGGGGTATTGACTCCAGCTATATTACGGCGCTGTTTAAGCCTGAAAATACATTCTCTGTGGGATTTGCTGATTATGAAGGCCGTTTTAATGAAACAGATTTGGCGCGTCGCTTGTCGGAAATCCTTGGCTTCCAGCATCACGTGCGCCTTATTAATGCAGATGATTTTTTTGGAGCTTTGCCGGACATTCAATACCATCTTGATGAACCTCAGTCTAATTTATCGACGGTGCCACTGTATTTCTTGACCAAGTTAGCCAGTGAGCACGTGACAGTGGTATTATCTGGAGAAGGCGCCGATGAACTTTTCGGCGGCTATGAAAGTTACATGCGGACGCCGCATTTAAAGCTGTATGAAAGTGTTGTTCCCCATAAGCTGCGCCGCGGCTTGTATCAGGTGGCAAAGAATTTGCCGGATAATCGCTTGACAAGTCTTATGGTACGTGGCGGTCAGACTCCCGAAGAATATTTTATTGGCCAGGCGAAAGTATTTCCTGAAAAAGAAGCGCGTGCCGTGTTAAAGCCGGAGTTCCGCAATGGCATTGCAGTGAAAGAATTGACTGCGCCGGTGTATCGTTCTGTAAAAGATAAAGACGATGTTACAAAAATGATGACCATTGATATGCGCTTATGGCTGCCGGGAGATATTCTGCTTAAAGCGGATAAAATGAGCTCTGCACATTCTTTGGAACTGCGTGTGCCTTTCCTTGATAAAGACGTCATGAAAGTGGCTGAAAAGGTGCCTACGAAATATCGCATTAAAGATGGTCTGAGCAAATATGCATTGCGCAAGGCGGCTTTGGCTGAATTGCCGGAAGAATGGGCGCGTCGTCCAAAAAATGGTTTTCCGGTGCCAATCCGTGACTGGTTGCGCCAGGAAAAATATTATCGTTACGTCAAGGAAATTTTTGAATCACCGGAGACTGGGATTTTCTTTGATCAAGAACGTCTGCTGGGTTATCTTGATGAGCATTATCAAGGAAAAGCCGTGCGCCAGCGTTACATTTATACAGCCATGTCGTTGATTCTTTGGTATCGTGAATATTTCATTAAACGTTAGCCATCGACCTCCTCGTGTTCGAGGAGGTTTTTTCTATGCTTGGCCAATGATGGTGTTTGCTATCAGTGAATGAATCTGTCATAATAGAACGATGGAGGGGTGACAATGAACGAACATTATACATATTTGGTGCGCTGTGCAGACGGCAGTTATTACTGCGGATATTCTACTGATCCTGTAGCACGTACAGCGACACACAACAGTGGACGTGGTGCCAAGTATACACGCGCACGACGACCGGTCGCCCTTGTTTATACGGAAACGTTTGATACGAAAGAGGCGGCAATGTCGCGAGAATGGCATATCAAACGCATGAGCCACAGTGAAAAAGAAGCACTTGTGGCAGCATATAAGAAGCAAAGAGAGGAAATAAAATGAGCACCTTATTGATGATAGATGGTAATAGTATGGCCAATCGCGCTTATTATGGCGTGCCGCGGCTGACCAATGCAAAAGGGGTACCAACCAATGCAGTGTTTGGTTTTTTGAACACCTTGCAGTCGGTTGTGGAGCGCTTCAAACCAGATGAACTTTTTGTGGCCTTTGACATTAGCAAAAAGGTTTTTCGCCATGAACGTTTCGCCGATTATAAAGGCACTCGCACGGGAATGCCGGAAGATTTGCTGACGCAGATGCCTTTGATCAAAGAAGCGTTGAAATACATGAATATTGAGACCTTTGGTTTAGAAGGGTATGAAGCGGATGACATCATTGGCACCATGAGTGCACACAACAGTGCGCTAGGCAACGAGAGCATTATTTTAAGCGGTGATCGCGATCTTTTCCAATTGGTTGGCGATCATGTTACGGTATGCTTTCCAAAGGGCAAGGGGTCGGATATGGAATTGGTCACACCAGATTCTTTGCAGGAAGTGTATGGGTTAACGCCGGAACTGGTGATTGAAATGAAAGGGCTGATGGGCGACAAAAGCGACAACATTCCGGGCATCAGCGGTGTCGGTGAGAAAACAGCGAAAAAGCTTCTTGGAGAGTATGGCTCTGTTGAAAACCTTTATGCTCATGTTGAGGATTTTAAAGGGAAAAAGCTTTATGACAAGTTGGTTGATGGCAAAGATGATGCTTTTTTAAGCAAAGAATTGGCGACCATCAAATGCGATGTACCTATTGATTTTGAAAGCCTTGATTTCGCTTTTGATCAGCCAGATGTTGCTGCGCTGACATCGTTCTATAAAAAATTGGGCTTGACGAAGCTTTTGAGAAAGCTGGAAGCAGACTTTGGCACAACCACGCTTGGCGATCCTGCAGAAGATCAGCCGGAACTGCCACAAGGGGCTGTATGTGAGAACGTCGAAACAGCGCGTCCGCTGATTTCTGAGATAAGCGGAGAACGCTGTGTGATGATTTGTGAGGTAGGGGAGGATAAGATACCAACCCGTTTCTCATGGCGGGCGTCGGAAAAAAATTACACAGTGGTGCTGAACGACAGACAAGAATGGGATCGCTTGGTAGATGCGTTGGATCCGCTGTTTGATCAGAAAAAGGTGACCGTGCTCACAGATGACGCAAAGAAATTGGCACATGCTTTGCTGTTGGCTGGTTGTCTGACAGAACAAGTGAAATTTGACGTAGTGTTGAGTGATTATCTGCTTCAACCGGAAGGTGGGGATCACGACTTGGCAAGAGTGGCTGAGTCCTGCCTAGGAATGACAATTCCGGAAGGTGAACCAGAACAGCACTTTGCAAAATTGGAACTGGTTGAGCAGCTTTATCCGCAGATGCGCGCTAAAATGGCTGAAAGTGGCTGTCTGAATCTGTACCTGGATGTTGAATTGCCATTGGCGTGGATTTTGGCGCAAATGGAGATTATTGGTGTTCGTGTAGATACACAATATCTTGAAAAATTGCAGGAAGAGTTTGATGAACGCATTAAGACCATTGAAAAGGATATTGAAATCATGGCTGGGGAACCGGTCAATCCAAACTCGCCAAAACAGCTGGGACATATTTTGTTTGAAGTCTTGGAACTGCCGGTTGTCAAAAAGACGAAAACAGGCTACTCGACAAGCGCAGAAGTATTGGAGACTTTGCGCGACAACCATCCGATCGTTGGCCGCGTTTTGGACTATCGCCAGCTTGCAAAACTGAAAAGCACCTATGTTGATGGATTGCTTAAATTAGTTGATCAATACGATCGTGTACATACATCGTTCAATCAAACGGTTACGGCGACCGGCCGCCTGTCGAGTACGGCTCCAAACCTACAGAATATTCCTGTGCGCACGGAAGAAGGCAAGCGCATTCGGAGGGCATTTATTCCGATTGAAAAGAAAAATTTGCTGATCAGTGCCGATTACTCACAGATTGAACTGCGTGTCTTGGCTCATCTCAGTGGTGATGATATGCTTATGCAAGCGTTCACGAATGGTGAAGATATTCATCGCCGCACAGCGTCAGAAGTTTTTCATGTGCCAATGGAAGAAGTGACGGCAGATCAGCGCCGTACGGCGAAAGCTGTAAATTTTGGCATCATCTATGGACAGAGTGATTTCGGACTTTCCAAGGAATTAGGGATCAGCCGAAGAGAAGCACAGGCGTATATTGATCTTTACTTTTCGCGTTATCCGTTGGTGCAGACCTTTATCAATGACACCATTGCCAATGCGCGTGAAACAGGTTATGTAACCACAATGCTGGGGCGTCGTCGTTATATCAAAGACATCAATAGCCGCAATCGTAACCTGCGACAATTTGCCGAACGTACTGCGGTGAACTCGCCAATTCAAGGAACGGCAGCGGATATTATCAAATTGGCAATGTTGAGATGTGACCAAGCCATTGAGGATCATCGTATTGATGCAAAAATGCTCTTGCAGGTACATGATGAATTGATTTTTGAAGTATCTCGTGAAGATGCGTTGACGTTGAGTCAAGTGGTGCGCCAATGTATGGAAGAGGCGGTGAAGCTGACTGTGCCTCTGAAAGTGGATCTTAAAGCGGGCTTTAATTGGCAAGAAATGGAGAAAATCTGATGCCGGAATTGCCGGAAGTTGAAACGATTTGCCGTGGGTTGCGCAAGCATTTATTGGCACGTCGTATAGAACATGTCGAAATACGCTCTGCAGATGTGATTCATCAATCAGCGCTTTCACCGGACATGTTTGCAGCGAAGCTCGTCGGTCAGACCATTCTTGATATTGAACGTCGTGGAAAGTATATTATCTTTGTGCTGGATCATGGGTGGCTGCTTTGTCATTTACGAATGACAGGAAAGCTGCTTGTTTGTGATCGTGGTGAGAAGATAGATAAACATACACATCTCGTCATAACGCTGGATGATGGGAAAATGCTGCATTATCATGACGTGCGTCGCTTTGGAGGTTTTGCTTTTTATGGAGAAAATCCTTTGCAGCGGAAGCCTTTGGTGCAATTGGGCCCGGAACCGTTGAGTGCGGCGTTTGATGCTGATGGTTTTTATCAAAGCTGTCGGCATCGACGCCGTCCAATTAAGTCGCAGCTGCTGGACCAATCGGTGGTGGCGGGGATTGGCAACATCTACGCGGATGAGATATTGTTCCGCGCAGGCGTGCGGCCACGCAAGAGTGCAGCACGTTTGTCCAGAAAAGAAGCGGAAGCGATCGTTGCGGCGACACAGTTTGTTCTGACGGAAGCCATTGAGGCAGGCGGAAGCACCATTCGCGACTATGTAAACAGTGAGGCGCAAAAAGGCGGCTATCAGCTGGCGCATCAAGTGTATGGCAGAGCTGGAGAACCGTGTTTGCGCTGTGGAACAGTATTGAAACAAGTGACAGTGGGCGGGCGCAGCAGTGTGTATTGCCCGCACTGTCAGAAAAGCTAGGAGAAAAAGATGATTATTGGCATTACAGGTGGCATTGCCTCCGGAAAGACCGCAGTAAGTGATTATGTAAAAAAACTGGGCTATCCAGTCATAGATGCGGATGAGCTGTCGCGGGAAATTATGGAGCCAGGAAGTCCTGTGCTTGATGAAGTGCGTAAGACGTTTGGAAAGGCTGTGTTTCATGCTGATGGTTCGCTGGATCGTCAGGCCTTAGGGCGTCTTGTGTTTTCTGATCGTGCAGCGCGGCAGCAGCTGGACGCTATCACACACCCAGCAATTGGCCGCCTAGCGCAACAACGTTTTAGTGAACATCGATATGATGCACTGGTCTTTTTTGTTGTCCCGCTTCTATATGAAAGTGGGATGGATCAATACTGTGATAGTGTTTGGCTGGTGCATGTTGACGATGCGCTGCGAGAAAAACGCTTAATGGCACGTGACAATATTGATGCGGCCTATGCGCGTCAAAAAATGGCCTCTCAAATGACGGAAATGGAACGGCTGTCGCATCGACCAGAAGTGATTCGAAACGACGGTGATTTAGAACAGCTGCATAAACAAGTTCGAGCGTTGATAAAAAAACTGCAAAAATCGTAAAAAAGGTGTTGACGAAACGTAAAATGTTTCGTATAATAAATCTCGTCGCTGAGGGATGAACGAAGCGGCGAGAAAAAACGCGGTGGTGGCGGAATTGGCATACGCGCACGTTTGAGGGGCGTGTGAGGCAACTCGTACGGGTTCAAGTCCCGTCCACCGCATCAAGCAACAGTCCGAGTGACTGTTGCTTTTTTGTTACATACAAATGTTGACAACATAGGGCAAAAAAGATACAATCAAACTATTGGAAAAATGTAAACCTTAGTCAAACAATTTTCATCTTTAGATGAAATCCAAGGAGGAATTTTTGTAATGGCAAAAGAACAATATCAGCGTACAAAACCACACGTAAACATTGGTACCATTGGTCACGTCGACCATGGTAAAACCACCACCACCGCTGCAATCACCGCAGTGCTCGCACTGGAAGGTAAAGCAGCATCCACCAAGTTCGAAGATATCGATAAGGCACCAGAAGAAAGAGAACGCGGTATTACCATCAACACTGCACACGTTGAATATGAAACCGATACCCGTCACTATGCACACGTAGACTGCCCAGGGCACGCCGACTATGTAAAGAACATGATCACCGGTGCTGCACAGATGGACGGTGCAATCCTCGTAGTAAGTGCAGCTGATGGTCCAATGCCACAGACCCGCGAACACATCCTGCTCGCACGTCAGGTAGGCGTACCATACATCGTTGTATTCATGAACAAATGTGACCTCGTAGACGACGAAGAACTGCTTGACCTCGTAGAAATGGAAATTCGTGAACTGCTCAGCGAATACGAATATCCAGGCGATGACATCCCAGTTATTCGTGGTTCCGCATATCAGGCACTGCAGGATCCAACCGGTCCATGGGCAGAAGGCATCAAAGAACTGATGGCAGCTGTAGACGAATACATCCCAACCCCAACCCGTGACATCGACAAGCCATTCCTGATGCCAGTCGAAGACGTATTCTCCATCACCGGTCGTGGTACCGTAGCAACCGGTCGTGTAGAACGTGGCCAGCTGAAAGTCGGCGACGAACTGCAGATCGTAGGTATCAAGCCAGAAATCAAGAAGACCGTCTGCACAGGTGTAGAAATGTTCCGTAAGATCCTTGACCATGCAGAAGCAGGGGACAACATCGGGGTACTGCTCCGTGGTATCGATAAGAAAGAAATCGAACGTGGACAGGTATTGGCACATCCAAACACCATCACCCCACACACCAAGTTCGAAGCACAGGTATACGTACTGACGAAAGAAGAAGGTGGCCGTCATAAACCATTCTTCGATGGTTATCGTCCACAGTTCTACTTCCGTACGACCGACGTAACTGGTACCATCACCCTTCCAGAAGGCGTAGAAATGGTAATGCCAGGTGACCACGTAACCATGACCGTAGAACTGATTCACCCAATCGCAATGGAAGAAGGTCTTCAGTTCGCAATTCGTGAAGGTGGCCACACTGTAGGTGCAGGTACCGTAGCTAAGATCTTTGAATAATCTTTGCTCATTAAGATAATTATTGACCGGCCGGGAGCGTTGCTCCCAGCCGGTTTCTTTTTTGCAAAATAGAAAAAGAAAACTGTGCACAGGAATTTTGAAAAAAAGAAAAAGTTTCCCTTGACGTCGCCATAAAGGAATGGTATTCTGTAGTAGTGCATTTGTGCATGTTATTTTTATAGTGCAAAAAAACGTGTGGGAGGTGGCGAAAGATGCGCGTTAGCGTAACCTTAGAGTGCAGTGAATGCAAAAGAAGAAATTACATTACAAAGAAAAACAAGAAGAATGATTCCGGCCGTATTGAAATGAAGAAATACTGCCCATTCTGCAAGACCCATACTACGCACAAGGAAACCAAGTAACATTTAAGACAGTCATAAGGATGATATAGATGAGCAATAAACAGGTCGAAGACAAAAAAACAGTCACTCCTAAAAAGACTGAGACCAAAAAGGCCAAAGAAAAGAAGCCTGGCTTCTTTGCGCGTTTGAAAAAAAGCTGGAAATTGTCCTTCGGCGAAATGAAGAAGGTACATTGGCCAACTCGTCAAGAAGTCACTACCTATACTGGCGTTGTTTTGGTTACCGTTGCGATTATCACCGTTCTGATATGGATCGTTGATTCTGGGATTACCGCATTGTTCAGCTTGATCGTATAGAGAGGTGACCTCTAAAGATATGTCAGAGGAGCAAATTCAAAAGGCATGGTATGCTGTACATACTTATTCCGGTTATGAGAATAAAGTAAAAACCAATCTGGAAAAGCGCATTGAAAGCATGAACATGGAAGATTATATCTTCCGTTGTGTTATTCCAACTGAAACTGTTCGTGAAGTGAAAAATGGCGCAACAAAAGAAGTGCAGCGCAAGATCTTTCCTGGCTATGTGCTTGTAGAAATGATCATGACTGACGAATCTTGGTACATTGTTCGTAACATCACCGGCGTGACTGGTTTTGTAGGAACGGGCAATAAGCCAGTGCCGCTCCATGAATACGAAGTGGAAAAACTGCTTCACGATATGGGCGAAGAAGTTCCGGCTGTAGAGCTTGATGCAGAAGTCGGGGACGAAGTTCAGATCATTGATCCGGCCTTCGCAGGAATGACTGGGATCATTAAAGAAATTAACGCTAAAAAACAGCAAGTTGTTGTTAGTGTTACAATGTTCGGACGTGAGACCGAAGCAGAGTTAGAATATAATCAAATTCATAAACTGTAACACGACTAGGAAATCAATAGAAGGAGGTGCTAGTAGTAAATGGCAAAGAAAGTAATTGGTTTCATTAAACTCCAGGTACAAGCAGGAAAGGCAAATCCAGCGCCACCAGTTGGTCCAGCTCTTGGTCAGCACGGTGTTAACATCATGGGATTCTGCACAGAATTCAATGAAAGAACCAAAGATCAGATGGGGACTGTTATTCCAGTAGAAATCACTGTATATCAGGACCACTCTTTCACCTTTGTTACCAAAACACCACCAGCTGCAGTTTTGATTAAGAAAGCAGCAGGTGTTGAACGTGCATCTGGCGAACCTAACACCAAGAAGGTTGGTAAGATCACTGAAGCGCAGGTGCGTGAAATCGCTGAAACAAAGATGCCTGACCTCAATGCTGCAAACATTGAAAGTGCAATGTCCATGGTAAAAGGGACTGCACGCAGCATGGGTATCACTGTAGAAGAATAATTTAGCGCGAAGATGGTGGGAGGATGAAAATCCGTTTGAACCACAAAGGAGGAAACAACATGCCAAAACATGGCAAGAAGTATCAAGAAGCAGCAAAGCGTGTTGATAGAAACAACCTTTACGATGTTGCTGAAGCATTGACCATCGTAAAAGAAAACGCTACTGCAAAATTTGATGAATCCGTAGAAGTTGCATTTAAATTGGGCGTTGATCCACGTCATGCAGATCAGCAGATCCGTAACGCAATGGTACTGCCTCACGGCAGTGGTAAAACCCGCAGCTGCTTGGTATTCGCTAAGGGCGAAAAAGCTAAAGAAGCTGAAGCTGCAGGTGCAGAATTTGTCGGTGCTGAAGATATGATCGCTAAGATCCAAGGCGGTTGGTTCGGTTTCGACGTTGCCATCGCTACCCCAGATATGATGGGTACCGTTGGTAAGATCGGTCGTCTTCTTGGGCCTAAAGGCCTTATGCCAAACCCTAAGACCGGTACTGTTACCATGGACGTTGCAGGTGCAGTCGCTGAAGTTAAAGCTGGTAAAATTGAATACCGCGTTGACAAAGCTGGTATCATCCACGCACCAATTGGCAAAGCCAGCTTCACTGTAGAAGCCCTCACTGAAAACTTCAACGCATTGGCACAGGCTCTGATCAAAGCTAAGCCAGCCAGCGCAAAGGGCGTATACATGAAGAGCATCTCCGTATCAAGCACCATGGGTCCTGGGGTTAAGATCAACCCTAACCATGTAGGCTAATATAATTTTATATCTATCTGCCAGAGACCGCAGGGGCTAAACGCTTAATCATCCTGCCGAGGTAAAATGCTTATGCAATTTCTGCCTTTGTGTCTCGCGCGCAAAGGCGTTTTTTATGGCAGAAAACCACTTAACCATTCAAGGAAGGGGAGGTGAATCTGTTGGGACAGTTAGAAGAAAAGAAACTGATCGTTGCTGATTTAACCGAAAAATTCAAAAATGCTCAATCCGTTGTTGTTGTTGACTACACCGGTTTGAATGCAAAGCAGACCACAGATCTCCGCAAGCAGTTGCGTGAAAACAATGTGGATTTCATCGTAGCAAAGAACACACTCTTAAAGCGTGCTGCTGAAGAATGTGGCTACAGCGCATTGAATGATGTATTCAGCGGTGTAACTGCTGTTGCATTCTGCGCTGACGATGTTGTTGCACCTGCAAACATCATCTGCAAATTCATTAAAGATAACAAAATTGTGACCATTAAAGGTGGTATCGCTGAAGGCGAAGTTATTGATGCTGCTAAGGTCGAAGCTCTTGGTGCACTGCCAAGCAAGGAAGTTCTTCTTTCCAAAGTTGCATACTGCTTCAAGGCTCCATTGCAGAAGGTTGCTATGGTATTCGAAGCAAAGCGTCGTAAAGATGAAGAAGCTACCGCATAATCATATAAAATACAATCAAAGGAGAATTGAATCATGTCTGAAAAAATCACCCAAATTATTGATCTCGTAAAAGAGCTCTCCGTTGTTGAATTAGGGGAACTCGTTTCCAGCTTTGAAGAAGAATTCGGCGTAACCGCAGCTGCTGTAGCTGTAGCTGGTGGCGCTGGCGCTGCTGGTGGTGCTGCTGAAGAAGAAAAGACCGAATTTGATGTTGAACTGACCTCCGTTGGCGATCAGAAGATCAAAGTTATCAAGGTCGTTCGTGAAATCACCGGTCTTGGCCTCAAAGAAGCTAAGGAACTCGTTGACAACGCTCCAAAAGTTCTCAAAGAAGCTCTGCCTAAAGAAGAAGCAGAAGCTGCTAAGGCTAAACTCGAAGAAGTTGGCGCTACCGTTACTGTTAAGTAATTTTAGCTACAACGCAAATCAAAGGCTGTTGCACACAGTGCAGCAGCCTTTTTTGCTTGTTGACGTTGTGCATAAAACTGAGATTGCCCCGGTAATTGAAAAACGCTAAATACCTCAAAAGACGCATGTAATAAGAGAGAAGACCCAATACATTGGAAAAGCGTTTTCTGTGCGAATAAACGTGAATAAACAAGGATCAATGCACAAAAACGATCAGGGACACGTGTAAAACAAAGCACTAGAAAGAGATGATTATAGCGTAACGTATACTAAAATATCGGCGAACCAAGAAAAAGAAAAGAAAAAGCAAAAAAAGATGAAAAAAGGGGTTGACGAAG
>JAHZHI010000044.1 GCA_019420345.1 Peptococcaceae bacterium
TTTCCTACATCAGGGGGTGTTTTGTCTATTGTCCGTTTTTATTGGACCTGTTCATACGCTCAGAGCTTTTTATTTGATGCTGTATTATTCTGGCTGTTGAACAGCGTAAACCTCGATATCGTCGTAGTCACTGAAGCTGCTCTTTGATGAAATGTTAAAGTCCACGGTTTTTCCTGCTTTAATGGTGCCGATCTTTCCAGTAACACCGCCAACGATGTTCTTGCCGCGCTTGAAAACGACGGTAGCAATAACATTTTCTTGATCTTCATCGGTATTGTTGGTGATGGTGCCAGTAAAGGTGGTATTGTCTTTATTGTGCTTTTCCTCCACATCGTTTACTTGCAGATCACCAACAGCCGGGATATCAGAGCCAGAAAAAGCTTTAAAGTCATAGTCATTGTTTTCTACTGTAATCTCGACTTTATCAGGTTTCCCTTTCGGGCAATTGATGGAATCACCAAAGCACAGGGTGTCTCCAGGGGCAACGGATGAGAGTGAACAATTTTGTTTGGTCAGCACGCGCTCGTTTTTATCAAGGACTGTGATCTCGATATTTGGCGACATGATGGCATTATAGGTGTTCGGATTTTTGATCTCAACAGCATAATAAATTAACGAATTGCCGCCTTCCATGGTTTCCACTGTGTAGCCCGTGTCGAGCACTTCAATGTCCTGTACTTTTTCTTTTTCTGCTGCTTCTTTATCGGCAGCAGAAGTATCTTTTTCGTCTTTGCCGTTTTTATCAGACTTATCATCGTCATTTTTATCTTTGTCGTCATCCGACTCTGGCAGGTCAACAGCAAGATAAGTGTAATCTGTGTCGGAAGGAATGAGAACGGTTTCTGCGCCTGTTGCAGTGCCTTCTAAGGTTAATTTCCCATCGGCATAGCTGAAGGTACGCGTTTCGTCGGTGGAACCATAGGCGGTTGTCGCCATGATGTCCTCATCACGCTCAGATTCCCAGCTATAGGTATCGGTATCTTCTGTTGGTGCATCATAGGTACCCGCCCAATAAACAGAACCATTCTGGTCATAGCTGGAGACCCAATGCAGTTCGATGAGGTCACCTTTAATGAAGCCGGCCAGATAGTATCCACTGCCCTGTGTTTCCGCGATCCAGCTTCCTTGCAGATCCAGTGCATTGACGGCTTCACTTTCCGGCGCTGCCGATGTATCGCTGCTGGCGTTGTTGCCACAGCCTGCTGCAAACAGCATCACACCAATGAGCATCAAAGCCAGAATCTTTTTTCTTAGATTCATGATGTTTCTCCCCTTGTAGATATTTTCGATTTAAGAACAATCGAAAACTACGCATTAAAATAGTGACAAATTAATTACACCATATCTTGTAGGAATTTTCAATTGAAACTTTTTTGAACGAGTGATTTTTCGCTGACAAGTTCTTATTCCATCAGGATGCCAATATCGCGCAGTGCTCTGCGCACCCGTTCTGCCGCTGCTTCGTCTGGACAGCGCAGCGTGTGAAGATGAATGCCGTCGGTTAATGCACTGATAGGCTGCGCAGCAGCATGTTGAGATTTCTCAATGAAGGCAGCCACTTCATATCGGCTAGACAGATCCAGTTGTCCGGTAAGCTGTCCATAGATGGGATGGGAAACGATCACATCCAGCACGGTGCATCCTTGATCCACGATGGCGTTGAGTTCTTCTTGCATACGCGCGGCGTCGTGGCGACAAGCCACCTGGCAAACAAAGCCGCCTTGATGTCGATCACAAATGTAACCGTGCGGCGTGGCAAGGATTTCATTACCAGCTGCACGCAGGAGAGCGATATCACCAACGATGATTTGACGGCTCACAGAGCATTCCGCCGCCAATGTCGAGGCGCTGATGGCCGCATCAGCAGTCTGCAGTCGCTGTAAGATTTTCTCTCGTCGTTCTTTTGCGTTCATGATGCCTCACCTCTTTCTTTCATTATATTATAGAGGATAAGCCTCACCAGGTCTAGCGGCAAGCGCAGCCGAATGCGAGAATGATTTTTAGTCATTTCCGGCATTGCCGCTGGCGACCAGCACGGGTATAATAGAATGCGGTGTGCAAAATATGAAACACTTTTGAAAGGAGGCGCGCCATTGCGAAAAATCATCCATTGGTTCAAACAAGAGACGGTGTTGTCCGTGGCATTCATTCTGGCGGTCGTCTCATCTTTGATCATTCATCCCGACACTGAGTACCTGGCGTATCCAGACTATCGCACCTTGGCCTTGTTATTCTGTTTGATGATTATTGTGGCAGGATTGCAGCACCTTGGCGTGTTTGCGCTTTTGGGACAAAAACTGATCCAAAAAGCACACAGCCTGCGTATGCTCTACGCGGCTATGATCCTGTTGTGTTTCTTTTGCAGCATGGTGATTACCAATGATGTGACACTGATCACGTTTGTACCGTTTACGATTCTTGTTTTTCGTATGATTGAGCGCGAGGACCGCGTGCTGAAACTGGTGGTGCTGGAAACAATCGCTGCCAATCTTGGGAGCATGGCGACACCAATTGGCAATCCTCAAAACCTCTATCTTTACTCTGTATCGAATATGTCGTTTGCCGATTTTGCCTGGGCGGTGTGGCCTTATACGGCACTTGCCTTGGTGATGCTGTTGGCAAGTGTGCGCACGGTGCGTGAGGCACCGCTGAGCCATCGTCTTGTCAGCGATGAAGCAGCATCACCGCTTGTCGCACCACATGGTCTGAAACATGCAATGGCCCCTTATCTGGCTTTGCTGGTGCTGTGTCTTTTGGTGGTGTTCCGTGTGCTGCCTTATGGACCAGTGTTGGTTATTGTAGCAGTGGTTGTTTTTATGGTGGACCGCAGCTTGTTTCGTCAGGTGGATTATGGCCTTTTGGCAACGTTTGTCTGTTTCTTTGTCTTTATCGGCAATGTAAAACGCATTTCAGCCGTCAGCGCTTTATTGGTCTCCCTTATGGCTGGGCGCGAACTGGGTGCTGGCATTCTCGCCAGTCAAATCATCAGCAATGTGCCGGCAGCTATCTTGCTGTCCGGCTTTACCCATAATCTCACTACATTATTAACAGCGGTCAATCTGGGTGGATTGGGCACTTTAGTGGCCTCACTGGCGAGTTTGATTTCATTCAAATTTTTCAGCAAGGATTATCCAACACAAAAAGGGCATTTTTTGAAAGTGTTTACACTGTGGAATGTGGGATTTCTTATCATCCTCACACTGCTGGCGATGCTTCTCATTTAATACGCTATATCATAAAATAACGCCGTTCCTATCATTGGAACGGCGTTTTCTATTGACAGTATCTGTGCGGCGCGATACAATAGCACTGTCGCATCACCTGTCAAGACAGGTGACAACCTGTTTCAAACAAAGGGGGAGGACTCTATGAGTAAGGTAGGCGCTTTTCTCAAGCGCAAGGATATTGAAATTTCATTGCGGCGCTACGGCATCGACGCGCTGGGTGCTATGGCACAGGGGCTTTTTTGTTCGCTGCTGATTGGCACCATCATTGATACCATCGGCACACAGTTTCACATTGCTGCACTGTCCAGCACGGTGGCAACCATTTCTGGCAACGACTACACCGTCGGCGGGCTGGCATCAGCGATGAGTGGTCCGGCCATGGCGGTGGCCATTGGTTACGCCCTGCGGTGCCCGCCATTGGTATTGTTCTCACTGATCACAGTAGGGTTTTCGGCAAACGCATTGGGCGGTGCCGGCGGTCCTTTGGCGGTGCTCTTTGTCGCCATCATTGCCGCTGAAATCGGGAAAGCCGTCAGCAAGGAAACCAAGATTGACATTTTGGTGACGCCATTGGTCACCATTGGCGTCGGCATTGCCTTGTCGGCGGCGATTGCACCAGCACTCGGTGCTGCAGCAATGAAGGTCGGCAACCTGATCATGTGGGCCACGGAACTGCAGCCATTCTGGATGGGTATTTTGGTATCGGTGGTCGTTGGCATCGCCTTGACACTGCCAATTTCTTCTGCGGCCATCTGCGCGGCGCTTTCGCTCACTGGATTGGCTGGCGGAGCGGCAGTGGCTGGCTGCTGTGCACAAATGGTCGGCTTTGCTGTCATGAGTTTCAAAGAAAATCGCTGGGGCGGACTGGTCAGCCAGGGGCTTGGCACTTCCATGCTACAGATGGGCAATATTGTGCGCAATCCTTGGATCTGGGTGGCACCAACATTGGCCTCTGCCATCACTGGGCCATTGGCAACCTGTGTGTTCCATTTGGAAATGAACGGCACACCGGTCTCTTCTGGTATGGGCACCTGCGGCCTGGTTGGCCCAATCGGCGTTTACTCCGGCTGGGTAGCTGATGTAGCAAGCGGTGCCAAAGCAGCCATCACATCGATGGATTGGCTGGGGCTGGTGTTGATCTGCTTCGTGCTGCCAGCCATTCTGGCGCCACTTTTTAACAAGATCATGCGCAAGATCGGCCGCGTCAAAGACGGCGACCTGACACTGGATGCTTAACATACAACGCTCACCAAATAAGGTGAGCGTTTTTCATGCCAGCGATTAAAAACGCCTATTCTCAAGATGGATAGCAAGCGTTATAATAGGAACGTTGAAAAGTTCGATTCAAGCGTAGCTGTGACCTACGCACAATATTGGAGGAAAGACAAAATGGAATTTAAAACCCACGTAACCCTGCATAAAGACGGCACCTATTCTCTCGGCGTCAACATTGACTATGGTTTTCTGAGCCCAGACGACCTGATCAAAATCGCTGAACTTGCTAAAAAGCACAATGTCACCCAAATCATGGCCACCACGGCTAAGAAGATCAGCTTCTACAATGTTCAAGAAGCCGATGTAAACCCACTGTGGGACGACATTCTCGCAACATTTGGCGACCGCGTTCGCAATCCAAAAGGCAAAATCATCGTTTGCCCTGGCAAAGACCACTGCAAATTCGCTATGCCTGGCTTCGACGGTCATGCCATAGCCGACAAGATCGTTGCCATCTCCCAAAAGCATGACGCTGGCAAGCTCAAAGTCGGTGTAGCAACCTGCCCACGCTGCTGCTCCATGGCACGCGTTCGTGACATTGCTGTTTACGCTGGTGCAAAAGGCTGGACCGTTGCCCTTGGCGGCAATGGCGGCACACTGCCTGGTGCTGGCACAGTTGTTGCTGATGGCTTGTCCGATGACGAAGCACTTGCACTCGTTGACAAGCTCTACACCTATGTCGAAACCAAGAAAAACGGCAACGAACGTTCTGCACGCCTGCTGAAACGTCTCGGCGAAGACGATCTGAAAGCTTTCTTGGCTGAATAATCTATTGATCACACCTCTTTGCGCCATCGAACACCACGCGATGGCGCTTTTTTACATGGCGAATTTACAATCTAAGTGCAACAAAAAATGACTCATAGAACTTCTGGTA
>JAHZHI010000045.1:0-25794 GCA_019420345.1 Peptococcaceae bacterium
GGCTTAAGACGAGAAAAAGGCCACCTTGCGGTGACCTTTTTCGACAAGCTGAGACCTGAAACACGCATGTTTCAGGTCTTTGTGCTGATATTCTTATACCAACTCAAGAATAGCCATTGGTGCTGCGTCGCCGCGACGGAAGCCAGTCTTCAGTACGCGGGTGTAGCCACCATTGCGATCCTTGTAAGATGGAGCGATCTCATGGAAGAGCTTGTATGCAACATCTTCGTCCATAAGATAGCCGACTGCCTGACGATATGCAGCCAAGTCACCCTTCTTACCTAAGGTGATCATTTTATCCACCATGCGACGAACTTCTTTCGCCTTAACTTCGGTGGTTTCAACCTTGCCGTGCATCAGCACGGAGGTGGTCATATTACGGAGAATCGCACGACGGTGTGCGCTGTTATGCCCGATTTTACGATGATTCATCCCTGAACCTCCTTATTATTCCTCGTTAGATTTTAATGACAAGCCGAGGGCACTCATCTTCTTCTGAACTTCTTCGAGAGACTTCTTCCCAAGATTACGTACCTTCATCATGTCGTCCTTGCTCTTCTGCGTCAGCTCAAGAACCGTATTGATACCGGCACGCTTCAAGCAGTTGTAGGAACGAACAGAAAGATCAAGTTCTTCGATGGTCATATCGAGGACCTTATCCTTTTCTTCTTCTTCCTTCTCGATCATGACCTGCATATCACGCATGTTGTCATTCAAGCCGATAAACAGCTGCAAATGATCAACCAGGATGCGCGCTGCCAAAGACAGTGCATCGGCTGGCTTGATGTTGCCATTGCAGGAAATGTCCATGATGAGCTTGTCGTATTCGGTATTGTTACCAACACGGGTATCTTCAATGGAGAAATTAACCTTATGTACAGGTGTGTAGATAGAATCAATAGGAATGGTACCGATTGGCAGACCTTCCTTTTTGTTCTTATCTGCTGACACATAGCCACGTCCAGTTTCAACGACCATTTCGATATACAAACGACTGTTTGTATCCAAAGTGGCGATGTGTAAATCTTTGTTCAACACTTCAACGGCGTCTGTGGTGATGATATCACCTGCAGTGACTTCGCCTTCTTCACTAGCATCGATGATGATGATCTGTGGTTCGTCCGATGTGCTCTTCAGCGCCAGAGATTTGATATTGAGAATGATCTCAGCGACATCTTCCTTGACGCCAGGCACCGTGGAGAACTCATGCAAAACACCGTCAATTTTAATGGATGTGACTGCTGCCCCTGGAATAGAGGATAAGAGAATACGGCGTAGTGAATTCCCCAGTGTTACACCATAGCCTCGTTCAAGTGGTTCGACAACGAATTTGCCATAGGTATTGTCATCACTTTGCTCAACACATTCAATGCGTGGCTTTTCTATTTCAATCATTCATAATCCTCCCATATGATAGGCTCTGCAGATTGTTACGATGCTAAAGGATTACTTGTTGTACAATTCGACGATCATCTGTTCATTAACAGGGATGTCGATTTCTTCGCGCTTAGGAACAGCAACGATTTTTACGCTGTGGTTCGCAGCATCGAGTTCCATCCAGGATGGAATGTGAGCAAGATCCTGATTTGCCAGGAATTCTTTGAAGTGTGGAGAGTTGGCGCTCTTTTCCTTCATCTGGATCACATCGCCAACCTTCACCTGCATGGAAGGAATGTTAGCCTTCTTGCCATTGATGGTGAAGTGATTGTGAACAACCATCTGACGGCATTCACGACGGGTTTTACCAAAACCAGCGCGGAAAACAACGTTGTCGAAACGCTGTTCGAGCATGACGATCAGGTTTTCACCTGCAGGACCTTCCAGCTTCTTAGCTTTTTCAAAGTAGTTTCTGAAAGGTTTTTCCATTACGCCATAGATGAATTTGGCTTTCTGCTTTTCTTGCAACTGCATGCCGTATTCGCTCTGTTTCTTGCGCATTCTCTTTGGTTCACGGTTAGATTCTTTGCTGTAACCAAGTTCAGCAGGAGAAATGCCCAATGCACGGCATCTTTTAACGATTGGTTCTCTGTTTCTTGCCATTAGATTGAACCCTCCTTATACTCTTCTGCGTTTAGGTGGACGGCAACCATTGTGTGGAATTGGTGTAACGTCCTTGATCATGCTGACTTCGAGACCAGCTGCCTGCAAAGCACGGATAGCGGCTTCACGACCAGCGCCAGGACCCTTTACAAGGCATTCGATTTCCTTGAGACCATGTTCCATGGCAGCCTTTGCAGCAGTTTCAGCAGCAACCTGAGCAGCGTATGGGGTGCTCTTACGAGAACCACGGAAGCCCATGCCACCGGCACTAGCCCAGCTAATGGCGTTACCATTCACGTCAGTGATGGTTACGAGAGTATTGTTAAAGCTGCTCTTGATGTGAGCAACGCCTTTTTCAATGTTCTTGCGTTCTTTACGACGAACGCGCGTCGTTTTTCTTGGTTTTGCCACTTTGTCTCACCCCTATTACTTTTTACGCTTACCAGCTGCAGACTTTTTACCCTTGCGGGTTCTAGCGTTCGTCTTGGTGTTCTGACCACGAACAGGCAGACCTTTTCTGTGACGGATGCCGCGATAGCAACCGATTTCGGTCAGACGCTTGATGTTGAGGCTGACTTCACGACGAAGATCACCTTCGACGGTGTAATCGTCGATCAGACGACGAAGCTTTTCTTCTTCTTCTTCGGTCAGATCACGAACACGGGTGTCAGGATTGATTCCAGCTTCTGCAACGAGTTTTTCAGCGGTTGGACCGCCGATGCCATATATATAGGTAAGACCGATAACGATACGTTTATCTCTTGGCAGGTCGATACCAGCAATTCTTGCCATTTAATGCACCTCCTGGGTTACTGATTAGCCTTGTACTTGTTTATGCTTTGGGTTTTCGCAAATCACCATAACGCGACCTTTGCGCTTGATGACTTTGCATTTTTCACACATCGGTTTTACGGATGCTCTAACTTTCATATTATGAAGCCTCCTTGTGAGAAACTCGAATTTTTACTTAAATCTATAGGTGATTCTGCCACGTGTCAGATCGTATGGGGAAAGTTCCACCGTTACACGATCTCCAGGCAAAATCTTAATAAAGTTCATACGAATCTTTCCGCTGATATGAGCCAATATGGTATAACCGTTTTCCAGTTCGACCTTAAACATGGCATTCGGTAGAGATTCAACAACTGTGCCTTGAAGCTCAATAACGTCTTTACTCATGTTTTTCTCCTTTTTTATAGAGCGGTTAAAATGACTGGTCCATCTTCAGTGATTGCGATGGTATTTTCATAATGACAGGAAAGCTTACCATCTAAAGTGATTGTTGTCCAGTTATCCTGCAGAACCTCAACTTCGTACGTACCAAGGTTGATCATTGGTTCTACAGCCAGACACATACCAACTTTTAGACGAGGACCATGTCCCGGCTTCCCATAGTTTGGAATCTGTGGATCTTCATGCATTTTTGTGCCAATGCCATGACCGCAGAAATCACGGACAACGCCGTATCCGCGATCTTCAGCATAAACCTGAATTGCATGACCGATATCTGACAGACGATTGCCTTCAACAGCTTGTT
Organism: Peptococcaceae bacterium; assembly: GCA_019420345.1. Taxonomy (GTDB): domain Bacteria; phylum Bacillota; class Peptococcia; order Peptococcales; family Peptococcaceae; genus UMGS1590. The sequence continues at coordinate 3,578 of JAHZHI010000045.1, forward strand.
CCATACCGCAGAAGAAGCTTTGGCGTGTATCGTCGATCAGCTTTTGTGCTTCTTCGGAGATTTCTCCGCAAGCGATCGTTCTCGCTGCATCTCCATGGTAGCCATTCAAGATGGCACCAACATCGAAGCTGATGATATCCCCTTCGCGAACAATAATGTCCGCAGAAGGGATACCATGTACGACAACTTCGTTAATAGAGGCACAGATCGAACCAGGAAATCCACAATAATTCTTGAAGGAAGGAATTGCTCCCCTGCTTCGAATGTAACGCTCTGCAATTTCATCAAGCTCGAGCGTGCTCATACCTGGGCGAATAGACTCTGCCAATAATTGATGAGTCTCGGCAACGATGCGGCCCGCTTCACGCATTAAATCGATTTCGTGAGAAGATTTAATAGTAATCATGCTTCATGCCCCAATTTTTGCATGATTTCCTTCGTGACGAGAGCCATGTCTTGATCCCCATTGATAGGAATCAAATCGCCTTTTTCCTTGTAATAGGCAATGAGTGGCGCTGTGTTCTTTTCATAGACGGAAAGTCTATTGTGGGCAGTTTCTTCAGTGTCATCATCACGTTGATACAAGGCGCTGCCATCATTATCGCAAATTCCTTCAACCTTAGGTGGGTTGAACAGCGTATGATAGGATGCTTTGCATGTTGGGCAAATGCGACGACCGGTCAGTCTGGCAACCAGCTTATCGAGAGGAACTTCGATATCGACAGCTCCATCAAGCTTGTAGCCAAGATCCTTCATGATCTGGTCTAATGCATCTGCCTGGGCGACTGTGCGAGGAAATCCGTCAAGGATGAACCCCTTCTTGCAGTCCTCTTCTGCCAGACGTTCGCGGACGATGCCAATGGTGACTTCGTCTGGCACGAGCTCACCACGATCCATATAGCTTTTAGCTTCCAAGCCAAGAGCGGTCTGATCTTGCTGAGCTTTTCTGAACATATCCCCTGTTGAGATATGTGGAACGTCGAGAATTTTTTTCAATTCATCAGCCTGGGTGCCTTTACCAGCACCCGGAGGGCCCATTAGTAAGATATGCATTTTCTCACCCTCTATTATTATTTCATAAAGCCTTCGTAGTTTCTCATCATCATATTGGACTCAATCTGCTTCATTGTGTCAATTGCAACACCAACAACAATCAAGAGAGAGGTACCGCCAAAGTACAGGTCCATACCAGCTACGCCCATGAGAATAGCTGGCAGCACAGCGATTGCTGCGAGGAACAGACCACCGAAGAAGGTGATACGACTCATGACTTTCATAATATATTCGCTGGTTGGGCGACCTGGTCTGATACCAGGAATGAACCCACCATTCTTACGAATATTATCAGCCACATCGATTGGGTTGAAGGTAATTGAAGAATAGAAGTAGGTGAAGAAGATGATCAACACAGCATATACCAAGTTGTAGCCAACATTGGTAAATGAGAAGTGCTGACTGATCCAGACGGCTGCTGCATTGTCTGGGAAGAAGTTAGCGATTGTGCCAGGGATAAACATCAAGCTCATCGCAAAGATGACTGGAATAACCCCAGCGGAGTTGACTTTAATAGGAATATGAGTGGACTGGCCACCATACATCTTGCGACCAACAACGCGTTTTGCGTACTGAACTGGTACGCGGCGTTCACCCTGGTTCACGATAATGACGCATACAATTGCGATCAACGCAACGATTAAGAAAAGCAAGATGTACACGATATTCATAATGCCTTGCTGCGCATACTCAACCAAATATGCAATCCCTCCAGGGATTCTGGAAACAATCCCTGCAAAAATGATCAAACTGATCCCATTGCCAATCCCCTTTTCGGTGATCAACTCACCGATCCACATCAAGCAAGCAGTACCAGCAGTAAGAGAGAGTACAATGATGATGATGCTCATCACAGAAGTATCCGTCAACACAGAGCGGAGCACGCCCAAAGAAAGGCCAAGGGCCTGAACGAATCCAAGAACGACAGTCAAGTATCTTGTGTATTCAACAATTTTCTTGCGGTCGTCTTTTGCAATCGCTTCCAACCGAGGAAAAATAACAGTCAGAAGCTGAATGATGATGGACGCGTTAATATAAGGCGTGATGCTCATTGCAAAAATGGAAACATTTTTCAGTGCGCTCCCTGAGATCGTATCGAAGAACCCAAGGATTTTAATGCTGTCAATCAGTTGTGCAATCTGTGTTTTGTCAATGCCCGGAACTGGAATGTGACTCCCAATGCGGAAAATCAAGAACATCATTAAAGTAAAGAGGATCTTCTTGCGCATCTCTTGAGTTTTAAGGGCGTCACGCAAGGTCTCTAACATTAGTCAATAACCTCTACGGTGCCACCAGCAGCTTCGATCTTTTCTTTTGCAGAAGCGCTGAATGCATGAGCCTTAACGGTAAGAGCTTTGGTGATTTCACCATTACCGAGGACCTTGACACCGCCATTTTTCATTTGTTTTACTTTTCCACATTCAACGAGAGATTCAGGCGTAACAACGGTGCCTGCATCAAATGCATCTAAAGTTGCAACATTGATGGTGGAGTAAGTAACTTTGAACTTCGCATTGCTAAAACCACGTTTTGGGAGACGACGCTGGATAGGGGTCTGACCACCTTCGAATGCAGGACCTTTCCCACCACCGGAACGTGCTTTCTGACCCTTATGGCCTTTACCGGAAGTTTTGCCAAGGCCGGAGCCGATACCGCGACCTTTGCGCTTCAATGCGTGTTTAGAACCGTCAGCTGGTTGTAATTCATGCAGTTTCAATGTAACGTCACCTCCTAATTAGTTGATTTCTTCTACAGTGACGAGATGATTGATTTTATTCACCATGCCACGGATGGAAGCATTATCAGGACGTACTACGGTGCTATTCGTTTTACGTAAGCCAAGCGCCTTAACGACTTTTCTTTGAGCTTCACTGGCACCGATTACACTACGGGTTAAAGTGATTTTCAATTCTGCCATCATGGACCTCCTTAGCCTAAGATCTCTTCAACAGTTTTGCCACGAAGTTTGGCAACCTGTTCAGCACTCTTCATGCTCTGAAGACCTTGCATCGTTGCACGAACGATATTGATCTGGTTGTCGGAACGCAGGGACTTGGTAAGGATATTAGAAATACCAGCCAATTCAGCAACGGCACGAACTGCGCCGCCTGCGATAACCCCAGTACCTTCAGAAGCAGGCTTCAGCATAACGCGTGCTGCGCCGAAACGACCAACGGTTTCATGAGGAATGGTGCCACCGTTGACAACAGGCACGCGAATGAGATTCTTCTTAGCGTCTTCAACGCCTTTACGAATGGCTTCAGGAACTTCACTGGCTTTACCCATGCCAACACCGACAATACCGTCACCGTTACCAACGACGACGAGGGCGCTGAAGCTGAAACGACGACCACCTTTTACAACCTTTGCAACGCGGTTGATGGTTACTACACGTTCCTCTAAATCAAGTACACTTGCATCGATAATTTCTCTTGTCACGTTTTTCCCTCCTTCAGCGTTTATTAGAAGTCTAAGCCAGCTTCTCTGGCACCTTCAGCCAAAGCCTTGACACGGCCATGATAAATGTTACCCCCACGGTCGAAAACAACCTTGGTGATACCAGCGTCAAGTGCTTTTTTAGCAACAGCTTCACCGACAGCCTTCGCAGCATCGGTCTTTGTGCCTTCAGATTCTACGTTCAAGGTGGAAGCGCTTACGAGCGTTACACCTTTGGTATCGTCAATGATCTGCGCATAAACGTGCTTTGCGCTGCGGAAAACAGCGAGGCGAGGACGTTCAGGTGTACCCGTAATGCGGAAACGCATTCTTTTATGCTTATGCGCGCGAATCTTTTTTCTAGGATATTCTTTTTTCAAAACGGTTCACTCCTTTCCCGCCTATTACTTCGTGCCGGTCTTACCAGCCTTAATCTTAACAACTTCGCCTTCGTAACGAATACCTTTACCTTTGTAAGGTTCTGGTGGACGTACGTTGCGAACGTCAGCAGCGATAGCGCCAACGAGCTGCTTGTCAATACCTTTGACAACGATCTTGGTCTGTTCCGGAACTTCGAAAGTAATACCGTCAACAGGTTCCATTTCTACTGGATGAGAGTAGCCGGCACTGATAACGAGCTTGTTGCCCTGAAGAGCTGCTCTGTAACCGACACCTTTCATGGTCAGAGTCTTGGAATAGCCATCGGTGACACCAACGACCATGTTGTTGATCAGGCTGCGGGTCAAGCCCCAAAGTGCATTATATGTTTTCACGTCGCCATTTGGGCAAGCGACAACGATTTCTCCGTTTTCAGCTTTGATTACCATATCAGGATGGAGAGCCTTAGTGAGCTCGCCTTTAGGACCTTTTACAGTAACAACGTTGTCTTCGGAGATTTCAACAGTAACACCATCTGGGATGGCGACTGGAAGTTTACCAATACGAGACATGTTTTACCCTCCTAAGACAAATTTACCAAATGTAGCAGATAACTTCGCCGCCCAAGCCGGCTTTACGTGCTTCTTTATCGGTCATGATCCCCTTAGAGGTGGAGATGATGGCGATACCGAGACCACCGAGGACTTTAGGAACGTTATCACTCTTGCAATAACGTCTGAGACCTGGCTTGGAGATTCTCTTCAGGCCGCTAATAACGCGTTCGCGATTTGGACCATACTTCAGGGAAACAACGATCTTCCCTTGAACATTATCATCAACTACTTCGAAGTCCTTGATGAAACCTTCTTCTTTAAGAATTTCAGCAAGGTGAACTTTGGTCTTAGAAGCAGGAATTTCTACTTTTTCATGCATTTGCATGTTTGCATTGCGGATACGAGTTAAGAAATCCGCGATTGGATCTGACATTACCATTAAATGATGACCTCCTTCCGAATGTGATGCTTACCAGCTAGACTTGGTTACGCCTGGCAGTTCACCTTTGCTAGCCAACTCGCGGAAGCATACACGGCAAAGGCCGAACTTTCTCATGTACCCGTGTGGACGTCCGCAGACTTTGCATCTGTTGTGTTCACGTACTCTGTATTTAGGTTTCTTATGGACAATCTTAGATGTCTTGGCCAATTTTCTTACCTCCTGTTAACCTGCGAAAGGCATGCCGAGCATCTTCAGGAGCTCTTTACCTTCTTCGTCCGTCTTAGCGGTCGTGGTAAATACGATTTGCATACCTCTGATCTTATCAATTTTATCATAATCGATTTCTGGGAAAATCAGCTGTTCGGTTAAGCCGAGGCTGTAGTTGCCGCGACCGTCGAAGCTTTTGCCAGAAACACCGTGAAAGTCTCTAACGCGAGGCAATGCGATGTTAAATAAACGATCAACAAATTCATACATACGGTCACCACGAAGAGTTACCTTAACACCGATAGGCATGCCTTCACGGATCTTGAACCCTGCGATGGACTTCTTTGCACGAGTGACGACTGGCTTCTGACCAGCGATACGTGTGATGTCGTCAACAGCACCATCGAGTGCTTTAGGGTTGTCTACTGCTTCACCCAAGCCGATGTTGATGATGACTTTGTCAAGCTTTGGAATAGCCATGACATTGGTAATGCCGAATTTTTCCTGCAGTGCAGGAGCAATTTCTGCAACGTACTTATCTTTTAATCTAGCCACTTGTAGACCTCCTCCCTATTAATACTCTTTGCCGCTGCTCTTCAAGATGCGAACTTTCTTGCCATCAACAAACTTATAACCGATGCGAGAGCCTTTCTTTGCAGAAGCATCGTATGCCATAACGTTGGAAACGTGGATTGGCATTGGCTTGTCAATGATCCCACCCTGAGGATTTGCTTGAGAAGGTTTGGTGTGGCGCTTTGCAACAGCTACGCCTTCAACGATGACGCGCTGTTCGTCTGGCAGAGCCTTGATAACCTTGCCGACTTTACCTTTATCTTTACCAGAAATGACGATAACTTCGTCACCTTTGCGGATTTTCATTTTAGGCACTGTATTCACCTCCGGGGAATTAAAGTACTTCAGGTGCCAAGCTGACGATCTTCATGAAGTCTTTGTCACGAAGTTCTCTGGCAACAGGCCCAAAGATACGGGTTCCTCTTGGGCTCTTATCGTCTTTGATGATAACAGCTGCATTTTCGCTAAAGCGAATGTAAGAGCCGTCTGGGCGCTTTACAGGACGGCTGGTACGAACAACAACCGCCTTTACTACATCACCCTTCTTGACAACGCCACCGGGTGTTGCTTCTTTAACTGCACAAACGATGATGTCACCTACGGAAGCATAGCGACGCTTTGTACCGCCAAGCACGCGGATACAAAGGAGTTCCTTCGCGCCAGTGTTATCACCGACTTTAAGTCTGGTTTCTTGTTGAATCATTGCGAGCTTTCCTCCTTTCGAGCTTACGATACTTATACAATCGGTGCCTTTTCAAGGATTTCGACGAGGCGCCATCTCTTGGTCTTGGACAAAGGACGGGTTTCCATAATCTTTACGCGATCCCCAACCTTAGCCTCGTTGAGCTCATCATGGGCTTTGAAATGTTTGGTATTCTTCGCAAGCTTTCCATAGAGAGGATGGCGGCGAGGACTATCAACATCAACAACAATTGTCTTGTCCATTTTGTCGGAACTAACAATGCCAATACGTACTTTTCTATGGTTACGTTCTGCCACTTTATTTCCTCCTTATATTCACGCCTGAGCAGCGATCTCGCGTTCGCGGATCACTGTCTTAGCTCTAGCGATATCTTTTCTTACCTGCTTTAACTGCATAGGGTTTTCAAGTTGGCCGGTAGCCATCTGAAAACGCAGGTTAAAGAGTTCTTCTTTAAGTTCTACAACCTTCTTGTTCAACTCTTCAGTGGAGAGTTCTCTTAAGGTTTCAGCCTTCATTAGCAACAGCCTCCATTTCTTCCCTTTTCAAGATCTTGCACTTGCAAGGCAGTTTATGCATAGCCAAGCGCAGTGCTTCTCGTGCAACTTCTTCAGGTACGCCGCTGACTTCGAACATTACGCGGCCTGGTTTTACAATAGCTACCCAGTAATCAGGAGCACCTTTCCCGGAACCCATGCGGACTTCGGCTGGCTTAGCGGTTACTGGCTGGTCTGGGAAAATCTTAATCCAAACCTTACCACCACGTTTGATGTAACGGGTCATTGCAATACGGGCAGCTTCGATCTGACGGCTGGTGACCCAAGCACCGGTGGTTGCCTGAAGACCAAATTCACCATAAGTGATTTTCGTGCCCTTGTGAGCTTCCCCACCGAGTTTTCTGCGATGTGGGCGACGCCATTTAGTTCTCTTAGGCATTAACATAATTAGCGTCCTCCTTCTTTACTATCATCAAGGATTTCACCATTGTAAATCCATACTTTGATACCAATCTTACCATAGGTGGTATCTGCTTCATAGAAACCATAGTCGATATCTGCGCGAAGGGTGTGCAGAGGAACTTTGCCTTCGGTAACCCATTCAGTACGTGCGATATCAGCGCCAGCCAGACGACCTGCGCAGCTGACTTTAATACCCTGAGCGCCGGCTTTAACCGCTCTCTGGATGTGCTGTTTCATAGCACGACGGTAAGCGACACGGTTTTCAAGAGCCTGAGCAATGGATTCAGCGATGAGCTGAGCGTTTGCTTCTGGATGTTTTACTTCGACAACGCTGATAGAAACAGATTTGCCGGTGAGTTTTTCGAGTTCCCCACGAAGGACTTCGATAGCGGAACCGTTACGGCCGATTACGATACCAGGCTTAGCGGTGTGGATGGTAACCTTAATCTTGGTATTACCGGTACGTTCAATAACGATTCTTGCGATACCGCTGTCGAAAAGTTTGGTCTTTACAAACTTACGAACTTTGAAATCTTCATGGAGGAGATCGACATAGTCTTTATCGTCAGCATACCATCTAGCATCCCAATCGCGGATGATGCCAACACGAATGCCAATTGGATTTACTTTCTGTCCCACAGTATTCCTCCTTATCTTTCACTTACCATGATGGTGATATGGCTGGTTCTCTTTTTGATACCGTCTGCACGACCCATTGCGCGTGGTTTGTAGCGCTTAATGCTTGGGCCCTGATCAACATATGCGGTGCTGACGAAGAGATTTTCAACATCCATATCATAGTTGTGCTCTGCATTTGCAACAGCGGATTTTAATACCTTCGTTACGATCGCAGAACCTTTATGTGGAGTGAATTTTAAAATACTGTAAGCTTCTTGTACGCTCTTGCCGCGGATCAGGTCAACAACCTGACGGGCCTTGCGTGGGGAAATTCTAATGTGTTTTGCACATGCTTTTGCTTCCACTTATTTTACTCCTTTCTGCTTATCGAGAACGACTGGATTTTTCGTCACCAGCGTGGCCTTTGTAGGTACGGGTAGGTGCGAATTCGCCGAGTTTATGACCAACCATGTCTTCGGTTACATACACTGGAATGTGCTTTCTGCCATCGTGAACGGCAAAAGTATGACCAATGAATTCAGGGAAGATGGTGGATGAACGTGACCAAGTCTTGATCACAGATTTTTCATTTGCTTCATTCATTGCTACGACCTTCTTGTAGAGTTTTTCATCGACAAAAGGTCCTTTTTTAAGAGATCTGCTCATGAATGAATTGCCTCCTTTCGATTACGTCCTGGCTTTATTTGCCTTTTCTAGGTGTCACGATGAACTTATTGCTAAGGTTCTTCTTCTTGCGGGTCTTACCGCCGTGAGCAACCTTACCCCAAGGGCTAACAGGGGATTTGCGGCCGACTGGAGCGCGACCTTCACCACCACCATGTGGGTGATCGTTAGGGTTCATAACAGAACCACGAACGGTAGGACGAACGCCCATCCAACGGCTGCGGCCTGCTTTACCGATGTTGATGTTAGCATGTTCGCTGTTACCAACAACACCGATGGTAGCGCGGCAAGCAAGAAGGATCTTGCGAACTTCACCGGAAGGAAGTCTCAGAAGAGCATATTTGCCTTCCTTAGCCATCAACTGAGCACTTACACCAGCGCTACGGCAGATCTGGCCGCCGCGGCCTGGATGAAGTTCAATGTTGTGAACCAAGGTACCAACTGGGATGTTGGCCAATGGCAGTGCGTTACCAGTCTTGATGTCTGCATCTGGACCGGAGTAGATAACGTCTCCAACCTTGAGACCAGCAGGAGCGATGATGTAACGCTTTTCACCGTCTACATAGTGAAGCAGAGCGATGCGGCTGGAACGGTTTGGATCGTATTCGATGGTAGCTACGCGAGCTGGAACACCATCTTTCAAACGTTTAAAGTCAATGATACGATATTTTCTCTTGTGACCGCCGCCATGATGACGAACAGTGATGCGGCCATAGCTGTTACGGCCAGAATGTTTTTTCAGCGGTACAAGCAGGGATTTCTCAGGCTTGTTCGTGGTGATTTCTTCAAAAGAAGAAACAGTCATTTGACGCACACCAGGAGAAGTCGGTTTAAATGATCTCAGTGCCATTTTGTTCCTCCTTTATTTATTAAAGACCTTCAAATACTTCAATGCTATCGCCTTCACGCAAGGTTACAACAGCCTTTTTCCAGCTGGCAGTTTTGCCCTGGGTGCGGCCCATGCGTTTCATCTTGCCGTGAACGTTTACCGTGTTAACATTGATAACGGTAACTTTGAAGATTTCTTCGATTGCGTTCTTGATTTCGATTTTGTTGGCATCCTTAGCAACTCTGAAGCAGTACTTGTTTTCCTGCATCAGGTCAACGCTCTTTTCGGTGACAACTGGTTTGATGATGATTTCTCTTGCCAATTTCATTACGCCAACACCTCCTCAACCTTTGCAACAGCATCCTTAGTGAGAACGAGGCTGTTGTTGTTCAAGATTTCATAAGTATTCAGCTCAGCAACAGTTACTGGGGTTACGCCCTGAATGTTGCGTGCGCTCTTGATAACAACTTCATCGATCTCAGGAAGAACGAGCAGAGTCTTCTTGCCGGTGCCGAGTGCTTCCAGCACCTTGATCATATCCTTGGTCTTTGGTGCGTCAAAGCTCAGTGCGTCAACAACAACCATAGCTTCTTCGTTCACCTTATCGGAAAGTGCAGAACGCATTGCCAATGCAACTTTCTTCTTATTTACACGATAGGAATAATCTCTTGGCTTTGGCCCGAAGATGATAGCACCGCCGCGCCACAGTGGAGAACGAGACGTACCAGCACGGGCACGACCAGTACCTTTCTGACGCCATGGCTTACGGCCACCGCCTCTGACTTCGCCGCGGGACTTCGTGCAATGAGTACCCTTACGCAGACCAACCAAATAGTTTACAACAACTTCATGCATAACAGATTTGTTAGGTTCGATACCGAAGATTTCATCATTCAGAGTCAGTTCTTCAACATCTGCACCCTGCATATTTTTCACTTTAATTACTGGCATGTATTCTCCTCCTTTCCTTACTTATTGCCCTTTACGCTTTCTTTAACAACCACGAGGCTGTTCTTTGCCCCTGGAACGGAGCCTTTGATCAAGAGCAGATTATTTTCAACGTCCACCTTAACGACTTTAAGGTTCTGAACGGTAACGTTCTTATTCCCAGCACGCCCAGGCATCAGATGGCCTTTGAATACGTGATGAGGACCGGCAGCGCCAACAGACCCGGTTTTTCTTTTGTGCTTAGAACCGTGTGTCATAGGCCCACGATGGCGGCCGTAGCGCTTAATGGTACCAGCAAAGCCCTTGCCCTTGCTTACGCCGGAAACGTCGATTGCTTCGCCTTCAGCAAATACATCAGCTTTGATTTCGTCACCATTGTTGTAGCTAGATGGATCTTCAACGCGGATTTCGCGCAGATACTTTCTAGCGGCTACACCGGCCTTGTCGAAGTGACCCTTAGCAGGCTTGTTCACTGCTACAGGCTTGATATCGCCAAAGCCGACCTGAACAGCATTATAACCGTCAGTATCAATTGTTTTTACCTGGGTGACTACGCATGGACCTGCAGCAACAACTGTTACAGGAATCAACACGCCTTCTGGAGTGAAGATCTGAGTCATCCCGATTTTCTTACCCAAAATGGCTTTCATTCGAACTGCCACCTCCTTTTTTATTATAATTTGATTTCGATTTCAACGCCGCTTGGCAGATCCAAACGCATCAACGCTTCAACAGTCTTGTTGGTGTGTTCGGTGATGTCAATGAGACGTTTGTGGGTTCTGGTTTCGAACTGTTCTCTGGAGTCTTTGTTGACGTGTGGAGAACGAAGAACGGTGTAGACTGCCTTTTCAGTTGGTAGTGGAACTGGGCCGGAAACGGTAGCACCAGTTTTCTTGGCAGTTTCTACGATTTTGCTTGCGCTCTGATCAAGTACTTTGTGATCAAAAGCTTTCAAGCGAATTCTGATTTTACTTCTTGCCATTATTTTTCCTCCTTGATTTCGCCCGATTATCGGACTGCTCCGCGGGAGTTCCCTAGAACACGGCCTCAGGTGTGTCCATTCGCCTAGCAATCTCCCGCATCATTGCTTATTTTCAGGCACCGCTTAAGTTTAACACACCGATTAGTGTTTTGCAAGGAATTTTTCTCTATTTTTCGCGGCTTTCAGCGATTTTTTTATGTCAGTTTCTGACCGTTTTGCCGACGCTGCGCGGCGAAATTTTTCTCAAAGCAGCCGTTCAATTTTTCAGAAAAATTTTTCTGACCTTCTCTCACCATTTTTCGCGTAAAAAAAATGAGCAGGCATCTTTGAGATACCTGCTCAGCTTTATGCAGCTCAGCCTTCCTGCTGGCGGCTGAGTTTTTTGTTCTTATTGTATTTTGCACGGTCGTCCGCTTTAAGGAAGCGTTTGCGCAAACGCAGTTCCTTTGGCGTCACTTCCAAATATTCATCATCATTCAGGAACGCAATGCACTGTTCCAAAGACATGTCGCGTGCGCCCTTCAATTGTACCGCGTCGTCTTTCCCTGCTGCACGGGTATTGGTCAGCTTTTTGCCCTTGCAGACGTTGACGGCAATGTCCTGATCGCGGTTGGATTCACCAATGATCATGCCTTCATAAACATCAACCCCTGGCCCCACAAAGAGTGTGCCGCGGTCTTCGGCGCTGGACAGGCCATAAGCAGTGGTCGTGCCTGTTTCAAAAACAATCAGCGCACCGCTGCGGCGTCCTTCGATGTAGCCGCTGTAACGACGGTAATCTTCGAAGGTGGCATTCATGATGCCGTAGCCGTGGGTGTCCGTCAGGAACTGGGTACGGAAACCAACGAGGCCGCGGGAAGGAATGATGTATTCGAGACGTACTTCGCCGTTGCGGTTCTGCATGTTGCGCATTTCGCCCTTGCGTGTGCTCATCTTTTCCATCACAGTGCCCATGTATTCTTCCGGCACATCGAGGGTGACGTATTCGTATGGTTCCATCTTCACGCCATCTTCTTCATGAATGATAACCTGAGGCATGGATACCTGGAATTCCAACCCTTCGCGGCGCATTTTTTCAATCAAAATGGAGAGATGCAATTCACCGCGGCCAGCCACGCGGAACATATCGGCGCTGTCGGTTTCAGACACATGCAGTGCAATGTCGCTTTCTGCTTCCTTCTGCAGGCGTGCCCACAACTTGCGGCTGGTGATTGGGTCCCCGTCTTTGCCAGCGAATGGCGAGTTGTTGATCAGGAACATCATTTCCAGGGTAGGTTCTTCGATCTTAATGAATGGCATTGGGTCCAGCTGATTCTGTGCGCAGATGGTTTCCCCGACGTTGATTTCACCAAGACCGGAGACTGCTACGATCTCACCAACGCTTGCTTCATCAATTGGCGTGTGTTTTAAGCCCTTGAAGCCGAAGAGCTTGGTCACGCGCACATTGCGCACCTTGCCTTCACGGTTCATGATCGACACCATGTCATTGGTATGGATGGTACCACGGTTGATGGTCGCAATGGCAATCTTGCCAACAAATTCATTGTAGTCCATAAGGGTGATCTGTGCCTGCAGTGGGCCTTCTGGATCGCCCTTTGGTGATGGAATGTATTTAATGATAGCATCCAGCAATGGCTTGAGGTTGTCGCCGAGATCTTCTGGATCGTCGCTGGCAATCCCCTTCACGCCGCTGGCGTAAAGCACTGGGAAGTCCAGCTGGTCTTCGCTGGCGTCGAGATCAATGAACAGATCAATGACTTCATCGACCACTTCGCTTGGACGCACGAATGGCTTGTCCATCTTATTGATGACAACGATTGGGGTCAAGTTGGCAGCCAGCGCCTTTTTCAGCACGAAACGCGTCTGAGGCATGCAGCCTTCATAAGCGTCGACAACCAGAAGAACGCCATCCACCATCTTCATGATACGTTCTACTTCACCGCCAAAATCTGCGTGCCCTGGGGTGTCGACAATATTGATGCGGCAGTCGTCATAATCGATCGACGTGTTCTTGGCGAGAATGGTGATCCCTTTTTCACGTTCCAGGTCGTTCGAGTCCATGACACGTTCTACAACCTGTTCGTTGGCACGAAAGGTTCCGCTCTGACGCAGCATCTGGTCTACGAGGGTCGTTTTGCCATGGTCGACATGCGCAATGATAGCGATATTGCGAATTTTCGATTGGTTGAGCATCGTTTCCTCCTAAGTAAAATAGCGAAAGATTGAAAAAAGTTTCTAAAAATACAACAACCGGTCAAGACATTCTTGACCGGTCGCTTGTTGTTATTAGTTTTCAGCTGCTACAGTAGCTTCCTGCTTTTCGCCTACTTTACGGCCATCATAATAGCCGCAAGAAGGGCAGACATGGTGTGGAAGCTTTGGTTCGTGGCAGTTCGGGCAGGTCATAGACTGAACGGAGTCGAGCTTGGACCATGCGCTGCGTTTTCTGTGAGTTCTGGATTTGCCTCTCTTACTTTTCTGTAATCCCATCTATTACACCTCCCCAATCATTTCTCCTGAAGCTGTGCGAGAATCGCCCAGCGCGGATCTATTTCTGTATTTTCACAATCGCAAGGACCATCATTCAAATTCGCGCCACAATGTGGACACAAGCCCTTGCAGTCTGGTCGACATAAATGCCGAAGTGGTAACTGTGTCAGTATAGCATTAAGCACGAGATAATTCAAGTCTAAATGTACATCATCATAGATCCAATTTTCACTTTCCATTTCTTCGCGATCACCGCCGTGTTCTGCCAGCACATCCACATCGTGGGCGCTCATCAAAACCTCGTCGATCTCGAAATCAAGCGGATAGACAATCGGTGCCAGGCACATGTCACAGACAGTATCTATTTCTGCCTGAACCCGTGCATGCAGCGACACGCGCCGCTCACCGCCGATCAACTCGGCGTCCACCTTTACAGATCCATTCAAATGCAAGCCGCTCTCCAATCCGGCAAGCGTGTCACTTTCCAGCGATGCTGTCAGACGACGCCCGGGATTTTGCCGCAGGCTTGATAAATCTACGATCAAAGCCATGATATATCTCCTTGTGCACGATACACTTTAACCTACACAATTATAAGCGCGCAAAAAATTCTTGTCAAGAAAAAGCGTTGCAAATTTCCACGAAAAGCGCCCCATCATTCACGGATATTTTTGTCACAATTGGTCATATTTTTTTAGACATACCCCACAAATTATTGTACAATATCCATGGTAAATATCCTAGGTAATCATCATGCAAGAATCTACCTATAATAATGAATGAAAGGAGCGTCCCATGAACGCAAAATTGAAACGCACATTGACCACCCTGCTGCTGATTGGTGTCACGGCGCTCCCTTGTGCGCTGTCGTTTCAGCACGAAGCACGGGCCGACAACACCGTGCCTATCGGACCGGCCGAAACCACCGAAACGGTGACCAATGATGCGCCGCCAGCCCTCGTGAACGACCACATTGCCTACATCGCCGGCTACCCGGATGGCACCATGGGCCCAAGCCGCAGCGTCACCCGTGCCGAAGCCGTCACCTTCCTCTATCGCCTGCTCGCTGATCCAGACAGTGGCACCGGCACCTGCTCCTACACCGATGTCACCGACAGTGACTGGTTCGCCGAGCCTGTGCGCGCCATCTGCCGCCTCGGGCTCACCACCGACGGCACCAGCTTCCGCCCGAACGACGCCATCACCCGCGCCGAGTTTGTTTCCATTCTCGTGAACCTCACCGATGATGTCGCTGCCGACGAAAGCTTCAGCGATGTGCCTGACGACTACTGGGCCGCCGACGCCATTTCCAAAGCAGCCGCCCTCGGCTGGGTCGGCGGCTACGAAGACGGCACCTTCCGTCCTGAAAACACGCTGACACGCGCAGAAGCCTGCGCCGTGTTCAACCGCATCACCGGCCGCACCGGCGACAGCGACCAGGCCAAAGCGCTGCTCAGCCTTGGCCTCTATGACGATGTCACCGCCAGCCACTGGGCAGGCACCGACATTGTCGAAGCTTCTGTCGGCCACACGCCGGGCATCACCTTCCTCGGCGAACACTGGACCAGCGTAGACGCCAACGGCCTGCATTTCGACCCTGGCATCCACGACGTCAACGGCAGCCTGTACGCCGTCGACCGCAACGGCACCTTGCTCACCAACCAAACCGTCGGCGCCTACACCGCCGCAGCCAACGGCGTGCTCTCGCAGACAGCCAGCAGCATGGCTGGCAGCGTGCCATACATCAGCCAGCTTGACGGCATCAACGCCGAAATGGGCTGCGAGCCCATCTCCGCCCTCATGGGCCTGCAGGGCAAAGGCTTCGCCACCAACGTCAGCGCCAGCGATTTCCTGAACAACCTGCCCTACTCCTCATCCAATCCAGCCTATGGCTTTGTCGGCTCGCCTTACTACAGCGACGGCCGCTACAGCTCCATCGATCCAGCACCGCTGGCCGCCTACTGCAACAGCTACTGCGGCGGCGCCGAAGTCTGTGAAGACATCAGCGGCTACTCGGTGGAAGATGTGCGCCGCGAACTGCTCGCCGGCAACTACATCGTCGCTTATCAAACGTTCTCCTGGGCGTCCGTGCGGTATGCCAACTTCTACATCGACGGCATCCTCACGCCAAAAGTCGCCAACAACCACGTGCGGCTCATCTATGGCTACGATCCAGAACGCGGCTATCTTGTCAGCGACCCCTACAATTCCAGCTGTCCATGGCAAACCTACCAATACTGGATTGACGCCGCCAGCTTTGAATACTGCTGGAACCAGCGCAAAATGGGCATGGTCATTCGCTGATCCCCGTCAACCACACGCTTTTCTTCCTTAGAAAAGCGTGTTTTTTATTGCCCGCTTCTCTCATTTCCGATACAATATTATTTATACGAAATAAAAAGGAGAGACCCGTCATGAACACCATTTTCAAACGCCTTACGGCAGGCGGCACAGCGCTTTGTCTGATGCTGTCGCTGACGACTCTGCCGGCCTTTGCCGACGACGAAACGACAGCGGACGCTGCAACACCGGCTGCCACAGAAACCACCAGCGGCGGCAACACCGACACGCCGCTGCCGGAAGAACCAGAATCCCCGCAGCCTGAAGATCCGGACGCTTCCCAGCCGGACGAACCAGGCGATTCTGCTGGCAGCGTGAATGCCACCCTCACCAGCGCCCATGTGCGCTACCTCGGCGGTTACGAAGACCGCAGCGTGCGTCCTGAACGCCAGGTCACCCGCGCTGAAGCAGCCGCGATCATTTATCGTCTGCTTGAAAACGCCGACAGCGGCAGCGGCACCTGCTCCTACACCGATGTGAAGGACAGCGACTGGTTTGCCAACGACGTGCGCGCCCTCTGCCGCCTCGGTCTCCTTGACGACGGCACCACCTTCCGACCAAACGACGCCATCACCCGTGCCGAAATCGTCGACCTGATCGTGCGCCTCGCACCACAGACCCGCGCCAGCGCCAGCTTCAGCGATGTCCCTGCCGACTACTGGGCCGCTGAACAAATCGCCATCGCCGCCAGCCTGGGCTGGGTCGGCGGTTATGAAGACGGCACCTTCCGCCCTGAAAACGGCCTCACCCGTGCCGAAGCCTGCTCCATCATCAACCGCGTCACCGCGCGCAGCGGCGACAGCGCACAGGCTCAGAAACTCATGGGCCTCGGCCTCTACACCGACATCACCAACACCCACTGGGCCGCTGTCACCATTGCCGAAGCCTCCATCGCCCACGAACAGACCAGCAGCGGCAGCGGTGAAACCTGGAGCGGCATCAACCTCGCCGACTACACCTTCACCCCGGGCGTGCACAACATCGCCGGTCAGCTTTACAGCGTCGACCGCTACGGCAAACTCGCCCTCAACAAAGCCGTCGGCGCCTACTGGGCCGATGCCAACGGCGTCCTCACCCAGACAGCCAGCGCCTACCAGGTCGGCTACGTGCCCTACATCAGCCAGATCGACGGCATCTATGCCTGGGTTGGCTGCGAACCCGTCAGCGCCCTCATGGGGCTTAAAGCCCTCGGCTATGCACAGGATGTCTCTGTGACCACCTACCTCAACAACCTGCCATTCTCCGCCTCCAACCCAGAGTGGGGCTTTGTCGGTTCGCCATACGTGGTCAACAATTCCCTGCGCACCACCATCTACCCAGCTGCCCTCGCTAAATACTGCAACACCTACTGCAACGGTGCCAGCGTCTGCGCCGACTTCCGCGGCGCCTCTGTGGAAGAACTGCGCCAGGAACTGCTCGCCGGCAACATGGTCGTCGCTTATGAAACCCTCTGGTGGGAACAGCCACGCTACCGCAACTACTGGATCGACGGCCAGCTGCAAAGCCTGGTTTACAACAACCACGCCATCCTCGTCTACGGCTACGACCCAGCGCGCGGCTACCTCGTCAGCGATCCTTACAACTACTACAACCGCGGCCAGACCTACCAATACTGGGAAAACGCCGCCACCTTTGACAACATCTGGAACCAGCGCAAAGTCGGCATGGTCATGCGCTGATGCGCTCTTACAATGAAAAAAGGGGGCTGTCGCACAAACGAAAAAGTCGTTTGTGCGTCAGTCCCTTTGTTATTTCACTACATTTTACTTTTCCAGAATTTGATATACCGGTGCCCCTTCACAATCAGCAGGCATATCTACGCCAAGAATAGTGGCTACAGTAGGCGCAACATCGACTTCACGAATCATGCGCTTTGTCTTGATTCCTTTCCTGATCCCAGCCCCAGCTGCCATAAAGATCGGGGAAACAGAAGTGTGGAAATATCCTTCAATAGTAGAAGAAGCATCGCCATGAAGATGATTAAAACCTTCATCAATGAAGTAAATAATATCACCACATTTTTCTCCACCGAGACCAATTAGTTTCGCATCTTTATTTCTCAAGGCAAATTGAATGATTCTCTTTCCATTCAAGCGATAAGCATACAAATCATCAATAATTTGTCGTTCAAGTTCATATTTATCTTTTGGATCAACGCATCCATCAGGGTTACGTCCCTTTAAATTGATATAAATATGGTTTCCACGAGGTGCGACAGCTCTGGTTTTTTCCCAATCAATGGCTCTTGTATCATTGCCATTTTTGTCTTTTTTCATGACAGTATAACCAAGTTCACGCATGACACCAACGTTCATTGCAAATGCATCACCCATTAACGGTAACTCGTCTTCCTCTGAACATATCAATCCATGGTCACTTGTTACAATAATTGCCCATCCCTTATCAATAAGTGGTAAGAAATCGCCAATATAATTATCCACTTGAACGTAAAGCTCTTCTAGGAATCCCTGGTAAACTTTTTCGTCATTCCAACCAAATCTTTCTCTCGACTTCGCCCAACGCCAACAAGCGTGACCGAGATGATCACAACTGTGATTATGAGTAAACACCACATCATAGTCATTTTGTTCAATAAGACCCATCAAAGCCGTCGCCTGCCATTTTTGGAATGCAGCCCAAGAAGGAAGAACCCTTCGGCTAACCAATTCAGGATAGTTTCCGGCCGATTGAGTGGTATGTGGAATATATCCTGCAATATTGATAGTCTGCTGATAAAGAGATTTTGGTGACCAAATTTCTGTTTTCTTGTCAGTTGTAATATCTATCGCGTCACCAACGGAAAACGCAATCGAATTACCGTCTGGAGCAAGTTTAACAATTGAGAAAAATCGTGTTACTGCAAATCGTTCATCATCTTTGATAACATCAGAGACAACCGTAGGATGAAATTCACCGTCGCAAAGAACTTCAAATGGCTTTTCTTCTTTTTTATTCTTGTATACAGCTACTGTATTATAAACACCATCTTTATTTTTTAAAATAAGAGCTGGATACTGAAGTAAACCATTGCTTACAACAATCGTAAATTCTTTTGCGTCCGCAGGAACATCAAAATGCCAATTCTTAGGTTCTGAAATTGGCACTTCATAGCGAAGCAAACATTCTTCAAATTCGCCTATTTCTTCTCCTTCGGTCCAATCAAATGCCGGATACGCCGATACGGTTCTTCCACTGTAGACCTGATCGGCAGAAACTGGTTCAAGACTTTCATCTTCGCTCATAGCAGCACGCATATCGTCAGTTATAATACATCCAGCGCCGCCTTTCAATGTCTCTCGTGTTAATACATGAATATGATCGCATTCTGCTGACCCATATATTAAATGTTCTGGTTCTACCGTTCCATAACCAGCATTTGGGCCAGTCGGTGCCATACCACCAACTACATGAAGATTTAGGTTTTCAATAACAGGCGGCCATGAACAAGGCCAGGTCCATACAAGAGTTTTTTTACCAGCTTTTGCCGTTACTTCCCAAAGCTGTTCTGCTTGAACTTTAGCGGAATTAAAATTATTTTCCAGTTTATTAATTTCATTGCCAGCTGTATTCCAATAGCAGGTAATTCCATGCGTCATAGGGTAAGCACCAGTGGAAAGGGTTGTCCACATTGGCGGAGTAATTGTCGGCACTCCGCCAAGCATATATAAATCTTCGCGTGCAGCACCCTGCGCCAACAATTTTTCAATGTTAGGTAATTTACCTTGTTGTAAAAAATACGAACACAGTTCAGGGTCCATACCATCAATACCTAATATAATCGCTTTGTTGCTCATAAAGTTCTACCTCCTTAAAACGTTTTGAACTGTCTCCTAACTAATTGGCTGGAAACAGTTCAAATACGATTTTTCAAATGTTATTTTCTATTATATTTTTTTAGAATCTGATAAGCAGGAGCGCCTTCACATTGTGCTGGAATCGGAATATTCATGAGTTCAGATACAGTTGGCGCAACGTCAACTTCACGGATCACGCGATTGGTAATACACCCTTCATTAACGCCCGGTCCTGCAGCAATAAAGATAGGGGAAACTGAGGTGCCAAAATATCCTTCGGTTGTAGACAGTGCATCACCATGAAGTCGATTAAAACCTTCTTCAAGAAAATAGATTATATCCCCACAATTTTCACCACTCAGACCTATGAGTGCTGCATCTTTATTTCTCATTGCAATATTTACGACACGTTTCCCGTTCATTCTATAACTATACAAATCGTCGATAATTTGACGCTCCAGTTCGTACTTATCTTTTGGGTCAACAATACCATTAGGATTTCGCCCTTTGAGATTAATATAGATATGATTACCGCGTGGAGCAACAGCTCTGGTTTTACTCCAGTCAATCTCGCGGATATCTTTTCCGTTACTGTCTTTTTTCAGAACAGTATACCCTAAATCTCGAAGAACACCTACATTCATTACAAAGCCTTCACCCAGGAATGGCAAATCATCTTCTTCACTACACAAAAGACCGTGATCAGATGTAAGGATAATATTCCAACCTTGATCAAGCAATGGTAAAAATTGTTTTACATATTCATCCGCCTGTAAATAGATTTCTTCTAAAAATCCTTGATAAACTTTTTCATCGTTAAATCCATATTTTTCTCTAGTTTTTGCCCAACGCCAACAAGGATGTCCAATATGGTCACAACTATGAAGATGAGTGAAAACAGCATCGTAGTCATTCTGCTCAATCAATCCTAGTAAAGCTTTTGCTTGCCACTTTGTAAAAGCATCCCAGCTTGGAAGGCTTCTTCGACTTATCATTTCTGGATAACCACCGCCGACACCAATCGCATATGGAATATATCCGGCAATATCAACCGCTTGTTGATAAAGAGATTGGGGCAGCCAATTAGATTCTTTTCTTTCAGTTTCTATATCTAATGCATTACCAGCAGAAACAACAACATTTTCCCCATCTGGATCAATTTTAACTATCGTAAAATGACGAGTAGTATTTATCTTTTCACCTTTAAAAAGCAATTTGGTTTCAACAAGCGGATAGTATTCGCCATCCTTAATTGTTACAAATGGTTTTTCTTCTTTTTTATTCAGATAAATTTCAACCGTATCGTATTTATTTTGTTCATTTTTTAACATCAATGCTGGATATTGCACAGTTCCGTTTGCAACAATAACATAGAATTCCCTTGCGCCATTAGGAATGTCATGTTTCCAGTTTTTTGGCTGTTGAATTGGTGAATTATAGGTTTTCAGACACTTATCTGTCTCATTCATTTCTTCGCCTTCCAAATGATCGAAGAGCAGCCAAGCTTTTGGAGCGATGCCTGTTTTAACGCCATCATCTGCACCTTCTGCGGTTGCATTTCCAGCTCCCATTTCGTTAAAGCTAGAGACATAGCCTGCGTTGCTTTCTTCTTGCAACATATCTTCGGTCATGATACAACCAGCACCGCCTTTTGCTTCTAAATGCTCTCTTGGACCAATTGCTTCGCAAGATGACGATGCATAAGTAAGATAGTCATCATCAACGATTGCAGAAGTATGATTAGGTCCCAATGGAGCAAGACCACCAACAATATGTAAATTTGGACTATCCAATCTTGCTGGCCAGCAACATGGCCAAGTCCATACCAAAGCTTTTTTTCCAGCTTTCACTGCGGTTTCCCAAACTTGTTCTGCTTTAATAAGTGATGTGTCAAATGTATAGACAAGTCGATCTAATTCTGTTGGATGTGAATTCCAGTAGCAGGTAATCCCATGAGTATTAGGATAAGCACCTGTTGCTAACGTTGTCCACATTGGTGGTGTAATTGTTGGAACCCCGCCAAGCAAAACCAAGTCCTGACGACATCCGCCTTTCTTGATAAGTTTTTCAATGTTCGGAAGTCGACCTTCATCTACTAACCGGCGTGTCATTTTAGGATCCATACCATCAATACCCAATACAATAACTTTATTGTCACTCATTTTATTTACCTCCTTATTGTCACTCATTTTATTTACCTCCTTATTGTCACTCATTTTATTTACCTCCT
>JAHZHI010000045.1:25894-59770 GCA_019420345.1 Peptococcaceae bacterium
TTAACTATATTTTAAACAAGGGATGCAAACAACAAATTGCAAAGTGGAATCATAGCAATTACGATGACTATAGTAACTGCCAAATATAGCCACCCCAACAAATAAGCATGTTTAGTAGATATGTCTTTATGGCCGAAAAGCAATCCAGCCTGCATAGATGCTGCCGGTGTCCCAAAAGCACAACATAATGCTGCATACAACACAAAGAAAAATGTGATAGGATTTCCGCCCATAGATATGAAAACAGGAGCTAAAATAGGAGTAAATAATGCTGCAACAACCAAGTTATGAAGAACCTGTGTGATTAGCCCCATAATAATCACCATAATAATTAACATCATAGTTGGGCTCATATCATCAAAAAGTGGAGCAACAACAGAATTTACCGTAGCCATTATACCTACTTCTTCTGATTCCATAGCAGAAGCTAATGGAATTGTCACCATAAATAATAAAACAGGCCCCCAGGCAATCCCGTATTGAAAACAATCCTCCATCGAACAGATATCCTTGCCATCTTTATCTTTCCAAATAGAAAATACGACAATATAAAGAATGGTCATCCCAACAACTCCCCAGTTGCTTAAAATGGTCCAGAAATTGCCTTTAAAAACGGATGGAAGAAGCAATGCGAGGAAATAGAATATTAACAAAATCAGCCCAATTTTTTGTTGTGTCGAGAAACGATAAGTTTCAAATTTTTGACGCATTTCTTCTGTTAAAAAAAATTTAGATGCATCCGGACGGAAAATGTATTTAATAATCAAAATGATGGCCAACATTGATAAAACGGTATATAATTCACCTATAAATAGGAATTGCGCCCCTTCGACTACATAGCCCGTAGCAGCAGTTAAAAAACCACCGTACATAATAACACCGCCGAAGAATGGAACCATCTGACCACTACTAAATCCACCGAGTAGGATAAGTGCATAAACAGTATTCACCAACAAGTTTCCACTTTCAATTTTATTCTCTTCGGCAATACTTTTAGTAACGCCCCACATCAAAAAGATAGCAGCAAACGAACCACCTAACATACCCATTAAACAAGTAACCAAAACAAGCGCCGATGCAAATAACCATGGACGACCAACAAACACTTTCTTTTTCATCGCCCAATATGCAATTGCTTGATTAACCCCGATCTTTCCAAGGCAATATGCTAACAAATAAGACATCAAAACCAGGATCGTTGTTGGATTTGTAAAACCTGCTATCAAAGCTTCTAACGGAGTCATTATTCCAGTCAATGATAATGTAAAAAATCCTAACACACTTGGCCACAAAATACCTACAAATATCCATCCATAGAGCAATCCCAGGAAAACACCTAATACTTTCATACCTAACGGTGTTATTTGACCGAATGTTGGAAGAAAATTACCACAAAGCATTAAAACAATCATAACAGCAGCATGCATATACGATTTTTTATTATTAACAGCAACAGAACTCATTATGTGCATCTCCCTTCAAAATAGTATGTTTTAACTTTCGAAAGCTGATAATGGGCTATGAGAATACATTTCTCATAGTCACCTCCATATGTTTATTGTACTTATAAATTACTTTTATCAGAAGTTCCAATATATAACGATGATTTACCGGTAAGAGAATCTTGCATCTAAAGGAGAAAAACGATGAGAATCAAGTATTTCGAATATCTTATAGATCTCCATAACACCCTGTCAATGTCAAAAACTGCTGAACGATTTTTTACCACACATCAATCAATAGGAAATGCCATTTCCGCATTAGAGAAAGATTTAAAACAGCCGCTTATTCAACGTACTCCTAAGGGAATATCTTTTACTGAGATCGGTGAATCTGTATATGAATATGCCTTACAAATAATAGAAAATAAAAACCAAATTATAAAATTATGTGAGAACTACCAAAATCTTTCAGTAGAAAATGTAACAGGTATTTTTGATATTTTTATTATTCCTAGATTTTCTAACACACAATTCTTTAAAGTGTATCAAGCCCTAAATCGAACGTATCCTCAGCTAGAACTTTCTTTAAAAACAATTTCTGTAAATACCTTTTTTTAAATTATTCCAATACAAAAACCATATTGTTTTTTAAGTTTCATAGATGAAGATAATTTCAAATCAGAAAAATACAATCAGCTATTAAAAGAAAAAGGATTAATTTGTGATGTTATAAAAGCTTATCCATTAGGTATTTGTTATAAAAAAAATAGTAAATTTGAATCCTGCATTAAATCTAAATCTTTACAAGAAATAATGAATTGTATTCCTGTAACAGTATATAACTATTCCTTTCAAGAAGATCTCTTTTTTGAAAAAAATATGGCCGTATCAACAATATATACAATCGATGATTTCGCGATTCAAAAACGGCTCATAAAAAACGATAAGTGTATCACCCTTTGTACGCATAATGAATTCAATCATCTTTTTTCTGATAAAAATCATTCTTTGTCATTTTATATCCCAAAAGCAACAACAGAAACTTTCTTTACACTTACATATCAAAAAGAATTATTAGATAATCCTGATTTCATCAATTCTTTTATTTTGTCTTTTCAAAATATCTATTGTTAAATAAAAAAATAGAAAACAAAATGGCTGCCTCGGTAAATATTTACCTTACTATAGCAGCCATTTTACTATTAAATTAATTTTCTACTATTATGTCGCTAAACATTTTAGTATCAAATTGTATTTTTGAATGATACAATGTGGTGTTTATACATTTTGTATATTTTTATAAACTCATTCTCCATCCTACAAAAAATACTATTTTTTCTAAACCATCTAAATGCAATTTCAATAAATATGAAAAATCCTTTTTCCAAAAGGTCGATATTTTCCATTATTATAATATTTACACTTAGGAACATCCAATAAAGCTATCTTTCTTAAAACAACACTAACATTTGAGCACTTATGTCGTTTTCAGTAAAAAATCACATTCCTTAGTCCGTGAAGCACTGGGTCCAGTAGCCTTTGTAATAGCCAACGCCAAGGGTCGTCAGGTGCTCGTTGAGAATGTTGGCCCGGTGGCCAGGGGAGTTCATCCAGCCTTCCACCACTTCTTCTGGCGAAGGATAGCGCATGGCGATGTTTTCGGCGGCCCAGCCGTAGCGGATGCCTGCGGCGGTCATGCGGTCGAACGGCGAGAGACCGTCAGGGTTGACATGGTCAAAGAACTGGCGCTCGGACATGTCCCGGCAATGGGCAGCGGCCACATCGGCCAGCGCATCGCTCCAGGTGAACGGGGCGAGGCCTGCCTTGATACGTTCCTGATTGGTGAGGGTGAACACGTCGCGGGCGTAGTTCTCGGATTGGTCGGTCACAATTTGGTTGGTCTCTATGCGCACCGTTTGTGCGGCGTTGTCCCAGTACACGTCGGCGTCGAAGCCTTCACTGACGGCGCGCACCGGCGCCAGGGTGCGGCCATTGAGGATGGTCGGCGCCACATCGAGGACGACGGCTTCACTGTTGTGCCACATCACGTAGTTGTCGATGGTGAGCGTCAGGATGTCATCGCCGCGCACCGAGATCATCTGCCGCGTGGCATTGTCCCAGGTGACTTCGGCGTCGAGGGCTTCGGCCAGGGCACGCATCGGCACGAGGACGCGGTCGTTGAGGATGACCGGCGGCTGGTCGAGAGGGATGGCCTGTCCATCCACTTCCAGGCGCACGGCGGCGTCGGCCGGCTGAGTGAGGCCAAGGCCCAGGGTCAGCAGCAGGCCGGCAAGCAATATTCTCCATTTTTTCTTCATAAATATCACCTCTTTGCTATAGTTTACCGTGCCAGGCTCCGTTGTTCAAGTACAATGTTCCACGATATAAAAACAGCGTTCCCTGTTGGCGATGCAGGCCAGCAAGGAACGCTGTGATTTTTTATGTACGCAAATGTTTGCGGAAGAAGCTGATTTGAAACGGCACTGAGATGACAAAGGTCAGCAGATCGGCCAGAGGCTGCGCCATTTCCACGCCACTGACACCAATCAAACGCGGCAGAACCAGCACCACAGGAATCAGGAAGAAACCATTGCGGCAGCAGGCCAGCAGGGTGGCGGCAAGCTTGAACCCAAGGCATTGGTAGAGCTGGTTGACAAAGGTGGAATAAGCCATCAGCGGCATGACGGCACAGGCAAAGAGCAGCGCGCTCTTGCCGATGGCGACCACCTCGGGGTCGTCGCCGCGGAACCAGCTCATGACGAGCTCGGTGTTGCAGCCGATGAAAACAGCGGCCAGAATGCAAATCACTGTGCCAAGCTGGGTGGAGAAAATGAAAGCCTGCTGGGTGCGAGCCTTGTCTCCCGCGCCGAAGTTGAAACCAGCGACAGGCTGAAAACCCTGACCGATGCCAATGATGACATTGCGCACGAAAAGATAAATTTTGTTGGAGATGGTGACCGCTGCCACAGCGGCGTCGCCGTAGTGAGAGGCGGTGATATTGAGCACGGCAGCGCCAAGGCTGGCCATTCCCTGGCGGCAAGCCGTTGGAATGCCCGTGGTGAAAATTTCCACGTAATCGCGCCAATGATGGCTGATGCTGCGCGGATTGATTTTGACAATGCTCTTGCCGGCAAGAAAAGCGCGCAGCAGAATCGACCAGCTCAAGGCCTGGCTGACTACGGTGGCCACTGCGGCACCGGCGATGCCCCAGTGAGTCCAGAAGATAAGCACGGGGTCGAGGATCACGTTGAAGAAGCCGCCGATCACCAGGCCGACAACGGCATAGATGGGCTCCCCTTCGTTGCGCAGGATGCAGCTCATGACGCTGGATGTGCAGAGAAACGGACAGCCCATGAGGATGATGCGCGCATAGCTGACGCAGTAGTCCAGCATGGTGTCGGTCGAACCGAGCAGGCGCATGAGCTGCGGCAGGAAAATCAGGCTCGGAATCATGATGACCAGCGAGCCGACCAGCCCGGCCAGCAGCGCACTGTTGGCGTAGCTTTCCGCTTTTTCGTTCTGGGCCGCGCCCAAACACCGCGCCACCAGGCTGCCGCAGCCAGTGCCAACGCCAAAGCCGTAGGCCTGCATGATGGACTGCAGGGAAAACACCACGCCCACCGCCGCCGCGGCACTGGTGCCTATGCGCGCCACAAAGAATGTATCTGCTGTATTGTAAATCACGGTGATGAGCTGACTCAGCACCGTTGGAATGATCATGCCAATGATCAACTTAGGAATCGGCACCGTCAACATGCGTTTACGCTGCAATTCCGGTGTCAACGCCGCTTTCTTGGAACCTCCACGACGCATCATAAATCCCTCCAATTAAAACAAGCATCCGCCACTCCCCCGGGCGATGCTCTATAGTCACGGGCTCTATTGTAATACAAACCACTCACAGATGCATCCCATGAAGATTCTGACTATGGAAAAAAGCACGGCATTTTACCGTGCTTTGATGATGAAGGGTTGCAGTATTTTATTTCATGCGTGCGCGCCATTCCAAAACGACGCTGCCATCGCGGTCGAGGCGGATGGTTTGGAACTGATCGTTGAGGAGCGGGTTGGTGTAGTCGTAGTCGACGCGTTTGTGTTTGTCGCGGCTTTCTTTGCGGTTGCGCGAGGTGATGGCGACGGCTTTGCCAAGGTCGATGAGGTCGAAGAGCTCCATGGTGCGCATGAGCTGGTGGGCGTCTGCGCAGGCGATGTCGCTCAGGGCATAGGCTTTGAGGTCGTCGAGGTATTTGATGCCGGCGCGCATCATGTCTTCGCTGCGCAGTTTGAGACCGACGTAGTCATTCATGATGACCTGCAGGGTGGAGTTGGCTTCGAGCCAGTCAGCGCCGTTTTTGCGATTCATGAAGCTGTTGTAGAGATCGATGTGTTTTTGGATGGCTGGATGGCCGGTGACATCGTATGCGTCGACGGTCTTCACGTATTCGGCCACCGATTCCCCGGCGACGTCGCCCCAGACAGAGGCGTTGGTGATGCTGCCGCGGACGTTGCCGACGACGTTGCCTGCGGCAAAAATGCCTGGCACGTTGGTGGCTGCGTTGAGGTCGATCTCAATGCCGCGCTGCTGCAGAGAATAGTCGTAGGTGCCGAACTCAACCATGCTTTTGTGCAGGTCGATGCCGCGCTGGTTGAGGTAGTCGGTGATGGAATCGATGCCTTCGCACAAAAACTGCTGGTGCTGGTAAACGTGGTCTTCTTCGCTGTAGCCGGTGCAGTTCATAAAGGTTGGGCCGGTGGCGCTTTCGAGGCGCTTGGTGAAAATGCCAGGGTTGATGTCCATGAGGGCGTCGCCGCGTTTGCGGTCTGGCTTGTTGCAGAATGGCCCAATGGCATCGCCGTTGATGTCGCTGATCACACCGAACCAGGTGGCTTTGCCGCTGCGCGCAAACCCTTTGACGCCGCAGTGGCGGTATGGCACATCGATGTTGATGAGTTTGGCGCCGGCACGATAGGCAATGGCGGCACCACCGGCGGCTGCCGGGCAGCTGTGGACGTTGAAAATATAGGCCGGGTTGACGTTTGGATACATGCGCATGGCCTGGGCGGTGGCCACAAGCACGGCCTTGGCCTGGATGACGACGACTTCCGGCTGGTCGTCGGCCAGCACGAAACCAACGGCGCCAACGGCGCGCCCTTCGTCGTTGGTGAGGATGTCGCTGATGTAGAGCTTGTTCATGATCTTGGCGCCGTATTCGCGGGCCTTGTTGGTCAGCACGCGCTTCTGGTTGGAGCCATCGTATTTGAGGTGGTAGCACTGGCGGGATGGCATGGTGTGGCCTTCGAAGCGATAGGTGCCGGTTGGCTTCATGTTAATGCCCCACTCCTGCCAGCGTTCGACGATGCTCTGTGTGCGCCGCATCATTTTCTTGGTCATGGCTGGGTCCTGCCATGGACCGCCTTCCATGCCTTCGCTGATTTCGGAGATGACGCGGTCGAAATCGTCGCCGTGGCATTCAGGGATGTAGCACATGAAATGGTCGTTGCCGCCGCAGCCGTTGCCAGAACGGCGGGTGTCAGCCTTCTCAGCAATCAGCACGTCCACACCTCGACTGCCTGCAGTGATCGCCGACTGCAAGCCTGCAACGCCACCGCCAATGATGAGATATTCTGTTTTGATGATTTCATCGCGAACCTTGACATCCATTATTCAGCACCTCTTTCTTTTGCGAGCTTTTCTTCCGGAACCTCCATGGTGAACATCATGTGAGACAGCGGATAGCGCATCGTGATGGCCCCTTTCGGGCAGTCCTTGACACAGGCACGGCAGTGCCAGCATTCATAAGGATATTTGACGACAACGGTCTTGCGGCCGTCGGCAGCGGTGGCAAAACGAATGACGTCCAGCGGACAAATCTGCGCACAGGTGCCGCATTCTATACATTTCTCTTTATCGATGATGGGTGGCATACGCCAACACTCCTTTCATTCTCCTGCAAAACAGGCATCATTCTGTTACCCTTATGATATACGACGCTTATGCAATGTAACAGCATATTCTATCAATACTATCCATTGCAATCTGTCATATCCAGGCACAAAAAAAGACGCCCTGTCGATTCGATAGAGCGTCATTCTCATTATTCATCCTGCAGCGTGTAGGTCTGGCAAATGTGTTCAAGCATTTCTGTCACGCATTTTTCAGCCGCCGTCATATGATGGTTGCCATGATGCACCCAGCCACCCAGCACGGCCACATTGAAATCTTCCACGTTCAGCGGTACCAATTTATAGCGGTAGTCTCTATTGCTGCGCAGGACTTCACTGTTGGGGGTGATGAGCACCGCGTCGGTTTCGGCGGCGTATTTGCGTGTGTTGAGCACGTCGTTGATGCGCATGGCTGGCTGCGTGTTCTGCTCAATGCCGAACTTGCGCATCAGAAACAGATCCTTCTGCGGCGACAGCGTCACCCGTTCAAAGCGCATAACATCTGCGAGGCGCACGCTGTCAAATTTTTGCAGGGGATGGTCCTCCCGGGTGCAAATGCTCAATTTGTCGGAAAAGATCTGATGAAATTCCAGCTGGTAGCGGTTGAGGTCGTTGTACACGTCCATCGCGCCAGCCTCGTTAAAGGTGATGAAGGCGAGGTCATAGTCGTGCTGAGCCACCTTGGCGAGCGCATCTTTGATATAGTCGCGATAGGCCGACACCTGAATGGCATCGTACTGCTGGCGCAGCGCCAAAATCATATCGGTGATGATGTTCATGGCACAGTGCGAGGAGCCTGTGATGCGCACGGAACCGCTGATCGTTTCTGAATGAAGATCGGATTTTTCCAGCTTTTCCAGGGCGTTCTGGATGGAAACTGCACACTCCAGCACCTTTTTCCCTTCTTCGGTCAGGGTCACGCCGCGTTTGCCGCGATTTAGCAGCACCACCCCGAGTTCTTCTTCCAGGCGAATCAGCGAAATGCTGATGGTCGACTGGGAAATATACAGGGCCTGCGCCGCCCGCGATATGGAACCATACTTATCGACAGCAATCAAAAAACGAAACTGATTGAGCTGCACATTCTTCACCTTCCCTTCAAAATCTGCCGCTGTTTCTTTCTATTATATAGCATCTTCCCCAATCATGAAAAGAGGCGCGCTTGTCAATAGGAAGCTCTCTCTGCTATACTGAAGCCATTGACATTGTTTTAAGGAGGTTGTGCGATGACGACGATCGGCATTGTTGCGGAGTGGAATCCGTTTCATAACGGGCATCAGCGATTGATTGACGCGATTCGCGCAGAGGAAGACGACGCCTGCATTGTCTCGGTGATGAGCGGCGCATTCTGCCAGCGCGGCGAGGCGGCGTGCTTTGACAAGTGGCTGCGCGCTGAGATGGCCCTGGCGGCTGGCGTGGATGTGGTGCTGGAGCTGCCGCAGGTGTATGCGAGCGCCAGCCTGGAAGGCTTTGCCCGCGGCGGCGTGGCGAGCCTGCTGGCATTCACGCCGCTGGACGCGCTCTATTGCGGCAGCGAGTCGGGCGATGCGGCAGCATTGACGGCACAGGCTGCCTACCTGCGCACCCATACGGCGGCATTTGATGTGGCGATGCGCACGGCCGGCGAGCAGGGGCTGAATTACGCCCAGGCTTCGCAGGAATTTTTGCGGGCGGCGGGCTTCACCTCCGACAAGAACACGCCGAACGACCGCCTGGCGCTGCAATATCGGCTGGCGCTGCCGGAGGCGGTGCCGATGCGGCTGGTGCAGCGCAGCGTGGCGCACGACGCGGCCGAAGCCGCTGCCCACACGATGAGCGCGTCGCAGATTCGCGCCGCGCTGCCGGAATCGCTGGATGAGGTGGCGCCTTATCTGCCGCCGAGCAGCACGGCATTGATGCGCCGTGCCTTTGCCGAAGGCTGGCAGACTGCCGACACGATGCAGCTTTTACTGGCGCTGCGCCTGCTTTGCACGAGCCTGGAACCGGAGGACATCGCCGCACGGCTGGCGATTCGCGACGGCTGGGCGCCACGCCTATTGGCAGCGATTCAAGAGGCCAGCGATTACGACGACATGCTCAGCCGCGCACAGACTCGCCATTACAGCCGCAGCCGCGTGCGGCGCTTGGCGCTGGCGCTCTTATCGCCGCTGCCGGAAGCCCCTGCGACACCTGGCTACTGCCGCGTGCTGGGCTTTTCCAAGCGCGGGCAAGCGCTCTTAAAAACGCGCCAAAGCAATGTGCCGCTCGTCATCAACACCGGCAAGGATCAATACAAGCTGTCGCCGCAGGCGCACGCGCTGCTGCTTGTTGACATTCATCGCCAGGCACTCGCTGACGCTCTCACCCACCGCGGCCCTGTACGCCGGGATTATGTCGAAGCACCACGGGTGGGTGTTTAATAAAAGGCCAGAGCCGCTCGCATCGATGCGAGCGGCTCTGGCCTTTTTGTATGAGCTGCCGGAGACAGAGATATTTATGCATTCACGGCTGCTTTCAGCGCACGGATGGCGGCGCCAGCGCGCGGCGCTGCGTCCTTGCCATAGCTTTCCACGAGCTTGACAATGCCGGTTTCGACGAGAATGCCATCGGCGACGGCGGTCAGCTGCTGTGCTTCTTCCGGCGAGCAATCAGGAACGCCTACGATGCACGGCACCTCGCTTTGCTGGCGAGCGGTGTTGACAGCGAACGCAAGGTCTTCATTGTTGGTCACAGCCATGGCATAGAGGAAACCGTCGGCTTCTTTGGCGATCATGGCGATGCGTTCTTCGTCGGTTGGCGCGATCATGGAGAGCAGGGCCACACCATGGGCATCGCAGACATCCTGGAACTCCCCTTTTTCTTCGTATGGCAGATCGAGCAAAATCAGGCCGGCAACGTCCACTTTCTGGCAGAGCCCCACGAATCGCTCAGCACCATAGGAGAAGACCACGTTGGCATAGGTTACAAAAATGAGCGGCACTTTTTCTTCGTGGCGCAGTTCCTGCACGAAGTTGAAAATGCGGTCGGTGGTGGTGCCGGCAGCCAGCGCGCGGATGTTGGCACCCTGCACCACCGGTCCTTCGGCGGTCGGGTCGGAGAACGGAATGCCCAGGGCGATGGCATCCGCACCAGCAGCGGCCATTTCGTGAACCACGGCAGCCGTTGTCTGTAAGTCTGGATCACCACAGGTCACAAATGGAATGATGGATTTTCCTTGGCTTAATACGGTTGTTAGCTTATTCATAAAGATCTTCTCCTCTGTAGCGTGCGATGGCTGCGCAGTCTTTGTCTCCGCGGCCGGACATGGTGACAACGATGATCTGGTCTGGCGTCATGGTTGGCGCCAGCTTCTTGGCGTAGGCGATGGCATGGGCCGATTCGATGGCAGGAATGATGCCTTCCTGACGCGCTGTGTATTCGAAGGCGTCGACGGCTTCGTCGTCGGTAACCGGCACATATTCAGCGCGGCCGCTGTCGAAAAGCTGCGCGTGTTCCGGCCCCACGCCCGGGTAATCCAGGCCGGCAGAAATGGAATACACCGGTGCAATCTGGCCGTATTCATCCTGGCAGAAGTAGGACTTCATGCCGTGGAAGATGCCGACGCTGCCTGTGTTGACGCTGGCAGCGGTTTCAGCGGTATCGATGCCGCGGCCAGCCGCTTCGCAGCCGATGAGGCGCACGTCTTTATCGTCGATGAAGTGGTAGAAACTGCCGATGGCGTTGGAGCCGCCGCCGACGCAGGCGAGCACCGCATCGGGCAGGCGCCCTTCTTTTTCGAGAATCTGCGCGCGAGTTTCTTTGGAAATGATCTGCTGAAAATCACGCACGATCATTGGGAATGGATGCGGACCTACAGCAGAACCCAGGCAGTAGTGGCTGTCTTTGAGGTCGTCGCCCCATGCACGCATGGCTTCGTTAACGGCGTCTTTGAGGGTTGCCGTGCCGCTGGTCACCGCCACCACTTCGGCACCGAGCAGACGCATGCGGTAAACGTTCAAGGCCTGGCGAATGGTGTCTTCTTCGCCCATGTACACGACGCATTCCATGCCCATGAGTGCCGCGGCGGTGGCGGTGGCCACGCCATGCTGACCGGCGCCGGTCTCGGCAATGAGGCGGGTCTTGCCCATTTTCTTGGCGAGCAGCGCCTGACCGAGGGCGTTGTTGATTTTGTGCGCGCCAGTGTGGTTGAGGTCCTCGCGCTTGAAGTAGATCTTGGCGCCGCCGAGGTCGCGGGTCATGTTCTCAGCAAAGTAGAGGCGGGATGGACGGCCCACGTAATCGTTGAGCAGGGCTGTCAGCTCCGCATTGAATGCTGGGTCGTTTTTGTAATGCTCGTAAGCCTTTTCCAATTCTATCACTGCACTCATCAGGGGTTCTGGGATGTACTGACCGCCGTGAATGCCGAAGCGTCCTTTTTGATTCATCGTAATCTCTCCTTAGTCTCTATGATTTATGATCGCTCTCATCGTGTTCTGCATCGGCGTTCAGCGCCGCCATCGTTTGATCACTTTCTCCTGCATCTGTTCCTCCTCCATGCGCCAACGCCTCTGTTCAGGAGAATAAAAAAACGCCCCTGACAGAAACATGCTCTTTCTGTCAAGGACGAATACATTTAAGATCCGCGGTGCCACCTTGATTTCGCGCTTGACGCGCGCCCTTAGCGAGATACCATCATACCTCCGGCAACTGACGTATGCCTTCACGTTGCAGAATACTCTGCGCAGTGTGCTGCGCATTTGACTGCACCCTCAGCGGTCCATTTGACGACTTGTTTCTCACCCGACTCTCAGCAACACGGGTTCTCTGTACAGGCATCATCGCCGTTATCTCCGCCTCAACGGTTTGTTGTATTTGAATTGAGTATACTTTATCATGGCACGCCCTTCACCGTCAACCACCAATTGCAAATTTTTCAAAAAATTGCAACGCGCCGCTTCTAACAAGAAAATTCTGCCAGCAAGTACAAAAATCCACCAGCAGCAGATTCTGCGGCTGGTGGTCTGTGACGATGGCACTTGTCAGTCGTTGATGGCGGTTTTCATGTCGCGCACGTAATCACCAACATGCGGTGCTGCGTCGCGACCATAACGCTCCACAATTTTGACGATGGCCGAACCAACGATGACGCCGTCGGCGTACTGCGCCATATGCTGCGCCTGCTCCGGCGTGGAGATGCCGAAACCGATGGCGCATGGCAGGTCGGTGTGCTGCCGCACGATCTCGACAATGGCGCCAACGTCGGTGGTGATGGCGCGGCGTGTGCCGGTGACGCCCATGCTGGACACGATGTAGAGAAAGCCTTCCGCTTCACGGGCGATCATGGCGATGCGGTCCTTCGAGGTTGGTGCGATCATGGAAATGAGATCCACCTCATGGGCATGGCAGATGGCGAGAAATTCTTCCTTTTCCTCAAACGGAAGATCCGGCAGAATCAGCCCATCGATGCCGATGTCCTGGCAGGTGCGGATGAAGCGTTCGGCGCCGTAGGAAAAGACGACGTTGGCGTAGGTCATGAAGACAAAGGGCACAGTCACATCCTGGCGCAGATCGCGCACAAGGTCGAAGATGCAGTCGGTGGTGACGCCGCCATCCAGGGCGCGAATGTTGGCGCCCTGAATCACTGGGCCTTCGGCGGTTGGGTCGGAAAACGGAATGCCCAGCTCGATAAGATCGGCACCAGCCGCGGCCATTTCACGGACGACGGCAGCGGTAGTCTCAAGATCGGGATCGCCGCAGGTGACAAAAGGAATGAAGGCTTTACCGTTGGCAAAGGCAGTTTTGATGTTACTCATGGATATCCTCTCCTCTATAACGGGCAATGGCGGCACAGTCTTTGTCGCCTCTGCCAGACATGGTGACAACGATGATCTGGTCCGGCGTCATGGTTGGCGCCAGCTTGCGTGCATAGGCAATGGCGTGGGCCGATTCAATGGCCGGAATGATGCCTTCCTGACGCGCTGTGTATTCAAAAGCGTCAACGGCTTCATCGTCGGTGACAGGGACGTATTCCGCACGGCCGATGTCGTGAAGGTGGGCATGTTCCGGCCCGATGCCAGGATAATCCAGACCGGCAGAAATGGAATACACAGGGGCGATCTGGCCATATTCATCCTGACAGAAGTAAGACTTCATGCCGTGAAAGATGCCGAGGCGGCCGGTGTTGACGGTGGCTGCCGTTTCAAAGGTATCGATGCCGCGGCCAGCCGCTTCACAGCCGATGAGGCGCACGTCTTTATCGCCGATGAAATGGTAGAAACTGCCGATGGCGTTGGAGCCGCCGCCGACACAGGCAATGACCGCATCAGGCAGCCGCCCCTCCTTCTCCAGCATCTGGCTGCGAATCTCCTGGGAAATCACGGCCTGGAAGTCGCGCACGATCGTCGGAAACGGATGCGGCCCCATGACGGAACCCAGGCAATAGTGGGTATCGTCGACACGGTTGGACCATTCCCGCATGGCCTCGCTGACAGCATCTTTGAGGGTGGCGGTGCCGCTGGTGACAGGGATCACCGTGGCGCCGAGCAGGCGCATGCGGTAAACGTTCAAGGCCTGGCGGACGGTGTCCTCTTCACCCATGAAGACGACGCATTCCATGCCCATGAGTGCTGCGGCGGTGGCAGTGGCCACACCATGCTGACCAGCGCCGGTCTCAGCGATGAGCCGTGTTTTGCCCATTTTTTTAGCGAGCAGCGCCTGGCCGAGGGCGTTGTTGATTTTGTGCGCGCCGGTGTGATTGAGGTCCTCACGCTTGAAATAGATCTTGGCGCCGCCAAGGTCGCGGGTCATGTTCTCGGCAAAATAGAGACGTGACGGACGGCCTACGTAATCGTTAAAGAGCGCCGTGAGCTCGGCATTAAAGGCCGGGTCGTTCTTATAAAAATGATAGGCTTCTTCCAATTCGATGACGGCGTTCATCAAGGTTTCCGGAATATATTGGCCGCCGTGAATGCCAAAACGTCCATTTGGGTTTGTCATGGTTCTTCTCTCCTTATCTGCTCCATAAATCGTATCATTTTCATCTCATCTTTCAGGCCATCGCGCTCAATGCCCGAGCTGACATCCACGGCCCAAGGGTGCCACTGAGCGATGGCCTCAGCAATATTGTCCGGCGATAAGCCGCCAGCAAGAAAATAGGGCCGCGTCATCCCGCTTAAAAGCTGCCAGTCAAAACGTTCGCCTTGTCCTGCGCCAGCATCCAACAGCACCCAATCGGCGCTGCTGGCATTGGCGCGCTGTACATCGCTTTCCGTGCGAATGCGGAAAGCCTGTAGGATCGACTGCGGACTGAGCGCACGCAGGCGGGCGATGTAGGCTGCGTCTTCATGGCCGTGAAGCTGGGCCATGTCGATCACACCACGTTGCAAAAGCGCAGCAACGGCGGACGGCTCGGCATCGACGAAGACGCCGACAGCGGTGATGCCCGGCGCCAGCTGAGCACGCAGGGCTGCGGCGGTGTCCGGACTGATGCAGCGGCGGCTGGCAGCGGCAAAGACAAAGCCAATATAGTCAGGCTGCAGCCGGTTTGCCGCTGCAATGTCCTCGGGGCGACGCAGGCCGCAGAATTTCACCTTCGTCATAGACGGCTCCTCAGCGCTTGTAAGGCTGCCGTTTTATCCGCAACCTGCATCAGGGCGGTGCCAATGAGCACGGCATCGGCACCAGCGTCACGCAGGCGCCGTACGTCCTCGGCATCCTTCACGCCGCTTTCAGCGACGAAGAGCACATCATCAGGAATCAAGGCACGCAGCCGCTGACTGTTGGCCAGATCGATGCTGAAATCGTGAAGGTTGCGGTTGTTGACCCCGATCACACGCGCGCCTGCAGCCGCTGCACGCCGCACCTCCTCATCGTCGTGGGTTTCCACCAGCGCCGACAGGCCAAGCGTGTCACAATAAGCAATATACGCGCGCAACTGTTCGTCGCTGAGAATGGCTGCAATCAAGAGCACCGCCGAGGCACCGAGGCACTTGGCTTCGTCAATCATGTAACGATCGACAAGGAAATCTTTGCGCAGGCAGGGCAACGTCACCTGACTGGCGATGTCGGCCAGGTGGCCGTCCGCCCCGAGGAACCAGCGCGGCTCGGTGAGCACTGAGATGGCTGCTGCGCCAGCCGCTTCGTACGCCTTGGCAATGTCGAGATAGGGATAATCCTCAGCGATGACACCGCGTGACGGTGACGCCTTCTTGCACTCGCAGATGAAGGCGAGGTCCTCGCCAGCGAGGGCACGTTCAAAGGCAAAATCGCCTTTCGGCAGCGCCTGTGCCCTCGCCTGCAGCACATCCGCAGGCAGCGTCTGCTTTGCCGCTTCTGCCCGCTGGGCAGCATGGGCGGCAAGGGTATCAAGAATGGTCATGCGCTCACCTCCAGGCGGCGGCTTTCGTCAATGAAGCGGTGCATCACGGCTTGTGCCGCGCCGCTGTCAATCAGCTGGGCCGCCAGCTCCACGCCTTCGGCAATGGTGTTTGCCTTGCCGCCGATGCAAAGGGCCGCACCAGCGTTCAACAGCACTGCATGGCGCTTGTGGCCTGGCGCACCGGCAAGAATGTCACGGGTGATGGCCGCGTTTTCTTCCGGTGAACCGCCGAGGAGGTCGGCTTTGTCGCAGCGTGCGAAGCCAAAGTCTTCCGGCGCAATGGTGTAATTTTTGATCCAGCCATCCTTGAACTCACAGACCGTGGTTGGTGCGCTCATGGAGATCTCATCCAGCTTGTCCTGACCATAGACCACCATGCCGCGCTCCACGCCCAAGCTCATCAGCACCTGAGCCAGCGGCTCAACAAGGTATTCATCATAGACACCGAGTAGCTGCAAGCGCGGATTGGCCGGATTGGTCAGAGGGCCGAGAATGTTGAACACGGTGCGGAAGCCCAGCTCTTTGCGAATGGCACCAACGTATTTCATCGAGCGATGGTATTTCTGTGCAAAGAAGAAGCACATGCCCACCTCAGAGAGAAGCTGGCGGCAGTTGTCAGGCTCTTGCTCAATGGCGGCGCCCAGGGCTTCCAGGCAGTCGGCAGCGCCGCATTTCGACGACGCTGCGCGGTTGCCGTGCTTCGCCACCTTGACGCCACCAGCGGCGATGACAAACGCCGAGGTCGTTGAGATGTTGAAGCTGCCAGCATTGTCGCCGCCGGTGCCGACAATTTCGAGCACATCCATGCCTGTGTCCACCTTCATCGTGTGGGCGCGCATGGCGGCGGCACAGCCAGCAATTTCATCGATGGTTTCGGCCTTTGCGCTTTTGGTCGAAAGGGCCGATAAAAACGCCGCGTTTTGGGTCGCGGTGGTCTCGCCGCTCATGATTTCGTTCATCACCGCATAGGCTTCATCATAGGTCAGGTCTTTTTTATTAACGATCTTTACGATGGCTTCTTTGATCATTGTGCATCGCTCCTTACTGCAAGAAAATTTTTCAACATGGCGGCGCCGTCCGGTGTCATGATGGATTCGGGATGATACTGCACGCCATAGATTGGGTAGTCCACATGCTGAAGCGCCATCACTTCAGCGGCGCCATCCATGGTCTGCGCCACCGGCATCAGTGCGTCGGGCAGTGTGTCTGCAGCGACTGCCAGAGAATGATAGCGTGCCACGGGTGCCGCCTTTGGCAGCCCTGCGAACAGTGGACTGTCGGTGTCAAACTGCACGAGAGACTGTTTGCCATGCATGAGGCGCTGCGCATAGGTAACGGTGGCACCAAAGGCGGCGGCAATCGCCTGATGACCGAGGCAGACGCCGAGCAGCGGGATCGACGCCCCCAATTGCCGGACAAGCTCGATGCAGATGCCCGCCTCTTCCGGGCGCCCTGGGCCAGGTGAAAGAATGATGTGGGAAGGTGCCAAGGCTGCCACCTCGTCTACGCTCAGGGCGTCGTTGCGCACCACGCGAATGTCCGCATTCAGGGCGCCAATCATTTGATACAGGTTGTAGGAAAAGCTGTCATAGTTGTCGACGAGAAGAATCATTCTGCCACCTCCTCTGCTTGCTGCAGGGCCTTGACCACGGCCGCTGCCTTGTTGATGCATTCTTCGTATTCTTTTTCGGGCTGGGAATCGGCCACAATGCCGGCACCGCTGCGGATGAACACGCGGCCGTTCTTTTTATAGGCCAGGCGAATGGCGATGCAGGTATCCATGTTGCCGGAAAAATCGATGTAGCCGATGGCGCCGCCATAGATGCCGCGCTTGTTGTTCTCCAGCTCGGCGATCAACTGACAGGCGCGAATCTTTGGCGCGCCTGAGAGGGTGCCAGCCGGCAAAACGGCACGAATGGCATCCAGCGCGTCGCAGTCGTCGCGCAGCTCGCCGCGCACTGTGGAACCGATGTGCATGACATGCGAGTAGCGCTCGATGGTGTGAAAGGCTGTGACTTCGACGCTGCCAAATTTGCTGACCTTGCCGAGGTCATTGCGGCCAAGGTCCACGAGCATGTTGTGCTCCGCCAGTTCTTTTTCATCCTTCAGCAGCGACTGTTCAAAGGCTTTGTCCTCTTCCTCTGTGGCGCCGCGCGGCCGCGTGCCGGCAAGCGGGAAGGTGTATAATACCCCATCCTCGAGTTTAACCAAAGTCTCCGGCGACGCACCGGCCACTTCCACGTCGGTTCCAGAGAAATAAAACATGTACGGTGATGGGTTCAGTGTTCGCAGCATGCGGTAGGTGTTGAGCAGGCTGCCCGAAAACGGTGCGCTGAGGCGATTGGACAAGACAATTTGAAAAATGTCCCCTTCGATGATATGGCGCTTGGCCTTCTCCACCATGGCGCAGTAGGCCGCCTGATCAAAGAGTGGTTCGACGGGCCCCAGCAGACGCCCCTGTTCTTCCTGACACGGCGCACCCTGCACAAGCAGGTCGCGCATCTGCTGCAGGGCCAAAGCCGCGCGGTTGTAACCCACGGCACCATCGGCCAGGCGCATATTGGCAATGAGGATGATCTTCTGGCGGAAATGGTCAAAGGCAATGACCTGATCAAAAAGCATCAGGTCCACATCTTTGAACCCTTCCTCATCCCTGACGCCCTGGCGCAGCGTCGGCTCGCTGTAAGCAATGTAGTCATAGGAAAAATAACCTACCAATCCGCCTGTAAACGATGGCAGATGGGCGAGCCGCGGGCTGCGGTAGGCGCTCAAAATCTGCCGCAGCAGCGCTTCGGGATCGTCGGTCTCGTAACGGACACCATCGACCTCGGCTGCGCCGTCCACACAGCTGACGGCCATCTTGGGCTCGTAGCCCAGAAAGGTATAACGGCCCCAGCGTTCGCGCTCCGTGACCGATTCCAGCAAATAGCAATGGGTAGAAACATTTTTCAGGATCTTCAGCGCTTGAATCGGCGTCAGCCGATCTGCCAGCATCTCACAGGACAACGGCAGCACGCTGTAGCGTTCGTCCTCCACAAACGCCAGTGCTTCTTCCAAACTTGGTGTAATATTCATGGGTTCCCTCCTAAAAATGATGTGTGTGCTCTGCCGAGGGAATAAAAAAACGCCCTTGACAGAAAAACTTCTGTCAAGGACGAATGCATACAATGATCCGCGGTGCCACCTTGATTTCGCGCTTGACGCGCGCCCTTAGCGAGGTACCATCATACCCCCGGCAACTGACGTATGCCCCCACGTTGCAGAATACTCTGCGCAGCGTGCTGCGCATTTGACTGCACCCTCAGCGGTCCATTTGACAACTTGTTTCTCACCCGACTCTCAGCAACACGGGTTCTCTGTACAGGCATCATCGCCGTTATCTCCGCTTCAACGGTTTAGTGTATTTGAAATTTTCTATACTCTATCACGAGAGGCCGTCCATTGTCAACGTAAAATTTTCGTTTTATTATAATAAATTGCAACAACACATCGCTGACAGAAAAATTCTGCCAACAAAAAATCGCCAGTCTCATCAATGGGAGACTGGCGATTTTTCATCTCTTTAGCCGAGAATCTTCTTGAGATCTTCTTCTGGCGTGGAGATTGGAGAGATATTGTAATTTTCAACGAGGAAGTTCAACACATTTGGTGATACGAAAGCAGGCAGGGATGGCCCAAGATAGATGTTTTTGATGCCAAGATAGAGCAGTGTCAGCAAAATGCAGACAGCTTTCTGTTCGTACCAGGAAAGAACCATGGACAATGGCAGGTCATTGACACCGCAGTCAAAAGCGTTGGCCAATGCCACTGCTACCTGAATGGCGCTGTAAGCATCGTTGCACTGGCCCATATCCATGAGACGTGGCAGATCACCAATGGTGCCAAGGTCAAGGTCATTGAAACGGTATTTGCCGCAGGCAAGCGTCAGCACGACACTATCCGCAGGGGTCTGCTTGACAAAATCGGTGTAGTAGTTGCGGCCAGGCTTTGCACCGTCGCAGCCAGCAACGAGGAAGAAGTGGCTGATCTGACCAGCTTTCACCGCGTCGACCACTTTATCGGCAACAGACAGCACCGTATTGCGGCCAAAACCGGTCAACACATGATCGCCGCCGTTGATGCCGGTGAAGTGCTGATCTTCTGCATAGCCGCCCAGTTCCAGCGCTTTTTCGATGACAGGCGTGAAGTCTTTGTCGTCACCAATATGCACGGCATCTGGATAGGACACCACTTCGGTGGTAAACACTCGATCGCTGTAGCTGGCGCGTGTTGGCATCAGGCAGTTGGTGGT
Source organism: Peptococcaceae bacterium (assembly GCA_019420345.1). Lineage (GTDB taxonomy): Bacteria > Bacillota > Peptococcia > Peptococcales > Peptococcaceae > UMGS1590. Next base: position 45,906 of record JAHZHI010000045.1, read on the forward strand.
ATACAGAATTGGGGCTGGAATGCCATCGAATTCTTTTTGCTGATTTTGCCATGCCGTCCCAAAATTGCCTTTGAGGTGTGGATATTTTCTCAGTTCTGGGTAAGCGTGCGCTGGCAGCATTTCACCATGGGTGTAAATATTGATGCCTTTGTCCTTGGTCTGTTCCAGAAGCTGCTTGAGGTCATAGAGGTCGTGCCCAGTGACAACAATGAATGGCCCTTTCTCAACGGTCAGGGTCACATCTGCTGGCGCTGGATGGCCGTAGGTTTCCGTGTTGGCCTGATCGAGCAACGCCATGCAGGTAAGGTTGACTTCACCCACTTCGAGAACGATTGGCAGCAATTCATCCATGCCCCAATCGTCATGGCCAATGGCAGCCAGTGCCTTGTAGAAGAAGTTCTGAACCGTGGCGTCATCATATCCAAGCACGTGTGCATGGTAAGCGTAGGCTGCCATCCCTTTGATGCCAAAGAGGATCAAGGATTTCAGGGAGCGAATGTCTTCGTCGCCATTCCACACGGTCTGCAAATCATAGTCTGGCAGATCTGCGCCGCCAAGGGCTTTCTTTTCTGCTTCGATGCGTGCGGTCAAAGCCTGAATGGTGTCGTTGTTGAAGTTAACGTTGGTGATGGTGGTAAAAAGACCGTCCAGAACAAGCTGGTGGGTGGTGTCACTGATGGCAGCAGGGTTCTTTTCAGCTGCTTGCGCGAGAGCGATCAGCGCACCTGTGAGCGCATCCTGATAATCGGCGGTATCGGCTTTCTTTCCGCAGACACCTGCACAACCTGTGCAGCCTTTGCCGCCTGCGGTTTGTTCACATTGAAAACAAAACATATTGGGTCTCCTTTCGTTGTTCAAACATCTCTAACAATTATTTATCTAGAATTCTGCCATCGGCAGAAATGGTAACCACTTGCCATGGAATCATCTTGCCGCTGTTGATGAGCGCCTGTTTCACAGCATGTTCCATGCCGCCGCAGCAAGGCACTTCCATACGCGTCACGGTGATGCTCTTGATGTCATTTTGTGCAAGAATCTGCGTCAGTTTTTCACTGTAATCGGTGGCATCCAGTTTTGGGCAGCCAATGAGCGTCACATGGTTACGAATAAATTCCTGATGGAAATTGCCATAGGCATAAGCCGTGCAGTCTGCTGCAATGAGCAGCTTGGCGCCATCGAAATAAGGCGCATTCACTGGTACCAGCTTGATCTGTACTGGCCACTGGCGCAGCTGACTTGGCTGTGCACTCATTGCCTGCGGCTCTGCTGTGCTTGGGCAGGCGATGGTTTTTGCCTGTTCGCCAGGGCAGCCACAGGCAGAAGCTTTTGCAGCCTTGGCAGCCTGTGCGGCTTTCACCGCGGCTTCATCATAAGCTGGTGCCTCACGTTCTTCAAAAGTGATGGCACCTGTTGGGCAATTCGGCAGGCAATCGCCAAGGCCATCGCAGTAATTTTCACGGGTCAGCACAGCTTTGCCATTGATCATGTCAATGGCACCTTCATGGCAGGCGGTGGCGCAAGCACCGCAGCCATTGCATTTTTCTTCGTCAATTTTGATGATGCGTCTGATCATGTGGGTCCTCCTCTAAACAATAACATCCTGCTCTTGATTTCTTGATCACAGTATAATACGATGGTGACATGAAATCTGTTGGTTTTCCAACGAAAGGCGGTTATTTTATGAAAAAAGAGACGTTGCTCTTTCTTCAAAGCACAGCATTGTTTCAAGGCATCGATCTTAACGATCTCAGCAGCATGCTCGGTTGTCTGCAGACACAGGTGCTCACCTATGCCAAGGGCGAAGCCATTTTTCGTCAAGGCGACGACCTTTCACAGATCGCATTGGTGCTGGACGGAAAACTGCACATCCAAACCGATGATTACTGGGGCAATCATACCATCATCGGTGACCTGACAGCCGGCGATATTTTCGGCGAAGCCTATATTGCGCCAACAAGCGGTCCCATGCAGGCTGATGTGGTAGCTGTCACCGACAGCATCGTTGCGCTCTTTGCAGCGCGCAAGATGCTTACCGTCTGTTCCAACGCCTGCCCATTTCATGCGCTTGTGGTACAAAACTTGTTCTATGTGCTGGCTGAAAAAAATCGTCAGCTCATGGGAAAACTTGGACACTTGTCAATGCGCACCACGCGCGCCAAGCTCAACTCTTATCTTAGCGCCGAAAGCCAGCGCGCCAACAGCGCCAGCTTCACCATTCCTTTTAATCGCCAGCAACTTGCTGACTATCTTTCTGTGGACCGCAGTGCTATGTCCAATGAACTGTCAAAGATGCGCGATGAAGGCCTCCTCGATTTCAACCGCAACCATTTTACACTTTATCATTAAAATGAGAAGGAGTTTACTATGATCAATCATTTTTGCAAACGCCCATTATGGGAAGTCACCAAAACGCTCGCCGATGTTGCCATGGGCCGCACGCCTGCTGATACCGTGATCCGCGGCGGCCGCCTCGTCAACGTCTGCACTGCCGAAATTCTGGACGGTCTTGATATTGCCATCAAAGAAGGCCGCATCGCGCTCGTTGGCGATGCCACAGCCTGCATTGGCCCTGACACCGAAATCATCGACGCCGAAGGCCAATATGTGGCGCCTGGGTTTCTCGATGGGCACATCCACATTGAATCCTCAATGCTCAGCGTTGGCGAATACGCCAAAGCCGTCATCCCTCACGGCACCATCGGCATTTACCCCGATCCTCATGAAATCTGCAACGTGCTGGGTCTCAAAGGCGTGCGCTGCATGATCGAAGATTCTAAGCGCACACCGCTTAAAACCATGTTTGTGACTCCATCCTGCGTGCCAGCTGTGCCTGGGTTTGAAGACACCGGCAGTTTTGTTGGTCCGGAAGACGTGGCCGAAACCATGCAGTGGGACGACATCGTCGGCCTTGGCGAAATGATGAATTTTCCTGGCATCCTTGCCTCGGACGACCATGCCCACGGCATCGTTGATGCGACACTCAAAGCCGACAAGGTCGTCACTGGGCACTACTCTCTGCCTGACACCGGCGCAGGACTTAACGCTTACATTGCCAGCGGCGTATGCTGCTGCCATGAGTCCACCCGTCCAGAAGACATCATCGCTAAGATGCGCCTGGGCATGTACGCACAGCTCCGCATGGGCAGCGCATGGCAGGATCTTCCAGTGATTGCCAAGGCTATCACCGAAAACAACATTGATGCACGCTTCGCCTGCCTGGTCAGCGACGACACCCATCCACACACATTGGTGGCCAACGGTCACATGGACTACATTTTGCGCATTGCTGTGGAAAACGGCTTTGATCCAATCACCGCCATTCGTATGGCAACCATCAACACCGCCCAGTGCTACCGCATGGAACAGGATCTCGGCTCCATCGCGCCAAGCAAATGCGCCGACATCGTATTCCTGAAGGATCTCACCACCTTTGAAGTCACCCGCACCATCATCGATGGTGAAACCGTCGCACTCAACGGCAAAATGACCAAAGACTTTGCGCCATACACCTATCCTGATTGGGCGCTGCACAGTGTTCATCTCAAAGACAATGTCACCGCTGATGCATTCAAGATCGCTGCGCCAGAAGGAAAGGAGCAGGTCACCGTACGCGCCATAGAAGTCATCCCTGCACGCGTCGGCGATATCGAACGCTTCGTGGATCTCACCGTCAAGGACGGTTGCCTCGAAAGCGACACCACACAGGACGTCTTGAAAACCTTCGTTCTCGAACGTCACCACGAAACCGGCACCAAGGGCGCAGGATTCGTCATGGGCTTTGGCATCAAACGCGGCGCCATGGCGTCGACCGTTGCGCATGATGCCCACAATCTCCTTGTTGTCGGCACCAACGATGAAGACATGGCGCTGGCCGCCAACACCCTGATCCAATGCGGCGGCGGTATGGTTGCCGTGCAGGACGGCAAGGTGCTCGGCCTCGTTGAGCTGCCAATTGCCGGCCTCATGAATGACAAATCTGCTGAGGCCATGGCTGATACGGTTGCACAGCTTGAATCGGCCTGGAAAGCCATTGGCTGCGATATGCCATCCCCATTTATGACGATGGCCCTGATCCCACTCGCCTGCCTGCCAGACTTACGCCTCACCAACCGCGGCCTCGTCGACTGCCGCACCTTTGAATTTGTACCGCTCGTGAAAGACTAACGGTGCTTACTAAAAAAGAGCAAGGCGCTCCCTTTTTCAGGGAACGACCTTGCACTTTTTCTATTCACTTGATTCTGCACAAAAAAACAGAGTGGCCATATGGTCACTCTGTTTTGATTTTTGTTAGATGCCAAGCTCAGCTTTGAGCGCAGCTTCTTTTTCCGCTTTTTCAGCGGCAGCTTCTTCAATCGTCTTATCGACTGGCAAGCCAACCTTCACCATCTTTTCACGGAACTCGTCTTCGTAATCACTGTAGTAGTGGAATTCGACAACTGGGTTCCATGGGTTGACGTGACGTTTTGCACGGCTGTTGTTGATCATGTTACGGGTTGGGCTCATGAAGATACCAATAGCATGCATGAGTTTGCCCATTGGGAAGTAGATCAAAAGCGTGCAAACGAGTGCAAGGTGCATGTAGAATGCAACACCGATTGGTTCTGCTGGCAGTGCTGGATGGAAGGTCACGAGAGATACCATCAAATCACCAACAGCATTGATGTTGACATGACCAAAGTCGGTGTAACGCATAACCATCCCCATCACGCCAATGCCGATCAGCAGGCAGAGTGGGAAGTAGTCGTTCAGCAAGCTGATGTAACGTACTTTGCCGATGTAGAGACGGCGGAGCAGGAGCAATACGAGCCCACCGACCATCATGAAGCCGGTCAGATAGATTGGATGCAAATCGACCATGAATACACCGTCGACATTTTCAATCCAGCCTACCCAAGCTGGTACGTTAGCAGTAAAGAAGCGGAAGTGGCGCAACAGGGTGAAGAACATGCCCCAGTGGAACAGCAGTGCAAAAATCCACAGCCATTTTTCCCACTGATACTTGATGTCTCCATCTTCAGTCAGTTCTGCTTTGCTGTTGCGGAAGAGGGAACGGAATACGGTTACCTCTAAAATCATACGAACGACCACACCAGCACGGGTGGTTGGGTTGTCAATTGGATTGGTTTTGATAAAATCCAAAGACTTTTCCTGACCACAGGTCGTTACAATGTTGAATGGTACTGGTGACTTTGCCCATTTAATAATGCGGCAAACAACACCTACGATAAAGACGGCAATTGCAATATATGGAAGAATAATCCCGAAGAATACATTCAAACCTGCAACGGCTACCCCAACGTAAGTGATTGCCAGTATCGCAGCGACAATGACAATAGCAACAATAAATCCCATTGTTATTTCCTCACTTTCTTTTGGTAGTCGTTAGGCTTTGGCCGGTTCAGCCTCGGCATCATCTTCAGCAGGCGCTTCTTCTGGCTCTGGTTCTGGCTGTGGACGGGTGTCTACATAAGTGCCAGCTTCTTCGTTAAGACGATAAGCGAGACGGGTGCGGTCTGGTTTATCATGGAATGCACCTTCATCGTTGTCGTACTTAACAACAGTAACCATCTTGAGCAGGAGGCTCAGGATCAGAAGACCGATTGCAAAGATACCAATGATGACCATGATTTCGATCTTGCCAGGAATGTAGTCAACGATTTCACCGAATGGGTTTTCAGAGAGACCGCCGATAACGAAGGTCAGACCTTTTTCAATGTACATCGACAGGAAGAGTGCGATGCAGCCGATGATCATGGTTGGTTTGTTATAACGGAATTTGGTTGGCAGGAGCAACACGAGGGTTACGACAACGCAAACCACGAAGAACATCATCAGTGGTACGAATTCGTCGTGTCCTTCATAACCTGCAAAGAGATAGGTCAATGCAACCTTATGGGCAGGTACACCAGAATAGTATGCGGTGAAGAATTCACCAGCCATCATGATCATGGTAGCAATGTACGCATAGATGGCAGTGGTGGACAGCATTTTGATTGCTTTTTCGCCAGCATCAAAGCCAGTCAGCTTCTTCAGCAGGAAGCAGATCAGAATGATCAGTGCAGGACCGGTTGCAAAAGCGCTCGCAAGGAACTTGGCTGGCAGCACAGCAGTCAGGAAGTAGTGACGGCTTGGCAGACCAGAATACAGGAACGCGGTAACAATGTGGATAGAGAATGCAACTGGTACGGAAATCATAGCCAGTACTTTTACCCACTTCTTATAATGCAACCCTTTGTTTTCTGCCTGAAGCACCTGATACCCAACAATGATGTTCAGAATCAGGTAGGTAGGAAGAACGACAGAGTCCCAGCAAAGCATGGACTTTGGTGTCCAGTAAATGTATACGTTGAACAACTTGGTTGGCACACCAACGTCGACAACGACGAAGAGCAGCGCCATGATGATGGCTGCGATTGCCAGGAATTCCCCGATAACAGTGATACGACCATAAGCCTTAGCATCATGGAAATAGTATGGCAGAACGATCATGACACCCCCGGCGGCGACCCCAACGAAGAAGGTCAAATGCCCGATATAGAGACCCCAGGAGATGTCACGGCTCATCCCAGTTACCTGGAAACCGACGGTCATCTGATAGATATAAGCAGCAAAACCGATCACGATAAGTGCTACGAGGAAAAGAATCCACGCCCAATATTTCGGGCCGCTGCGTTTGACAAATGTTTTTTCAATCATTGTTTACGCCTCCCCCTCTGCTAAACTTACCTTGTAGTAGCAGCATGGCTGGGTGCCATAACTTTCACCACGTACAATGGTCATGTTCTCTTTGATTAACTTAGAGATTTCAGAGCTGTCATTATCCAAATCACCTACTACAATGCCTTCGCTGTTTTCTGCGCAAAGTGGCATTTGACCCTTAGAAAGTCTGTCGTAGCAGAAATCGCATTTTTCAACGACGCCCTTCATACGGGTAGGGTATGCTGGATTGATGTAATCGAGGTAGTCACGAGGTTCCACAAAGTTGAAGCTACGGCTGCCATAAGGGCAAGCAGCCATGCAGTTACGGCAGCCAATGCAGCGGTGCATATCCTGCAGGGTAATCCCGCTTTCAGTCTGGAAAGTTGCCTGTGTTGGGCAAACCTTTACGCAGACTGGTTTACGGCAATGGTTGCAGGTAGCAACAAAAGGCGTATCCGTGTATTTTTCCTGCAGCCCTTCATGCGTGATATCATGGAACAGTGCAGAGAATGGTTCTGCCCAGATCCACTTTACTTCATGACGAGTATCAGGAATGTCTGGAACGTTGTGTTCAGTATGGCAAATTTTTGCAATGGCATCGATGTCATCAACTTTTTCCATGTCAATGAACATACCCCACTTGCCAACTGCTTTTTCTTTGGTGGACTTTTCAAAAGTACCACCGCCAATTGGCGTATTCTTGATGGTCGCGCAGCCGGCAAGAGTAACAAGGCCAGCAGACAGCGCACCCAATTTCAAGAATTTACGTCTGGACATATTTTCCATTAGTTTGCCACCTCCTCATTGGTCGTTACATCAACGTCTTCGGAAGCAGTAACTGCATCACCATATTCTGTGGAAGAATTGGTATGGCATGTCCAGCAATTTGGATTTACACCATTGGCATCATGGCACTTCTGGCAGAAATCTTCATAATTGGAATGACATTGCAGGCAGGTATTCTGAAGGCTCATTTCAAATTCACGGCCATCAGGAGTTACCAAGGTACGGTTGTCATCACGAACAACTTGAACCTTCCACTGATGTAAGATTTCCATGTGGTTTTCAAGCATGTAATCGGTATCATAAATGCACTTTCTCTGATCTTCAGGCAGCGCATTGATGGCTGGCGTATCAAGACTAACTTCTACTTCGCTAGCCGAGGCACTCTTGCCAAGATTCAACCAAATTGGAGAGGTGACGACCAGTAAAAATACAAGCACACCAACAACGATGTTTGTTTTATTACGCATTTACACCAACCTCCTTAAGATTCCTGGTTCTGCAATGGTTCGAAACGCAGGTTTTCAGTGCGATCAGGTTTTTCACCCTTCATAACCAAGGCATTCCCTAAAAGTTCGTGTACCCCGCAGACTTCAACACCTGGTACCCAATAACGCATGAGTGGTGGCAAAGCTGCACGGTCAATGGCGCATACGCAGGAGAGCATATTAACACCATATTTTTTGTTGACATACTTCACAGCGTTGGCACGAGGGAAACCACCGCGCATACGCAGTTCCATATCTTCTTCTGCGTTCAAACCGGAACCGGAACCGCAGCAGAAGGTTTTTTCGCGGATGGTATCTTCCGGCATTTCATACCATTCAACGCAATGATCGAGAATGTAACGTGGTTCATCAAGCAGACCCATAGCACGGGAAGGGTTGCAGGAATCATGATAGGTTGCAATGATCCCGGCATTTCTTGATGGATCGAGTTTGATCTTATTATGACGGATAATATCAGCAGTAAACTCAGTAACATGGATCATTTTTGTAGAACGTGCATTCTCAAATACGGTACCAGTAATTGGGTTCTTTGGTACTTCAAGGAAGTCCGCTGGACCATTCATGGTATCCATGTACTGGTGGATCACACGCCACATGTGGCCGCATTCCCCACCAATGATGAACTTAACGCCAAGGCGTTTTGCTTCTGCGTAAATCTTCTGATTCAAACGCTTCATCATTTCATTGGATGTGAAGAGACCGAAGTTACCACCTTCAGAGTTGAAGGTACTAACGGTGTAGTCTAAGCCCAATTCATGGAACAGCATCAACTGACCCATCAAAGTGTAGTTACCAGGGGTCGCGAAAATGTCCCCAGATGGTGGCACATAAAGAATTTCTGCGCCTTTTCTGTTGTAAGTGAGATCGAGACGAACGCCAGTGATATCCTCGATGTCATCGAGCATCATATCATAGCTGTCGACAATCCCGTGTGGCTGAATGCCCAAGTGATTCCCTTTTGAGAAGCAGTTGGATACTGGTGTGATAACCCAGTCAATGTTGAGACCAACAAGGTTCAACAACTCGCGAACGAGCATGGTGATTTCAGCCGTATCAATGCCGTATGGGCAGAATACTGAGCAGCGACGGCATTCAGAGCACTGGAAGAAATAGTAGAACCATTCTCTCAGTACATCTTCGGTGAGTTCACGCGCACCAACCATCTTGCCCATCAGTTTACCAGCCAACGTGTATTCTTTACGATACACACTGCGCAGAAGTTCTGCACGAAGCACTGGCATGTTCTTTGGATCGCCGCTTCCTAAGAAGAAGTGACATTTGTCCGCACACGCACCACAGCGAACACAGCAATCCATGAAGATTTTCAGAGAGCGGAAACGATCGAGACGATCATGCAACCCTTGAAGAATGATTTTCTGCCAGTCTTCAGGCAGCTGCCAATCTTCATCCGGCACACGCCACTCACGAGCGTTTGGGAGGCTGACATTTGCTGCACTTTCCGGTTTACCGGCGTGACAGTACATCCCTTCTTTAAACTCCACAGGTGTTTCCATCCAAGAAGTTTTTGGCGGGTTATAACTGATGTCCAGCAGCTCCGCAGGTTTTGGAAGTTTTGCCATTTCATTACACCCCTTTTTCTATGTTGACCTGACATTGACTTGGGCAGGATGCACAGGCTTCTGACGCACAGGCATCTTCCTGATCAACATCAAGTGAACTGCTACATTGCATAAAATCTTGCATATCAAGTGCCTTATCTACAAGATCGGCCCTGACCAAGATGTCGTTGGTCTGTCTGATTTGATCCAAACGCATCTTGTAAATCAATTCACGACTTTCGCTATAACTGTCGAAGGCATAAAGTGCAACGGTGTCAAGATCGCTGTAAAAATCCAGCCATTCTTGCGTTGACACATTGGCACTTTGCAGCGCCTTGCCGCAAACCTGCTCCACGACTTGCTTCAATGCTGGCACAAAGGATACTGCTTGGCTAGGCAGCACTTCCTGCACCGCTTTGATGCGCAAGATCATGTGCACGTTTTCATTCACCGTATCTGCATTGGGTGCGTCAGATAACAGTGTATGCAACAGTTTATCCAAACAATGGTATAAATTAGCGCCCACAGGATTTGTGAAATCGCTATTGACTTTCTTAAAATATTTTCTTGCTTCCACCGGGTAAGAGTTTAACATTTGCTCGAACCATCCAGTTAGGAGCTCTTTTTCATGGGCTCGCAAGACCTCTTTCAATCGAGTTGACAAAAACAGGACCCCCCAAACTTATTGAATATAGCTATGTAAACCTGGCAATAAATAACTTACACCAAATAAGGTAAATATTACCGCAACCAAGCCAATGACATTGACCCATGCAACTTTTGTTTCTGACCATCCACGCAGGCGCAGATGAATGTACATTGCATAAATCAGCCAAGTAATCAATGCCCAGGTTTCTTTTGGATCCCAGCTCCAGAAAGATCCCCATGCATATTCCGCCCAAACGGCACCCGTGATGATAACAATGGTCAGCAAAGCTAAGCCAATAATGCAGGCACGATATGCCCATTCATTCAGGACTTCCGTCTCTGGCAGATTTTTAAATTTCTTTTTTCCACCGACTAAAATCATGATGGAAAAGACAAAAGAAAACAAGAATGTCGTATAAGAAATAATGGCTGTCGATACATGGAAGTCCAGCCAGTAACTTCTCAAAGCTGGTGCTACTGCAGTTTGTTCCATGCTGAAGCTTGTCATCCATATGCCAAGCCCCACCGCAATCGGATAAATCAAAAAGCCAACAACCGGCACTTTATGCTTAATGGTGATGACTGCAGAAATAATCAACATCAACGCACACAACCAAAAGCCGAAATCCAGGCCTGTTGTGAACGGTAAGCGTCCCACAGCAATAATGCGTGTAACAAGCGCTGCCACAGCAATAACCGAGGTGACAACAGCAAGCCATTTCGTCACAGATGTTTCCAGCAGCTTATTACGATGAAGCAATAACAGAAGGAAACTGCCCACACAGGAGCCAATAATTGCCCAGATCAAATACAGTTGCAAGGTTTCTAACATTTCTTTTCTTCATCCTCCTGTGTCTCTTCCAAAATGCCAAACTTTTTCCGCAGTTTGCGTCGCAGGTAGACACTCTTATTGATAACACGCAGAGAGACCAAGCCCTCTTTTGATACAAAGGCATTGACTTCGCCATAACGGCCAAGCAGCATTAACAAAGATCCCAGCGATGCAACGATGAAGCCTGCAAAGATCACCGGAATAGCACGACTGTATTTAAATTCCAACACCGTTGCAGACAGTGGCTGGATATATTCAATCGTTGTTTGATCATCAATATTGATGGTAGAACCTTCCTTGAAAGCATAAGAACCAATTTCATTGTTGTCCTTATCAAAAATATACAACAGCGCAATATCATCCGTCATTGGTTCAATATCAACGGTATTTTCTCCTAATTGGAAGCGCTGACTTTCTGGAATGGCATAATCACCTGCTACAGATTCATCTCCGGCAATGTGAACCACATACATATTGCGGTACGCCATCTGATAAATGCTCAATCCATGTGCTTTATAGGGATGATTGACGCGTGTTGTCGCGTTTTCTGCGACTTGATCATCACCCAAGCTGAGATCGAAAGTGGTTACCCAGTTTTCAACAGCGCCACTGTCGTCATAATCTGTTGTAAAATCATTAACAGTGATCACCCCATCACCAACACGTTCTGTGATGGCGTCTGGCAATGGTTGAGATTCTCCTGGATAAAGCATCAGTTGACCTGTAACGGCGAAACTAGAAAGGAATGCACCTACAATAATGATCAGTAATCCAACATGAAGGATATGTGACGCAAAAAGCGCAGGTACATGCTGACGAGCGATAATGTATACGCCTTCATCCGTTTCATGGGATTGCGTTTTAAAATGCTGTTTTTTCAGTTCCTGAAAAAAGCTTTCTTTATCCAGTGTGCTTGCTGTCAAAGACTGCTCACTGCCAACAAGACTATCTGGCTTGCGTCGAAGTGTGCGCGCCACTTTTGGCCACAACTGCACACTGCACGTCAATAAATTGATAAAAAACGCAGCCGAAAAGATACGAAACGGCCAAGACTGATACATTTCCGGCAGATCATACACTGTCGCAGCCACAGCCAAGCCAGCCAACGCCGCGATCAAAATGACCGCCAGTCGGACAGATGAAATAAATCTTAACATTTCTTCCTCCATTAGCTTGTGATATTTTTCCTTAATATGAGGCTCAAAATTCCCATACTTTCTTCATATTACAAGCTGCACCAGCCTTATTATAGCAGAACTCCCCCACAATCTTCAACTTTTATACAAGCTTCGCAGCATTTCGTAAACAAGATTTATCAATCTAATTTATAAATGAATTTTTTATTATTTATGCGTAGCGCTTATTATTATGAGACGTTCAATCTCAATAATACGGTTTTTTCCATAAAAGAAGGCAGAAAAAACCACCTGTCAGTAAACTCACAGGTGTTGTTACATTCTAACAGTCTGCAGTGCTATCGTCAATGCGCGCTTGAATAATATCACATAATAACGGATCTGCACCGATGGGCTGCGTTGTGATAAGATTCACATTCGGATGGCGTTTCGCTGCCTGTTGCATGCGCTCGGGTAAATCTTTTGCAATATGATGGCCGAACGCTAAAAACAGCGGCACCACAATAATTCTTTTCAGCTTTTCAGAAACCAATTCATCCAAAACGGTTTCCAAGCGCGGCTCAGACATTTCGACAAAGCCATAGCGAACAATGCTCTCCGGATGTTGTTTTTGAAAACGTTCTGCAGTTTGAACGATCACATCTCGTCCTTGTGGATAGCGACTACCATGCCCCAGAATGATGACTCCGCTTTCTTTATTGCACATCCACATAGTCCTCAGCATCAGAGTCCGCTTCCGGAACGATCCACACCAAAAGCGCATACGCTACAATAACGATCAGATGATTAAACGGCGGCACCAGCGCCATAGCCAACCATGCCAGACGCACATAGCTTACATCAATGCCAATTGCCTTGGCCATACCAGCACAAACGCCTGTTAATTTTTTTTCTTTTTTTACACGGCGCAACTTTTCCATCGTGCAACCCCCTTCACCACGCGCTTCTTGTTAAATCATGAGAAAACGTGTACAATACAAGTTACAATTCATTGTATAATATTCCCAAAGGAGAGACAAGACCAGATGCGTATTTTTATTTTCATCCTATCGCTCATTATCGCTGTTGCCTGCGTATTCCTAAATATTCTTGGATTTAATGGAACCTTGACGCAAACAGAATTTCTTCTCATTAACGTTGTCGTAGAATTTTTGTTATGCATGATTCTTGGCCACTTTATGTATCGCACCTACGCCAACCATAAACGTGCGAAACATTTAAGTCAGGAGCTCACCAATACACAGGCTGCACTCCAATTAAAAACCAAGGAAGCTGCTGAAGCTCAAGAAGCTATGCAGAAAGCTTCCGCTACAGCGCAGGCACCGCAATCAGAATCGGCAAGCGAAAACATGTCAGCTGAATCTGCTGCAGCGCCTGCAACGGAACCAGCCGAAGTTTCTGCACCGACCACTGAGCAGCCTGCTGTTCATCTGGAAAACACGCAGCCCCTTGCAAGCGTTCACGAAGCAACAAACGATCTTGAAGCCACGACATTATTCAAAGCGCCGCTTACAAAGTAAAAAAACAGCGGGCATCAAAAGTTGGGTACTTTTGATGCCCGCTGTTTTTTTGCAAATGAGGTCGCGTTTATAAAAATATAAAAAGAAACCCGAGGCACATTGCCTCGGGCAAAAAAGAATGCTTCGAGCCGGAATCGAACCAGCGACACGAGGATTTTCAGTCCTCTGCTCTACCGACT
>JAHZHI010000046.1 GCA_019420345.1 Peptococcaceae bacterium
ACCGCCGACCCTCTGCTTGTAAGGCAGACGCTCTCCCAACTGAGCTAATTGTCCATGGTGACCAGTACGGGATTCGAACCCGTGAATGTCAGCGTGAAAGGCTGATGAGTTAAGCCGCTTCTCCAACTGGCCATCTTTCGTTGACTCGTCTTTTGCCGTGTCAACGAAACGTATTATACGATAAGAACTCCTCTTCTGTCAAGCATATTACAAAAAAAATTAACGTTTTTTTCATCTTTTTTATAAATCAGCTTAAAAATACGGTGACTCATAATTGCTGCTTATCTTATTGTTCAAGTATTATTGAACGCTGCAACACTTGTTTGCCCGATAGCAGCATTGCAAACATACACACAAAAATATTCAGGCATATCATTATTAAAAAATATTTTCCTGAAATCATCGCTGTTGGGTGCAGATACAAATAAACATGCACCAAAAAATAATACAACACTTTTTGCACAAGCATAAAGGCGAAGAGCATAGCAAGGCTTGCATATATGCCATATCTTATTCCTTCTTTTGCCATCATTCGTAAAAATCCAGCATCAGTAATACCCATTGCACGCAGAATAGTAAATTCACGACGGCGTTCCACAACCAAATAATGCATGCTATTCATGATATGGAGCAAACTAATTGCCAGCAATACAAAAGCAATGCCATAGAAAAAGAACATTTGCTGCGTCAGATACATATTCTGAGCTGCAATCTGTGCCGAATAATCTTGGATTAAACAACCAGATATATCTGCTGTTAACGCCCTTATGGCATCCGATACTGCTAAAGGATCTGCATCGTCTGTTAAGGAAATACTTACTGTTTGATAACCGCTGACACCAAAATATTTTTCCATTTGTTCATTGGTCATAATAATATCAACCACCGATTCACCATTATCACCAATGGTTGTCTCAACCTTACCTAAAGGTCGGCTGACGATGGCTGCCGTAGTAAAAGCAGATTCCTGATACTGATTATCATCAGCCAAAAATCTCAAAACTTCTCCTTCCGCTTCCGGATCATTTGGTGTTTTTATGGTGAGATCATCGCCCACCAGAAAGTCAACACCATCTGTATTGCCTTGACCATCACTAAGTGTCTTCACGATAACACTATTATCTTTTCTCATTTTGTCAGGATCAATGGTCCCATCAATAAGATAATCATTAAGCGCTGCAAGCATGGCATCATCATAGCCATAGATATTCACTTTCAACCGATAATCATCTTCTCCTGTTTGAACAATAATGCCATTATAACGCTCCATAATCTCTGGATCTTGTTCAAAGCCTTCTTCGTTGGCTGTTTCCGGATAATACTTCGGCATGTGAAACATGCCATTAGGCAATGAGATTTCTCCCAATTGATAACCTACTGGCAGTACCTCTGCAACGCCCTCTAAGACTCGCAATCTCTCTACAATATCATCCGGAATCGTTTCAGAAAGAGCTCCTGTTTCTTCAATCAACTGAATATCCGAGCCCAATCCATCATCCGCTGCAAAAGTTAATAAATTATTCGTGCGAGTGTTGTCTATCACATAGGCTGCGCTCAAGAAAATAATACCACCTATAGCAAGAGAAAGCATAACGCCTATAAAAGTGCTTTTTCGTTCAAACATGAATCGCTTCGTAAGCACACCAGTTAGGCTTCCACGATGCAAACTCATCATTTTTCGATTACGCCTTCTTTTTCCTTGATCATTAACCATCATCTGTCTCAAGGATAACTGTTTCATTTTACGAACCAACAGTGAGCATATAACGATCAAAATCACGGATAACACTAAGGCGGTACCAACGATTAAAGACCAATCTACTTGAAAAGCACCCGCATCAGGAATATTGCTAACTGATTGTTCGGCAGCAATCTGTGAAGTGTCAATGCCAGCATGATACGTAAGATGGCGCGTTACAAAAATTCGTCCTACGTATTTATAAAGAACTGCTGCCATCATGTTACCCATGATACATCCTATAGAATAGGCCACAGCGAAAATAAGAAACAACTCACATAACAACAGGCGCCAAATACCACCATCTGTCAATCCCAGCGTTTGCATGATACTGTACTGTTCCATGCGCTTCAGTACAGAAACCTGAAAAATACTGTAAATAATAAAACCTGCGAAGATGATTAACGCAACTAACACTGCCCCCTCAGTCATCGCTTGATTTTCATTTAACATGCCCCAAACATATGGAATACCAAGGCTCGGATCCTGCAGCGCTCCTAAAATTTCTTTTGGCGTCATTGAGGCTGCGTCCGCCCCCACATAACTTGAGAGACCTTTGTTTAGTTCAACAGCGCTGCCATCAATACCATATTTATCAGCAAAAGCAGCCATCTGATCGGCCACAGACTTTGACTCATCAAATTTTAAATAGATAAAACGACCGTTTTTTCCATAGTCCAAATTTGGTCCAACAAACACTTGCATGAAATTGCCCATCTGTTCACTCAATTTTTCCGGCATTTCTGCAACAATGCCGCAGAGCGTGAATGTTTCACCATCTAACGTGACTGAACTACCTAATTCTGCCGAAACACCTAAATTTCGCAATGTCTGCTTATCCATTGCAACTTCATGATTGGATTCTGGCATTTTACCTTTCAACAACGAACGTCCCATCATTTCCATATAGCCTGAATCAGCGCTCACATATTGTATTGCAAACGGTTCTTCAATAGCTTTTCGCACGGTCTCCACACCATATGATTGAAGATCAAAGTCATCTCCCGTTGGGTCACTTATAAAAGCATCATACCACGGTAAGTCGCATCGTGTACTATAGTGCCAATCCCCATATTCCAATCGTGCATTTTCTTTCGCCGCATTTAATCCACTAGAAAACAAAGAACCAATACCTGTAAGCAAAGATGCAGCCAAAAGAATACCTACAAATAACGCCAAAGTTTGTTTCTTTTCATGGCTCAGATAAGCCAATGCCAACTTTCCTACAGTCATATCATTCACCACCTGTCATATGAACGATACGCCCGTCTTCTATATGAATAATTCGATCACATGCTTGAGCAAGTGCTTCATTATGGGTAACCATAAGCATTGTTTGCTTATAGAGCCGATTGCTCTCTTGGAGCAAGCCCATCACATCTACTGTTGTGCGAGAATCTAAGTTTCCCGTAGGTTCATCTGCTAAAATAAGCGCAGGCTTATTGGCTAATGCACGAGCAATCGCAACACGCTGTTGCTGTCCACCTGACAATTCATTCGGATAACGTTTGCGTTTTTCCCACAATCCCAGCTGTTGCAACAGTACCTGTATATAATCATGATCCACATGCTTTCCTCGATCAAATGTCACCGGCAATGCAACATTATCATAAACATTCAATACTGGCATCAAGCTGTAATTTTGAAAAACGAAACCAATATATCGGCGTCTAAAAATAGTCAATGCTTTGCGGCTTAGTGCTGCAATGTTATGGTCACGTATCATAATAGAGCCTTCGTCAGGCACATCCAATCCACCAATAAGATTTAACAACGTACTTTTGCCTGAACCAGATGTACCCACAATAGCAACAAATTCACCTTGCTTCACCGATAAACAAACATCATTCAAAGCATGGATTTTGCTTTCTTTGTCACCATAAAATTTATGAACATGCTGAACTTCTAAGATATTCATGGAATAATCTCCTTTCACTTGTTTTAAGAAAATCATACCAATTGAATCTTACAAATTTAGGACAAATCCACATCATTATTATGACAATTTTGTAAGAATACCGAAAAAGTGCTTCCCTCACCATATTTTGACTCAACAGTAATATATCCTTTTTCACGTGAAAGAATCAGTCTTGATAAGGCCAATCCCAATCCTGAACCTTCTACATGTTCAACATCTTTTCCACGATAAAAACGTTGAAAAATGGCTGTTCTTTCTTCTTCGTGAATACCACAGCCTGTATCCGAAATAGATATTTGCGTATACATTTCCATCGTTTGAACATTAATCGTAATCTTTCCGCCTTGAGACGTATATTTAATGGCATTTTCAAGTAAATTGATAAACACTTCTATCGTCCATCTACGATTATGCCATACCAATACATCATCAAAAGGCAGAATGTTTAAAGACTGGTTTTTTGCTGCTATTTTGTCCATCACCGCACCTAGAGCATCAATCAAAGTTTGACGCAAAAGCAGCGGCTCTGCATCAAATACGACTGCATTTTGTTCCAGCTCTACCATTTTAAACAATGCACCAAGAATCCATTCAAGTTTATCCACTTGTTTTTTCATCTTTGCCCCAAATGCTATACGTGTTTCTATATCCAAAGATTCCTCATTCAACATTTCTTGGTACATAACGAGTACAGAAAGTGGCGTTTTAACTTGATGCGATAAATTTGAAATCAACTGCTTTACAGCTTCTCGTTCCTTCTCAGCTTCAGAAACACTTAGCACAACTTTTTCCTGCACCCGTTTAGCCTTCGCCGCTAGGGCCGAAATTTCTCCTTCACAAATATCTAATTCCGTAATTTTTTCATCATCTAAAACTTCGTCCAACATCACATCTATGGCATGATACATTTGCTGATTACGTCGCCAAAGATACCCTATGAAGCCTAGCATCACAAGAATTATAATGCCGAGCAACAACATTGTCATTTACTTCCATCCTTCCAAATGTAGCCAATGCCATGAACCGTATGAATCAATTTTGGATGTTTTGGATCCACCTCAATTTTTGCTCGAAGACGGCGCACGGTTACCGCAAGCGTATTATCATCTACAAAGTTGCCTTTCAGATCCCAAACACGCTCAAGTATCTGCTCCTTTGTCAATACTTGCCCTCTGTTTTCCATAAGATAAACAAGAAGACAATATTCGATCTTTGTTAAAGAAATCGTCTCGCCGTTCCAGCTCACGCTTCCCGTCATTTTGTCCACCATAATACCGCCACTTGCTAAGCGATAATCCGGTTGAGAAGCAGAAAGAATCCTTCGTATACGTGCTTTTAATACAGCCAAAGAAAAAGGTTTGGACATGAAATCCGCAACACCAAGTTCAAGTGCTTTCACCTCATCCATTTCTGTATTCCGCGCGGTTAACATAAACAATGGAACATCCGAATATTTTTTTATTTCTTGTACCAATTCAAACCCATTTCCATCTGGCAAATTACAATCTAAAAGAATCAATGACCACGCTTTTTTGCCCACCAAGTGAAGACCGTCATGCTTAGTTGCAGCAGATTCAACCATATAACCTTCCATTTCAAAAGCAAAAGTCAGCCCTTCACGCAAATCATCGTCATCCTCAATGATGAGAATTTGTGTCACTTCATTCACTCCCCTTCCCAATGTATTTTAATAAAACCGTTTCACACAAGCAAGATACCTCCTATTTAATGCCAGCTATTATAATGTACCCTCATTTCAAATTATTTAAGACATATCAAAACTAGTGGTTTTTATGTCTATTCAGAGCCCAATATAAAAAAGAACATGGCAAATTGTGCCATGTTCTAAGAAATTAATATGCAAAGTAATTGTACAAACCATTATACATACCCTGTGCAAGTTTTTCCCAGTAAGCCGGATCTTTTAATAATGCCACATCATGTGGATTACTCAAAAATCCGCATTCAATCAACACGCAAGGGATTTCGGTTTCACGCAAAACAGAAAAGTTACCGTATTTAACATAGGCAGGTTGTCCTGTTGCACTTGCCATAGCCGCATTCATAACAGATCCAAATTCATTTCGCATGTCTACTTGCGCCGAAGAGGTTAAACGTGCACTGTCTGTATAAATCCAGGTACCAATACCAGTTGCCGTTGAAGTAGCACTGTCACCATGAATTTCAATAAAGGCATCCGCATTCGCCGTATTTGCAATAACAGAACGCTGATACAGTGTCATGTTAATTGGATTTTCATCTTCACGGATCATGATGACTGTTGCACCAGCAGTTTCAAGTTTATCGCGCAATTTCTGCGCCACATAAGTATTGAAATCAACTTCATCAAAGCTTGGATCAACTGTGCTAACGGCGCCACGGTCAATAGCACCACCTGTACTATATACCCCATGACCAGCAGAAACAACAATCGTTTTCCCACTCAGACCCAATGTGCCATTTTTATGTTTTGCTACTGCAGTCACAGTAAACGTACTACCATTAATGTCTAATCTGAAGTACCCTTCGTTGGTTACGTTTGCCGTCATACGCACAGCATTGCTGCCATAATTTTCAACTTTAAACCCATTAAATGGCGAAAGGTTTTCAGCCGGCATCCAGGTGCCCGTGTTAATGTGCGCACCATCAATTTGCAAAACAACTTGATTGCCATCATTGCTAACAACAGACGCTGTACCACTACCAATATTAAACGCTATACTGGATTGCCCCGTACCAGAAGTACGATTGACAACTGACAATGTACCATTGGTGTCTCCAGCTGACGGTTGCTCTTCCGATGTACCCGGATCTGGCGTTGGCGTTACAGGGGAGCCCGCGTTATTACCAGAGTATAAAGACGTGTACTCATTGGTAATATAGGCATCTTCGCCATTTGCAGTCTTAATTTGATACCAGCCATTGCTCGCAACACCAATAATTTCAAGATAAGTGCCACTAGTAACAGTACCAACAACCGGATAATCTGTACTTGGACCTTGACGCAAGTTAACAACATTGCCATCAACTTGGTTCACCTGAATCAAAACCGTCCCAGATGAAGATACGTATACCGTGTTATTTGTCCACAGCACGCCTGCACCTAGCGCTTCACTAATTACACGCAATGGCGCCATTGTACGATCACCGATAATGGTAATTGGGACATCTAAACTATTTGACGTACCATTCAACGTATAGCTGTATTGTCCTTCCGTCAACTTTAATGTTGTTGATCCCTTTGTAATCGTTGCAGTCCGCGTCGAATTATCCCACACTACAGTTGCATTTAAATACTCACCAATTACACGAACTGGAACCATCGTACGATCATTAATAATGGTTGGTGACACATCCGATGGTACGGTTTGCCCATCAATAATGATGGACACATTTGCAGCTGCAGCCGGCTCCGCATCCATTACAGTTTGAACAGAAAACAAAACAGCAACGGCAATGACTAATAATGATATGCACTTTTTAATCAATAGTTTCGTCATGCTCTCTCCCTTTCATAAAATTTTTGTCATTCAACGACATTCTTATTATCCCACAAAGCACTATTAAAATCGTTACAAAGAAATAAAAATACCGGACTTATCAGCCCGGTATTTTCTCATGACATCATCAAAGCTTGACAACGTTAGCCGCTTGATCACCACGTTCGCTTGAAACCACGTCAAACTCAACAGCCTGACCTTCTTCAAGCGTCTTGAACCCATCCCCCTGAATGGCAGAGAAGTGTACAAACACATCTTCGCCATCTTCAATAGTGATAAATCCGTAGCCCTTTTCATTGTTGAACCATTTTACATTACCAGTCATTGTTGACCTCCAAAAAATAAATTAGTATCAATAATAAAAATAAACGGAGATCACATTTCACATATTGTAACGACATGTACAACAGGTTACTTGCCCTTACAATATGTGAATGAAAATCCAGTATTTGATTACTCTGATACTTGTATGTAAGTATACCAAACGCGAAGCATTTTTGACAAGAACTTTACATTAAGCTGCTTCAAATTATTGTAAAAATAAAATGTCTGCAGCAAAAGCCACAGACATTTTCATTATTTTTTATACGATTCTCTTAACGTCGGTTCCTCTGCAAAAATCTCTTCAAGCAGTTTTTCTTCCTCCAAAGATAACTCATATGAATTTAACAAATCAGGGCGACGTTGCAGCGTTCTTCGAAGTGCTTCTTTTTTTTGCCACCTAGCAATATTCGCGTGGTGTCCACTGAGAAGAACCTCTGGCACCTCTTTACCCTCAAAAACACGAGGTTTCGTATATTGAGGATATTCTAATAATCCTTGATAAAACGAATCATCTTCAAAGGAGGCCTTTTCTTTGATTACTCCAGACTGAAGCCGCGCAATTGTGTCAATCATGACCATTGCTGGCAGTTCGCCTCCAGTTAAGACATAATCACCTATGGAATATTCATCAGTAACATAATCACGAATGCGTTCATCAAAGCCTTCATAGTGACCACAAATAAAAGCTAATGTATCATACTGAGCCAAACGATTAGCTTCAGCTTGCGTAAATACTTTTCCCTGTGGCGAAACTAAAATAACAGGAATATTTTGATCTTGTGGAATATTATCACGCAAAGCATCTACAATTGGTTGAGGCTGTAATAGCATTCCAACCCCACCACCATACGGCGTATCATCAACGTGTTTAAATTTATTTGTCGCATATTCGCGGAAATTTATAATATCAAATTTTAATATTCCTTTTTCTACAGCCTTACCAATTAAGCTGGTCGTTAGTGGTCCTTGAAACATTTCTGGAAAAAGCGAAAAAATCTTAATATCCATCAGTCTACAAGTCCTTTCGGAAGTTTTACATCCATACGCTTCGCCTCTAAATCAACTGATAAAATCACCGATTTTAACGCCGGGATATACAACTCAGGATAGATTGTACTATCTAAAACATACACATCATTAGCTCCCGGCTGTAAAACATCCTTTAAAACGCCAATTTTTCTGTCATCTTCATAAACCTCTAATCCGATGAGATCATCAATATAATATGCACCATCTTCCAATGGCATTCGGTCACTTTTATTGATGGCTAAATGCTGATTCTTCACTGATTTCGCCGCATCCATATCATCGATTCCAGAAAGTTTCACCAAGACATTTCCTTTATGAAAACGCACAGACTCAACATCATAAAGGGTATACTTCTTTTTTCGATCTTCTAGATACACTTGTTCTAGCAAATTGTATCGCTCAGGATTGTCTGTCAACGGTTCAACTTTCAATTCTCCCCGAACACCATGAGCGTTGAGAATCTTTCCTATTCTAGTTTTTTCCATAGCTTACTTCTGACGAATTTCTTTTATAATGTCATCTTCGATGACCAATTCATACTTTGTATTACCAGAGAAAGAATCGCCTACCTTTACAGTAGTAATAAATTCTCCATCACCAGCATCCACTTCACTGCCCATCACAAGATCATCAACTGCGCCAAGTGCTTTATTAAACTGTTCCTTATAGAGAAGAATCTTCTCACGTTCCGCATTAAGCTGAGAACGAATGGCTTCTGTTTGAGGATGCGCTTTCAATGTCAATTCCGTCATCGTTTTGCTCATCTTTTTATCATAGTCCGCTAACTGTTCATCAATCTCATCAATTTGTTTTTGAATTTCTGCAGCGGTTTTTTGCTTGTAGCCATCAGTAACAATTTGCTTAAAAAAAACTTTACCAAGGATTTGCAATTCTTCCATTTTATAGCCTCTTTTCTTCGATAAATAAACATAGCAAAAAATCCAGACTCAAACGAATCTGGATTTTCTCATCATTCAACAATATCAACATAAACTTTTTTATGTTGAACGTTGCCAACGGCTTTCATGATCGTACGAATCGCATTGGCGATGCGCCCGTGTTTGCCGATAATTTTGCCCATATCATCTGGCGCAACAGAAAGTTGCACAGTCACAGATTCTGGTGTTTCATCAATTTTAACAGATACGGAATCCGGGTCATCAACCAACGACTTTGCAATGTGCAAAACCAAGTTTTCCATACTAATCATCCATTTCTTATAAAATCAATTAGCGAACACCAGCTTTTTTGAGCAAGCTGCGTACAGTATCAGAAGGCTGTGCGCCGGTAGCCAGCCATTTCTGAGCAGCTTCAACGTCAACCTTAATTTCAGCAGGATTTACATTTGGGTTGTAGTAACCAATTTCTTCGATGGTGCGGCCATCTCTTGGAGAGCGGCTATCTGCAACAACAATACGATAGAAAGGTTTCTTCTTTGCACCCATTCTTCTCAATCTGATTTTAGTTGCCAATGATTTCACCTCCTCTAATTGATACTTATTTCAAGCCAAAAAATGGCAAACGGCCTTTTTTCCCGCCTTTACCACTGGCCATGGCTCCAAATTGCTTCATAAATGCTTGAGACTGTTCAAATTGTTTTATTAGTCGATTAACATCTTGAACTTTTAAACCGCAACCTGCCGCAATGCGTTTTCTGCGACTACCATTAATAATCTTTGTGTTACGACGTTCTTCTGGAGTCATCGACAAAATAATAGCTCTTGTATGATCCATGTCCTTTGCATCAAGCTTTACATTTTTTAGCATTTTCTTGCTTACACCCGGAATCATTGAGATCATCGACTCGAGATCTCCCATTCCTTGAAGCTGATCCATTTGACTAAGATAATCTTCTAATGTGAACGTTTGTGTTTTTATCTTTTCTTGCAGCTCAGCAGCTTGTTTTTGGTCAAATTCTGCCTCAGCTTTTTCAATGAGCGTTAAAATATCGCCCATTCCAAGAATACGTGAGGCCATTCGATCTGGATGAAACGGTTCCAAAGCATCTAGCTTTTCACCCATCCCGGTAAACTTAATCGGCTTACCGGTTACACTTTTCACAGAAAGTGCAGCCCCACCTCTTGTGTCGCCATCCAACTTTGTGAGGACGACACCAGTAATGTCAAGATTATCATTAAAATGTTCTGCAACATTAACCGCATCCTGACCAGTCATTGCATCAACAACCAATAAAATTTCATGCGGTTCTACAGCTTCTTTAATCGCGACAAGTTCTTGCATCAAAACTTCGTCAATATGCAATCGACCAGCAGTATCAATGATAACTACATCATTACCATGTGCTTTGGCATGTGCTACTGCATCTTTTGCAATCTCAATTGGAGAACGTTCTGTACCTTCTTCAAAAACAGGAATATCAAGTTGTTTCCCTAATACCGATAATTGTTGAATAGCGGCTGGCCGATATACATCACACGCAGCTAAAAGAGGACGCTTATGCATCTTTTCTTTCAGATAGCATGCAAGTTTTCCTGTTGACGTCGTTTTACCAGAACCTTGCAACCCAACCATCATAATGATTGTTGGCGGCTTCGAGCTAATTGTAATCTTTTTTGTCTCTCCGCCCATGAGCTGAGTCAATTCATCGTGAACAATTTTCACAACTTGTTGTCCAGGTGTCAAGCTCTCCATTACATCAGCACCCATGGCACGATCTTTGATATTACCTACAAAATTTTTAACAACTTTATAGTTAACATCTGCTTCTAATAATGCCACACGCACTTCGCGAAGCACATCTTTAATGTCTTGTTCGCTGATTTTACCTTTTCCTTTGAGTTTGGCAAAGGCTTCTTGTAGTCTTTCGCTTAATCCGTCAAGTGCCACGTTTAATCAGCCTTTCTGGTATTTTTTAGTTGTATCAATATATTTTCAAATTGATCTGACGACCATTCACCCGTATTTAAGCTGGTCTCTATGGCAGATATCGTCTTATCCAACGCATCATCCACCTCACATGAACGCTTAAAAATACCAAGTACCTGCTCAAAATCTTCTAGTGCTTCTTCACATCGTGTAATGCTATTATGCACCGCTTGGCGGCTGATGCCAACCAAATCCGATATTTCAGCAAGAGAAAGGTCATCATCAAAATAGTATTGAAACAACGTTCTTTGTTTATCCGTTAATAATTCACCATAACAGTCAAACAAACAGATCATTCTATTTCTGTAATCCATAGAAAATGACATGTCAGCACCTCTGTCAACCTTTTCGCCTTGACACTCCGATACTATATCTTATTTTTCACTCATTGTCAAGCGTTTTTTCATCTGTACTTCCAAAACCACCTTTTCTACTTGCATACACCTGGTCGTTATCAGTAATAAGATAAGGAAGAAAAATTCCTTGCGCAAATGCTTGATCTTTTTTTACACTCAACACGTTATTTTTGTCAGGATGATCATTGAACAAGGAAATCATAATATGTCCTTCATTATCTGCGTATTGATAATCGCTATCAATTACGCCCACTGTATTTGTGAGTTGCAATTTATAACGCATCCCTTGTCCACTACGCGGAGCAAGAAAAAGCACAACATCTTTAGGCATACATGCGCGAATACCCGTAAGA
The DNA here is from genome assembly GCA_019420345.1 of Peptococcaceae bacterium. Classification (GTDB taxonomy): domain Bacteria; phylum Bacillota; class Peptococcia; order Peptococcales; family Peptococcaceae; genus UMGS1590. The sequence goes on from JAHZHI010000046.1 coordinate 12,105, forward strand.
ATTGTAATCTGTTCACCCGGATGAAGCGTAAATGCATACGGTGCAAAAAAGTCATACCCAGCCGCACCTGTAGTTGCCCGTTCTGGTAAACGGATGTCGCCATATACATCAACGGCTTGTTCTGAACGTTCCTCATTTCTATGCCTCCAATCTTCCAAGAATTGTGGCCAAGAAATTTTTTCAAATGCGATCATAAAATCATCCCTTTCTATACTTGAAATGCACCACCTCTAACATTATAATAAAAAGTGCGCATAAATTAAACCTAAGGAGAGATATGAATGGGTCGTATTCATAATATTGAAGGAAAGAAAAATAAGATGGACAGCCTACGCTCCACCGCATTCACCAAACATGCACGCAACATTACTGTGGCTGCACGTCAAGGTGGTGGTGACCCAGCTTATAATGCTGCTCTGAAATTAGCGATTGACAAGGCAAAAGCAGACAATATGCCAAACGACAATATCAATCGTGCCATCAAAAAGGGCATCGGTGCTACTGATGGCGAAAAATATGAACACATCACATACGAAGGCTATGGCCCTGGTGGTGTTGCACTCATTATTGAATGTCTGACCGATAATAAAAACCGTACTGCCGGCAATGTCCGTCACCACCTGGATCGCTGCGGTGGTAATCTTGGTACAGACGGTTGCGTAAGCTTCATGTTTGAACGTAAAGGCGCCATTGCCATTGACAAAGATGCTTGTTCTTTGAGCGAAGATGAACTTATGGAGCTTGTTTTAGAAGCTGGTGCTGAAGATTTCGCGATCGAAGATAGTCATTATGAAATCATTACTGCTCCAGAAGACTATGTAGCAGTTCGTGATGCTATTGATGGCGCAAACATTCCAGTGCTATCTGGCGATATCACCATGTTGCCTTCCAATTATACTGAAGTACCACCAGAAAAAGCAAAAAGTATGCAGAAACTTCTCGATGCACTTGAAGAAGATGATGACGTACAAAACGTATATAGTAACATGGCTCAATAAAAAAAAGCAGCCCAATTGGGCTGCACAGACTGTAGATAAACCCTATTTTGGCATTTTTGCCAAAATAGGGTTTTCTCATC
>JAHZHI010000047.1 GCA_019420345.1 Peptococcaceae bacterium
AGGAACGGCAAAATTTTTTGCACTTCTATTGCTTCTTTATCACACATAAGCAAATAGTCCGGGCATCAAGCAAAACAAAAAAGGCGCTGCCGCCATTTTAAGGTTCAACGGCGACAACGCACCATAGAGGAACAGACAAACGATCAGCGATTGCCAAAGCCGCCGCCCGCGCGCCCCGAAACAAATCCTCGCAAATAGCCTAAAACTGCCCATGGTTCAACGCCTCCCGAATGGCTTGTGCTTCCATCGTCGACGGCTCAAACTGCCGCGCAATGCTTCCATCCGTCAAGACAAGCACGCGATCCGCCGTTAAAGCCAGGCTTTCAAGCACGTGTGATGAAAAAAACACGGTTCCTACAGCACGATAGGCCTTGATCTGCTGATACAAAAATTCGGTGCTTTGAAAGTCCAGCCCATTCACCGGCTCATCAAAAATAAGCAACGGCAATTCCAAGGCAAAGGCTGTGATCAGAAACACTTTTTTTCGATTGCCTGTTGAAAGCGCGCATAGCATCGTGTCTGTATACGCAGCAAAATGAAATCCCTCCACCAGCTTTTCAACATCCGGCACTGGAATACGATAAGCTGCACACACATAAGCCAGGTATTCTCTGAATGTAAAATACTGAAAGGCCTGGTCCTCTGCAAAGACCATATAACGCTGCTGCTTGAACGCTTCGTCGCGCACTGCTAAGAACGCACCGTGAACAGTCAAGGCATCGGCGCGAAACGTTGGCAGCAACCCAGACAATACCTTGATCAACGTCGTTTTTCCAGACCCATTCAAACCGATCAATCCCACCACTTCATGCGGCTGCAGCGTAAAGGAAAGATCGCGCAGCACGGGCCGCTCTGCCTCGTACCACGCTGTGAGTCCTTCCACTTTGAGCAGTGCATTCATTGCTGCCCGTCTCCTTTTTTCCAAAGGGTATACGCCGAGTACAAAAACGTTGTACTCATAAAAAGAAAGAGTAGCACCCCTGGCAGATTCATCGTTACTGCACTAAAAATCAAACATCCTGCAAAAACAATGCCCATGGTTAATCGAAAATAAAAATGACGCATGATGGATTCCTCCTTTGTTGTTCTTCTTGGGTCCATCATAACAAAGGACACGTCTCTCTGCGAAACTGTCCGCAAACGGTCGATTTTTGGCCGCGAAAAAGCCACAGGCACTTATTCGCCTGTGGCTTTGCATGATGCACGATCAAGTGCTTCAAACGACAGCGTCACAACAGCTGTAAACATGCCCTTCTCATAGGCCGTCTGCACCACGCCATCATATTTTTCTGCGGCTGACGCTGCGCTCTTTAAGCCCCAGCCATGCAAACTGCCCGTCTTTGCAGAGCGCAGCGTGCCATTTTCTGTCTGTGGCGGCAGAGCGCTGTTCTCAACCTTGATGACAAGCATCTGCTGAATGCGCCGAATTTTCAGCTGCACGAACGGCGCATCGCTCACTTGCTGTGCCGCTTCCAGCGCGTTATCCAGGAGATTGCCAAGAATGGCGCAAAGATCCGCGCCACGCAGCGTCGTAAAGCGAGGAAATTCCACTGCCGCGTCAAACCGCACGCCCAGCGATTCGGCCAGCGCTGCTTTACTGTTAATCAAATAATCCACCGTATCATCGCCGGTCCACCTTTTGCTGCTAAGATTATTGATCGGTGCCTGCAGTTCATCAAGATACATCAACGCCTCCTCATGCTTATCTTGTGTGAGCAGCTGCCGCAGCACCCCCAAATGGTTGTGCAGATCATGGAACAACTTGGCATTGGCAGCATATGTGTGCTCGAGCATCGCATATTCACGTTCCGCACTCTCTGCCTGCAGCGCACGCAGCGCTGTCAGCTCTTTTTCGTTTTCCACCTGCTGCTGCATGAGGAACACCAGGACCCCCATCATGAGAATGAGCGAAAGCAGCAGCCATTGGTCAAGCGTATCACCATCAAGCGCCAGATACGGCTGCTCTGACAAGGTAATGACAGCGACAAAACCAGCAATGACCACAACATCCACAATCGTCATCGCTTCTCGGCGTGTGCAGATCGGTTTTTTCCAGATATACAGCACCAGTGCAGCCAGCGCCACATGAAACAATCCTCCTGCCGCCAGGCCTTGCAAGGTGGTCCCATCCAAGAATTGAAGCGAATGGAAGCACACCGCCAGCCAAGCTGCCAGAATAAACCGCCACAAAGCCGTCGCCAAGGTATAAAAGAAGGCTACAAAAAGAGACAGCCGCCAGCGGCAGCTCTGCCATCGGTGCACGCAAAACGCGAGCAGTGCTGCTTCTAAAATCACAGCATAGTAATCTGGCATGGGCAGCACCGCCAATACAGTGCACAATACCCCAGCGCCGATTATTGCGGCCAGCCATTCCCGGCCCTGAGGTGGTATCAAATGCAGCGGCCGAGTCATCACATAGCCCCCCGCCAGCACACGCAGACACATTGCCAGAATATCTAAAACCACCCATCCATTCATAGTTTGCTTCCCCAGTAAGTATTGAGCGTGCGCTTTACATCCTGCAAATGACTGCGGCTGATCGGCAGGCGTGTGCCGTTGCTGAGCACCGCGAACCCATCCTTGACCTGCATCACATGAATAAGATTGACAATCATCCCACGATCAATATAAATGAATTCTTCCGCGTCGATTCGTTCCATCACCTGCTGCAAACTCGTGCGCTCGAGCGATACGCCTTGGGTGGTAATAAAGCACACATTTTTGCCTTCACGTGCCATGTAAAAAATATCTTTGTACAGCAATTTTTCCAAACGGTTCGCCGTTTGAATGAGATAACTGCGCCCATCTTCCAATAAGATCAGCTGCGCCGCATCCTGCACCGCCTGTGGCAGACGCTGAGCCAGCTCCTGTTTTGGCACATAACGAAAAATATTCAGCGCATAAGCATCAATCGCATACTCAATGTGTGAGGTAATAAAAATCACCCGCACCTGCGGCAGCAGCGGCGTGAGCTTTTCCACCAGCGCCATCCCATCCACGCCAGGCATCTCAATATCCAATAAAATCAAATCATAAAAATAACCGTCGTCACAGATATCCGCCAGCAGATTTTCACTCGATGTGTAAGTGGTCACCGCTGCCGCTGCACCTATCGCCTGCAAGGCCTCCTCCGCCAGCCGACGATGCAGCGCCACCGCCTGCGGCTCGTCGTCGCAAATCGCCAGTTGAATCATTCGGCACCCCTCCTTCTTTTCATCATTGTAGCGCAGCCTTCAGCCATCGTGCAATAAAAACCAGGAAGCATCAAACCCATGAATCGTCGCTCCTATTGTTTGCCGTCAAATGGAAATGAATGGCAAACACACGTATTTATTTCTCACGCGTGGACAAAACTTTCTCCACAAAAAACCAATTTTCTTAAAACTTTTTCTTGACAATCTCTTTTTTATCCCATAGAATGAATTCAAACCATAGATGTGGAAGTAAAACCAGCACACGGTTGCATAGAGAGTCGGGGACGGTGGAAGCCCGATGGATACGCGCTGGCACAATGGGCCACGGAGGGCACTGTGAAAAGTTCGCTTAGTAGCAGCTGACGTTACACCCGCGTTAAGGGCGAGGGATGTGTTGGCATCCTGCATGAGGTGAGCGCATTGCGCTAAATAAGGTGGTACCGCAGATTATTCAACATCTGTCCTTGTAACAGGACAGGTGTTTTTTTATTACCGTCGGTCCCCCACTTCTGGCAAACCAACAAAATTAAATTGGAGGGATTTCCTATGAAAAACAAAACTTTTAAGAAACTCGTTGCTTCTGTTCTTGCAGCCTCTATGCTTGTTGCCTTTGCCGGTTGTGGTGGTGGATCCGATTCTTCCAGCGGATCGTCCTCCAGCGCATCTGCTGAAAACAGCGATGTAAAAACCGTCGCCATCATTCAGGCGCAAGACAACCCAGCCTTCGACGATATGCGCGAAGGGCTGATCGAAGAACTCGAAGCCAAAGGCTATGGCGAAGACAAAGTAAAAATTGAATTCCAGAACGCACAGGGCGATGCATCCAACCTGAACACCATCGTCCAAAACCTCGTCACCGAAGGCGTGGATGTGCTGGCACCAATCGCCACCCCAGCTACCCAGGCTTGTGTCGCAGCTGGCAGCGACATCCCAGTGTTCTTCACCGCTGTCAGCGATCCTGTTGCAGCCGGTGTCATCACTGAAATGGAACATCCGGACAAAAATGCCACTGGTACCAGCAACGCCATCCCTGTAGAAGACATCTTTGCGTTGGCCGAAAAACTTACCCCAGACGTGAAATCTTACGGTTTCATTTACAACACCAGCGAAGACAACGCTGTTTCCACCGTTGAAGCTGCAAAAGCATACCTCGATAAAAAGAACATCAGCTATGAAGAAGCGGTTGTTACCAACTCCTCTGAAGTACAGCAAGCTGCTCAAAACCTCTTCCCTAAAGTTGACGCCGTCTTCATTCCAAACTCTGCCATGGTTCAAAGTGCAATGGCGCTCGTCAGCGATGTTGCTATTGAAAACAAAAAGCCAACCTACTCTTGCAGCGCAGCCACTGTTGAAGCAGGTGCCATGGCCACTGTTGCGATGAGCGATAAAGAAATCGGTGCTGCAACCGCAGATATGATCATCCAGTACCTGGAAGGCACCGCTGTTGAAGATATCCCAGCTGTGGTTTTCCCAGCCAGCGATGAAGTGCTCAATGAAGATGTCATCGCCAGCCTCGGCATCACCTTCCCAGATGGTGCCACCGATAACGCCACCTTTGTAAAAACCAGCACTGGTGACGAAGAATAATTTTGTAACAAAAGGAGATGTCAGTTTCCCATGACACTGTTTATTGGCAGCCTGCAGCTGGGCCTGATTTACGGGTTTTTAGCCATAGGCATTTACATTTCATTTCGTATCATGAACATTCCGGATCTGACCGCCGAAGGTAGCTTTACCTTCGGCTTGGTCGTGTCCGCTGTCTGCGCCGACGCTGGTCATCCCATCCTCGGCATTATCTTGGCGTTGATCGCTGGTGCTGTGGCAGGGGTTGTCACCGGTGCCTTGAACGTGTACCTGCGCATCCCGGCCATCCTCGCTGGGATTCTTACGATGAGCGGGCTCTATTCCATCAACCTTCTGACGATGGACAGCAAGTCCAATCTGACCTTGATTGGCACCGATACCATCTTCAGCCTCATTGCACCAATCTTTGGTAATGATCTCGATATGGCCAAAACCGTGGTCAACCTGATTCTGGTCGCCTTGGTCATTTTCCTGATCTATACCTTCTTTAAAACACGCATTGGTCTCTCGATTCGTGCCACTGGGGACAATGAATACATGGTTCGCGCTTCCTCCATCAACATCAGTGTGACAAAGATCCTGGCCTTGGCATTGAGCAATGCCATCATTGCCCTGTCTGGCGGGATTCTCGCCCAATATCAGCAGTTCGCAGATATTTCCAGCGGGGTTGGGATGCTGGTCGTCGGGCTTGCCTCTGTCATCATCGGGGAAGCATTCCTGGGACAGCGTGGCATTCTCTGTGGTCTCTGCGCCGCTGTGCTCGGGTCCATCATCTATCGTTTGCTGATCGCCCTTGCTTATCAGACCAACATCTTCCCTTCAGCAGCGTTCCGCCTGCTCTCAGCAGTCATTGTTACGATTGCGCTGGCCATCCCAGCCATCAAACAGCTTATTGATATGTCACGTAAGAGAAAGGAGAATCTCAGCCATGCTGACTTTGACTAAATTGACGAAAACTTTTTCGACCGGCTCCGGCTATTCCCACAAAGCTTTGGATGGACTTTCTCTTGACGTCGACAAAGGCGATTTCATCGCCATCGTTGGTTCAAACGGTGCTGGGAAATCCACCTTGTTCAATGCCATCTGCGGCGATTTTTTCGTGGACCGAGGCCGCATCGAACTGGAAGGAAAAGACATCACCTATATGCCTGCACACAAGCGCTCCCGCATCATTGGCCGTCTCTTCCAGGATCCATTGCGTGGCAGCGCGCCAAACATGACCATCGAAGAAAACCTTGCCTTGGCCTATACATCTGGCCGCATTGGACCGCTGCGTTTTCCTTTATCGAAGAAAAACCGCGACATCTTCCGTGAACACCTCGCCCGCTTCGGCATGGGCTTGGAAGACCGTGTCAATGTCAAAGTCGGCACCTTGTCTGGCGGCCAGCGTCAGGCGCTGGCGCTCGTGATGACCACCATCGTCGTGCCAGACATCCTGCTCCTAGACGAACATACGGCTGCCCTTGACCCGGTCAGCGCTGAAACCGTCATGCGTCTGACCAATGATATTGTGGCGGAAAACAACATCACCACCTTGATGATTACGCACAACCTCGAAAGTGCGCTGCATGTCGGCAACCGCACCATTATGATGGACAGCGGCAAAATCATTCTCGACATCAAAGGCGAAGAACGAGCCGGAATGACCGGACAAGACATCATGCAATACTACAAAAATGCCAACATCATGCTTGCCGATCGCATGCTGCTGACGCGATAAAAACATCTCCTTTTACAACAACGAGCCAGGCAGATTCACCTGCCTGGCTCGTTTTATTTATTGCTGCGTTTCCACAGCCAATTTCCTATCGGCAATAAGACCAATAACAGCACCAGCCACTGAGGCAAATCCGGCATGTTTCATCCTCCTTTTCTACCACTCATGCGGCAACCCATGCCACTACTGCACACGCCACCGCAATCAGAAACGCAAAAATCACTCTGCGAGCAGATGCATGATACAGCTGTGTTGGGGCGTCGATATTATATCGAATTGTCACCTCATCGCCAATCTGAACGTATCCTGGCACGTGAACACGATTCTCAGATACATACGTGTACGCCCCTACGGTATAACGAACCGTTGCCCACTTGGCCCAATAAATCAATTCAAGTGTTTGAATGGTGCCTACCGCCGTTGCACTATGACACCGCTCCATCAATAAACGTACGCCATTAAACAGCGCAAAAATGAACGCCAGCACTGCCACAATCAGCAGAACCAAGACATCATTACTCATAAGCTCACTTCCCTCATGCCAATTCCGTATAGCGATAAAAACGTACTGACACAAAAGCTGAAATCACCAAAATACACAGCGCCAGTATCACCATGCATGATGCCAATAGTGTTGTTGATACTTGTGCAAGGGACACTGGCACCGCCAATCGATCCATCTTTAGCAATGCAGGCAGAATAAAAGGCGACGCCATAATGATCACAACAAAAGCAAATTTTGTTTTTTCGTACCCAAGCCGATATTGCACGGGCAAATAAATGCCAACAAAGCAAGCGAGCACCAAGAGTGTCCCAGCAGCCATCATTCCATTCAGCGAACCCAGCTGAGAAAATAACAAGGTTTCAATGAAAAATACAACCGCACATACTGCAAATATGACCAAACAAAAAACATATTTTGACAGAACCATCTGTGTGCGTGAGTATGGCGCTGCATTCAACAGCATGGCCGCGTGTTGATATTGAAACTCTTTCAGTGACACATATTGCAGCAACATGCAGACAGAAAAGATTTCAGCTAAAACAAACCCCAATGTGCCAGCATACTGCGGCACACGCCAGAGCATCAATGGCGGAATCAAAATAGAAACCACGAGCATCAGCAGCACATATTTTTTCACAATCAAAAAGTCTTTTTTGACCAAATGAAGCAACATCAGACCACACCTCCTTTAATATGCCCCAGCATAATGTCTTCGATTGTTGGACGTTCCACCACCAAGCCCGGAAACGCTGCCATCAATTCCTCTGCATGACTTGTCAAACCAGAAAAGCCAAAAGCCGTTTCCTCCAGCGTCATGAATTTTTGACGCACAGCATCAGTGAGCATTACACGATCTCCTTTCACGATGCGATACTTCTCAAGCAGCGCATCTTTTTCTTCTTGAAAGAGGATCTTGCCATGATCGATCATCACCAACATATCTGCGACCTTGTCCAGATCCGACGTAATGTGTGTAGAAAAAAGTACCCCTCTTCCTCCTTTCTCCATATACTCCCGCAGCAAATCGAGAAACTGGCGACGCACTAATGGATCCAGCCCGCTCGTTGGCTCATCCATGATGAGCAGCTCTGCCTGATGCGAAAGGGCTAAGGCCAGCGCAAATTTCATTTTCATCCCTGTCGATAAGGTCTGAATGCGCTGCTTTGGTTGCAAAGCAAATCGTTCCATATAATAACGAAAATCTTCTTCGCGCCACGTTGAATACGCCGGCGCAACGACAGACTTCATTTCCTGCAACGTCAATTCCTCATAAAAACATCCATGATCCAATACCACTCCGATACGATCTTTTACCTCCTGCGCATGGGCTGCCGCGTCCATGCCAAAAATCTGAACGCTGCCGCTGTCCCGTTGCGTCAATCCTAAAATGGCGCGCAAAGTTGTCGTTTTCCCTGCGCCATTGGCACCAATAAAACCAGTGATGCAGCCTTCAGGAATAGAAAAAGACACATTATCCAGCGAAAAGCCACCGAACGTCTTACACAGCTCAGTAACCTGTAATACCGTTTCCATATTCACCCCTCCTCATACAATATATCCATCATGGCAATCAATTCTTCTTTACTGATCGACAAGGTCTTTGCCAACGTAATCATTTCCTGCATTTTTTCTTCGACCAACCGTCGTTTCGATTCCCTGAGCAATTCTACGTTCCCCGCAGAAACGAAGGTTCCCACGCCAATCTGACTGGTAACAAAGCCTTCTTTTTCAAGCTCATCATACACACGACGAATGGTCAAAACGCTGACCTTCAATTCATTGGCAAAGGAACGAATCGACGGCAGCGGAGCACCTTCTGTTAACTCTTCTTTCAGAATCGCATCTTTGATTTGATCTTTAATCTGTTGATACAATGGCTGACCGGACGCATTGGACAGAACAATTTTCACCGCATCGATGTCTCCTTTCGCAAGTGCGATGTTCTTATATACACAATATATACACTCTGCACGCTCTTGTCAACCTGAAAAAAGAATTGCCAAGCTGCGCGGCTTGCACTATCATAGAAGAATACACGTTGAATTCACTGAGGGAGGATCTCATTCATGGAGCAATTAAAACAACGCATTTTACAGGACGGCGTCGTAAAGCCCGGCAATGTCCTCAAGGTCGACAGCTTTTTAAACCATCAAATGGACATTGCCTTTATCAATGAAATTGGCAAAGAATTTAAGCGTCGTTTCGCCGACGCCCCGATCAACAAAATATTAACGATCGAAGCTTCCGGCATTGGCATCGCCTGTCTTACTGCACAGCATTTCGATGTGCCTGTGGTGTTTGCCAAAAAATCACAAAGCATCAATCTTGATGGCGATCTTTACCATTCTAAAGTAGAATCCTTCACCCATAAAAAAGTCTACGATGTTGTTGTCAGCAAGAAATTTCTCGGTCCTGACGACCACATCCTCGTCATCGATGACTTTCTGGCAAATGGCTGCGCTTTGCAGGGGTTGATCGAAATCATCGAGGCTTCTGGTGCCACCCTTGAAGGCTGCGGCATTGTCATTGAAAAAGGCTTCCAACACGGTGGTGACCGTTTGCGCGAACGAGGGATCCGTGTAGAATCCCTAGCCATTATTGAAAGTATGACCAGCGACAGTCTGGCCTTTCGCGCCTAAAACTGGCACCTAATCTGAACCTATCAATATTTCTAAAGCTGGCTCTTTTAAGAAGGCCAGCTTTATTTTATGATAAGTCCAGTAAAACAAAGGAGTGATCTCTGATGAACTGGAAAACAAAACAACTCGTTCTTACCGCGCTTTTTGCAGCCCTGACCTGTGTCGCCACCATGGTCATCCGCATTCCTGTGCCCAGCACTGGTGGCTATATTCATCCTGGTGATGCGCTCGTCATCTTCTGCGGCATCTTTCTCGGCCCTGTCAACGGCTTTCTAGCTGCCGGCATCGGTGCTGGGATGGCCGATCTTTTTGGCGGCTATTTCTTTTACATCCCGGCCACTTTTTTGATCAAAGGCGTCATTGCTGCGCTTACCGCCTTGATCTACCAACGTGTCAAGCCACTGCCAAAGGGACATATTCTTGGTGTTGTGCTTGGCGGTATTGTCGACACACTCTTTGTAGCCGGCGGGTATTTTATCTTTGAATATTTTTTCTACGGATGGGGCGCCGCCGCCAGCATTCCTGCCAACATCGTTCAAGGAATCAGTGGGCTTGTCATCGCCCTTGTTCTCTCTCCAGCACTGTCTGCTTTGCCAGCCGGTGTTTTATCTGAAAAGCTTCGCCAGCACTAAAAAAGAGGTTCAGATCACATAGATCTGAACCTCTTTTTTATGCATCAATCGTTAACGATAAACCAACACCTACTTCTGTCACTGGAAGGCGCGCTAACATACGCGCCTTTGCTGCCAACGACACACAATGACATGGGTAACATAGGGAAAGCTGCTGCGCAGCCAGATAATCCACAGTCTGCGTCAAGCGCGCATCATCTTTGAAAAGATGAAAACCACCGATGACACCCAACACCCGTTCATCATCACAAACTTGCTTGGCATATTCGATGATGTTACAAATACCACTATGAGAGCATCCCGTGATAACGAAGAGCCCTGCGTTGCTTTGATACACCAGCGCGCTGTCTTCGTTCACCATATCTGGCTCCCATTGCCCATCACGCTGCCGTTCCCCCATTGCATAGGAGGGTTCAAAGGCCAATGTGCGCGGAACCTCACCAAGAAAGATCAAACGCTCCGTCAGTTGAACCGGCGCCACGCTCGGTTGATAATCGCACAAAACAGCAATTTCTTCCGAACGATACGGCGCACCAATTGACAGACCACCGCTGCGCTTGGGCCAGAAACAATCTGGATGCGCAATCAACGGTGTCTGACGCAAATCATACTGTGCGAACAAGGCTGGTAGCCCCTGTGTATGATCATCGTGCCCATGCGAAAGAACTATGTGCGTCAAACAACTTAAATCAATGCCCATTTTATCAGCATTTTTTAGAAATGCATCGGAATAGCCCGCATCAAAAAGCACACGCGCTGTGCCTTCTTCAATATAAAAACTCAATGCTGGCTCACCGAGAAAATATTGGTCAATAAAGGTATTGTTGTCGATCAAAACCGTTAATTTCATTGTCATCCGCTCCTTTCTTCATATTTTCAACAGATTTTTCAGGCGGCAAATTTCTGCTCTCTTTTCCAAATTGCGCAAAACCACATCCTTGCAAAGAAAAAGCTCTACGCCAATAACCGTAGAGCTTTTTTTCGAGATTCTCTGTGCTATCAATCATATTGGAAGATTTCTACAACCTTACCAATACTGCGCAATTTATTGGCTAATTTCTCAACAATGACATCACGCAAATCGATATCCAGCGGCATATTGTCCTTCATGGCAATATTGGTTGCCATTCCTTGCAGAAATACAATACGGTCGCTCTCGAGAATTTTCTCAAGTAATTGGGTGGCGCCATCCTCTGTCTTAGGAATCTCTTGATCTTCCAACAGGTTCATCACTGCAGACAGGGTAATAATGCCTTCTGTCACCAAATCCACGCCTTCAATGCGAGAGGTTGGTGGGATTTTCTTATTGACATACTTAAAATCAGAGAATATCTTTTTGCCAGTTTCTCGTGCATAAATCTGTGCTGTGGTGCCCCCACAAATCACATGCGTGCCCTCTGTGGCTTCAAAACGTGACACCATACGCGCATCATCGTGTGGATTGACTGGCGGTCCTGTCATGATAACCATGCTTTGCTCTTCTTTTAAGCGAACAACAACCGCTGTGGTGTCATCCCCTGGTTCACCCATATAATAGCTTTTACAAATGTTAACGATCTTCCAGGCAATGCTCTGAACATTGTCGTCAAGGTCACAAAAACGTTCCAAAGTATCAATAAGGCCATCAGTACCTAAGCCAAACGGCAGCATTTCGCCTAAGCCTGCCTGCACAACACCATCGCTGACGATAACAATCGTTTCTCCAGCTTCCAATCGAAAGCTGGTTTCATGGATCGTCTTGCCATTCGCCTCTGTCGGATTGGTTTCAATGGCAAAAATCTGTTTGTCTTTGGTAATTCGAACCATTGGACAGCCATCAAAATCAACCATATAGACGACACCATTATTGTATAAACGTAAAATTGAAAACGTCGAATATGCCACACCACGTTCCGAACAGGTTGGCAGCGTATTGACCAGCGTGTCGACCACATCTTCAATTGGCACGTCAGCAGCAATCATCTTTGAACAGATTTTCGCAGTCAGAGAACTTAAAATATTTGCCTTTACCCCGCTGCCTAATCCATCAGACAAAACAATGACTGTTTCATCTGCATTTCGAATGATTTCTACATTATCGCCGCAGAGTTCTTCGCCAACATGCTTGAGCTGAGCAATACCGACTTCACCGATAATTGCAGCCATTTTAAGTCAACTCCTTCTCCCGTTCAAATTCCTGAATCAGCTTTAACAGCGTAATTTTAGTGGCAGCTGTTGTTTCGCCAAGACGGTTAGCAATTTCCTGAGCGGTGCGCATTTGATCATCAATAACCTGGTTTGCATTGACCAAAAGCTCACGTTTAACGGAATTGAACTGTTCTCGCTGTTTTTCACTATCGGTAATATCAACAATAAATGCAACGTAGCGCTCGCTGTCCAATGGTTGAATCGTTTGTTGTGTCCAGATGCCCAAATCTTTAAACGCAATCTTAATGTTGCGCACAATTTCACCTTTTTCAACAGTTTTACGCATATACCGCACATCAAAGTAATCCGAAATCTTGCCGCCCACATCCATGTGATAAGGGCCAAACATTTTCTGAATATATGGATTCAGCTGTAGAATTGTATAGTTTTTATCAAAGACAAGAATCCCACTGGCAATATTATTAACAACCGAATTCGCGAAAGACTCAGCCTTGCTTTTCAAGTAACTGATGCACATATCTCGTGTTGCTTCGCCACGCACCACCGCAGCACTTTTTGCGTAACAGGTATCATATCCACACGCACCACAATTGAGAATGGTTGCATCTGTGTCCTTGAAACACGCATCCATTTCCTCGCGTACCGCTTGAGAATCTGCCTTCGGACGATCATACTTTCTATTTTCAAAAGTTGTTTCCTCAACAGGAACACTTAGACGGAATGTTGGTAAATAAACGCGATCACCATTGTATTGCTTGATGCGCAGGCAACGACCAAATACACTATCTGGACTTAAAATATCCACGCTGGTCACACAGCCACTTTCACATGCCATAAGCTCTAAAAATTGCACTTCTTCGCACAATCCCTGATCCTTATTTTTCAGGATATCGATGCAAGCATCCAACCCAGAATACCACTCTACGGCATTTCTATCCACAACTGCATCATCGATCAATCTGCTTGCTAAATTACCCACAACAGAGAACGCATAACCGCCTTCAAACTCTACATAATATGGCTCTTCGGCTTCTTCATAGTTACGAACCACAGGATTATAACGAATGATACGCTCCAATTCTGATAACGTAATCAAATAATCAATGTCTTCATCATTCTGGCGATTATAAAACTCCGCGGTGCAACTTGCCGCATGCACCACCATATGATTCGGAAACCGTTTCTTGAGATCTCGAGCATGAATAGAAGCAAGGCTTGGCAGCGGCATCAAATGTTCGATCCATTCTGGAAAATGCTGCTCAACAAGATTAACAACAACCGGGCAATGGCTGGAAAGCACCAATTTGTCACTGGCTCGAACAAAGTCCTTCACTTCATGGATAACATCCTCTTCCAGTACATCCATCTCTTCAATATAATCGAAGCCAACGCCATATGCTTTTTGAGCAAGCTCAAAAATTGGCATTTTACATGCCAAAAGTCCCATTTCGCCAACACTCAGCACCAATGGTTTGCCTTCGTTCAAGGCACGTACAACAAAGTCCATGTCACTGATGATACGCTTGGTTTTCTGAGGACATTCTCTGATGCATTCTCCGCAAACCACACATGATTCAGTAATGATTCGTGCGCGGCCTGATGAAAACTCAATGGCATCCAACGGACATTTTCTCAAGCAACGATAACAATCCAGGCAATTCGAGTTATCCTTGTTAACAATCGGAAACGGAAAATGTTTCATTACTCTCCCCCCAATGCAATATCTACCAACCGTGGCACATCTTCTGGTGTCACATGTCCATAAGTTACATTATTCACTTCTACATTGATCCCCTCAAGACATCTTTTTTTGCAAAAACATCCCATGAGCTTAATTTTATCCCCAGCGCCTCTGTCCTCAATCTCTTTTTGGAAAATCTGAACCAAATTCGGTGCCCCTTTGATATGACACGCACTACCCATACAAATTTTTATTTCACTTGACATATTAACCCATCCTTTTATCAACAACTGTCTCTAAAACTATTCTCATCTCTTTTATAATGTCAAAAATTACGAACAACACATTTTCTATATTTTACCACAATTCATACAATTATTCTTCTATTTATAATCTTTTTTTAGTTTCGAAGTGATTTTTCGTCCCTAAAAAACTTTAACGCTCAGAAACAGAAAAAGAGGACCGCAAATAATGCGGTCCCCTCGAGACAGGTGTGTCAAATCAATATTTATCTTGTGCAATATAATGAGTATGCAGCTGCTGATGCGCCAGTTCACTGCCTGGTTCACCATAGTAGTCACGATACAATGCCAGAACAGACTGGTTTTCATGAGATTTACGATGTGGCATGTTCTTATCAATTTCATAGAGCGCTTTCATTCTCTTGAGAAGAACCTGTTCGTCACCATGATGATATGGCTGACCAGCGCCACCAATGCACCCGCCCTTGCATGCCATGACTTCGATGGCATGATATCCATTAGGATTGCCTGCCCGAACTTCATCCATAAGAACTTTCGCGTTCCCTAAACCGTGAGCAATAGCAATCTTCAGAGGAATACCGTCTACGTCAACTGTTGCTACGCGAATGCCTTCGAAACCACGCAATTCTTCAAAATCAAGTTTAGGCAATGGTTTACCAGTTTGCAGTTCATAGGCAGTACGAACAGCAGCCTCGATAACCCCACCAGTAGCCCCGAAAATTACAGCAGCCCCGGTCGATTCGCCAAGCGGATCATCAAATTCAGATTCTGGCAATTCTGCCAAGTTAATATCTTTCAATTTAATCAAACGTGCCAATTCACGAGTAGACAGAACGATATCAACATCTGGGTTTCCATTAACCGAGAACTCTGGACGTGTTGCTTCTGTTTTCTTAGCAAGGCATGGCATTACAGAAACCATAACAAGCTTTTCACGAGGAACACCAAACTTTTCAGCAAGGTAATTCTTTACAACTGCCCCAAACATCTGCTGTGGAGATTTTGCAGTGGATGGATATTGCAGCAAATCGGAATACTGGGTTTCATAGAAGTTGGCCCATGCTGGGCAGCAAGAGGTCATAATTGGCAATGGACCTTCTTCGCCATTTAAGAAGCGGCGCAAACGTTGTAACAGTTCGGTACCTTCTTCCATAATGGTCAAGTCTGCAGAGAAATCTGTATCATAAACATGGTCAAAACCAATCATACGAAGTGCGGTAGCCATCTTGCCGGTTGCAATGGAACCTGGTTCCATTCCAAATGGTTCGCCAATCGCTACACGAACGGATGGTGCAGTTTGAACAACAACCACTTTTTCAGGATCGGCAATGGCATCAATAACTTCCCAAGTTGCATCTTTCTGAACCAATGCACCAGTTGGGCATACAGCTACGCACTGACCGCAATGAGTGCAACGGGTTTCAAGCAATGGAGATTCGAAAGCTGGCATGATGACTGCGTCGAAACCGCGGCCAACAGCTGACAAAGCGCCAACTTTTTGCACTTCGTTACACATCGTTTCGCAACGACGGCACATAATGCACTTGTTCATGTCGCGAACCAAAGAATTTGTTTTATCAAGTCTATAAGTCGACTGAGACTTACCAGTGATACGAACATCGTCAATATCCAAACGAGCCGCAACTTCCTGCAATTCACAATCGCCATTCTTCAGGCAAGTCAAGCAGGTTTTTGGATGGTCAGATATCAGAAGCTCTACAACTGTTCTGCGTGCTTGCAAAACACGTGCAGAGTTGGTAATTACTTCCATTCCAGGAGCTACAGGTGTTGCGCAGGATGGCATCAGAGCGCGTTTGCCCTTGACTTCAACAACACATACACGGCAGGACGCTGGATGGTTGTCCATTTCTGTGCCATGCAGGTGCATATGGCAGAGAGTAGGAATCCAGATATCAAGTTTTTTAGCGGCATCGAGAATGGTGCTGCCCGCAGGGACAGTGACTTCACGCCCGTTAATTGTTAAGGTTACATCACTCATACTTTTCTTCTCCTCCAATCTCTCTTAACCAATGTAGATGGCACCAAAGTTGCATTTATCCATACAGGTACCGCACTTGATGCACTTGCTCTGGTCGATGGTAAATGAGGAACGCAGAACACCACTGATCGCATCGGCTGGGCAGTTGCGTGCGCAGAGAGAGCAGCCAGCGCAACGGCTTGGATCGATTTGATAACGGGTCATCTTTCTGCAGGTACCAGTTGGGCAGCGTTTGTCGACAACGTGGGCAATGTATTCATCCCAGAAGTTTTCCATGGTGGAAAGAACAGGGTTTGGTGCCGACTGGCCCAGTGCGCAAAGCGCAGTGTCTTTCATTGTATAACAAATACGCTTCAACTCATCAATGTGTTCCATCTTACCACGACCATCGGTGATCATGTTCAAAAGTTCAGAAATACGACGGGTACCGATACGACATGGGGTGCAGCGGCCGCAAGATTCACCTTCTGAGAAGTGCAGATAGTATTTCGCAATGGAAACCATGCAGTCATCTTCGTCCATGATAATCATACCACCAGACCCCATCATGGAGCCAATGGATACAAGGTTGTCGTAGTCAATTGGCAGGTCAAGATATTTTTCTGCAATACATCCGCCAGAAGGACCGCCGGTCTGTACCGCTTTGAATTTCTTACCGCCTTTAATACCTCCACCAATATCATAAATGATTTCACGTAAGGTGGTACCCATTGGAACTTCAACAAGCCCTACATTATTGACCTTACCAGCCAGAGCGAACACCTTTGTGCCCTTGCTCTTTTCGGTCCCAATGCTTGAGAACCATTTAGCCCCTTTATTAATAATAGTAGGAATATTAGCGAAGGTTTCAACGTTGTTTACGTTACTTGGTTTACCCATAAAGCCACTTTCCGCTGGATATGGAGGCTTCGTCGATGGTTCACCGCGTTTCCCTTCCATGGAGTGAAGCAGTGCTGTTTCTTCACCGCAAACAAACGCACCTGCACCAAGTTTGATTTCAATATTGAAATCAAACCCTGTGCCTAAAATATTTTTCCCAAGAAGACCATATTCGGTCGCTTGTTCAATGGCGTGTTCAAGGCGATTTACTGCTAATGGATATTCGGCACGAATATAGATACGGCCTTCATGAGCACCGATCGCATAACCGCAGATAGCCATTGCTTCGAGGACAGAATGAGGATCCCCTTCCAGAATGGAACGGTCCATAAATGCACCTGGGTCCCCTTCATCGGCGTTACATACAACATATTTTACATCCGCATCGTAAGTTGCAGCGATCTGCCACTTTTTCCCGGTTGGGAAACCAGCGCCACCACGACCACGCAATCCGGAATCAAGAACTTCTTGAACAACTTCTTCAGGAGTCATTTCGTTAAGGCATTTGCCAAGAGCCATGTATGCATCGTGGGCAATGCAGTCGTCAATGTCTCTTGGATTAACGATACCGCAGTTTCTGAGGGCAATACGCAACTGCTGAACAGGCTTTTTCGTTTCCATAGTGTAACCTCCTCCTTACGCATTCACGTGACAGGTGTCAATTCGCGCATCGACAGGTTCCTGTTTCATGACATATTGCTCTACAATGTCACGTGCAATTTTCGTGTCAACATAGCCAAACATTACAGGATCAACGGCAATGCCAGCCACTTCAACGGTTGGTTCTGCATAGCAATAACCCATGCATCCCGTTGATTTCAGAACTACATTGTCAAGGCCGTTTTCTTCAATCGCTGCTTCAATGGCATCCAATACTTCTTTGGCACCTGTTGCAATCGCACAAGTACCCATAGCGACACGAATTTCGACAGGATTTTCCAGAGCATCATGAGCTTGCTGCAAGCTGTCACGCTTTGCCTTCAAGGCTTCATAGGAATTTAAACGTTCACTCATCATACATCCTCCTCTTCAATGTAGTAACTTTGGATGATTTCTTTGATCTTGTCACGCGTAACATGGCCATAAACTTTACCATCAATCGAAACAACAGGTGCTAAGCTACATGCACCAAGGCAGTGAACCTGTTCCAGCGTGAACATGCCATCTTCAGTCATCTGACCGATTTCAACACCAAGTTCTTCCTTGACCACATCGAGAATACGCTCGCCACCTTTTACAAAGCAAGCGGTCCCCATGCAGACAGAAATGGTATGACGGCCTTTTGGTTTCATTGTGAAGAAGGAATAGAAAGTGACAACACCATAAACTTTAGCAGCCGGTACGCCGGTCTTTTCAGCTATATAAATCTGCAATTCCTTTGGCAGATAACCAAACAAACCTTGTGCGCGATGGAGGATCATGATTAAATGGCTTGGTTTATCCTCAAAAGAGGCAATGTAGTCATCAAGCTCATTTAATTTGTTTCTGTCTAACATTTCGTAATTCATTGTAACACCCCTTAAATGTGCACGTTTGAGTTCAAGCAGTTATTAGCCATCGCTTAAAACTCTTACTACTTTCTTCTTTTCTGTATTATACAATATCTGCCAAATTTTCGGAACATTTTTATTTTCATCATAATTTAGAAGATTTTATCGCATCGCTATGTTTTACTGATACAATAGCGATGTACTATGATTATGATAAAATTATCATATTAATACACAATATCATCTAGTATTCCATTGAGATATGCGATTACTATGCCATAATTGCTGATAGCCACATTAAATTTTTTTGCCTTTGTGATGCGATTTTGTACCAATTTGCGATTGACCATGCAGGCGCCACATTGAATAATCAGATCATAGTCAGATAAATCATCTGGAAAATCTGAGCCAGCAACCACATCAACGACAATGTTTTCACCAACTCTCTTTCGCAAAAGATTTGGGATCTTAACACGACCAATGTCTTCTTCCAATGGTGCATGACTGCAAAGCTCTGCAATGAGAATGTGCGCATCTGCAGGCAAATCTGCGATCGTTTTTGCGCCTTCTACATAGGCTTGCAAATCGCCTTTAAGCCCCGCAAACAACACGGAAAAGGAAGTTAATTGTGATTGCTTTGGTTTATGATCATGAACAAATGCAAAAACCTGCGAATCAGTAATAATAAGTTTAGGTGGTTCTTTTAATGCATCCAATGCATCCACAAAATGGTCCGGTGTCACTGATAAAATTTGACAGCGTTTGTCCAATAATTCTCTAAGCGTCTGTACCTGAGGCAAAATCAGCCGACCCTTAGGCGCCTGAATATCTTGAGGCATCACCAGCATGACCATATCACCATCATTGACCAAGCCATGGGTGATTTCCGGCTCTTCTTTATGAGGATTAACCGCTGCCAGCTTATAGCGCAGCGCTGTCATGTCATCGCGACTGTTGATATTAACACACAGTGGCTCATCATCTACTAAATCTGCCACTTTCTTCAGCCAGGCTTTCTCTGGTGTTCTTAGATCACATTTGCTAACGACTGCAACAATTGGTGTGTGTTGTTCTTTAAACTGAAGCACCCATTTTTCTTCATCTGTTAAGTCTTCTTCGTCAAACACGATAACAGCAATATCTGTCTTTTCAGATGCATGTGCTGTTTTTTCCATACGAAGCGCACCAAGATCACTTGACTGATCATCAAATCCAGCGGTGTCCAAGAGCGTGCATGGACCAAGTCCATGCAGCTCAATATTTTTCTGGACAACATCCGTTGTGGTTCCTGCCACAGGTGATACGATGGTCACATCCTGATTCGTGAATGCATTGATAAGAGTAGATTTGCCGCTGTTGCAGCGTCCAAAAAAACCAATATGCAATCGATTGGCAGTTGGTGTTTCTTGCAAACTCATATCCGTTCACCCTCTTTTTTAGAAGCGGAAATCACGTTCACCATGTTCCATCTGTGCAAGATATTCTTCGGTTTTCTGACGAACATTGTCACGTGGAATTTGTTTCAATTGTTCTTGAATAACTTTTTCACCAATTTCACGTGTTTTTGGAGATGCATAATCCAATAAGAATTCTTCCAAAGTCAGTAATGCATTTGGATGGCAGCAGTTTTGAATTTCCCCAGCTTTGCACAAGCTCATAAAGCGGTCACCAGTGCGGCCAGCACGATAACATGCGGTGCAGAAACTTGGAATATATCCCATACCCATCAGCCATTGCACAACTTCATCCAGTGTACGGTTGTCACTGACATCAAATTGAGCAGAATTTTCTTCTTCTGGTTCTGGTTCCACATAGCCACCAACACTGGTACGAGAAGCGCCACTAATCTGGCTGATACCAACATGAAGTGCACGTCCACGTACTTCTTGATTTTCACGTGTAGAAATGATCATACCGGTGTAAGGAACCGCAATTCGGATGCAGGCAATGATTTTGATAAATGTATCATCATCAATACCATTATCAAATTCATCCGGATCAATGTCATCTGCATGCTTTACGCGTGGCACACTAATGGTATGTGGACCAACGCCATGAACAGCCTCTAAGTGTTCCGCATGCATTAAAAGGCCTGCAAATTCATAGCGATAAAGTTCCAGACCGAAAAGAACGCCTAAACCAACATCATCGATGCCGCCTTCCATTGCGCGGTCCATGGCTTCTGTATGCCAAGCATAGTTGTGTTTTGGACCTGTTGGATGCAGGTTTTCATAACTTTCTTTATGATAGGTTTCCTGGAAAAGAATGTAGGTTCCAATCCCAGCTTCTTTCAACATGCGATATTCATCCACAGTGGTCGCTGCAATATTGACATTAACGCGACGAATCACGCCATTATCATGCGTGGTTTCATAAATGGTCTTAATGCAGTCGAGGATATATTCAATCGGATTGTTAACTGGATCTTCTCCGGCTTCAATGGCCAAACGCTTATGTCCCATATCCTGCAAGGCTCGTACTTCAGCAGCCACTTCTTCCTGGGTCAGTTTTTTGCGGGCAATGTGTTTGTTTTTTGCATGGTATGGGCAATATACGCAGCCATTGACGCAGTAATTTGACAAATACAATGGCGCAAACATAACAATACGATCACCATAGAAGTCTTTTTTAATCTGCTCTGCCAATGCCATGATCTCTTTATTTTTTTCCGGATCATTACATGCCAAAAGAACAGATGCTTCTCGGTGGCTCAAGCCTTTGCGTAATTTAGCTTTTTCCAAGATCTCGTCGACAAGCGCAAGATCGTCTTTATGCGCATCGGCATAAGCCAAAGTGTCCAAGATTTCCTGATGATTGATAAATTCTTCTGCTTTCAGCGATTTTGGATTATACATAATATTTTCTCCTCTCTTTTGAGTCAGCCTTGAGGGCTTGCTCATTAGATCTTATAGTCTCCTCTGTCTACAACTGCTTCATAACCAATGCCTTGAAGCCATTGAGACAATGCCACCACATTTTCGGCGGCTTCTCCATCTAAAGTTGCTTTATTGTCATACAAAGAATATTTCTTTCGCAGTGATAAAGGTGAAAGATTTGGCATCAACACATTTGCGCCTGCTTTCAAACCAGCTTCACGCCCTTCAGGGCTTAATGTTGCCAAGGCTGTAGTTGCTGGCAGCAACACATGTGGCAGCATCAACCTAACAACCGAAAGCATCCAGAGTGTATCATCTAACGTTCCAGCTGATTCATGCTCAAACGGTGTGTGCTTTGCCGGTATAAATGGGCCCAGCCCAACCATTTGAGGATCAAAAGCCTGCATATAACGCAAATCGGTAAGAAGGTTCTCCCAAGTTTGATAAGGCGAACCAATCATAATGCCGCACCCTGTCTGAAAACCTATCTCTTTAAGATCTGATAAACACTGTAAACGATGCGCTAAACTCATATCTTTTGGATGCAATTTCTGATAATGGCTATCTGTTGCTGTTTCATGACGTAAAAGGTAACGTCTTGCACCAGCTTCATAAAGTTTTTCATAGCTTTCACGCGTACGTTCACCCAAAGACAAGGTCAAGGCACAATCAGGGAATCGCTGCGCCAATGCACCCACCCATGCGGTCAGCACATCATCGCTAAAGAAGCCATCTTCTCCTCCTTGTAACACAAAGGTACGAAAGCCCAATGTATAGCCATGATCACAACAAATCATCAGATCATCAAAATTTAAACGATAACGCACCGCATTTTCATTACTGCGGCGAATACCACAATAATAACAATCATTTTTGCAAATATTGGATATCTCTATGAGACCTCGCAGATAAACTTTATTGCCATAGCTCTCCCGCCTTACAGCATCAGCCTGACTATAAAGATAGGCGTTTGTTTCTGGCGAACGCGTAAAATACAATTTACGCAGCTCTTCATCTGATAGGGTTCGTGTTTCCCGCAATTTATCAATTAATGCAAAGATCGTATCACTATTCATACAAAATTAAACCTGTGAATAACAAGCTTTAGCTGCGATACCGTCCAAACTGCCAATTTTTCCGGTTAGACTATTGATCTCATCTTGCGGTGCATCAACAACTAGGCAAATAATATTCATGTTTTTTTGACGATAGGGTATTCCCATACGTCCAACAATATAATCACGGAAATCATGTAAAATCGCATTTAACGCTTCTGTATCCGCGCTTTGATCAACAATAATTCCCAAGGTTGCAACTCTTGTGTCCATATTGTGTCCTCCTTTCGACTTTTCAAAACCTCACATATTTTTTGAAACTTATACACAATTATATTCTATCATTAAATGCAAATGTTGTACACATAAGATTTCTTATTGTACTATAACACTACCACTAATGTTCCAAATACTTTATTTTATCATCTTTAGTGCTAGTCTGTATTAAACAGCACAAATATCGGAACTTTTTCCAAACACTCAAGAACCATTTTCACACGCTCAATCATCTGTTGTATAACAGAACTTTTCTCTTTTTATAAAAAAACAAAAGCCTTATGCATCATTGACAAAAGCAATGATACACAAGGCTCTCTTCTTTTTTATTGACAGCTGCCACCACAACACCTGTCATTGAAAAGAAATTAGCAATTGCCCGAATGAAGATGAATGTCTTTACCTGCTAAAATGGCATTCGTTGTACGGACTGCACACATCTTACCACACATAGAGCAGCTATGACGATCTTCTGGCGGTTTGCTTTCAAAATAGTTGCGTGCTTTGACCGGATCAAGTGCAAGGCTAAACATTTTTTCCCAATCAAGCTCTTTACGCGCACGGCTCATATCATCATCCCAGTCGCGAGCGCCAGGAATACCCTTTGCCATATCTGCAGCATGTGCTGCAATGCGGGAGGCAATCACGCCGTCACGCACATCCTGCAAATCTGGCAAGCGCAAATGTTCAGCAGGTGTTACATAGCACAAGAAATCAGCACCGTAAGTCGCAGCGATGGCCCCACCAATGGCAGAAGTGATGTGGTCATACCCTGGAGCAATATCGGTTACCAATGGTCCAAGAACATAGAATGGCGCGCCATGGCAAAGGCGTTTTTCCATCTGCATATTGGCCTGAATTTCATTAAGTGCCATATGACCAGGACCTTCAATCATGACTTGAACATCATGATCCCAAGCACGTTTTGTCAAAATGCCCAACTCGATCAATTCAGAAATCTGGGCTGCATCAGATGAATCATGTGTCGCACCTGGACGCAATGCATCACCAAGACTGATTGTCACATCGTACTTGTACATCAAGTCTAACAGACGATCATAGTGTTCATAGAATGGGTTTTCATTACCCGTCATTTCCATCCATGCGAACAACAAACTCCCACCACGAGAAACGATGTTCATGATACGACCAGATTCTTTGAATGCCGATACAGCACGACGGTTGATGCCAGCATGAATGGTCATAAAATCGACCCCCTGCTGAGCATGATATTCTACTACTTCAAAAAAGTCGTCAACAGTAATATCTTTAAGCTCTTTTTCAAGATAACCAATAGCATCGTACATTGGCACAGTACCAATCATGGCAGTAGATTCTTCGACGAGCTTGGTACGGAATTCAACAGTTTTACCATAGTTGGAAAGATCCATAATGGCATGTGCGCCAAATTCCAAAGCTGTTTCAACTTTTTTCCATTCTTCTGTGTAATCATGGGCGTCACCACTCACCCCAAGATTCACATTGATCTTTGTGCAGAGGCCTTCACCAATACCTTCTGCAGACAGCGATTTATGATTGACATTCGCTGGAATGCAAACAGTGCCTTTCGCAACACGTTCACGCAATACGTTCACGTCAATCTTTTCTTTTGCCGCAACAGTCTCCATTTCAGGGGTAATAATTCCCTGACGAGCGGCTTCCATTTGAGTATGATAAGTCATTGCTTATGCTCCCTTCTTACTCCCAAGTTTCGGAACAGGCACAAAAAAATGCCTGACTCTTGTCAGGCATGATGATCGATTTTTATATTTCCCTACGATGGCATTATCCATATCAGGTACGGTCGAGATCTCAAGATCTCCTCTCAGCCTGCCCAACAAGCTCCCGGTTATTATTTGACTGTAAATAGATTGTATCAACAAATTGAATCCCTGTCAATAGGCGTCCTGCAGGAGATCATTGGAACCTGCACGGTATTTCAGGCTACATAGAAGAGCACCATCAAATAATGAAAAATGCTTCCCAGCAGGATAAACAAGTGAAACAGTTCATGAAAACCAAATTCCTTTGAAATATTTGGCTTTTTAACAATATATATAATCCCGCCAACCGTGTAGCTGATACCACCAGCCGCTAACAGAAACACCGCTATGCCGCTCATATCTCTAAAAACAGAAACATCAAACAGCACAGCCCATCCCATCGCAATATACAACATGGTTTGCAACCAACGCGGTGCAGAAAACCAACATAATTTTATAATCGTCCCCACCACAGCGCATGCCCATATCACAGATACAAAAACAAGACTTTCATGCTGCGGCAAATATTTTAAGAGAATTGGCGTGTAACTACCCGCTATCAATACATAAATCATTGAGTGATCGAGTTTACGAAGACGTAATATTTTCTTCGCAGAACCATTTGAAAAATGATAAATGGCACTCGCTGAATACAGCGCCACGAGTGAAAGCCCAAAAACGGCCACCCCAATCAGAATCTTTATATTCCATGCATCTGTTACCAGTGTTTTTCCTACCAAAAGAACTGTTGCAACCGCAAACATCACAGCACCAACAAAATGACTAAAACTGCTGAACGGTTCTCTTGCTTTTGCCATATATAACATATTGATCACTCCTTCATTTCCAACATAGTTTTCGCAACTAGATGTCAAGGATTATGTTATCACTTTCTTCTCCGTTTTTCAAGAAATTCTTCGTTAAATATGCGTAAATAAACGAAAAGGGCTTTCTCTAATGAGAAAGCCCTTTTATCTAATGCCGTCATGCCGGAGACCGGGATCGAACCGGTACGAAGTGTTACCTTCGCAGGATTTTAAGTCCTGTGCGTCTGCCAGTTCCGCCACTCCGGCTACAGGCGACACCCAGATTCGAACTGGGGGTGAAGGATTTGCAGTCCTCTGCCTTACCACTTGGCTATGTCGCCGCACCGAGCGCGCCTTGCGCTACAACGATATTTATTATAGCAGGGAGATTGAGATTCGTCAATCGTTTTTTATCGTTTTTTTCGTTTTTTATTAAATAATCTTCATTTACCTGCTCCATTGTCTGAAAAAGCGCCTTTTTTATGAATCCTCATCCTATTTTATTACTTGGATCGTACTGATTCGCGCTAATCACATTCATTATTTATTTTACATAGATGTATAAAATTATTCAACTCATAGTTTTTACCAAATTTTTCTTAACACACCAAAAAAGCTCCACCGCAATGCGGTGGAGCTTTTTAATTTTTAATTAGTCATCGTTTTCTTCGATGAGTTCAGCCAGATGAGCAAATGCATCATTGCTGAGTTCTTCATTCACTTCTGGAATGTCACTCTTTGGCTTTGGCTGTCTCTTTGGTTTTGCAGGAGCAGCTGGCTTTTCAACCACTGGACGTTCCTTCAGATCCTTGATAGAAAGGCTGATACGTTTACGATCTTCATCTACTTCAAGGACCTTAACCTGTACTTCCTGGCCGATGGACAGTGCGTCTTCAACCTTGTCAACATGTTCCCAAGCAATCTGAGAAATATGAACAAGGCCATCTACACCGTCTTCAAGTGCAACGAATGCACCAAATGGAGCAATACGCACTACTTTACCAGTGAAAACAGAACCTGCTGGGTACTTTTCAGCAACATTATCCCATGGATTCTGAATGAGCTTCTTCAAGCTCAAGCTGATTTTGCCCTTTTCGCGATCAGCGCTGAGAACATAGACTTCGATTTCGTCGCCAACATTGACAACGTCGGTAGGCTGCTTAACGCGGCCCCAGCCCATTTCAGAAATATGAAGAAGACCGTCTACTCCGCCAAGATCCACGAATGCGCCAAAGTTTGCGATACGCTGTACGCGGCCTTTGAGGACCTGACCTTCTTCAATGTTTGCCCAGAACTGTTCACGCGCAGTCTTTTCTTCTTCTTCCAGCACAACACGGCGGGAAAGAATGATTTTGCGGTTTTCAGGATTTGGATCAAATTCAATGATCTTGAAGCGATAGGTGTTGCCCACAAAGGATTTGATGTCGTCAACATACTTGGTGTCGAGATGAGATGCTGGCACAAAGCCACGTGCACCGATATCTACGATAACGCCGCCCTTGACATCGCTAACAACCTTTGCTTCGATGACTTCACCATTGTCAAATTTCTGCTGAAGTTCATCCATTGCTTTTTCCTGATCAGCACGTTTTTTGGACAAAACCATGTGACCTTCGTTGTTTTCCATCTTAATGACCATAACTTGGATTTCATCGCCAACTTTAACGATGTCTTCGACATCTGGATCTTTTTGGAAGGACAGCTCCTTGATTGGAATAACGCCTTCGGATTTACCACCTACGTCGACCATTACTTCGTCGGGATTAATCTTTACGACGGTACCTGTTACGACATCATAAAGATTAAGTGGTTCCAAAGTACCATAACCCTGTTCTAAACCTTGTTCCATTGTTAATTCTTCCATCTTGTCAATGACCTCCCTAATTATCCAGTCAGGAGTCGATGCTCCTGCTGTTAAACCAATTTTATTGATGCCTTCAAACCATTCATTCTGCAGATCAGCTGCAGATTCAACGTGTTTGGTTGTTACGCCTGCATCCTGGCAGATTGAAACGAGCTTGCAGGTATTGGCGCTGTTATAACCACCAATAACGATCATCAGATCTACCTGGCGTGCAAGGTCGCTGGCATCAGATTGTCTGTCTCTTGTCGCTGCACAAATAGTGTTGTGAATCACAAGCTCTTCTAAATCAAGACTTTTAAGATATTCCACAGCATTTTCAAAGCGCTCATATTTCTCAGTGGTCTGAGAAACAAGGCATATTTTTTTGCCTGTAAGAGACAGTGCCTTCAATTCATCCATACTGATAAATACAATGGCTGTGTCGCCGGTCCAGCCAACGATAGCCATTACTTCCGGATGATTTCGATCACCCAGAATCAATACTTGATACCCTGCTTCTGCATGTTCACGCGCTATTTGCTGTACCTTTTTGACTTTTGGACAGGTACAATCAAAATAGGTGTGTCCCGCAGCTTCAATATCCTGATAAACAGAAGGCGCAACGCCATGTGTACGAATAAGAACGTTTTTCTCTTGAATGTCCTTCAAATCATCATAGGATCGAATACCAAGAGATTCCAATCGTGCAACCTCCTGAGGATTGTGGATCAACGGTCCCAGCGTTGCAATAGGACCTTTCCCTTCCTCTATGAGTTTTTCACCTTTATTGATTGCCGCTCTGACGCCGAAACAAAATCCAGCATTGGGCGCTAATTTGATTTCCATTCTTAACCCTCTCAAACGTATGCACATTCAATTACACCTTATTATACCTAATAACGGCCATAATGCCAAACATTATTTTGAAATAATTTCAATTATTTTTTCCAGAACCTGATTTGCATCCAAAGCATCCGTATCTACCAAAATAGCATCACTTGCTTGCTTGAGAGGTGCAATATCTCTTGTACTGTCCAATCGATCTCTTCGAGTGATATCTGCTACCAGTTCCTGATAATCCTGATGAATGCCTTTTGCCTCCAATTCTAAATAACGACGGCGCGCACGTTCTTCAACACTGGCAGTAATAAAGAATTTATAGTCCGCATTTGGCAAAACCACCGTTCCAATGTCGCGCCCATCCATAACCACTGATGTTTCAGCCGCAATGCGCTGCTGTTGACGTGTCATTGCCATGCGCACACTCGGCAGTTTTGCATACTCACTAACGATTTTCGATATTTCCGGCTTGCGAATGGCTTCCTCAATGTTTTCATCATGATCAAATAAGCATTTTTTCTCATCAATCATACGAAAGTTTAAGGATAATCCACCAAGCAGATTCTCTAATTTTTCGCCTTCTTCCGCCGGTACATGATGTCGCTGTGCCAAAAATGCCACGCCACGGTACATAGCACCTGTATCCAGATAAATGATTCCAAGATGCTTTGCCAGCGCTTTTGCTAATGTGCTTTTGCCAACACCAGCCGGCCCATCAATCGCAATCTGCATACTTTCTCCTCCATAACTGATTAAATCAAACGATGCGCCAATCCCAGCGCAACATCATCCAAATACAATAATCCTATACTCAAAAACACAGAGACACTGATATGCTCATGACACCGTGCCAGACCAATTTTTCCACCCACGCTCATACCGCTGGCTTTCGATGCCACTTGACTAAGCGCATCATGCAGTGCACCTGCAATGGAACCATCTTCACGTGGGGAATTCTCTGCAATAAGCCCTTCACGTCGTGCCGCGACAATTGCTTGTTCCACCATTTTATTCATTGATTTTAAAAAATCACCACCAATATCAATGGCAGCTGTCTTGATACCCTCTTCAGCATATTTTTTCTTAAGTTGATGTTCCGTCTCTCTATTTTCAGAAATAGCCATATGCACAGCTGCACGTGCAACCACTTTACTCTGATTGATCGTATTCACTATTCAGACTTCCTCTCATGGATATATTGACAAACAGCTTGTCCTGCAGCATGTCCCGTCGAAAATGCGATTTGCAGATTAAAACCGCCTGTGTACGCATCAATATCGAGCAGCTCTCCAGCCGCAAACAAACCTGGAATTTTTTTCACCATCATGGTTTTTGGATCTACAGCTTTTGTTGCCAAGCCTCCCGCCGTAACAATGCCTTCACTAAGAGAACGGGTACCTGTTAGCGTAAATGAAAAATCTTTTAAACGCGCGACAATCTGCTGCCGTTCCTCTTTCGTTAATTGATGCAGCACTTTATCAGCATCAACACCACACTGCGCGATAAAAACAGGCACCATTTTTTGCGGCAGCAATGTTTTTAACATATTTGAAAGATGCTTGTTAGGCATCGCATGAATCTCTCTCAATAAGCGTTCATCCAATTTGTGCTCAGACAAAGCTGGTTTCAAATCAATATGGGCCAAAAGCACCTGTCTTTTTTTCTGCCAAAAGTCAGCACAATGTCCACTTGCAGATAATACAATTGGTCCACTGATGCCAAAGTGAGTAAACAGCATTTCTCCCTGTTCACTATACAAAATCTTACCACGCACATCATCAATGGTCAGGCGCACATTTCGTAAACTTAGCCCTTGTAACTGTGGCACCCATTCTTCCTTCGTATTCAACGGCACCAACGCAGGATAAGGCGCTATCACTGGCAGGCCCATATTTTCCAGCCAGGCATAAGCATCACCGGTACTTCCGGTTCCCGGATATGAGGCACCTCCAGTACAAATAACCACAGCCTTCGCTTGCCAATGTTTTTCCTTAGCATCCACAATTTCAAAGCAGCCATTATCCAAACATGTTAATATTTTAACCTTCACGTCACAATGAATCGCAACACCTTGTTTTTTCGCTTCTGCAACAAGCGTGTCAACAATATCCTGTGCATGATCACTTTCCGGAAATACTCTATCTCCGCGCTCAACTTTAAGCGCACAGCCATGTTCTGTAAAAAAATTCCACACATCTCTGTTATCAAAAGCATTCAAACTGGAATACATGAACTTAGGATTGCGGCGAATCTGCTGCAAAATTTCTTCATGACTCTTAACTGTCGTCACATTACAGCGACCTTTACCCGTAATACGTATTTTTCGCCCACAAGACGCCATTTTTTCCAGCAGCACCACGCGACATCCGCTTTTCGCAGCAGTCAATGCCGCCATCAAGCCACTGGCACCAGCGCCAATCACTATAACATCGTCCACCTTGTTCACCTCCATGTGTACTAAAATAGAATAGCATGAGTTTTCCCTTGCAACAATCTTTTTTCATGCAACTTTTTCCATAACAAAAAAGCACATTTAATTATGAGGCATTTTCATTAAATATGATTACAAATTGCCTCAAATCCCTTGAATGAATGTGTAGAATATGTTAATTTTATATTACCGATTTTATTCAAGGAGAATGATCATGACTAACAATCAAACGCTGCTGTCCTGGGTCGATGAGATGACGCGTCTCTGCCAGCCGGACAATGTCGTCTGGTTTGACGGATCCGACGCGCAGCAACAACAAATTCTACAAAACCTTATGGACCAAAATGCTGTTGTAAAACTTAATGAAGAGAAGCATCCAAATTGCTATCTCTTCCGTTCGCATATTTCTGATGTTGCCCGTGTTGAGGAACGCACATTTATCGCCAGTGAAAAAG
Source organism: Peptococcaceae bacterium (assembly GCA_019420345.1). Classification (GTDB taxonomy): domain Bacteria; phylum Bacillota; class Peptococcia; order Peptococcales; family Peptococcaceae; genus UMGS1590. The sequence continues at coordinate 31,077 of JAHZHI010000047.1, forward strand.
AAGAAGATGCCGGTCCAACCAATAACTGGTATCCACCAAAAGAACTGAAAGAAAAAATGCGCGCACTTTACAACGGCTCTATGAAAGGGCGCACGCTCTATGTCATCCCATTCTGCATGGGTCCTATTGACAGTCCTGCCGGCCGCATCGGTGTACAAATTACTGACAGTCCATACGTTGCACTCAATATGAAAATTATGACGCGCACTGGACAAAAAGTGCTCGATCGCCTTGGCGATGATGGTTTTTTCGTTCCATGTCTCCATTCTGTCGGCAAACCATTGAACAATGGAGAAACAGATGATGCTTGGCCATGTGCACCAATGGAAGAAAAATACATCGCGCATTTTCCTGAAACACGCGAAATTTGGAGCTACGGTTCTGGTTATGGCGGAAATGCGTTGCTTGGCAAAAAATGCCTGGCTCTGCGCATTGCATCTGTCATGGCACGCGATGAAGGATGGATGGCTGAACATATGCTCATCCTTAAAATCACAAATCCTGAAGGTCGTGTAAAGCACATCTGCGCCGCTTTCCCAAGTGCATGCGGGAAAACCAACCTTGCCATGCTGGTACCTACTTTACCTGGCTGGAAAGTTGAAACCATCGGCGACGACATTGCCTGGCTGCACGTTGGCGAAGATGGACGACTCTATGCCATCAATCCTGAAAACGGCTTTTTTGGTGTTGCACCTGGAACTTCTGTCCGCTCTAACCCAATTGCCATTCAAACCATCAGCAAAAATACCATCTTTACCAATGTCGCCCTAACCGATGATAATGATGTATGGTGGGAAGGCCTCAGCCCTGCACCAGAGCATTTGATCGATTGGCAAGGCAACGACTGGACCAAAGATTCTGACCGCCGTGCTGCGCATCCAAATTCCCGTTTCACAGCACCTGCCGCACAATGCCCAATCATCGCTGAAGACGAATGGGAAAAGCCAGAAGGTGTACCAATCGATGCTATTCTCTTTGGCGGCCGCCGTCCTTCTACCATTCCACTGGTTTACGAAAGTTTTAATTGGCAGCATGGTGTCTTCCTGGGCTCCATCATGGGCAGTGAAGTGACTGCAGCCATTATCAGTGATCAGCTTGGAAAAGTACGCCGCGATCCGTTCGCAATGCTGCCATTTATCGGCTATCATGTTGGCGATTACATTCAGCATTGGCTGGATATGACAAAATTGACCGATGAAAGCAAATTGCCTCGCATCTATTCTGTCAACTGGTTCCGCAAAGACAGCGACGGGCAATTCATCTGGCCTGGGTACGGCGAAAACATTCGCGTCTTGGAATGGATTTTCAACCGCACAGACAACGCAGCCGGCGCCAGAGAAACGGCCATTGGTTACATTCCAGATATTAAAGACCTCAACACATCTGGCCTGAACGTTTCAAACGAAGATGTAGAATTACTTTTAAATGTCAACCACGACGCCTGGGTGGAAGAAGCCAAATCTATTGAAGCACATTTTGCATCCTACGGCGAAAAAATGCCACAAGCACTTTTTGATGAATTAGAAGCATTAGAAAAACGTCTTGATTGATCTCTACGTAAAACAAAATGCCCCTGCAGACAAGGTATACGTCTGCAGGGGCATTTTTTATGCGCCAAACACCTCATTCTTCAATATTTCCACAATCTGACGCACGGCTTTACCACGATGGCTAATAGCATTCTTTTCATCCATAGTCAGTTCTGCCGTTGTTTTATCAAACTCCGGCACATAAAACAACGGATCATAGCCGAATCCATTATCTCCACGTTCTTCATGTAATATTACACCACGCACGATACCTTCCGCATCATAACGTTTGCCATTTTGATCGATTGCCACAATCGCACAATGAAATTGCGCCCCACGCGCTTCCTCCGGCACCTCTGCAAGCGCTGACAGAAGCTTGGCATTGTTTGCTGCGTCGTTTTTTTCTTCACCGGCATAACGTGCTGAATAAATCCCCGGCTCACCGTCAAGAGCATCCACTTCAAGGCCGGAATCATCAGCAATGCAAAGGCATCCAGTAGCATCATAAACCGCTTTGGCTTTAATGTAAGCATTTTCCGCAAAGGTCGTTCCCGTTTCTTCAATCTCACCAATTTCCGGAAAATCTGCCAGTGATTTGACTTCAACAGGCAAATCTATCATCAATTCTTTAAACTCTTTCAATTTTCCTTTATTGCCAGAGGCAATGATCACTGTCTGCATGTCCATCCTCCTCAATTTTTTAAATAAAAAAAGCACTCCGCTTGGAGTGCTAAGAGCGGAAAACGAGATTCGAACTCGCGACCCTCGCCTTGGCAAGGCGATGCTCTACCACTGAGCCATTTCCGCATACCGTTTCGGTCACGGCGCCAGACCGTTCCCTCAACGCTCATTTATAATACCACGAGCAATTACATTTTGCAAGCCTTTTTTCAAATTTTGGCCAAAAAATTTAAGTAACATGAACAATAAAAAAGCACTCCGCTTGGAGTGCTGAGAGCGGAAAACGAGATTCGAACTCGCGACCCTCGCCTTGGCAAGGCGATGCTCTACCACTGAGCCATTTCCGCATATCGTTTTGGTCTCGGCACCAGACCGTTCCCTTAACGCTAGATAAGAATACCATGCTGTTCTCATTTTTGCAAGTCTTTTTTTCAAATTTGATGTAGAAAATGTAAAATGTTCTTGATCCTCTTCCTTTTTAACCATTCTTTACAAAAGCAACTCGATTATCATGACTTTCTCTTTATTTTTTACCAAAAATAAGGTATCTTATAAGAGAATAAAAGCTTTCTTTATTATAAGGAGGATATCATGTCTATTAAAATTGGTATTAACGGATTTGGTCGTATTGGCCGCTTGGTTGCACGTATTGCTGTAATGGATCCAGAAGTTGAACTGGTCGCCATCAACTCAACTTCTGATGCCGAAGGAACCGCTCGTCTTTTTGAATATGACTCCACCCACGGCATTTACAAGGGCGACGTTTCTTATGAAGAAGGCGTTTTGATCGTTGACGGTCAACGCATCACCCTCTTCTCCGACCGCGATCCAAAGAACCTCAAATGGGGCGAAGTTGGCGCAGACATCGTCATCGACTCCACCGGTAAATTCAAAACCCTGGATACCGCTGCTGTGCATCTCGAATCCGGCGCCAAAAAAGTTGTTATCACTGCACCATCCAGCGATGCCCCAATGATCGTTATGGGCGTTAACGAAAATACCTATGACCCATCCATGAACATCGTTTCCAATGCCAGTTGCACCACCAACTGCTTGGCTCCTGTGACAAAAGTCATCTATGACAACTTCACCATCATTGCCGGGGCAATGACCACCGTTCATTCCTTCACCAATGACCAGAAGAATCTTGATGCACGCCACAAGGATCCTCGTCGTGCACGCGGCTGCACCCAGTCCATCATCCCAACCACCACTGGTGCTGCCAAGGCAATGGGCAAAATCATTCCTGAACTGAATGGTAAAATGAATGGCTTTGCACTGCGTGTGCCAACACCAAACGTTTCCCTGACCGACGTTGTTTTCCAAATCAAAGAAGACTTCACTGTTGAACAGGTAAACAACCTGCTGAAAGAAGCCGCTGAAGGTCCAATGAAAGGCATCCTCGGCTATTCTGACAAGCCACTCGTCTCCATCGACTACAACACCGATCCACGTTCCTCCATCGTTGATGGTCTCTCCACCATGAAGGTTGGCGACGATCTGCTCAAAGTCATCGCTTGGTATGACAACGAATGGGGTTATAGCAACCGTGTTATTGATCTCGCAAAATATATTGCTACCAAATAACAACCCATCAAAAAAGGCTCTTCATCATGAAGAGCCTTTTTCATACTTCAGTTCCACAAAAAAAGCCGCCTCATTTCAGGCGGCTTTCTTTTTTATCTGGATAGCAGTGATCCTTCCTTTTCGCTCGCAATCAAGCATGTACAATTTTTCAGGATCTTTTCCTTTTAAATCCGCTACAGAATGGATGCCAATGGCCTTAAGATCTGCCGCAATATGCACACCAACACCTGGAATAACCGTTAAATCACACATACGCGACCCCTTCTCCGTTCATAAATCTTCATACTGTGCACTCCCCAGTAATTCCTCATACCGAGCGATGCGTGCAAAAATGTCTTCCACACTCATGACACCGGCTTCGCGAATCGTTAACTGTCCCTCTACGTACACCAAAACAGCTGGTGCGCTATAAATACCCATGTTGGCTGCAATCTCCGGCTGTGCTTCCAATGACACACTGTAACAGACAACATCTTCGTCCTCTTTGAAATGCGTCTCCAATTTCTGACTGATTGCCGAGCAAGCACAGCAGCAAATGCTGCCGATCTCAATAACAACAATCGGCTTTTCCTGTACAATATCGTCAAGTTTTTGTCCATCAAGAAGATGTTTCATCACGCTCAGCCTCCTTTTACTCATCATATCACAAAACAAAAAAGAGACCAGTTTTTCCGGTCTCTTTTTATGTTCTTTATAACAACGCACTCAAGCCCAGTTTAACAATAAATGCCACAATCCAAGCGATTACACATTGAAATATAATGACATAACACATCCATTTGGTACCTAACTCGCGACGCACGGCGCTGACTGCTGCGGCACATGGTGTATAGAGCAGACAAAAAACAAGCAGTGATGCCGCAGTCAATGGTGTCAAGAGCGCCTGAACCGCTCCTTCGCTGCCAAAAAGGACAAGCAGTGTGGAGACCACACTTTCTTTTGCCATAAAGCCCGTAATCAGCGATGCACAAATACGCCAGTCACCAAAGCCCAATGGTGCAAAGACTGGAGCAATAATACCTGCAATACCCGCCAACATGCTGTCTTGTGGATCCACAGCAACATTCAATGTTGGCGTAAACTGATTCAGGAACCAAATGATCAGCGTTGCCACAAAAATGACTGTAAATGCACGTTCAATAAAATCACGCGATTTATCCCATAACAACATGCCTACACTTTTTGCTGATGGCATACGATAATTTGGCAGTTCCATTACAAATGGCACCGCATCACCTGCAAACAGCGTTTTGCGAAAAACGAGGGCCACGACAATGCCTACAATAATGCCTAGGAAGTACAGCAATGTCATAACCAATCCGCCATTTTGAGGAAAGAATGCAGCAGTAAAGAAGCCGTATACCGGCACCTTCGCACTGCAGCTCATGAATGGTGTCAGAAGCACTGTCATTTTGCGGTCGCGTTCTGAAGGCAGCGTACGGCTTGCCATAATGGCAGGCACTGAGCAGCCAAAGCCAATCAGAAGCGGCACGATACTGCGCCCAGACAAACCAATTTTACGCAAAAGCTTGTCCATAACAAAGGCAACACGCGCCATGTAACCGCTGTCTTCCAATAATGACAGGAAAAAGAACAGCGTAATGATAATTGGCAAGAAGCTCAACACGGTACCAACACCGCCAAAAATACCATCTCTCACCAATGAAACAAGCACTTCATTGACATGAACCGCTTCCATAAAGCCTACAACCACATCGGACAACCAGCCAATAACAGCCTCTAAGATGCCTTGCAGCCAGGAGCCAATGACATTGAATGTCAAATAAAAAATAGCTGCCATAATCACAATAAACGTCGGAATAGCTGTCCAACGACCGGTCAAAATCTCGTCTGCTTTACGGCTGCGGGCATGTTCCTTGCTTTCATGAGGCTTGACAACCGTTTCCCCACACACGTTCAAAATGAAATCAAAACGCATATCAGCAATGGCAGCTGCGCGATCCAAGCCTCGCTCCGATTCCATTTGCTGAATAATGTGCTCGATCATTGCTTTTTCGTTGTCATCCAGCGACAGTGCTTTTTCAATAATATCGTCGCCTTCAATCAACTTTGTCGCTGCAAAGCGTACCGGAATACCAATTTTATCCGCATGATCTTCAATCAAATGCATGATGGCGTGAATGCAGCGATGCACCGCACCGCCATCTTCAGTGTCTTTGCAAAAATCTGAACGCAATGGTCGCTCCTGGTATTTTGCTACATGGATGGCGTGATCAATCAGTTCTTCAATCCCTTGATTCTTGGCTGCCGAAATAGGAACGACTGGCACGCCCAATTGTTCTTCTAAGGCGTTGACATGAATGGTTCCACCATTGGCATTGACCTCATCCATCATATTCAAGGCAACAACCATCGGAATGCCCAACTCCAACAACTGCATGGTAAGATAAAGGTTGCGTTCAATATTTGTTGCGTCAACAATATTGATAATGCCACGCGGCTTTTCTTTTAATAAAAAGCGGCGTGTCACAATTTCTTCGCTGCTGTAAGGAGACATTGAATAAATCCCTGGCAAATCTGTTACCAATGTATTATCGTGGCCGCGGATCACACCATCTTTCCGATCAACGGTAACGCCAGGGAAATTACCAACATGCTGGTTGGCACCTGTGAGCTGATTAAATAATGTCGTCTTGCCGCAATTCTGATTTCCCGCCAATGCAAACGTCAAAATTTCGCTGTCTGGCAATGGCATTTCATTGTCCTTATCATGATAAATACCGCCTTCACCCAGCCCAGGATGTTCAATCAGCGGGGTACGCGGTGCTGCTTCATGCGTATGCAGAAGACTTGGATCAATAGGCTTTACCTGAATTTGCTCCGCATCTGCCAATCGTAATGTTAATTCATAACCATGCACCGTCAGCTGCATCGGATCTCCGAGCGGCGCATATTTCACCAACTTAACATAGGTCCCTGGAATGAGCCCCATGTCTAATAAATGCTTACGCAGCTGGTCCTCGCCGCCAACAGCAACAATTTGTGCCGATTCACCGATTTCCAAACCGCGCAAAGAACCTATCTTTGCATTCTCCATAATTTTCTCCTACTGGACATACGCCGGCATGTCCGTCTTTCTTCACATACAATCAATCATCATTATACCATAAATCTCGTAATACAACAGAACATCCTACTGCAAATACACATAAAAAATGCACCCACTATTTGTGAGTGCAAAGAATAATCAAAATGTAAAATCAACGCCCAAAATCAGCATCATGAAGCTGACCAAGGCAACAATCATTGAAAGCGGCAAGAAAATATACACACAGACACGCCATACTTTCGAATAAACATCATCCAACGTAACCGGCAAGCGAAAACAGCCACTGATTTTCTTCAGTGTCCAGGTATGATATTTTTTACGCAAGCGACGCAGCGCCTTAAGCGCCGTACCAGATAATAACACTAAAAAAATACCTGAAGAAACCAAAGCAATTAAACCGATCGGATTGTTTTCGAACATTTGATAAGGCACCATGTCAACAACCGCCATCACCTGTGATGGCAAGGAATCCAGCCACCCCATATAAATACAGAGCGCACCGGCCAACGACATAATCCCAGCCAACAGCATCAGGAAAAAGCCGATCGAAATCACCAGGCCTACAACCACCATAATAACGCTCAACAGAAAAATACCAAAACGTTTAAAAAATCCAGCAGTGCCACTTTTCTTTAAGGCGCGGGTATTTGTGTACTCTTTTCCTTCATATTGAGCAGCAAGTGTTTCAGGGGCTGGTAAACTGGCAATGATTTCTGTGTCACCAATCGATTGACGATTGCGTTTGAAAAAATAATTTTTAATATCCGTAACCATTTTATCGGCGTCAGTGACATTCTTATCTGCGAGAGCCTCTTCCAGAGCAGAAACATATTCTCCTCTCGTTTTATAGTCCATATCCCACGTCAATGCGTATTCCTCCTAATCGTTGTTGATAAACATCATATGTGTCTATCATACACGAAAAAGTTTGTCATAACGTTACAAATTCATAAAAATAACGTTACCCAATCAATTTTTTTACAAAGCTTGTCAGTTTTGCCACCAAACAACGTCCTGTCACAGCACCTTTCTCAATTTTCTTTAACGGACAATGACGTGCCGATGCTTGGTAATCATAATCAGCCCGTGTTTTGATGCCACTATAAATGGTTGATGCGCCAAATCCTACAGGACGCACTTCAACTGCAGTCAAACCAGCATCGCGGAACATCTGCGCAATTTCATGGCGTGGTGGAAAGGTGCGCAAACTTTCTGCCAGCCATGTATATGCCGGGAAACCATTCGAAATGGTATCAGCACTAACCAAATGACTGCCCAGCCATGGTACCACTTTGAAATAATAAAAATTAAAGAAAGCGCGTGCTGGCGGAAAGCTAGGACGAGAAACATCAATGCATACCACCTTGCCGCCAACTTCAACCACACGCGCCATTTCACGAATCGCCAACGGAATATCGCTAACGTTGCGCAGTGCAAATCCACTTGTTGCAGCATTGAAGCTCTCATCCGGGAACGGCAGTGCCAGTGCATCCCCTTCAACAAACTGTACATTGCAATGTGGGTGTTCACTCATTTTTTCACGTGCAGCTTCCAACATGTTCGCAGAAAAATCTAAACCCACTGCTTGCCCAAAAGGACCAACAATTTCAGCTTGTTGATACGTCATCTCGCCAGTGCCACAGCAAACGTCCAACCCTTTATCCCCAGGTCCAAGTTCTGTTTTCTTCATGACAAGTTTTTGCCATGCGCCAAGCATCCCCCAGGTCATCAAAACATTCATAAAATCATATTTGCCAGCAATGGATTCAAACACTTCATGGACATACTTTTCTTTTCGTTCGTTTTTCATACGCGGGTCCTTTCTATTGTCATGCGTTTATCAATACGTTCAATCTCCACTGCTCGACCATCGTTATCAATCTCAACAAGAACTGCTTGAAACAGAAAATGATCATCATCACTTTGTTGAAATTTTACACGACGCTGCGTCAAAAAACGATTGATCGATGATTCCACCTTCATCCCAATAACAGAATCCACCGGACCAACCATGCCAACATCAGTCTGATAAGCAGTGCCTTCTGGAAGAATCTGTGCATCAGCAGTCGGAATATGCGTGTGGGTTCCAAGCACCGCACTCACTTTTCCATCTAAATAACGAGCCAGCGCCAATTTTTCAGAAGTAGCTTCTGCATGCATGTCAACAATAATCGTCTTAACACCTTGCTCATGCAGCTCGTCGACCACCTTCATAATATCCTGAAATGGTGATGTCAAAGTCGACACATAAACATTGCCCATAGCAACAACAACAGCCACAGATCGATGATTGGCTTCGGCAATTGTCCATCCGCGTCCCGGTGTATCTGGCGGAAAGTTAAACGGACGCACAATGTCTTCATTTTCATCAATAAAATGATAAATCTGCGGCTGATTCCATGCGTGATTGCCCAGTGTAACGACATCCACCCCTATTTTCTTCAACTGCTGATACTGTTTCAAATTCAAACCATTTTGAGTATGGATATTCTCACCATTGGCGATGATGAGATCAATTGTCTGTTCTTTTTTTAATTGACGAATACAGCGAGCCGCCATTTCTATTGAATCTGGTGTCACCATATCGCCGATAAATAATATTTTCATAGCGATACTCCTGTCTTTTGCTCATCCATCATAGCATTTTTAAAGATACACCGCAACAAGGCCATGATGCTGGGCATAAAAAAAACGCACTCACATTTTTTGGCGAGTGCGTCGACGTTAGGAATTCCACGGGATTCGAACCCGCAACTCAGGTGCCACAACCTGTATGATGCCGTTTCAACAAAAATTCCTTTCGACTTAACCATATTATATCAATCGAAAAACGCTTTGTAAAGCCATTTTTAGTATTCTTCACACAATTTTTATACACATAAATTCATTATGATCTTTATTTGCATTTTAATGATTTCATACAAAAAATCCTCTATAAATAGTTTTCAACACCATATTATATGCAGATGCAAACGGTAACGATTCCCTTTGATGTATATCCTAAAAGTGAATCGTTCTTTATAATAATCATTCGTCCAATGATCTTATTTTGCTTGATAAACTACTTCACCTTTTTTGATCGTTTGCAACACTTTTATGGTTTTAATGCTTTCTTTCGGTACTTCTAATGGATTTTTATCCAGAATCACGAAATCTGCCATCTTTCCCGGTTCAATAGATCCTTTGCGTTTCTCTTCAAACGTTTGATAAGCACCATAAATCGTGATTGCGCGCAATGCTTCCATAGGTTCAACCGCATATTCCGGCCCTATGTCACGTCCGCTGGAAGTCTTGCGGTTTACCGCATGATGCATGCTGAGAATCATATTTGGATGGATAACCGGTGTGTCTTGATGCATCGTAAAACTCATGCCGCGTTTGACCGCTGAGGTCAATGGGCTGATACGGCGGCCTCGATCGGGACCAAGCACAGAATCCAAATGCAAGTCCCCGTAAAGATACACATGATCATGGAAGAAGGATGGCAGCAAGCCGATCTCTTTCATGCGATCCAATTGATCTTCGCGTACCGTCTGACAATGGATGACCACTGGGCGCAGGGCATCATAAATGCCTGTTTCTTTCTGCGCTCTGGCATATTGGATGATAAACTGCTCAATGGCAGCATCTCCATTGGCATGGCAAATAATTTGCCAGCCATGCGCCAATGCCTGTTTGAAATAACCGCACACTTCATCATCATTTGGGTGCACGGCATAGCCGCGATAGTCGTCAGCCTCTCCTTCCGGCACAATATAATACGGCTCAGACAGCCATGCCGTCTTTGCTTGTGGAGACCCATCAAGGAAAAATTTCACACCAGCAATTTTAACACCGTCAACGTACCCTGCTTCGGATGCACGTGGCACTTGATCAGCCAAATCGCCCAGCATTTCAATCTGTGGATAAACATACAGATCAATTTTCAGCAGCCCCATCTTATGCATGCCCGCAACCAATGGCACCATGTTTAAGTCAAAGCTCCCATCCTGCGCCGTGGTAATGCCATAACTCAAATACATTTTCTCCGAACGCTGCACGCCTTCCATCATAAATTCCGGCGTTGGCCGAGGCATAAACTTGCCAAGGACATATTGTGTCAACGCCGCTTCTTCAACCATGCCTGTCGGTTCTCCGGTAACAGGATCCTTTTGATAAACGCCGCCTTCCGGATTCGGTGTTTCTTTCGTGATGCCGCAAATCTCCAACACCTTAGAATTGCAGCAGCCTACATGCCCACTTGAATGCATCATCACAATTGGCACTTCTGCAGATGCTTTATCAAGATCATAGCGTGTCGGATGCTTGCCATCTGGAAAAGCATGATTGTCATACCCCATGCCCACGAGCCAATTGTCACCCTTGACAGGATTTTCTTCTAAATAAGCTTTAATAGCAGCCACCAGCTTCTCCACACTATCAATTTCTCCTGTTGGCGGTGCGTCAAATCTTGGAAATAGGCAGCTGAATACCATGTGACTATGCCCATCGATAAATCCGGGTGTCATTGTTTTTCCGTCAAGATTTATTTTTTCAACAGTATCATCAGCCTGCGCTGTTACATCCGCTAACGACCCCACCGCTTTAATCGATTCTCCCTCAACGAGAACCGCTTCTGCAAGCGGCTGGTCATCGTTAACAATGATAATCGTTCCATTATAGTACAATGTTTGTGCCATTTTTGTTTCCTCCTCCACAGTAAGTTCCTACATATTCTTGAAACAATGGCCAATAAGAAAAACTGCATCGTTACGATGCAGTTTTAATAACATTACGCTTTTGCCACACCGATCCCGCGTTCTTCTTCAGCTTTACGAGCAGCATTATAGTAGGTCAGATACACTTTGCCAGCATAGACCAAAAGCAGTGCTGTAATAATCATGGATGCCTGAACAACAACAAGGCCGTTCTGAATGCCAATCATGTCAATCAAGCGACCACCGACCGTAGGCCCAATGGCACCAAAAATCTGAATAAAGAACACATAAGTCCCATAAGAAACAGATTTATACCATGCTGGCACCAACTCGTGACTGGATGCATGGAAAGAAGTGTTGCCAAGGGTATATGCAGCATTCCCCGCAATAATCAATGGAATGCTTGCAGTGCCATAGCCCACTGCAAGAATCCCTGCACTGAGCAGACACGTGATCATCGGCATCCACATGCGTGCACGGCGATCCTTTCCATACCATTTATCAAGAATTCTGCCACCGACTGGGGTTGCAATGATGCTAAAAGGCATCGTGATTAAGGCTACCATTGATGCTGCTGTTGGTGTCATGCCTTTTACATCTTGAAAATAAATGGCTGCAAAAGATGAACCTGTATTCACAGAAAACAACGCCATCCCTGCTGCCAAACACATGGCAAGCAATGCTTTGTTATGAAGCAGCAGTTTTGCCGTGTCCGAAACATTCAGCTTGATCTGTGCGACTTCGTCGTCATCATTAGCTGTCACTTCCGCTCCCTGCTGTGCCATAAGCTTTTTATTGTCAGGAAGCATGAAGGACAACAAACAAACGACCAGACTGATGCCCCCGATGATATAGAAGCAGCTTCTCCAACCAACAGCTTCAGCAAGCACTGCGAACATGACCGTCCCTAAGGCACCGCCAACAACCATGGCCGTGTTATAAACACCAAGCGCCGTGCCCCAGGAAGATTTCTTAAACCAGCTGGTGATCATTGCTGTCGACAGCGGCGCATACGCAGAACTTCCAGCGCCCACACAAAGACGGCTGATGATTAACGTCACCGCACCGCCTGCCATCCCACAAACGATTGTAGCTCCGGACCAAAGAATGCCGCAGAAGCTAATGGTACGACGCTGAGAGTGATTCTCACCAATGAAGGAAATCGGCATAACAAAGATGGCCATCCCTAGGAAAATCGCACTGCTCATCATCCCAACCTGGGTATTGCTTAAACCCAGATCATCTTGAACAAACGGCATGGCATAACTGAAACCATAACGGATAAACAAATCAAAGCAGAACATCACATATAAAATCGCAATGAATAACGTTCGCTTTCCTTTTGGCAGCTGAACCAATGGCTTATCGACTGCTTTCATTTTTGGTTTATTGGTTGATTCAGACACAATAAACACTCCCTTTCTCACATATTGTGTAAATAATCGTGATAATTGCGGATTGTTTTGGAAATGATGGTCAACCCCTTTCCAAGAAATGTTCCTTTCAGAAATTCTGAAACCAATTTCAATGGTCGATGCATTGCATGTTGATAGCTAGCTGTTTACAATGATGCTCATATTGACCATAAGCGATAAATTATTTCTTTTATTATTGTAAATTATTTTTTTCGATGCGTCTAATACATATATTAAAATAAATGCATTTCAAAAAATATATCATTTTCAGACAATATAGACATTGTTTTCTACTAATCTTTTTCTTATAATTAAAATTAACAGAAAGACCTGCTAATAAAAGTCAAGCCATAAATCCATGATTTTTCATCATAG
>JAHZHI010000048.1 GCA_019420345.1 Peptococcaceae bacterium
TTACCAGAAGTTCTATGAGTCATTTTTTGTTGCACTTAGATTGTAAATTCGCCGCTTAGAATTCGCCTTTTGGCACTTTCATGCGGGCTTCAGGTTTTCCTTTATAACGTTCTGGATGCAGTCGGCGGTCACGGAATTCAGCGCAGGCTGTAAAGAGAACGTCTGTGGAGGAATTGATCCCCGTTTCGCAGGAGTCCTGGATGACCCCGATGATGAAACCAACACCAACGACCTGCATGGCAATGTCATTTGGAATGTTGAACAGGCTGCAGGCCAATGGAATCAAAAGCAAAGATCCGCCTGCGACACCAGATGCGCCTGCTGCGCTGGCGGCTGCCAATACGCACATGATCAGCGCTGTGCCAAAGGAAACGTGGATGCCCAATGTAGTGGCTGCGGACAGCGCCATGGTAGAAATGGTGATGGCTGCCCCTGCCATGTTAACGGCAGAGCCGAGTGGAATCGAGATGGAATAAGTGTCGTCATCAAGATTCAGCTTTTTGCAAAGTTCCATGTTGACAGGAATGTTTGCCGCGGAACTGCGTGTAAAGAATGCGGTCACAAAACTTTCTTTGAGACAGGTGAACACCAATGGGTATGGGTTCTTGCGAATGCAGATAAACGCAATGATTGGATTGACGATCAAGGCCACAACAGCCATTGCCCCAACCAACAGCAAGATCAGCTTGCCATAGCCAACGAGGGCGCCCAGGCCTTGTTCGGAAATGGTCGTGAAGATCAGCCCCAAAATACCAAATGGTGCGAAACTGATGACCCATTGAACGGCGATGGATGTAGCATCGGAGATGTTCTGCAGCACATTTTTGGTGCCTTCGCCAGCTTTTTTCAAAGCCAGCCCAAAAATGATGGACCAGAAAAGAATACCGATGTAATTGGCGTTAACGATGGCATTGACTGGGTTGTCGACCAAATTCATTAAGAGGTTGGTCAGCACTTCTACAACGCCGCTTGGCGGTGCCACATCGCCAACGTCAGCACCAGATGCCAAGGTCATGGTGAGCGGGAAGGCGTAATGCCCGAGCACCGCTACAAAGGCTGCGGTCAAATTCCCAATGATGTAAAGAACGACAATCGTCTTCATATTGGTACGCTGACCAGCCGCCATGTTTGACAGTGCACTCATGACAAGGAAGAAGACCAAGACGGGCGCAATCCCCTTTAAGGCGCCGACGAAAAGATCCCCTAAAATGGAAATTCCTGAGGCTTGCGGAACAACCAGCCCCAGGATGATCCCAATGATCAGTCCGCATATAATGCGTTTTACGAGGCTAATGCTGTTCCATTTGTGAAATAATGCTTTAATACTCATACTGCTTTGATACAGGCTTCTAAAGCTTGCCTGCTTCCCCCTTCTGCAATAATTTCAGAGAAAACTCCACAAAAGAAGTTCTCAACCAATACGTTTAATTATGACATACTTTTTTAGTGAAGGCTAGAGAGAACCCTTCGTCCGTCAATCGAATAATTTAATACACCCTACACGCACTTTTTTATCAGTCGGGGACAATTGTTCATTCTCCGTGTAATTGCGCACAAAAAAAGCCTGAGAAAGTTTCCTTTCCCAGGCTGAAACGACAATGATTATTTAAGAACTTGTGCGCAGCGTTCGCAAACATCAGGATGTTCGCTGTCAGCGCCGACGGTTTCAGAATACTTCCAGCAGCGTGCGCACTTGTGGCCGCCTGCTTGGTCAATCTTAACAGCAAGGTTGTCAAAGGCTTCGCTCTTTTCAGCGTCTGCTGGCGCATTGGCGATGTCTTCGATGGCCAGCTGGCTGACGATGAAGAAGTCTTCTGGGGCCATGTCCATGTCGGCCAGTGCTTCTTTAATGTCATTCAGTTCGCTGCCAAGATAGAGGGTCATCTTCGCATCGAGAGAGTTCCCAATCTTCTTGTCCTTACGTGCGCTTTCGAGAGGCTTCATGACTTCGTTGCGGAAGCTCATGAGGGCGCTCCACTTCTTATCGAGGGCTTCGTCAACACCAGCGATGTCAAATGTTGGCCAATCGCAGAGCTGGACAGATTCTGGCTTGTTGTCCATATCGATGTAGCGGAACACTTCTTCGGTGGTGAAGGAGAGAATTGGAGAAAGCACAATATCCAGTGCCAGGCACATATCATAGAGTACCGTCTGGCAGCTGCGGCGGGCAGGATCGTCCACCTTGCTGGAATAGAGGCGGTCTTTGATGATGCTGAAATAAACAGCACTCAGATCAGTGTTGCAGAAGTTGAAAATGGTGCGATAGATAACGTGGAAATCATAAGCATTGTAGCTGTCTTTTGCTTTGGCAACGAGATCGACAAAGCGTCCCATGATCCAGCGGTCCAATTCTGGCATCTGATCGTATGGCACGCGGTCTTTGCGTACGTCGAAATCAGAAATGTTGCTGAGCATGAAACGGAAGGTGTTTCTGATCTTACGATAAGCGTCGGCAACCTGCTTGATGATGCCATGGCTGACCGATACGTCGCTGCGGTAGTCGGAAGATGCCACCCAGAGACGCAGGATGTCGGCACCGTTCTGTTTGATAACGTCCTTAGGATCGACACCATTGCCCTTGGACTTACTCATCTTGTTGCCTTTTTCGTCAACGAGGAAGCCGTGGGTCAAGAGGCCTTTGTATGGTGCCTGGCCGTAAACAGCCACAGAGGTGCAGAGTGAAGAGTTGAACCAGCCTCTGTGCTGGTCGCTGCCTTCGAGATAGAGATCGGCTGGCCAGAGATCTTCAGATTCTGCGCGCAGCACGCCTTCATGGCTGGAGCCAGAGTCGAACCAAACGTCCATAATGTCGGTTTCTTTGCGGAAATGGGTGCCGCCGCACTTAGGGCACTTGTAGCCTTCTGGCATGAGTTCTTCAGCGCTCATGCTGAACCAGCAGTTGGTGCCGTGTTCGCGCACATGCTTCTGTACGCTGGTGATGGTGGCATCATCGAGGATGGTTTCGCCGCAGTCTTCGCAATAGAACACTGGGATTGGCACACCCCAAACACGCTGACGGGAAATGCACCAGTCACCACGGTCACGAATCATGTTGTAGAGACGGTCTTTACCCCATTCTGGCGTAAATTTGATGTGGTTTTCGATCTGGTCGAGGGCTTTTTCGCGGAAACCATCGATGGATGCAAACCACTGGTTGGTAGCACGGAACAAGGTTGGAGTGCCACAGCGCCAGCAATGTGGGTATTGATGCTTGAAGAAGCTGAGCTTGAGGAGCGCGCCGCTTTCTTCCATATGCTGGCAGATGGCCTTGTTGGCATCGTCGGTCTTCATGCCGGCAAATGGACCTGCTTCTTCGGTGAGCACGCCATCGTCATCCAGTGGGGACAGGATTGGCAGATGATAACGCTGACCAACCACATAGTCATCAACCCCATGGCCAGGTGCTGTGTGAACGCAGCCAGTACCAGCGTCCAGGGTAACATGGGTGCCATTGATGACGAGAGAGTCGCGATCCAGGAATGGATGCTTGCAAACGATGTATTCCAAGTCTTTGCCCAGCCATTCACCTTCAACGGTGTAGTTTTCAGGCAGGCCGATTTCTTTGACAACGGTTTCCACCAGTTCTTTGGCCATGACATAGCGTTCGCCGTCAAAGTTCAAGAGCTGATACTCAAATTCTGGGTTCAGGCAGATGGCTTCGTTGGCTGGCAGGGTCCAAGGGGTGGTGGTCCAAATGACGAAGTAAGCGTTGTCTTCAGCGAATTTGCCCTTGGCATCGGTGACCTTAAAGCGGACATAGATGGATGGAGATTTTTCTTCGCCGTATTCGATTTCAGCTTCAGCCAGCGCGGTGTGGCAGTGAGGGCACCAGTAAACAGGCTTGGTGCCTTTATAGATGTAGCCCTTCTTAGCCATTTCGCCAAAGATGCCGATTTCGCGGGCTTCAAATTCTGGCTTTAAGGTGAGGTATGGATGATCCCAGTCCCCGCGTACGCCCAGGCGCTTGAAGCCTTCACGCTGAATGTCAACGTATTTCAGAGCGTAGTCAGCGCAGGCATTGCGGAAGCCAACGACGTCGTCGGTCTTGGCGTCAAGGCCGGTGTTTTCGATGGCTTTCAGTTCGATTGGCAGCCCGTGGGTATCCCAGCCTGGCACATATGGCGCATCATAACCCTGGAGGGTCTTGGACTTCACGATGATGTCCTTCAGGACTTTGTTCATGGTATGGCCGAGATGGATTTCACCATTGGCGTATGGAGGGCCGTCATGAAGCACGAATTTTTGATGGCCGGCATTCTTCTTTTGAATCTTGCCGTAAATATCAATATCTTTCCAGAAATCAAGAATGTTTGGTTCATTCTTTGGCAGATTGCCACGCATTGGAAAATCTGTTTTTGGCAGATTTAATGTTTCACTATAATCTTTTTCCTCTTTATTAGACATAATGTCACCTCTCATAAAAAATAAAAAAACTCATCCCACAAGGGACGAGTTTGAATCGCGGTACCACCCTCATATTTATGGCATGGCCATAAACACTCAGCAATCTTTAACGCAGATCACACGGCTTCCCTACTGTTGTTTCAGGTCGCGGCTCACGGATGATTCATAACAGCTTGTTTTATCCATCTTCCACCAACATGGATTCGCTAGAAAACAAGGCCCTGTTAACAGTTCCGTTCACAGCTTTTTTATACAATAGAAAGTCTACTGGATACATCTTTCTTTGTCAAGATGCCATTATACATATTTACCAATGCTTAACTTGGTTTTGCCTTTTTTGCTGAGCCCTTCCACTTCCTGCACCACAAACTTACCTTTGCCGCGCACGGTGACAATCTGTCCCACCTCGCACATGCGGCTGACATTGGTGGTTGGCTGATGATCCACCTGCACCAGGCCAGCGCGAATATGCTCCACCGCCTGGCTGCGCGAAAGATTGAACACCTTGGCAATGATGGCGTCCAAGCGCGTCTGCGCCACAAGAATGGACATCGTTTTCAGCGTGCGTTCCGGCGCCTGCCAGGTGTCGAAAGACAGCTTTTTGGCGTGCATCGGCACACGGCGAATGCTCAGCGCGCTCATCAGGAGAAAATCATCGATCTCCGAATTGGTCAGCACGTCAAAGCCATTCTCGCGCACGATGATGTCGCCGATGCAGCGCCGGTCAAAACCGAGGCTCATCAACGCCCCCAGACAGTCGCGGTGGGAAAAATTGATGAACTTCGTATTGCCGGTGAAGGCAACAATGCCGATGTGCATGTCGTCGCGGCTCGGCTCAACGCCGTCAAACATCGTCATAAACAGGCGCACCCGTTCTGCATCGTCGTAGCCGCCGTCAATGCGGTAATGCACGCCGGCGCCAATCAGCGCGTCGAGATGGTCCTCTATTTGCTCACGAGGCATAAAATCCGTCAGAACGTCCCGCCATTCGACGGTCGTCTGCCGGATTAAATCAGCAAGATATTTTTCAAAAGTCAGCATATGATTTCTCTACATAAACAAAAACAGCAAGCGATAAACAATGCTTTCTACAACACTTAAAAGCAAGAAGGCAACAATTGGCGAAAAATTCAATGGTGCCAGCAGTGCCCGCGGCATATACTGCTCAATTTTTGCCAAAAAAGGATCAGTTAAATCACATAAGAAACGTGCAATCTTGCTGTTGTATGGACTGATGTTGGTCCATGTCAGCAAAATGCGCGCCAAAAGAATAAATTCGTACAGACGAAAAGCAAGACGTATGGCCTTATAAATGGTGTAAACTGCCATTTAAGATCCTCCAATCAGCCTTGGAATTCTGCTTTGGAATGCGTACGATTGACCCAATCAGCAATATTGACCCCGTAATCATCATCACCAAGGCCAACGCGCAGTTCGTTGTCCATAGAAACGGTTGGAGGCACTGCCACAAAGATTGCCCCACGGTCGTTGATTTTCTGAATAGAGCCATTGAGCGCATAGATCGCCCCGCTGACAAAGTTGACAATGTTGATGGCAGTGTCTACATCGCATTCCTGCAAATCGAAAACAACCACCTTATTGTCTAAAAGATAACCGGCAATATTCTGTGCTTCTTCAAAACGGTTTGGCTGCAAAAGCACGATGTGCATATTGTTGGCATAGTTGCTGCCATAATCGCTAGAATCGTTGTCTGATGAAGAACGGAAACCAAACATGGAAGAAGATTTCTGTGGTTTTTGCGGTTCTTCTTCGTATTCTGGTTCGTCGTAGCCATAATCCTCTTCGTACTGGTATTCATCGTCGTTTTGATCCTGAAATCCCAGCGAATTCATCAATGTATCTTTAATCCCCATGGTTTACCTCCATTATTTTGTGTTGAACACTGCACTGCCAATACGCACCATATTGGCGCCTTCCGATACAGCGACTTCATAGTCGCCGCTCATCCCCATTGAAAGCCACACCATCTCAACATGGTCGATGTTCTGTGCTTTCAGCTGCTGAAATTTATCATTCATCTTCTTGAAGTAAGGGCGCAAGTCGTCCTTATTGTCCAAATTTGGCGCAATAAACATCAGCCCCTTCAGAAAAACATGCGACATCTTTGGCATTTCTGCAACAAAGGCATCGATGTCTTCAAAGGCAATGCCGGACTTCTGTTCTTCCTGAGCAACATTAACCTGCAATAAAATATCAACGGTGCAATCATGCTGCACGGCGCGCTTTTCAATTTCTTCCAATAAGCCGATGCTGTCCACCGATTGAATCATGGCAACCTTGCCCACAACCTGGCGCACCTTGTTTTTCTGCAAATGGCCGATAAGATGCCATTCGATGCCTGTATCACCCGCTTCAGCCAGAGCCTCAATCTTTGGCAGAAGCTCCTGCACGCGGTTTTCGCCAAACGCACGCTGGCCATCCTTATAGGCTTCCTTAATCTCTTCAACGGTATGATATTTGCTGACTGCGATGAGCTTCACATCGCCATTGTCTGCATGGCGTGATTTGCAATCATTCGCAATGTGTTGGTGTATGGTTTCAAGATTTTCTGCAATAGACATGTATATTACGATCCTTTCACAACATCCCCAGGTGATACACGGTTCGGCGTCAGGACAACGACGGTGCCTTCCGGCAAAGTCTCACATTCGACCTGGTCATCATCCTCTTTGATCACCTTGACGGACTGCCACTGCACCTTGCCGTTTGACACGACATAGACGCCTGCATCACCATCGTTGTAAACAAGAACATCTTTTGCAAGATTCAGCGTGCTTGTTTCCACCTGATAGATTTCCGCCTGTACCACTCGGTTCGTCAAAAATGTTTCACTCACAGGGCCGAGCGCAATTTTACAGAATTTGTTCCCATCCCCGTTGTCAATGATTTCTTCGACGGTTCCTGTCGTTGATTCGTTTAATTCTGGAAAACGAATGCGCAGGGTGTCGCCCTCGTCGTTAAAGAATTGATTGTCCTTCGAATTGTAAGCCATATAAATGTAGGCTTCTTTCAGATTGTCAATCACCTTCGCATAGACTTCGCCAGCGACAGCATCCTTGGACGCGTTCGTTTTTCCATCGTTTGTGAATGTATCTTCATATATGCTACGAAAATCAAGATCCTTAATCTCGTCAATGTCCGACATATTTTCATAGCCATCAATATGATAGCTCACAATGCCGGAAATCGGCGCATAGTAAGGTTCTGTTTTGCTTTTTCCATCATCGTCCGTGGTCGTGACCGAGAAAACCTCATGGTTCTTCGGCACACGCGTTCCTTCATCTACTGCAATCTCCACCGAACCCGATCCTTTGGCCGTGATCAAGGATTCTTCCGCCTGAATGAATCCATAATCGCTGTACACAACATCCGTGTACTCTGCACCAACGGTCATTGTCTTGATCAGGTGCTGATGAATCATGCTATAGGCACTGTTTCCTGTGACAATTAAAAAACTCAGGACAAACAGTCCAATAACAATTTTTTGCAGAAGGGATAATGCTTTTAATTTTTTTATCATTCTATTGAGTCTCATAGTATCCTCTCTAAAGACAGGAATCATTAACATTATATACTATGAACCTTCATTTTTCGAGGGGTAATCGTAAAATCTCATTAAATATTGACATTAAAGAAGCCTGGACGGTCCGTCCAAGCTTGACAAAAATAAATTTTCATTTGTTTTGAAAAAAATATTCATCGCCACTGGCTAAGAATTCGCCATGTTTGTCCAGCAGCCAACAACACCGCAAGGCCCGACACCACCATGATGCCGCGCAGCGACACCCCATCCGCCAAGGCACCAAAAACCACCATGCCGAAGGGCAGTGCCCCTGCATAGATACTACCGAGCAGCCCAAACAATCGCCCTTGTTCGTCGGGGGCCACGCTCTCCTGAAAAAGGGTGGTCAGCGTGACCTGCACCATCGTCATGGCGACGCCGAAGAAAAACATCATGAGCAGGTACCCGTCCAATCGAACCGCCAGCCCCATAAGCATCGTCAGGCCGCCGAACAGGCCCAGTCCCAGCGTGAGCGTTCGCAGGCGGTCGCGGAAGCCGCCCCAGGTGCTCATCAGCACGCCGCCAAACGTCATGCCGACAAAGCCAACCACCTCCACAAGGGACAGGGCCCAATAGGACGCCTGAAACATGCGGCGAACAAAGAGCCCGGCCAGAAAACCCGCCGGCACACAAAATATCGTAAACAGTCCGTAAAGCCCCAACATTACCCGCAGCTGCCGCCGCTGCCAAAACCCACGCAGCGTCTCTTGCAGCACAGCGGTCGACGCTGTCGAGGCCGGACGCACCCCTGGCAGGCGCAAGAACACCAACACCGTCGTCCCCAGAAGCGCCGTGAGAACATCGATCATCAAGGTCCATCGCAGCGACCACAGCGCCAGCACGGCGCCGGCTGCAATCGGCGCCCCAAAATTAACCAGCGCCTGCATCGTGGCGTTGATGCCGTTAACCTGCATTCGGGAGGCAGGCGGCACCAGCTGCGGAATCACCGCCTGAACGGCTGGCGTCTGCATGCCTGCGCCGCAGGACCGCACGAGCGTCATGCCAAGCAGCGCTGGCAGCAATACCCCAGCGTTTTCCGCCTGTTCCAAGGTCAGCACCATGGCCAGGGTGACCAAGGCCGTTGCTGCATCGGCCCCGAAAATCATCCACTTCTTGTTCCAGCGGTCGGCCCAGGCCCCCGCAAACAGCGACAGCACAAACTGCGGCAGATAGGCCGCCGTTGAAAACGCCGCCACCCAAAGGCCACTGGCAGTTTCCATCGTAATGGTCCAAACCACCGCCATTTGCACCAACGTGGAGCCAAATAAGGTCACCGCCTGACTCGTCAGGAAGAGCAGTACCGTTTTCTTCCACGCCTCCTGCATCAGGTGTTCTCCTTGCTCAGCGACAGCGGCCGCACCAGGCGTTGGGTGGGATAACCGTATTCCACCAGCGTTTCCCGCGGCTGAAAACCCAGGCTCAGAAGCATGGCCCGCTGGCCGGTGTCGGCCTTATCGTTGATGCGAAACGTCGTCATCTCAATGGACTGTGCCGGCAAATGAACCGTGGTCAACACCTCCAGCAGACACCGTTCCACGCCGCAGGCGCGAAATTGTGGATGCACGCCGAGAAAATCCAGCAAGCCAGTGGCCCGTGAAAACACCAGCGCGCCCAGCAAGCAACCGTCGTTGTCGAGGACCAGGGCTTGACCTTGGTGAATGCGCGCCTGCAAATGCCGCAGAAAATCCTCCTCGTCCATTTCCGGGTAGCCGTCGATGGCAGCCTTCATGAGTGCGAGGAGAGCTGGAATGTCAGCGTCGTTCGCCAGACGGACTTGCTGCCTGTCTACGATGGGCGCAGCAAGATGTGCGTACAAAGGCACACGGCATTGCAAAGGATAGGCGTCCGCTCGTTGACGAAACGCCCCTGGCGCCTGCTTATACATGCTTTTAAAGGCGACGCTGAAGGCCTGCTGACTTTGGTACCCGCTGAGAAAGGCAATATCCAGAATGGACCGCCGCGAATGCACCAACAGCGACGCCGCCTCGCTCAGCCGGCGTCGCTGCACATAAGCGTGCACTGGCAAGCCAAGCACCGTCGTAAACGCACGATGCAGATGAAATTTTGAATAATGGGTCGCCGCCACGAGATCGTCCAAAGTCATGCGCTCGTGCAGGTGGGTATCCACATGCTCCACGATGGCCTGCGCCAGTTCGATGTCTTGCACCTTCACACCCATCGCCTCCTTTCATCGGTATTATAGCATGCGCCTCGCGCGCGTTTTTCATAAATCTTGCGCAAAAAAGGCGCACGATGCGAAAACATCGTGCGCCGAATCGTTAAGCTTCGTCCCAGAGGTTTTGATAGATGGTAAGAATATCGTCTTTGCTGATCGCCTTGCGGGTGTTGGCAGGGCTGCCGCTGGCGAGGGCGTCGTCGGCCATTTTGTCCATCAAGGCGAAGAAGCGTTCGCGGTCAATGCCATAGGCTGCCAGCGTTGGCACCTCGCAGGTGCTGCAGAGAGCATCCACCGCGGTCAGGAAATTAGTGGTGGCGGTGTGGTCGTCGTCACTGGCGTCGGCCACGCCAATGGCGCGCCCCAGGTCCGCGAAGCGCTCTTCGGCACCGTCGGCGATGAAGGCCAGGCAGGCGCTCAGGAGCATGGCGTTGGAAATGCCATGAGCCACATGGAAAAGAGCGCCGATCGGACGGCTCATGCCGTGCACGATGGTCACTGACGAGTTGGCGATGCCGACACCTGCCTCGTAGGCCGCAATGGCCATTTCCGCGCGGGCTTCCTGGTCCGTGCCGTCGGCGACGGCGCGCGGCAGATGGGCAAAGATGCGCTTCACCGCCGAAAGGCAGAAAAGATCGCTCTCGCAGAAAGCCTTGCGGGAGGTGTAGGCTTCGATGGCGTGGGTCAGAGCGTCCAGCCCGGTGGCAACGGTGACGCTGCGCGGCGTCTGCTGGGAAAAGAGCGGGTCGACGATAGCCAAGGCCGGCATGAGGCCGTCGCCTTTGAGCAGGAGCTTTTCGTCGTTCACCGTGTCGGTGATGATGGTGAACGGCGTCGTCTCTGAGCCGGTCCCAGCCGTGGATGGAATGGCGGCCACTGGCGGCATCGTCGCCGGAATCATCTGCCCCTTGAACGAGGTGATGCCTTGGCCGGTCTTGGCCTCCACGACGATGGCTTTGGCCGCATCCAGGGCGCTGCCGCCACCGAAACCGATGGCGAAGTCGCAGCCTTCCTGAGTATACACCGCGGCTCCCTCGCGAATCATGGTGTCGGTGGGTTCGCCGCTGATGCCGGAAAAGAGCGCATGCGCCACGCCGCCTTCTTCCAGCAAGGCGGTCAGCGCAGCCACGTGCCCCTGGCGAATCATGGATTGACCGGTGACAATCAGCGCCTTGCGGCCCAGGGCGCACAGCGCCGCAGCAGCGTCGGGCAGAGCATTGGTGCCGATGAAGGTTTTATGGGGAATGCAAAACTGATGAGCCATGACAAGGTCCTCCTTTTGTGAAAAAACCAGCACCCAAGCGGATGCTGGTTGGTTCGATTAAAGTCGTGCGATGATCGCTTTGGTCAGCTCTTCGGTGCTGACAGCGGTTGCTGGGTCGGCAGCGATGTCGACGGTGCGGTAGCCGTCGTCGATGACCTGCTGCACCGCAGCTTCGATGGCGCCAGCTGCTTCTGGAGCGTCCAGAGAGAGGCGCAGCATGTAGGCCGCAGAAAGAATCGTCGCGATTGGGTTGGCAATGCCCTGACCAGCAATGTCTGGCGCAGAGCCGTGAGCCGGTTCGTAGAGGCCCACGCTGCCGCCGAGGCTGGCCGATGGCACCATACCCAGAGAGCCGGCCAACGCCGCGGACTCGTCGCTCAAAATGTCGCCGAAGCTGTTTTCGGTGACGATGACGTCAAACTGCTTAGGGTTGAGCACCAGCTGCACCGCCGCGTTGTCCACGTACATGTGGTCGACGGTCACGTCTGGGTATTCCTGAGCGATTTCGTTGACCACTTCGCGCCAGAGGCGGGAGGTTTCGAGAACGTTGGCCTTGTCCACGGAGGTCAGGTGCTTGCGTGGACGCTGGTTGGCGAGCACGAAGGCATCGCGCACGATGCGTTCGATTTCTTCACGGGTGTAGGCCATGACGTCGTAAGCACGGTCCCCTTCGCGTTTCTTTTCGCCGAAGTAGATGCCGCTGGTCAGTTCACGGTAGATGACGATGTCGACGCCTTCCACCACTTCTTTCTTGAAGACCAGACGATCGGCCAGGAAGTCGTAATACTTCGCTGGGCGAATGTTGCAGTACAGGCCCAGTTCCTTGCGGATGGCCAGAAGGCCCGTTTCAGGGCGCTGTTCACGTGGCAGTGCGTCGTACTTTGGCCCGCCGACGGAGCCCAAGAGCACAGCGTCCACGTCTTTGACGATGGCCTTGGTTTCTTCCGGGAATGGGCTGCCGTATGTGTCGATGGCAGCGCCGCCAAAGGCAGCGTCGACAAATTCCAGGCCGAGGTTGTACTTGCCGTCAACGGCTTTCAACACTTCCAGGGCGGAATCAACGATTTCCGGACCGATGCCATCCCCGCGTAATACCGCTACTTTTCTGCTCATTGGCCCACCTTCTCTTTCACATAGTTTAACAGGTTCCCAGATTCAACGATTTTCTGAATGAAAGCTGGGAATTTTTCAAAATGATAGGTTTCGTTCTTGGTCAAGTTCTTGATGACCCCTTCTTCAAGGTTGATGTCCAGTTCATCGCCCTGGTCGATGGCCTTGGCAGCCTCAGGGGATTCGATGATTGGCAGGCCGATGTTGATGGCGTTGCGGTAGAAAATGCGCGCGAAGCTTTCTGCGATGACGCAGCTGGTGCCTGCCACCTTGATGGAGATTGGCGCGTGTTCGCGGGAGCTGCCGCAGCCGAAGTTGCTGCCAGCCACCAGCACATCGCCAGGGGCGATGGTGTTGGCGTAATCAGGAATGACATCTTCCATGCAGTGGTTTCTCATATTTTCGTCGCTGGCGTCGTTGAGATAACGTGCAGCGATGATCAGGTCTGTATCAATATTGTTGCCGACTTTCCAGGCTTCTGCACTCATGTTATACCTCCTCAGGATTCGTGATGGTGCCGGTGATGGCGCTTGCTACAGCGACCGCTGGGTTGCACAGGTAGACTTCACTTTCAGGATCGCCCATTCGACCGACGAAGTTGCGGTTGGTCGTGGACAGGGCGCGTTCACCCTTGGCCAGGATGCCCATGTAACCGCCCAGGCAAGGGCCGCAGGTTGGGGTGGATACGACGCCGCCAGCGTCGAGGATGGTCTGGGTGATGCCTTCCTTCATGCAGGCTTCGTACACGTCCTGGGTGCCAGGAATGACGATCAGTCGCAGATATGGCGCCACTTTCTTGCCCTTGAGGATTTCGCCAGCCACGCGCATGTCTTCGATGCGGCCGTTGGTGCAGCTGCCGATGACCACCTGGTCGATGGCAATCTTATCGATCTGGTCGATTGGGTGGGTGTTGCTTGGCAGATGTGGGAACGCCACCTGAGGCACGAGGGTTGCCAGATCGATGGTGATTTCGCGCACGTATTCAGCGTCTGGGTCGGCTTCGTAGATGGTCATGTCACCGTCGAAGCGGCCGTTCATGTAGTCCTTGGCAATATCGTCCACTGGGAAGACGGCGTTCTTGGCGCCGCATTCGATGGCCATGTTGGCGATGGTAAGGCGGCCGTCCATGGAGAGGTGCTGGAGGCCGTCGCCGACGAATTCCAAGCTCTGATAGAGAGCGCCGTCAACGCCGATCATGCCGATCAGATAAAGGATAACATCCTTACCGGAAACGTATTTGTTGGTTGGTGCGCCGGTCACGGTGACCTTGATGGCTTCCGGCACTTTCAGCCAGGTTTCACCGCTGATCATGGCTGCTGCAATGTCGGTGCTGCCCATGCCAGTGGAGAAAGCGCCCAGTGCCCCGTAGGTGCAGGTGTGGCTGTCGGCGCCGATGATGAGCTGGCCGGCACCAACGATGCCCTGTTCAGGCAGGAGGCAGTGTTCCACGCCCATCTTGCCGACTTCGTAGTAGTGCTTGATCTGGTGTTCCTTGGCGAAATCGCGGATGGCTTTGCACTGTTCCGCAGACTTGATGTCCTTGGCTGGTGAGAAATGGTCAGGAATCATGGCCACCTTCGTGTTGTCGAAAACGGTGTCCATGCCCACTTTTCTCATTTCGCGGATGGCGACAGGGCCGGTGATGTCGTTGCTCAATACCATGTCAACCTTGGCTGTAACGAGCTGGCCGGCATGGACTTCTGGAAGACCTGCGTGTGCCGCGATGATCTTCTGTGTCATTGTCATTCCCATGTTAGTTGTTCTCCTTTTGATGATGATTCATTGTTTCCCAGTGAAGGGCTTTATTGATGGCGTTCAAATAGCTCTTGGCGCTGGCTTCCAGAACGCTGGTGCTGAGGCCGTGACCGTTGAACGTTTTATTCTTGTAGAGGATCTTGATGTTGACATCAGCCTGAGCGTCGGTGCCGCCGGTGATGGCTTCGATGCGGTAGGTCTGCATGTCGAAGGCGCCTTTGTATTGAGGCCCGATGACTTCTTCCACCGCTTTGCAGGCAGCGTCAACAGGACCGTCGGAGAGGGTGGCGATTTCTTTGACGTCGTCGTCGATCTTGACGCCGAGGGTGGCCGTGGAGGTCAGGTCGGTGCCAGTGAAAACATAGAGGTGATCGAAAACGTACTTGTCGTTGGCGGTCGCCATCTTGGCGTCGATGAGGGCGATGAGGTCGTCGTCGAGGACTTCTTTCTTACGGTCGCAGAGTTTCTTGAACTCTTCGAAGGCTTCCAGAAGTTCGTCGCCTTGGAGATCAAAGCCGAGTTCGCTCATGCGCACCTGGAAGGCATGACGGCCGGAATGCTTGCCGAGCACGAGGTTGTCGGCGTTGATGCCGATGCTTTCTGGGCTCATGATTTCGTAAGTTTCGCGTTTCTTCAGCACGCCGTCCTGATGGATGCCTGATTCATGCAGGAAGGCGTTGCGGCCAACGATGGCCTTGTTGGCAGGAATTGGCATGTTCGTGGTCTGGCTGACGAGGCGGCAGCTGCGGTAGATTTCTTTGGTGTTGATGCCGGTTTCGCACTGCAGTTCGTCTTTGCGGGTTTCCAGCGCCATAACCACTTCTTCCAGCGAGGTGTTGCCGGCACGTTCGCCAATGCCGTTGAGGGCCACTTCGATCTGACGGGCGCCCTGGTGCACCGCAGACAGAGAGTTGGCCACAGCCATGCCGAGGTCGTTGTGGCAGTGCACGCTGAAAACGGCCTTGTCAGAATTTGGCGTGCCATCGATGACGGCCTTGATGAAGGCGCCGTATTCCCAAGGCACGGCATAGCCCACGGTGTCTGGCAGGTTGATGGTCGTTGCCCCGGCATCGATGACCGCTTCAACGATGCGGCAGAGGAATGGGATTTCGCTGCGAGAAGCGTCCTCGCAGGAGAATTCAACGTCGTCGGTGTAGGTCTTGGCCAGTTTTACAGCGTCAACAGCCTTCTGCACAACCTGGTCAGGGGTCATTTTCAACTTAAATTCCATATGAATTGGGCTGGTGGCGATGAACGTGTGAATGCGGGAATGCTTGGCCCCTTTCAGCGCTTCGCCGCAGGCTTCGATGTCCTTCTTGGCAGCGCGGGCAAGACCGCACACGGTGGATTCGGTGATGGTATCGGCAATCATCTTCACCGATTCGAAATCCCCTGGGGAGGAGATTGGGAAGCCGGCTTCGATGACGTCAACGCCGAGCTTTTCAAGCTGACGTGCCACCGCCAGTTTTTCCTGTAAGTTCATGCTGCAGCCTGGGGACTGTTCCCCATCACGCAATGTTGTATCGAAAATAACAACTCTTTCTTTGCTCATGAATGGTGCATCCTTTCTATCATAAAAAATGCCCTTTTCGTCTCAAAATTTAGAGACGAAAAGGGCATGAATTCCGCGGTACCACTCTAATTGCCAAACGCAGAAGCGTTTGACCACTCACATTGATAACGGTGATGAACCGGCGCCCTGGGCGCAAAACTCGAAGGCGAGTTCAGAAATTGGACGTTTGCACTTTTCACCAGCCAGTGCTTCTCTCTAACGCTGCCTTTCTTACTACTCCTTGTCACAGTTTTTCACTGGATATTTTGTCTGCTATTATTTTACGCGCAGACAAACTTTTTTGTCAAGTACAATGATACAACAGAAAGAAATTTTCAAAGGATATTATACAACAGCCCTTATTCTACCGTGACGCTCTTGGCCAGGTTACGTGGCTTGTCGATGTTGCAGCCGCGTTCCAACGCTGTGAAATAGGCGATCAGCTGCAGCGGAATGGCTGCCAGCACTGGTGAAATAAAGTCTGGGCAGACAGGAATTTCGATGACGTGATGAATCTTGTCGCTGATGTTTTTCTGCCCCTGTTGTACCACAGCCAGAACCTTGGCCTTGGTGATGTCGCCGTTTTCATCGACCATGCGCGAAATCATTTCTTCGGTGTTGCTCATGGTCTTGTCGAAGGTCTTCTGCTGCAAAGCCACAGAGATGACCGGCGTTTCGTCGCTGACGAGGGCCAGCGTGCCGTGCTTGAGCTCGCCGGCGGCGTAGGCTTCGGCGTGAATGTAGGAGATTTCCTTGAGCTTCAGAGCGCCTTCCTGAGCAACGGCCCAGTCCATGCCGCGGCCGATGTAGAACAGATCCTTGACGTTCACGTACTCCTTGGCGATCTCTTGAATCTTGTCCACGTTTTCCGGCTGCAGAATTTCTTCGGCCTGTTCCGGCAGCGCTTCCAAAGCGCGCAGCATGACCTGATACTGTTCCATGTCAATGCGGCCGCTGAGATCGCCGAAATAGAAGCCGATCAGATACAGCGCAATCAGCATGGAGGTGTACGCCTTGGTGGACGCCACGGAAATTTCCGGACCGGCCCAGAGATAAACCACCATGTCGGATTCACGGGCAATGGAGCTGCCGACCACGTTGGTGATGGCGAGCACCGAAGCGCCCGCCTGCTTGGCTTCGCGGGCACCTTCGAGGGTGTCGGCTGTTTCGCCGGACTGGCTGATGACGATGACGAGGGTGTTTTCGTCGAGCATCGGTTCGCGATAGCGGAACTCGGACGCCACTTCCACGAACACTGGAATCTTCAAGGTCTTTTCAAGGATCGTCTTGCCGACCAGCCCAGCGTGGTACGCTGTGCCGCAGGCAACGATGTAGATCTGGTGCCATTTCTCGATGGCAGCCTTGTCGATGGCGATGTCATCCAGCACCACGTGATCATCAGCAATGCGGCCGCTGAGCACACTCTTGAAGGTTTCCACCTGTTCAAAGATTTCCTTAATCATGAAATGTGGGTAGCCGCCTTTTTCAGCCGACTGAGCGTCCCACTGAATGTCGTCGATCATTGGGTGCTGTTCGCGCCCTGCCATGTCGGTGACCACCACGTGTCCTGCGTAAACCTGAGCAATTTCACCGGAATCAAGGTAGATGCAGCGGCGGGTATAAGCCAGCATCGCAGGCACGTCGGAAGCGATGATGGTTTCATCCTCGCCCAGGCCGATGACCAGCGGACTGTTCTTGCGGGTGGCAATGAGACGGTCCGGTTCATCGACCGACATGACCACCAGCGCATAAGAGCCGGTGATCACAGCCAGTGCACGCTGCACCGCTGCGAACAGGTCGCCGTCGTAAAACATCTCGATGAGATGAGCGACGACTTCTGTGTCCGTTTCCGACTTAAAGACGTGGTCTTGCAAGTAGGTTTGTTTCAGATATTGATAATTTTCAATGATGCCGTTGTGCACCACAGCGATCTTGCCTTCTGGCCCAAGATGCGGATGCGCGTTCTTGTCCGATGGCTGGCCGTGGGTGGCCCATCGGGTGTGGCCGATGCCAATGTGCCCTGGCAGCGGATGCGTCTCCAGCACGCTTTCCAGGTTAACCAGCTCGCCTTTGCGTTTTTCTACGTTAATCGTGTGATCGTTCAGCACGGCAATGCCGGCGGAATCATAACCGCGATACTCTAATTTTTCTAAACCGTTAATCAGTACATCTTGTGCTTCTCTGGGGCCAATGTATCCAACAATTCCACACATTTGAACTCCTCCTACACATTTATTTCAAATCTGGAACAGCAGCCGCTTCTTCCGGCGCTGCATCCTTCAATTCAAAGTCAAAATTTTGGCATTCATCGTATTTGGGTAGATCTTCTATTCGCTTCAACCCGAATGCCACAAGAAAAGCCACCGTCGTTCCAAAAACGACAGGACGCCCAGGCTGGTCCAGCCGGCCCTGTTCTTCGATCAAACCGCGCAATAACAGCTGTTGAATCGGTCCATCAGATTTTACACCGCGAATATACTCAATCTGGCTGCGCGTCACCGGCTGTTTGTAGGCAATGATCGCCAGTGTTTCATACGCAGCATGAGACAACTTTGTTTTCTTTTCTGAATAAATCTTATCAATATAAGGCGCCACGATCGGTGCCGTGGAAAACTGATAACCGCCGCCCACTTCTCGCAGCACAATGCCTTTATCCCCTTGGCCGTACTCTTCCTGGAGCGTGGCCACAATATCGCGCACATCACCTTCGCTGATCGCCACGATCTTGGCAAGATCGGCGACTGTCATCGGTGCCTCCGCAATGAACAGCAGCCCTTCGATGATGGCTTTGTATGAATTATCTATGAGCATGTCTACTCCTCAACACGCTTGCGGCCGCAGCCAAATGTCTCCGAAGAGCTCATGCTGCACAGCCACAATCTCATTCTGTCGAATGCATTCCAGCAAGGCCAGAAAAAACGTGATCATTTCGTCGGTTGAGCCGCAGCCTTTCAGGACATTCTGAAACGTTGGGCACGACGACTGGCGGCAGAATTGCAGCAAGTCCTCTTTCAGCCCTTCGATGGAAAAGCTCATTTTTTCAATGACCATGACCTCGGTCTTTTCCTGCGAGTAGGCTTCCAGCACTTCAAAGGCTGTCAAAAGCACCCGAGCGTCCAGGCCGACAGGCGGTTCCATCTTCTTATATTTTTCGCTCAGCGCCTTGGTGTCCACCTTGCGCTGATAATAAGCCTGCGACACATCCCGCAAGGCCTCCAGATCGCCCGACAGTTCCTTAAAGAAACGGTAGGCCACGATCTGATCAACCAACGACTGACGCGGGTCCTCCTCATCCTCCTGGCTGCGCCGTCTTGGCAGCAGCATCTTTACCTTTATGCGTACAAGCTGTGCCGCAAACAGCAAAAAGTGGCTGGCAATTTCCAGATTCATGCTCTTGGCATCTTCCAGGTACATGAGGTATTGATCGGTCAGTTCATTGATGGGAATGTCGTAGACATCGATCTTGTTTTTTTCCAGCAAATGCATCAATAAGTCCATCGGACCATCGAAGTGGTCCAGATGAAATTCGAGGGTCTGCAACACCTTTCCCTCCTAATGATTGATAATCATTTTTATTATAGCATAAGAGATGCCATATACAAACCTTTACTTCTTTGTGTCGGTCAATGAAAGATAGAAACGGTCTCTGTGCTTGAACACGTCAACGTCTTCGCCGTAGAAATCCGACAGATTGTCGTACTGAATCATGTCGTCGATGTTGCCCTGAGAATGCACCTCGCCATGCTTGATCAGGAGCGCTTTGTTGAACACCGGCAGAATTTCGTCGGTGTTGTGGGTGACGAGGATAAAGGTGATGTCGCTGTTGGAAAGTTCCGAGATGGTTTCTTCCATGTCGCGGCGGGCAAAAATATCCAAACCGTTGAACGCTTCATCAAAGATAATGATGTCCGGATGGTTCATCAGCGCGCGGCCGATGAGGACTTTCTGCTTTTCGCCCTGGCTCAGCATGCCGTACTTGCGGTCGGAGAGGTGGCGAATTTTGAGCATGTCCAAAATCTCATTGGCGCGTTCCACGTCTTCGTCGTCCACCTTTTCCCACAGGCCCAGGGAGGCAAACTTGCCGCTGAGCACGATGTGCAGTGGATAGTCGTTGACCGGAATATACTGCGACAGGGCCGAGCTGACCCAGCCGATGCGCTTGCGCAGTTCAATGATGGAGGAATGGCCAAATTCAAATTCCATGACCTTGACATGCCCCTCCGAAGGGAAAATATAGCCGTTGACCATGTTCAGGGTCGTGGTCTTGCCGGAGCCGTTGGGCCCTAAAATGACCCAATGTTCCCCGCGCTTGACGTGCCAGTTGACGTCTTTCAGAATGTATTTCCCATTGCGAATGTAGGATACGTGATCCAAGCTGATAATATCTTCCATTGTTTACTTCATCCCTATCGAATCTTTTTTCTCAAAATCGTCGTGTTCGCCTTTTTTCGAGCGGGTCATCAAGGTCTTGGTGCAGGCGTTGACGTCGCCGTCTTCAAAAAGCACGTGATACATCTGTTCCAGAATTGGCATTTCGATGTGGCGTTCCTGGGCCAGGGCGTACGCCGCCTTGGTGGTCGAAACGCCTTCCACAACCATGCCCATGTTGGCCAGCACATCGTCGAGCTTCTGGCCTTTGCCGAGCATGATGCCGGCGCGGCGGTTGCGGCTGTGTTCGGAGGTGCAGGTGACAAAAAGGTCGCCCACGCCGGTCAGCCCCAAAAAGGTGTAAGGCTCTGCGCCCAGGGCCACGCCAAGGCGGGTGATTTCCGCCAGGCCGCGGGTCATAAGCGCCGCGCGTGCGTTGTCGCCGTAGCCCAGGCCGATGGTCATGCCAATGGCCAGAGCGATGATGTTCTTCAAAGCGCCGCCCAATTCAACGCCGACCACGTCCTTGCCGGTGTAAACGCGCACGTTGTCATTCATAAAAATGCTCTGCACGCCTTCGGCAGCCGCCGGGTTCTGGCTCGCTGCCACCAGTGCCGTCGGCATGTTGCGGCCGAATTCTTCGGCGTGGCTTGGCCCGTAGAGCACCACATAACGGTCCATGACGCCGTCGCCGAGCACGTCCATGTACACTTCATGCACGCACTTGCCCGTCGCCGTCTCGATGCCCTTGGCCACGTTGATGAGCACGCCTGCTGCGGCCTGGAATTCCTCGCAATGGGATTCCAAAAGCCCGCGCTGGCTTTGGGTTGGCACACCAATGAGCAGATAGTCGTAGTCGCCAGCTGCCGGCCATGCGCTCGTCACACGCAGCGTTGGGTGCAGGGTTACGCCCGGCAGGTACTTTTTATTTTCGCGGCTTTCAGCAATGTCCTGCATCTGCGCCTCGTTGCGCCCCCACAGGGTCACCTCATGCCCATTGCACGCCAATACCTGTGCCAGCGCTGTGCCCCAGCTGCCGGCACCATAAACAGCAACCTTTGCCATAATGGGTCAACTCCTTTTCTGACCGATCTTGTTTTCCGTTCCATTTAACAGGCGTCTGATGTTTCCCCGGTGCAGCCAGATGATATAGCAGACGCCGCAGGCGATGATGCCGACAACAATCGGCGGCTGTCCTTCCAGATAAAGCAGAATAGGACAGAGAATCGCCACAGTGATCGAACCAAGTGACATGTACTTGGTGCATTTTACAATCACAGCGAGCACCACCAACAGCACCGCCAGCGTCAGCGGCGACACATACAAGAGCGCGCCGCCGGCGGTGGCGATGCCTTTGCCGCCTTTGAAGTGCAGCATCCAGCTGAACGAATGGCCGATGATCGCGCAGACAAAGCCGATCATCATGCCCAGTTCGCCACCGAGGTGGTAGCCGATGAACGCCGACAGATAGCCTTTCAGTCCGTCCAGGAAAAGCACCAGCGACGCCCACTTGATGCCCAGCGTACGCCAGACATTGGTGAATCCCGGGTTGCCGCTGCCTTTTTCAAGGATGTTGACGCCTTGCAGACGCCCCACCATCCAGCCGAACGACAGCGAACCCAAAAGATACGCCACAATGATGATTATGATGACATTCAAAACGGAGACTTGCTCCATCACTCATCCCTCTTTTTTATTTCTCAATTCCAAACGAATGGTCGTGCCTTCAAATGTGAAATGCTTGCGAATGCAGTTTTCCAGATAACGCAGGTAGGAGAAATGCATCAGTTCAGCATCGTTGACAAAGAGCGCGAAGGTTGGCGGCGCCACATCGACCTGGGTGGCGTAGAAAATCTTCAAGCGCTTGCCTTTGTCGCTTGGCGGTGGGTTTTTGAGCACCGCATCACGCACGATTTCGTTGACCAAGCTGGTTGGCAGGCGCATCAGCCGTGTTTCTGCAACCGCTTTGACGATGTCAATAATACGCCCCACACGCTGCCCCGTCAATGCCGAAACAAAAATGATTGGCGCATAACTCATAAAGAGCAGCTGATTTTTGATTTTTTCGGTGTAGGTGTTGATGGTTTTGTCGTCTTTTTCGATCAGGTCCCACTTGTTGACAACGATGATGAGCCCTTTGCCCTGCTCATGCACGTAGCCTGCCACACGTTTGTCCTGCTCGATGAGGCCTTCTTCGGCGTTGATGACGAAGAGGGCCACGTCGCAGCGGTCCACGGCGCGCAGCGCACGCATGACGCTGTAGCGTTCGGTGGCCATGTCGATCTTGCCGCGCTTGCGCATGCCGGCGGTGTCGACGATGACGAATTCTTCGCCGTCGTGCTTGAAGACCGAGTCGATGGCATCACGAGTGGTGCCCGCCACATCGCTGACGATGGAGCGGTCTTCGCCGATGATGGCGTTGGTCAGAGACGATTTGCCCACGTTTGGACGGCCCACCACGGCGATGTGCACGCGGTCATCTTCTTCCTCCACAGCTTCCGGCAGCGCTTCCAGACGCGCATGAATGGCGTCCAGAAGATCCCCGGTGTTGGTGCCGTGGGAAGCGGAAATAGGAATAAGCTCGTCCATGCCGAGGCTGTAAAACTCGTAAACGTCGGTGAGGTCGTCGAAGCGTTCCACCTTGTTGACCACGAGGATCACAGGCTTGCCGCTGCGGCGCAGCATCTGGGCCACTTCTTCGTCGTCACCGGTGATGCCGGTGGTGGCGTCGACCACATAAAGAATCACGTCCGATTCGTCGATGGCGATTTCCGCCTGGAAACGCACGTTTTTCAAAATTTCATCGTTGCTCTTGAGTTCAATGCCGCCGGTGTCGATGAGGGTGAAGGTCTTGCCGCACCAGGTCACGTCTTCATAGAGACGGTCGCGGGTGACGCCGGCAAAGTCATCAACGATGGCGCGGCGGGTGTGAGTCAGTCGGTTGAAAAGGGTGGATTTGCCAACGTTCGCCCTCCCGACGATCGCAACAACAGGTTTCATGTCCATACTCCTTTCAATAACGCGAAACGACAGCTTGAAACCAAGCTGTCGCTCGAGAGTCGTTTTTTAAGATTACGCATTCGCCAGCATGTTTGCGAACTGTTTCGCGCTGACGCCTTTGGTGGTGATATCCTTGAACAACAGAGCGTTCAAAGGCTGCAGATAATGCTGTTCCTTTGGACCGGTTGTCAATGTAATCATAAAGAACAGATCCTTGATAAGGTCGAAAGCGGTGCCTTCGCGCATTGGCGCTTTCAGGCCCTTGGTGAGGATCTCCTGATGGGCGGCGATGAGGTTTTCTTCCTTCATTTCTTCGATCAGCTGCTGCAGGGCGGTGATGTGGTCTGGGTTGTACATCAGCGCCTTCATCATCAGCACATAGGCCATGTTCAGTGGGTATGGCACGCTGTCGACGTTGGTCAGGGTCATGCCGTATTCATCGAAGGACACCATTGGCTTTACAAAAGAAAGCTGGCGCAGGATCTCTTCGCGGCTGATGCCGTCGGCATAAACGTCTTCCACCTTCTTGTCGCCGGCTGGCACGAGGGTGTCGCCGTCCTTCATGGCAACGGCTGGCGCATCCATGAGGAAGTCGGCAAAGTCGGTGTATTTGAAGTGTTCGCTCATGACGTCTTCCAAATGATAGAAGGAAGGGTCCGCCGTGAGAATGTTGTTGATGTTGTACAGGGTCTTGTCGTTTTCCTTGCCGTTTACCCAGGCAGCGTTGTCAAACAGCGCTGCCAGTGCTGGCTGGATGATGGCTGCAGACTGGAAACGCTTTTCGAAGTTGTCGACATGGGCATACTGCATGCTGACGCTCATGCGGGCACTTGCGGTGAGCGCATCCAGAAGGGCGTCGTTGCCTTCGGCATAAGCAGCCAGGCACTTGTTGGCAGCCGTTGGCACAATTTCGATGTCCTTCGCAGCGCTGACAGGCTGATGGCCGGTGGCCAAAAGGGTCATGCCGCGGCGGCGCAGTTCTTCAAAGAGGCCTTCGATAAAGCCCAGATACGCCTGGTCCACGTCCTTCATTTCCATGAATGGGCCGTAGGTCCATTTCACCTGGCCGCCGAGGCCCAGGGTGACGCGTTGTTTTGCCTGGAGGTTTCTCACACCAACCAACAGCCCTTCTTCTTCGATGCGTTCCCAGCCGGCGCGATTCATATATTCCAGAAGATCCGCGATGCCCTGTTCGTCGCTGTAGTTTACAGCGGTGAAATCTTTGGTGTGCAAGAGCACATGATCAAAGGTTACATAGAGCTTGAAGGCATCGTGATCGGTTTCAAACGATTTCATAAAATCAATCAGTTGATCTTTTAACATTCAGTGCACCATCCTATTCATTATTTATTCTGCATTGAGCAAGTCTAAAAGCAATGTATTTTCTTCTTCAAGATCGAGAAGCCGCTGCGTGATGTTCAGCGCCGCGAGCAGGAGCTGTTCCCGCTGCGTGAGAAACGATTGCTCCTCGCCGACAACAGCCACCTCATGAAGCAGCCGCTCGAACACCGCCGAGACCACCGCCTCATCATCACTGGAACGCACCTGATACGTCTGGCCCAGCAATTCCAAGGTGTAGGAATGGACCTCCTCCATGCGCATTCTCCTCTCAATCATACTAACTGACATTATAGCATAGCTACCCACGCAAGTCATCTATTTTTAATGAAGAGATTGCCAAGGCTCGCCTAAAGATTTGCCGCGCCCGGCGCCAAATCACCCCGCTGCGCCGGAAAACACTACCCGCCGCCGGAACACCTGTGTTATAATTGAGGGTAGACACAAAGGAGGATGCCTATGTCTTTAGACGGAATCGCGATGCGCGCCCTGGCGCAGGACCTTGCCAGCCAGCTGGCCGGCGGCCGCATCGATAAGATCACACAGCCCAGCGCCCACGCCATGACCATGACGGTGCGCGCTGGCGGACACAACCACAAATGCTACGCCACCATCAATCCTCAGAGTGCGCGCGTCTCGCTGACCAAGCAAACCTTTGAAAGCCCGCAGACGCCGCCGCAGTTTTGCATGGTGATGCGCAAACATATCCAAGGCGCGGTCATCGAAGCCATTCACCAGGTCGACTGGGAGCGCATGATCGCTTTTGACCTGCGCGGCCGCAACGAAATCGGCGAAGAAACCACCTTCACCCTGCTCTTTGAGCTCATGGGCAAAAACAGCAACATCGTCCTTATCGACGACCACGGCACCATTCTCGACGCCATCAAGCGCGTCGGCATGGGCACCAACAACTACCGCCAGTTCCAGCCGGGCATTCCTTATCAAATGCCGCCAGCCCAGCACAAACATCCGCTGGACACCCTGGACGAAGCCACCCTCACCGAAGCCATGCTCGACGCCGGCTTGCAAAAGACCGCGTCCAAGGCGCTCTTGGCGAGCGTCGCCGGCTTTGGCCCGCAGACGGTGACCGAGCTTTTGGTGCGCGCCAACATTGCCCCGGACACCCGCGTGGAATACCTCGGCGAAATCGACTACAGCCGCCTCTACCAGCAGTGCGACAAGCTGCGCACCATGGCCGAAGAAGAAAGCTGGCAGCCAACGCTGGCCTACCACGGGCGCGAGATTGTGGCCTTTGCGCCCTTTGCCCTGGAACAGCTCGCCAGCTACCACCAGGAAAGCCGCCCAAGCATGACCACCATGCTCGAAGACTACTACGAAATCAAGGAGCACCAGGAGCTCTTCCAACAGAAACGCACCAGCCTGGAGCGCATTGTGCGCCATGAAAAAGAGCGCTGCGAGAAAAAGCTCCAGCTGCAGCTGGAAAAAGTCGACGAGCTCGAACACGCCGACGAATGGCGCATCAAAGGCGAGCTCATCACCGCCAACCTCTACCGCATCAAGCAGGGGCCAATCGCTGAGGTGGAAAACTTCTACAAAGACGGCGCGCCTGTGGAACGCATTGAAATGAACCCAAGCAAAACGCCGAACGAAAACGCCCAGGCCTTCTTCAAAAAGTACAACAAGGCCAAGGTCAGCGCCGAAAAGGCCGCTGTGCAGGCCGAAAAAACCAGCGACGAGCTGGAATACCTGCGCACCATCGAAGACAGCCTCGAACAGGCTCAGAACACCGACGATCTCGTCGACGTGCGCCTGGAGCTGGAAGAAGCCGGCTACGCCAAGCGCCACGCCCAAACGCGCGGCAAAAAGGCCAAGCACGCCCCAGCCCCAACCCATCTCTACCTCGATGGCTACGAAGTCTACATCGGCAAGAACAACCACCAAAACGACTACGTCACCCAGAAAATCGGCCGCAACGCCGACCTCTGGCTCCACACCAAAGACATCCACGGCGCCCACGTCATCGTCAAAGCCAACCGCAATTACGACGGCTTCACGCCGGAGGTCATCGAAAAAGCCGCCGAACTCGCCGCCTGGTTCTCCAAGGCGCGCTACTCGGCCAAGGTGCCAGTGGACACCACCCTGCGCAAGAATGTGCACAAGCCATCCGGCGCCAAACCGGGCATGGTCATCTACACCGACCAGCAGACCATCTTCGTCACCCCTGACGAAGCCGCTGTCGAAGCCATGCTGACCCACACGGAGGCACCGCAAGACTGATGTACATTACCCTGCTCTGCGTTGGCAAAATCAAAGAAAAATACTGGCAGGGCGCCATCGACGAATACAGCAAGCGGCTGACCAAGTATCACCAGTTCAAGATCGTGGCCGTCGCTGACGAAAAAGACCCTGCCCAGGACAGCGACAAAGCCATCACCGCCCTCAAAGACAAAGAAGGCGAACGGCTGCTCAAGCACATTCGCGACGACGATTTTGTCGTCACCCTTGAAATTCTCGGCAAAGAACTCGACACCCTCGCCCTCGCCGACACCCTGCGCCGCTGGGAAACCGCCGGCCACACCCACCTCGTGTTCGTCATCGGCGGCAGCTACGGCCTCGGCGACGACGTGCTGCGCCGCAGCAACTTTGCCCTGTCCTTTTCCAAACTCACCTTCCCCCACCAGCTGATGCGCGTCCTCTTCTGCGAACAGCTCTACCGCTGCGCCCGCATCAACAGTGGCCAAAAATATCATAAATAAGGAGACAACACCATGCTAGACATCGAAATCTGGTCCGACTACACCTGCCCATACTGCTACATCGGCAAAAAACAGCTCTTCCAAGTGCTCGAAGAAATGGGCATCACCGACTACAAAATCACCCACCGCGTCTACCTGCTCGACGCCGGCAAAGAAAGCCACCCGGAACGCACCTTTGTCGAAGGGCTGAACCTGCCAGCATCCAAACAGGACGAAGTCCTCAAAAAGCTCAAATCCATTGAGGACATGGCTGCCAAAGTCGGCCTCCACTACGACATGGCCCACATTCCAGACATCGCCACCGAAGACGCCCACCGTCTCACCCTCTGGGCCCAGGAACAGGACAAACACGTCGCCCTCAACAACCGCATCTTCAAAGCCTACTTTGAAGAATGCCAGGACATCTCCGACTTCGACCTTCTCGCCGACCTCGCCGCCGAATGCGGCCTCAACCGCGACGACGCCCTCGCCGTCCTCCAGGACCCAGGCGCCTACCGCGGCCAGATCTTCGAAGACTTCGAAGAAGCCGACGAACGCGACATCGACCTCGTCCCACACTACACCTTCAACGGCAAAATCGAAATCATGGGCATCATGACCCTCACCGCCATCCGCAAACACATCGAAATGGCCATGTAAAGCGGATGCTGCAACAAACGCAAAACGGACACACCTCGCATGAGATGTGTCCGTTTTTTTAATAGCACTGTTTAATCAACGCTTCCTGAAGCACCTGGGAGAAATTGACCCCCTGGGCCACCGCTTTCTTATTGAGCCATTCAGGAATGGTCAACGTTTTTTTGACCGAACGGCCGGACTTCGTCAGATCTACCTCGCTCGTCACATAGCTGACAAAGCCAGCTTCCGGCTGAGCAAGCGTGGTAATATCCGTTGGATGGGGATAGTCAGGAACAGCGTCTTCCCCTGGTTCAAGATAGAGCGCAAGGGCTTCCTGAGCGTTGGTCATTGCATCCTCTGGCGTGTCACCAGCAGAAAAACACCCTGGAAGATCTGGAAACTCCACCCAATAAGCGCCCTCTTCCAAATGAAAAACAGCAGGATAAATGAATGTCATTGCACAGCCTCCTTCGCGCGGCTTACTTCAAACCCGCTTGTTTCAAAATTGCGTTTAACAAACCTTTAGTGAGTTCTTTGCCTGATATTCAGTCTTTTCACGCCTCAATAATGACCTTCTTCGTTGTTTGATTCCAAAGCACCTGGCAGCCTGCGCTCTCCGAAATCGCGCGCAGCGGCACCAGGATGCGCCCGGAAACATTCTTTGGCGCCACATCGCACCAGTACGTGCCGCCATCATGGGTGATCGCAGCATTGCCCACCTGCACCGTGATCGTCTGTGTGCCATTGCTGGCTGTGCCGGTCTGCGACGCCTGATCCCAGTCGACCGTATAGCCCAGCGCCTCAAAAATCGCACGAATCGGCACCATCACGCGGTTGTTGTCCATCATCGGCGGCTGATCGAAGCTCAGCGTCTGACCGTTCAACACCACATCGATCGTGTTGTTGATCATTGGACAAGGCACCTCCACCATGCCCAGCGCGCCAGGACCAAGCTCGTATTTCCCATACACCAAAACAACCTTGTTGCCTTCAATATAATAATTAAAATCATCCAACGAATACTTATTGACAGTAGAAACAGCATCATCATCCCATAGATAGTTTGGATGGCTGTGGATAAAATTCAGCGTCTGAGTCTTAAAGTAACGCTCAATCTCTGCATCTGAAAGAGAGAAAATCTCAGACAAATCCAGCGTTTCGCCAGTATTCAAATCAAAATTAAACCCATCGATGCCATAACCGTTGACCCCGCCAAAATTCCAGAACCACCCCATCTTGACACTCAAAATGCCGTCCTGATTAGTGCTCACCTCTGGCTCATAATAATACTGATAATACTGCCCTGGATAATAAGGCGGCATCTCCTGAGCCTGCGCAATATTATCTGGCACCCCAGCATAAAATTCATTGTAATGCTGCTGCAGGCTGCTGTTAATACGCTGCGCCGCCTCGCCCGCATCATTCACAACCACCTGATCGTAATACTGTAGCAGCTTTAGCTCCCCGTTGTCATACCACGAAAAATCATGCCGCTCAATCGAATAATCCGCCAAAGACACAAAATCCGCCGCCAAAGCCTACCCCGGCAAAGCCCCAACCAGAAGCCCCACCGCCAGCAACACACAAAGCCCTCTCTTTTTCATAAAACCCACTCTCCCTTCTTAAGTGACAACCTGCAATAAATCCCCCCAACGCACATCCCGCGCCAGGAGCCACGATTATACAAATATTATATAACGAACCCACAAAATTGTCGAGAACCACCAGCACAGGTAGGCAAAGAAAAAGGGCACACCTCCGGGGAGATGTGTCCTTTTGTTGTGTGATGAGAACAAAGCGCTGGCGCGCCACACCTCGATAGAGACCTTCTTCATAAACCTTACCTCACACAACTTTTCTGTTAAAAGAATTCGTCCACGATTCCATCCAGTTGTTCCTTAATCTGCTCAAAATCGCCGCTCAAATCCAACGTTTTCACACTGATTGTATTTCCACTCATCTTATAGGTATGATCAGGAAACAATGCCTCATCTGTCTTTGCATATAATAACAGACCTGAAACAACATGAGGCTTATTGGCCAGTTCCACTTCCTTATTTTTTACGTATGTGAAAATCTGATACAAATGCCCAGAGTGAATGCTGTGGGTGTCAAACCGTGTCTGCAATGTATGCGAATAATACTTTGCATCAATTATGAGGACATTGTCCCCCTTGCTCAGCATAATGTCCGTTTGCATAATTGGT
Organism: Peptococcaceae bacterium; assembly: GCA_019420345.1. GTDB lineage: Bacteria > Bacillota > Peptococcia > Peptococcales > Peptococcaceae > UMGS1590. The sequence goes on from JAHZHI010000048.1 coordinate 30,093, forward strand.
AACATATCATTCATATTGTCATCCAGTTGCCAGGAAATCTGTGACGCACTAGCCGTTATTTCGGGATGTTCCTTTCGATAATATTCCAAAATGAATGTCTCATACAAACGATACATTTTCTGCTCATCCAGAAAATCCATGAGCCGAACGGTTCCATCACTTTTTGTCTGCAGCAATCCTTTCACAACCAGATAACAAACAGACAGCAGCATTCTATAAGTCTGATTGTTTCTATTGTATCGAATGGCCCAGTCAACGGTATTTAAATCGATCTCCTCAACCTCACTGAAAAATAACATTTGTTTTCTCAGGGCTTTTTTTCGTTCTTGGGAGATGTTTGCACGCAACAACAGGCGAACCGTGGCTTTGATGATTTGATTTTCCCTTGAGTTCACCGAAAACGTATCATAGGTGCAAACCATCTGATTTCTGAGCATCGTCATCGTTTTAATGGATTCTGACACATCAATTTTTCCCCTTAATGCCGATAAGGTTTCTGTCTTAGGTATGAATTCCTGACCAAGCCCTCGTTTTAACTGTGCTGAAATACCTTTTATTAAAATCGCTGCACACAAATCAGCTACATTATGAAAATTTTCTGTAGCAACATTCTTATTTCCCTGTTCATGAAGCACCTGAAAGGAATAGGAAAGCATATAATAGATGTTCCGTATAGGTATCACTTAACAGCACTCCTGAGATTATTTGTCCACTCTTTTACTTTCGTTGGTTCATCAAACCAGTATTCTTTTAACATCGGAATCAGCTCATACTCAATAATATCTGACAACATTTTGTCCGATATAGGATCTCGATTGCAGAAATAACTGTGTCCAATGCAGAAACCCTCTCCAAGGGAAGAATCTGCAGAAATGACCTTATTTAAATTTTCAACGGTGGCAATGAGTTGATCAAATTTTTTATTGGCCAGTTTCTTTTGATACGCAATGAAGCCCTCAGTATCAAATCCTGGTTTCATTTCAAAGAACGCAAATCTTCGACGTAGCGCATAGTCCATCATTGCCAAACTTCGATCTGCAGTATTCATCATGCCAATAATATAGACATTCTTGGGAACAAAAAATTTCTCGTCAGAATACAGCAGCTGCAGTTCATTTCCGCGCTTATCATTCTCAATCAACATGAACAATTCCCCAAAAATCTTACTTAGATTTCCGCGATTGATTTCATCAATGATAAAGAAATACTCATGCTCTGGGTCATACTGCGCCTTTTTACAAAAATTATAGAAAGAGCCTTTCTTGATTTCAAATCCACCGGAAGCAACCGGACGAAATCCCTCAACAAAATCCTCATATGAATAGCTTTGGTGAAATTGAACCAGCATCACTCGATTTGGATTCTTTCTCCCCATCATAGAATAGGCCAGCCGCTTTGCAACAAAAGTCTTTCCAACACCTGGCGCCCCTTGAAGAATGACATTTTTCTTGTTTTTTATCAATCCAACCAGCGTGTCATAATCATCTTCACTCATATAGACGCGATCCTTGCCATCCTTCTTACCATACAAAAAATCGGCTTTTGTAAACACAGGGAATTTGGACTCATCATCTTCCGTCTCCTCGACATCGTCCTCTGTTTCAAATAAAGCGTTCAATGTCTCAACATAATCCGTATAGGCTGTAATATCTGTTAACGTCTTCATGGCGGCCTGACCAGGATGTGGCCATTGGCCATTGTCGGTCCAATGAACCTGCCGGATATGTTTAAAATCATCTTCAACGCTATCGTCAAAAATGTAGTCCGACGTCACAACGCCTCTGCCAATAATTTGATGAAGGCCTTTCTTTGCAAAGATAACATCGCCCGGTTTGATTTCATTTGCAAACTGCCAGGTAGCAAGTGCTGCATTGGTAAAGGAACGTGAAGGATCATAGGCCTCCTTCATTTTCTTTTTCATTTCTTCTTTACTGGTAAAGGCTTTCAGATCGCCAATCTTTCCCCAGCCAATTGCAATAATTCCGGCCTTGTAGAACGCATCCCACTTATTCGCACCATCACCGGGCGAACAGAGCCAATAATGCACCGTATCAACATCTTCATCCGCCAGTGCGCTTCCCTTATCGTCACGCTGACTTTGAACTTTAGTGGACCTTTTCTCCTGATTAACCTGTTCAGAATATGTCCACGCCTCAAAAGACAGTTCCTTATAATCTTTCAAAGCACTACGCGCACTCTGCAAATAAGTTTGAAGCTTTTCGTCTATTTCAAAATATTTTTCTGCCGAAATCTTTTGCTCAATCTGTGGAAGCGAAGCAACCACGTCAGCGGGCACCTTCCCTGATTCATAGATGTACCAAGTATTTCTACTATCAAGATTCAGAAAGGTATCCGGCGCAATCCAGTATAACCCCATTGTGATTTTACTATTTCCGTTGCCCTTCAAATTAATAGCAAGGTCAAAATATTTTGAAACCACTTGTTTTTTATCATGTGACGGAGCATTCGCATAGTCTAGCGCGCTGCTAAACAGGCCCCAAAGATAATCAATATCATGCGGCCCTCTTTCATCCAGCCAATAATAAAAGGTGGCATTTTGATTATTCAAGACCGGAATGGCATCGAATGAGGTAGGAATTGACGCGTCAATAGCAAGTTCCTTTTTAAACGCCGAAATGAGTTTCACCCTGTTTGAGTCCTTTAACTTACTTTTATTAAACAAACCAAACACGGTGAAAGGGTCTATATCCACAATCTGATTATCTTGCTCTAATGTAGGCAGATTGATCCCCGTATCTTCATAGACCTTTCTAACAATTTGAATCAGAGCAGGACGATTGTCCTTATATGCCAGTAAAGCATGGGCCATAGCCCTATAAAAATCTTCCCAATTAAACTGTGCCATTTCGCACCTCCCATTCTTCTGTGTTTATACAGAGCTCCCAGTCATCCGCTACCGATCCCTTGTGTCTTCTTTCCTCACACTGCGGCTTGATCGGCCCACATTTCGCACTGGCTCATGACGGTTTTAATGGCGTCGTCCATGCCTTCTGGTGGGTACTCATGGTCTCTCAACAACCGCTTCACCAAGCGACGCATACCTGCACGGGCGCTCTCTTTTTTCTGCCAGTCGATGGTGCGATTCTTGCGCAACAGATCGGTCAATTCTTTAGTCAAGGCGACAAGTTTGTCGTTGCTGTAGAAATCTTTGATGGCTTGTGGCTTGGTCAAGGCATCGTAGAACGCCAGCTCTTCGGCGGTCAGGCCCAGTTTTTCCCCTTCTGCGTTGGCATTGGCAATGTCTTTAGCCATCTTCAAAAGCTCTGCGATGACCTCTTCATTGGTCAGCATCCCGTTGAGATAGCGATTCATGGCACTATGGATGCGCTCAGAGAATTTCTCCGATTTCACCACATTGGTGCGGCGATACACGCTCACCTGCTCGTTGATCAGCTTTTTCAGCAGCTCGACGGCCAGGTTTTTCTCCTTCATGCGAGAGATTTCTTCCAAAAACTTCGCATCAAACAACGAAAATTCCTTGTCCACATCGGAAAACAAATTGATGACACCCTCGCTCTTGATGCTGTGCTTCAACAACTCGTTGATGCGTGCGTTGATCTCAGTCAAGGTGAATTTCTTCCCGTTGCCGTCGTTGGCCAGACGCACCAGCATGGTCCGCACCGCTTCAAAGTAGGCAGCTTCCATGCGCGTCTCGCTATCCACCAAACTGCTGCACAAAGACAACGCCTGCTTGAGCAGCAAGGCTTCCTTAATATAAATGTGCTGCGTGCGTTCTTTTTCTGGCAAGTCGTGTTCAGCAACCGATTTTCCCAGCAGGAAGTTGACCCCGCCGCTGATGAGGCGCGCCTTTACCAGGTCGTCGCCCGTCATAAAGTCGGCGTAGTCAAAGCCATGGAACAAATCGCGGCAAACATCCAGCTTCTCCAAAAACTTCGGATACGCCGCCTTGCCCACGTCGGGATCGCCGTAATTCTTTTTGTCGCGCTTCGTGTAGTCGTTCATAGCCTGCTTCAAGGCCGAGGCAATGCCCACATAGTCCACCACCAGGCCGCCTTCCTTGTCCTCGAACACACGATTCACGCGCGCGATAGCCTGCATGAGATTGTGCCCGCTCATCGGCTTGTACACATACATCGTCGCCAACGATGGCACATCAAACCCAGTGAGCCACATATCCACGACGATGGCAATTTTCATCGGCGAAGCATTGTCCTTAAACTTGCGCGCCAGCTCTTCCTTGTGGGCCTTGTTGCCGATGATCTCGCGCCATTCCTCAGGGTCGTTGTTGCCCTGCGTCATGACCACAGCCACCTTCTCTGTCCAATCTGGGCGCAGCTGCAAAATGCGCTTGTAAATCTTCATAGCAATAGGGCGCGAATAAGCCACAATCATGGCCTTGCCCGTGAGCAGCTGGGCGCGGTTGTTCTCGTAGTGGTCCAAAATATCGTCCACCAACGCAGCAATCGTCTCGTCGTTGCCGAGAATGGCCTCCATCTGCCCCAGTTCTTTTTTGCTCTTTTCAATCGCGTAAGGATCGGCGTTTTGCGCCATCACATCGTATTCCGCATCGATGAGGCGCAACGTGTGTTCGTCCAGCTTAAGATGAATCACCCGGCTTTCATAGTAAACAGGACGCGTGGCCCCGTCTTCCACCGCCTGGGTCATGTCGTAAATATCGATATAATCGCCAAACACTTCCCGCGTGCTGCGGTCCTTGGACGAAATCGGTGTGCCTGTAAAGCCAATATAGGTGGCATTTGGCAGGCTGTCGCGAATGATGCGCGCCGTGCCCACAATCGTTTTAACCTCCAGCTCGCCCTTCTCGTTCTGGCGGGTGACCACTTTTTCTGTCAGGCCATACTGGCTGCGGTGTGCCTCGTCGGCCATCACCACAATGTTGTGGCGTTCCGACAAGGGCGCGCCGGTCTCCTCGAACTTTTGCATGGTCGTAAAAATGATGCCGTTGGCGGCGCGCCCTGCCAAAAGTTCCTGCAAATGTTGGCGGCTCTCGGCCTGTTGGGGCGTTTGCCGCAAAAAATCCTGGCAGCGGGAAAAATGCCCGTAAAGCTGGTTGTCCAGATCGTTGCGGTCAGTGATGACCACAATGGTCGGGCTTTCCAGCGCAGTCTGCAGATAATGGGCATAGAACACCATCGACAACGACTTGCCGCTGCCCTGAGTGTGCCAGAACACGCCGCCCTTGCCATCGGTGACGGTGGCGTGCTCAGTGGAAGACACCGCTTTTTTCACCGCGAAATACTGGTGATAGGCCGCCATGATCTTAAACGTGTTGGCGCCGTCCACATTAAAGCAGATAAAATTTCGCAGAATATCCAGAAAGCGCGCCTTCTCAAAGATGCCTTCAAAGAACGTGTCAAACTGGGCAGCCTGCGTGTTTTCGTAGCTGCCATCCTTCGTTTTCCAGGCCATGAAGCGGTCCTCGCCAGAGGTGATCGTGCCCGCCTTGGACGTGCTGAGGTCGCTCATCACGCAAACCTGGTTGTAGATGAACAGCGAGGGGATCTCGTGCATGTAGTTGCGCAGCTGCCGATACGCCGCGGAGGCGTCCGTCTCCTCGCGGGAAGGGGATTTTAACTCCATCACCACCAGCGGCAGCCCGTTGACAAACAGCACCACATCCGGGCGTTTTTCGCTGTTGTCGATCACTGTCCATTGGTTGATGGCCGTAAAACGGTTGTTGTTGGGGTGCTGATAATCCACCAAGTACACCAGGCCAGACCGTTCTTCGTTCTGCTCCCAATACTTCACCGGCACACCGTTTTGCAGATAATCGGTAAACACCCTGTTTTTTTGCAGAAGGGAGCCACTCTCAAAGTTTTTCAGCTTGTAAAGCGCGTCGTCCAGCGCTGCCTCAGGCAAGCCGCGATTGATCGCCCGCAGCGCAGGCAGCAGCTCGTCCTCATACAGCGGCGAGTGATAGTCGCGCTCAATATCCGGGCCATAGGCTGTGGCATAGCCCAACGACTCCGCGAACAGCTGCAAAATGGCGTTTTCATAGTTGGACTCTGTGAAAGACATGGTGGGTCACCTCATTTTCTAACGAATAATTTCTTAAAGGCTGAACTTTTCTTCCATGATATTCCTAATATCATCATTTACTTTTTGAACTAAAGACTCCAATTCTTGTGTAACTTCTGACTGCTTTTTCGAAATAGTTTGCCAGGTGTACTCTTCGCCATCCTCCGAATATACAACTCTGAAATCTTCCTCTAAGTTCTCAAAGTCCAAAAACATTTCTGGTGAAACTTTGTCATCATTCCCCAATAAAACATTAATTTCATTCCTATCTAGTTGCTTACAAAACGATTTAATACTTTTTTCTCTAGCTTTATCTATATTCTCTATTTTTAATTTTAGCGCCCTAATCTTCTGTATGCTTTCTAGTACATCCTTTCCAAATAGCAGTTTTATTTCTATGTCTGTATTTGAATAATCCTCCTGCGCAATATTATTTGCAACCACCAGCATTTTTTCATAGAATGCCAAATCTTGTGAGTGTTGCATGTTCTCTTTCGCAAGCTTAATTGTTTTATGGTTATACCAGAGCACAGAAACAGTCGCTATTGCACTAATAAAGCTAATAATGAGGCTTAAAATATCAAAACAAGTGGTTTGATTTAATTCTTGTGCAATCTCTTGAATTGCCTGTACAAGTTCAGATTCCATCGACGTCAATTTCTCCATTCATGAGTTTAGGTAAAAGAGTATTGCGAATTTCAGAAAGATAGATATTTTCATTTACCCGTAAAACAATATCTTCAAACATAGGATTTACAAGAAAATTAAATTTTTCTAACTCGGTATTCGATGGCTGATATACGGGCATTTTACGTAGTTCACGAAGGCTAATATATTTCTGAGTGCTGCCTGCAAGATGTTTTTCAATATATTGCTTTGTTGCATTACTTTTAAGATAACATAGTATATAATATGCAAATTCAGGAGAATGAGAAGTTTTAAATAGGGCTACATTTTTAATAGCAAAATCAACCACAGGATATGATACATAAGAAATTAAACCTATTGTACCTATCATGCTCATCAATATATCTTGTGTTTCAACAAGACTACGTTCATTAATTTTTTCAAAATCATCTTTAGAAATACGATTTGCAGAAGCTCTATCTACACTAAATGGTAAAAGATGCTTAGAGGTGATTAACGGATAACCTTCATTTTCTGCTTTAGGCGAATTATGGGTGCCATCTCGAACATCAATAATATTTGATAGTTCTACTTGGGATGTTCTAAAGCCAGTAAACATGTTTTCGTAGATCGCCTGGGCTTGCTGCTGCAAGTTCTCGTTGATTTTATTGTTGTATTCGATTTTATCATCGAGAGCACGCAAGATAGAAATTATTTTCTTTTGAGTTTGAAGATCGAAATATGGTACATCAATATCTTCTATAATCTTTCTTTTGGCGATATTTACTTGTACGCTTCCACTAGAAACACTTGTAATAGAATGATATCCCTGAGCAGATAACAGAAAGTAATATAAAAATTGTGGTAATACAACATCAGAATTACAGCGTAAAATCAAAAGTGCTTGACTAATGATTCCAGTTGGATCACCAGGTTGAATAATAGAAACTTTACCAACAGTCCCCGAACAGCTGATAATTAAATCATTTTCTTTAACTGTAAAGCGCTTAAGCTCCTGATATTTTTCTTCTCCCACAAAAAATCGGAAGGTTCTGGTTCCATAAATTGCATGTTGTTGTTCATATACAGGAATCCCGCTATTTTGAAGTTCTCCTCTTTTTAATGATGAACCAAACGGTCCTCGTATATATCCTTTAGATTGTAATAAATCTTTTAACTTTCTAATCTCACACTTCATACCCAATCGCCCCCAGGTGCTTTTTTATCTGTGCTTCCAGTTCGTGGGACTGGTCAAAAAGGGCCGACAGTTCGCTGGTGAGACGCGCCATTTTTTCGTCGAACGGCTCGCCGTCGTCTTCCTGCTCGGCGATGCCAACATAGCGGCCTGGTGTGAGGATGTAGTCCTGTTTGGCGATGTCTTCGGTGGTGACCACGGCGCAGAAACCTTTGACATCTTCCAGGGTGCCGTCCGCGTAGGCGTTGTAGGTGTCGGCGAGTTTTTGGATGTCGTCATCGGTGAGCTCGCGCAGTTTGCGGCTGACCATGGTGCCCATGTTGCGGGCATCGATGAAGAGGGTTTTGCCGGCCTGCTTTTTATTCTTGGCCAAAAACCACAGAGAGACAGGAATCTGGGTGGTGTAAAAGAGCTGCGACGGCATGGTCACAATGCAGTCCACCAGGTCGGCATCAATGATGTTTTTGCGAATGTCGCCTTCGCCGCCGCTCTGGGAGGAGAGGGAGCCATTGGCCAGCACCATGCCAATGCGTCCGTTTGGCGCTAGGTGCCAGATCATGTGCTGGAGCCAGGCAAAGTTGGCGTTGCCAGCAGGCGGTGTGCCGTATTTCCAGCGCACATCGTCCAGCAGTTTGTCCTGCCCCCAGTCGGAGAGGTTGAACGGTGGGTTGGCCATGATGTAGTCGGCTTTTAGCTGTGGGTGGCAGTCGTCGAAAAAGGTGTCGGCGCTGAACTTGCCCAGGTCGGCCTCGATGCCGCGAATGGCCAGGTTCATTTGGGCCATTTTCCAGGTGGTTGGGTTGGAATCCTGGCCAAAGACAGAAATTTTATTGATGTTGCCTCCGTGGTTTTCTACAAATTTGGCCGACTGCACAAACATGCCACCGCTGCCGCAGCAAGGGTCGTAAACGCGGCCGTTGTATGGCTGCAGGATTTCGACCAGGGTGCGCACCACGCAGGATGGGGTGTAGAATTCGCCGGCGCGCTTGCCTTCCTGCTCGGCGAATTTAGCCAGGCAGTATTCGTAGGTGCGGCCGAGGATGTCTTTGCTGTCGCCCTGCTCCACCATCTGAATGTTGGTGAAAAGGTCCACCACCTCGCCCAAGCGGCGCTTGTCAAGCTCAGGACGGGCGAAGTTTTTTGGCAGAATGTCTTTGAGGCGCTTGTTGACCTTTTCGATGCTGCGCATGGCATCGTCAATAACGGTGCCAATTTCTGGGGTGTGGGCCGCGGCTGCGATCACGCGCCAGCGGGCGTTCTCCGGCACAAAGAAGATGTTTTCAGCGGTGTATTCGTCCATGTCCTCCTCGAAGCCATAGCCTTCCTCCACAAGCGCCTGATACTTGGCCTCGAATCGATCGGAAATGTATTTTAAAAAGATAAGGCCCAGAACAACGGATTTGTACTCGGAGGCGTCGATGTTGCCACGCAACACACACGCCGCCTCCCAAATCTTTTGCTCGAAGCCTAGATCACTGGTGTTTTTTTCTGCCATGGAAAATGTTTCCACCTTTCTATATGTAAAATCGTGTTATTTATCATCAATACGCAGCGGCCGCCAAAAGCACAGCCAACCCGCGCACAAAAATCATTACCAAGCCGCCATGCCCCAGCGTCTAACAAACGCATAGAACACGCAGCATGTACCATTATTATATCAATAAGCATAACAGCTAGCAATAAATTGTCGTGGAATTGCAACAATGGTTGTTGATGGCTGCGTTAAATAGCACGCCCGCCAATCACGGCTTCTTGCTTTTCATTGAAGCCATGATCTCGACTTGATATAATAATGTTTAAAAGAGGTGGCTATATGGATACTATGATTCATAATTTAAGTGAGTTTTTAAGTGTGTTAAATAAATACAACACTCAATTTTCCAGGAAGCATAAAACAGGAGGGTTCATATTCCGTGGCATGAGCAATGCATCATGGCCGCTTCTTCCTGGCATATATAGAGAGCACCAAGAGGACGAAATAACAGCGACTGTTTCTGATGCTTCATCGTCGAAGAAAATTTACCAAGCCAGCGAATATGAAATACTATCGCATTTCAAAAAAGAGGCAAGCGGCTTGCTTCCCCACATTCCTATGAAAGATGATTTCACCTGGCTGCAATACGCACAGCATTACGGTGTTCCTACACGACTTCTGGATTTTACAGCCAATCCGTTGGTTGCCATGTACTTTTGCTGTCGAAGCGGAAGCGAGAATGATGGTGTTATTTGGATAATCAACACAGTATCTTTTGATTACTGGTCCACCAATGAGTCAGTCTGCGATTTTTTACGTAGACGAGGGGACATAATAAATTTTATCATGCAAGAAGTGCGTGGTGAATTTGACTACGGAGAATTGGTTGGCGAACCTAGAGATAATAAAATTCGTCCACTAATGTTTATCCCACCCTATATTGACCAACGTATGAGCGCACAATCCAGTCGATTTTTAATCTGGGGAGAGAAGCAATCTGCACTAGAAGATATGATAAAACCAGATAACGAAATGCAGCTTGACACAGGGATGAACGTTGATTTTATAAATGACGAGCACTTTTTAGGCAAAATGATCGTCCCTGCTGAATGTAAGAAAGGCATTATGAAAGAGCTGGATCTCCTCAATATTAACGAAAAAAGCATTTTTCCTGGATTGGATGGAATTGGAAGATACCTTAATAAATACTACGAAGATAACTCTGACGACTGTTATGAATATCTATAAATCGTTTTGCGGACAACACACAAGCAAGGTGAGTTGTCCGCTTTTTGTATTGTTGGGTATCGTTTTAGCGCAACAGTTTCTCCCTCGGCTGCTCGCCCTCCCCCAAACGCAAAACATCCCGCCATCATAGCGGGATGTTCGAGCAGGCGCCCCTCTTCCTTACATGGCCAGCCAGGTTTGGCCGGTGTATTTGTAGGGGCCGTATTTGGTTGGGGTGCTGACGCCGTTGTTGAAGTAGGTTTGGTAGCCGATTTGCTGGAGGTTGGCGCCGTTGTAGACGTAGTCTTCGAGGTTGAAGGTTGGGCCGCCGCCGATGCCGGCGCCGTGCCAGTAGAATGGGGGCCAGCCGTCTTTGATTTGGATGGCGTTGCCGCTTTTGGTGGTGGTGAAGCTGTCGGCGCCGATGTCGCTCACCATGCCATTTTCTGCACGATACCCCACTTTCACAGCCTGGCGGGTGCCGCTGACCATTTCAGAAATGAAAAGATAGGTGCGGCTGTAGATGCTGCGTCCAGTTGTGTCCTGATAGTACCAGGAGCCGTTGCCATTGCTGTCGGCAGGCACATAGTATTTTTCCACGAGCCAACGCACTTGATACGGCACGTCGCTTGGCAGGGAAGGCGCTGGGGCGTCGGCTGCCGGGGTATCGATGGTCACGCTGGCGGTGTAGCCGTCCCAGGCGAGGGTGCCGCCCAGGGCTTCGGCAATCGGGCGAATCGGCAGCATGGTGCGCCCGCCAACGATCTGCGGCGCGGCGTCGTTATAGCGGCTGACGCTGTTCACGGTGAACACGGTGCTGCCAACGGTGCAGCGAATGACGGTGCCGTCTTTGCTGACGGTGGCGCTGCGGCTGGCATTATCCCACACAACAGCGGCGCCCATGGACTCGGCGGCAGCGCGCAGCGGCAGGTAGGTGCGCCCGTTTGACACATAAGGGTCCACATCCGTCGCCACATAGCGCCCGTCCACATGCACCGTGAGCGGCACGCCCGTCTCGCCAGCGTAAGGGTTGTTCAGCGACGGGCCATAAGCATAGGCCGGCACCGCCACAAGGGCCGCCAGCAGCATGGCGGCAAAGATCAGGGTTCGTTTTCTCATCATACAATCTCCTTTCTTAACAGTCGTCCTTGTATTTAAGCTTAATTTAAGTATACCGTGCCGTTGATGATGTTTCAATGTATTTTTCAGAACTGTTCGAAAACAGAATGTGTGCGGCGTTCCATGGCTATAACCAATGACCGCCGCCCTCTCCCCCCAAACGCAAAACATCCCGCCGTGGGGGCGGGATATGCGCAGGCCCAGCAAAGATCATCGACCTGGATGGACATTGCTGCCCATGACAAAAAGAGACGCAAGGCAATGTGCTGCCTCGCGCCTCCATCAAAGGCAGGCCCTGCGTGCGGCAAACAGGCCTGACGGCTGTAAGGTTTTATGCCAGGATGCTTGCCAGAACGGCAATCACGCCCACCAAAAAGACGCCCACACTAAAGACGCGCACCACCTTCTTTACCTTTTTGTCCCCCTTCACCGCCGCGTCTATTTTGTCGGCAAACAGCGCACAAACGAGCGCGGCAATCATGAGCAGCACAGATTCTTTTACCATCCTTCTCCCCCCATAACGTCAAACGTGTTGAAGCCCTAGCTGATTCTACCGAAACGCGGAGAACCTTCCGAGCTTTTGCCCTATCATAGCACACATCAGCCGCCTCGTCCTCCCCCCAAATGCAAAACATCCCGCCGTGGGGGGCGGGATGTGAAAAAATATTTTCGTGAAAACGCAAAGAGAGCCGGATTTCTCCGGCTCTCTCAAGTATGTGTCCACAAACACATACCCCAATTCATGCATCTATTATACCGTTTCTGTTTCTTAGACGCAAGGCTTAAATATAATTCTTCAAGATTTCCATTCGATCTTTCAAGTCTGGATGAATCACTATAGAAGCAACCGCCGGATTCACAGATAATCGATACTTCTCTGTGATTTTTTCAAACTCGCGGATAAACGCCTTAATCTCTCTTTTTGGTATTTGCAGCAATTTGAGATAATAACACATAAGAATGACGTAGTCGCCAATGGTTTTAAAATTAACGTATGGTAGACCAATATCGTTCATCAAACACTGCCGCATGGCACGTGTTGAGTCAATATTTCTAAATCTCGTATCAAAAACAACCGCATTATGTGCAATCGCATTTCGCAGATCTTTCAATGTGTAGAGATACTTGTACACCAGTTGTCGATTTGTATCACTCGCGAGGTTAAACCCAATTCTTTTTGAAATGTCGTCCCGTACTTCATAAGTGAGACACGAAAGCAAGTAGCCAAAGTCACCCATCGTCATGATCTCAAACAGCGCCCACACAGGAACATCCGAATAGCCAACATTATTATAGAAGTGTGTAATCTTCGGATTACCACTGCGATAGGCTTTGGTGAGGCTGGATTGAATGGAATTCTGCAAATTTAACTTATTTTGTTGCTGCTTTCTTTTTTGTTCTGTTGTGAATGATGCCGGTGCATTGTGATACCCACTTACTACTTTATCATACATGGCCTGTATATTTTCGGACCTTGCATGATCCAGTATTCCTTCCAAGGCAATGTTTTTTACAGCCGTTTCAATAAACATCATTTTACTGTAGAAAAGCGCCTTGAGCGCCGAATCGTATTGGATGGTTGCATACACTTCTGCATAGGAAACAAACGGCAATTTTCTGCTTGCAGTCTTAAAAAAACGATACCCTTTATAGCCATGAAAGTAACCGGTGTTGATCAGTTGCCGCTTCTGAGCGCTGCCAGATATTTCTATTCCACTATTTCGAAGGTGTCGCATCAATCCATCGGTTGTCTTGTAACTCATAGGAATCACCTCACCCATATTATAAATAGATGATATCATTTTTCTGTGTATACAACAATGCATTTTTAAGGGAACTTGTTGGTACATCCCCAACGTAAAACATCCCGCCGTGGGGGCAGGATGTGAGGCAGTCTCTAGGCCAGGCGGCTGAAGTAGTGGGCGAGTTTTTCGTCGCAGATTTGGGCAATGTCGGCTTTGTCACGGGGGGTGAGTTTTTTCCAGACGGAGGCGTCGACCTGGATGATGCCGAGGGTTTTGGTATGGTGGAGCATTTGCATGTCTTCGAAGCGTTTGAAGGGGTTGGCGAGGATGTTGCGCTGGGCCTGGGCGTCGGTGTAGCCGCCTTTGGCGTAGAGGCTGTTGGCTTTTTCAACGACGAGGCCGGCGGCTCTGCGGGCCTCGTAGAAAGCGCGGAAATAGTCGACGATGTCGCTGAGTTTGACGCGGCCTTTGTCGTCGGCGCAGGCGAGAATGGCTTTGAGGAGCACGGGCTTGTAGGAGTAGCTCATGTCCATTTTCCGCACCATGTCCAGGAAGAGGTCTTTGCGGTTGGCGTCGTTGATGAGGGTCCAGCCATATTGCTGGGCGTATCGTTGAAGGGTGTCTTCCTTGAAATAGTTGAAGGTGCGGTGCGCGCTCATGGGCACAACGAGGTCGGGCACGAGTTTCCCTTCCCGCAGGTAGCGCTCGATGGTCTCGGTCTGCACGTCCACCCTGCGAACAAATTCCATCTGGGAGATCATGCCGGCGGCTTCTTCCTGCCAATTGAAGAGGTCGACGAGTTCGTAATCCAGCGCATCCACCGGCCAGTCGATGAGGGCGTCGGGCCGTTCGCCGCGGGCGTAGAGCCCCGCCTCGGCGGTTTTCTGCTGCTTTGGCGCCACGACGAGAGCGCCGGGCCTGTAGTCTTTCAGGCGAAAGAGACGGTGCATGGAATAGGGCATGTTGTACTGGCTGGCGTTGTCGACGAAGTCGAATACCATGAGGCTTTCTTTCCCAGGCGCCAGGCGCATGCCGCGGCCCAGCTGCTGGGTATAGAGCACTTTGGACATGGTCGGCCGCGCCATGAAGAGCACCTCGGTGGCTGGGCAGTCCCAGCCTTCGTTGAGCAGGTCGCAGGCGCACAGCACCTTGAGGCTGCCCGCTTCGAACCGCGCCAGCAGCTCGCGGCGCTCGCTGGCCTTGCTTGCCCCAGACACCGCCGCTGCGGCAACGCCCGCCTGATGGAGCCGTTCGGCTATCTCCTGCGCATGCTTGACGGAGGCGCAGAAAATGACGGTGCGTTTGTCGCCGACATAGCGCAGCCAGGTGTCAACGATGAGCTGGTTGCGCTCGGGCACATAAATCTTGCTCTCCAGGTCGCGAATGTTGTACTGAACGCTGTTGAACCGCACCTTGGTCAGGTCGATGTTGGTGTGAATGCGAATGCAGCGCACCGGCACCAGCTCGCCAATCTCGACGGCGGTCTGAATGTCGAGCTTGTGAGCGGTGTGTTTGAAAATGTCGAGAATGTCGGTATCGTCGGCGCGCTCCGGTGTGGCGGTCAGGCCCAGGGTGAAGGCCGGGGTGAAATAGGCGAGCACCTTCTGGTAGGTGTCGGCGGCGGCATGATGGGCCTCGTCGATGATGACGTAGCCAAAGTCGTCCGCCCGAAAATGCTCCAGATTCAAGGCCACGCTCTGGATGCTGCCGCAGACAACGAAGGCGTCGTCTTCTTTTGTGCGCTCAACATAGCGGCCCACCGTCACCTCGGGCCAGAGAGCGCGAAAGGTCTTTGCGGCCTGATCCACCAGCTCCACCGTGTGCGCCAGAAAGAGCGTGCGCTTGCCCAGACGCTTGGCGTCCAGCACGGCGGTCACCGTCTTGCCGGTGCCTGTGGCGTGGTAAAGCAGGGCGATGGTCTCGGCGTTGTCGCGCATCGCCGCCAAAACCGCCAGCGCTTGCTTCTGGTGCGTCTTGAGTGCCAGCTGGGAGCCGTCCAGCGCCTTCCCGCGCTGAGTGGGCAGGTAATCCTCGATGGCGCGAAAGCTGGGGTGCTGCCCCAGGAACACACGCAGCTCGTCCTTGACCGTCTCCGGCTGCTGCTGCATCTGCCGCACGGCCCAGCGGTACACATCCCAGCCCAGATGGATCATGCTGTTTTGCTTGAGTAGGTCGTCATAGAACTTATCCTGCGACACCAGCTTGGGATTGTGGCTCGCCTCGTCGTCAATTTCTATGGCTACCTTCCGCCCGCCGTTTTCAATCAAAAAATCGGCAAAGCGGCGGTTTTGATAAATGTCCGTAAACGGGTACTGGGAATACAGATAGCCGGCCTTCTCCGCCCCAAATGTGTCGGAAAACAATTCGATGAACAAATCCTCGGCGCTGCTGCCCGAGGCCGAACGGTGTGTAGACACGACGGTCACCTCCAATTTTTCAACGCGCCTCTCCCCTCGCGCGAAAAGCGCCGATTGTTCGCGTGGTATTATCGATTTATTATACCACCCCTGCGCCATCGCTTCCACTCCCCCCAACGCAAAACATCCCGCCGTGGGGGCGGGATGCGGGGTGGATGGGTTATGGGTTGCAGAGTTTGCATGGGGTGTAGCCTTGGCTGATGAGGCTTTCGCGGGTGCCTTGGTAAGGGATGGGGTTGGTCATGCGGTCGACGGCGGAGCAGGTTGGGCGGTGGAATTTGTAGCTGTTGTTGTTGAGGATGAAGCTGGTGGCGACTGGGGTGGATGGGCCGGTGGTGCCGCTGGTGGTGATTTGCACGTCGCGGGCGGCGTTGTCCCAGTAAACGTCGGCGCCAAGGGATTCGGCAAAGACGCGGATCGGCAGCATGGTGCGGCTGTCTTTGATCATTGGAGCGACGTCGCTTTCTTTGGCGGTGCCGTTGTGGTAGTAGGTGGTGTCACCGACGACGAAATAGGCAGTGGTATCGCCTTTTTCCACGCTGATGCTGCGGCTGGCGTTGTCCCAGACGACGCTGGCGCCCATGGCTTCGGCCGCAGCGCGCATTGGCAGAAAGACGCGGCTGTTTTCGATGATCGGCGGCACGTCGCACTGGATGAGGGCGCCGTCGATGTGCACCGTGATGGCACTGCCGGCCTTGCTCTGCGACGCGCCAAGCTCATCCGCCTGCGCCGCCGACGGCAGCACAGCAACAAGCGCCGCCATCAGCACAGCGGCTAGGATAGTGAATCGTTTTTTCATGATGATGTTCCTCCTTTTTTCGGGTACGATTATGCTTTTGGGGTGTCGTGTGGTGGGGATGGTGTCAAAGGATTTGGGCAAGGGCTGTGACTTTTATTGAAAAGAGTCTCGACAGCGTACGAGACTCGCACACAAAAACGAGGCTTTCGCAGGCCATCGAAAGTCTCGTTCAATCCATTATTCATCAATCGCTGTAAATATCCGGTCTATCTCCTCGAACACTTTGAGTGCGTCGTCAAAATTCTGCTTTTCGTTCGTATACAGCAAGTCTTCGTGCAGAGTTTCATAACGCTTGCGAATGGATGCATCAAAGAAGTCTTTCCAGGTGTCAAAACGATAGGGCGCTTCGGGATTGTAGTCCGCAGAACAGGCTCTCTTTTCAAGAAAGACCCGATCGGTTTCTTTCGTTTTTCTTAGCAGCGCCTTCAGAGTGTCCGCATCCTGCAGGAAGGCCTGAATCTCCACACGATCAAAGAGCGCCGTCACATCGTAAATATGGCGCACCTTGCCGTCTAATGTGCCGCAGATGGCGTGACGCTTGACCGACAGGACTTTGTCGAGGAAGGTGCGTTCGATCGCCAGGGTGTTGATCGTCACTTCTTCCAGTTCATACTCAGCGGCAACGTCATTCATGCCATGGTTCTCCAGGTATTCCTGAATGTAGGTTTTCATTCTTTTTTTGCGTAGGGATCAGGACGAACGCTGGAGCCGATTTCAAGCTTCACCTTCAGGCCATCGTCAAAAAAGACAAAGGCGCTTTTGTTCCGGTCGTTGCGCTCTCCTTCTATTTTCTCCATGCCATAGCCCTCGGCCATCATTTTTTCAATGGCTTTCAGTGCTTTTTCAATGTGCTTTCGCGACTGGCCTTCTGAAGGAAGATAGGTCAGGTCAATGTCCTCAGAAAAGCGTTCAATAGAGCCTGGATAGCATTTGCTGAGTGACGTGCCGCCCTTGAACACGCATTGTTCGGCAAAATCGCTCTGCTGAAGCTTTTGCAGCATGCTCACAATGTAATAATCTCTTCGCACCGCATCTTCAGGAATGCCCACCTCATCCGCTGTGATGCTGCAAAGGTCGCGAAAGTCTTCGTTGTTCTCATGCAGTCTCATAAAGATCCTCCAAGTTTGGAAATTTATAGGTCGAGAGCGCCGATAAAAATTGCTGCAGAGAATGGCGCACATTGAGCCGCGTCAACAAAGCAGCCAAAAAAGCAATGGTGGATTTTTTGTAATTCATATGTTCAATCACATACGTCGCGTCGGCATCGGAATAGGTCTGCGCAAAATGTTCCACATAAGAAAGGAAGGCTTTTGTATTCAGGTCCTCAATGTTGCCGAAGTTCTGAAGAATTTCCAGCGCTTCAATGGTCGCGACGCGGTCGTCGTTCAGCACGCAGGAAATATTTTTAACATGCACATTGCGAACGGTCTTCTTCTGGTCCGGCAAGGCATTGGACAACACATCGACCGTCTTGCTGATCTGCGTCGTCAGACCTTTCCTATTAAAGAGCCGATAGCCGACCACAAGGCCGCGCTGATTGTCCACATAATGGGCAACGATGTCCTGTTCCCGCATCGGCACCGTGCCGAATCTGGACGTCTTTGGACGGTAATACAAGCCTTTCGCCAAATGCGCCAAGACCCCTTTTTGGCAGAGACGCTCCAGCGTTTTATAAAAAGCCGCCTCGGACACATCCTCGGCAAAGCGTTCATACAGGCAGCGTGCCTCAATCACCGTGTTTGCACGCATCGTGCAAAGAGCTGGTTCTATTTGTTCTCTGACTGTCACTCTGCTCGCCCCCTTCCATTGATCTACCTCAATGATAAGAGAGCAGCACCAGAGTGTCAAGTAAAATCCATTTTTACTTGACGCACCCCAGCATAATCCCAGGCAAGCAAACGCCCTCATCATAACAAAAACCATCCCGCATTGCTGCGGGATGGGGCGTTTTACGGCTTGTTCTTTTGGGCGAGGAGCTGCTGGTAGTCGTTTTCCAGTTCGTCTTTGTTGGGGCAGTTTGGGTCGGAGAGGCGGGCGATCACTTCGGCCAGGCGCAGTTCCAGGAGCATGCTGTCCATGCTCTTTGTGGATGGGGGTGCGGTCTGCTGGCGCTCCCAGCGGGCGAGGCTGCCTTCGAAGGCGAGGAGTTGTTTGTCCTCTATCCGCAGAAGCCGGGTGGCACAGCCATCGACAAAGGCGCGGTCATGGCTGACGAACAGGATGGTCCCTTCGTAGTCGTTCACCATGGTTTGCAGCGCTTCGATGGCAGGCATGTCCAGAAAATTCGTCGGTTCATCCAGCAGGAGCAGGTTGGCGGCGGACCCGAACAGCTTGGCAAAGACGAGCTTGACCCGTTCGCCGCCGCTCAGGTCCCCGGCTTTCTTGAACACATCGTCGCGACGAATCAAGAGCCTTGCCAGGATGCCCCGCATGGTCTTTTCGCTTTGAACCGAGTCGACCATGACATTCTCCATCACCGACTTGCTTAAATCCAAGGTATCCAGGTTTTGCCTGAAGTAGCCAATCGTTGCCTTGGGAACCACGCGAATACCCGGCGCACCAGCGTCCATCAAATTCATAAGGGTGGTTTTTCCGCTTCCGTTTTGGCCAATCAGGGCCGTTTTGCTCCCTTTGGGCAGCACAAAGGCGGCGTTGTCAAAGATCAGGCAGTCCCCATAGCCGAAGGTGATCCCTTCGCCTGTAACCACGTTGCGGTTGGCGGGTGGATCGGTCAGCGAACAATCAATCCGCACCTGAGCGGCTTCCCACGGCTTTTCTTTAACCTCCAGCTGTTCCAGGCGGGATAAAATCGCCTTGCTGGCGTTGTCCAGCTTCTCCATTTTTTCACCTGCCGCCCGTTTGTGCAGGCGGGCTTCCGAATTGCCCATGCGGCTTGGCGCTTTTTTGATGCGGCGGCTGGCCTGGCTCCGCTGGCGGGCCGCTTGTTCCAGCCGTGATTTTTCCGAGCGGTACTGCTCATAGTCCAGCCTCTGCCGCTGGAGGGCCTGTTCCTTTTGGGCGTGGTAAGCCGAGAAATTTCCCGTATAAAAATGGGCGTGGCCATTTTCAATCTCGATGATGCGGTTGCACAGCCGATCCAGAACCGCCCGATCATGACTGACAATGAGCAGCGCGCCGCATTGCTCCAGCAGCTGACAACAGCGCTCCACACCGTCCGCATCCAGATTGGCCGTCGGTTCGTCGGCAAAGGTCAGAAGCGGCGCCTGAGCCATGGCCGCCAGCCCCAGGCGGGTCCATTCGCCGCCGCTTGGATGAGCCAGCGGCGTGTTCCCAGAAAGCCCCAGCTTGCGGCATTGTTCCGGGTCCACATGCGCCACATCTTCGCGGAACTGCTTGAAATAGCTCACCGGCGCCTTGCGAATGACATGGCCTTCGTCGGGCTCCAGCTCCCCGGACAAAATGTTCAGCAGTGTGGTCTTGCCTGCGCCATTTTGCCCCACAATGCCAATGCGATCCCCTTCAACCACATGCAGCGCTTCAACATCCAGAATTTTTCGTTCCCCGAAATAATGAACAATAGGGCTGGCCGATAACAAAAGTTTGGACATAAAAAAACCTCCTTCACCTTGCAGAAGGTGCCGGAGGGCGAATGGGACGCAAAAAAGCCTGGAACGACACGACGCCGCATCGCCCCAGACTATTCCCTAAAAATCTGGAAAGGCCCCGCAATGATTCGCCCGGTTCCAGCACAAACAAAGGGTCCACGACCCCCTTCTGCATCTCAGAATACTGTTTGTGAAAAAACCTTAGCGAATCATCTTCATGCTCGTGATCCCTTTCCTTTCTGATCCTATCGTATTTGTTTTAAGCATAGCACAGCCAGCGCCGTTTGGCAAGCGCAAGGTGGCGGCGGTTGTGCTGTTTTCCCAGCGGACGGTGTGGCCTAGGGCGTCGCTGTATTGCGTTTCAGTGCTGGCGTCAAAGAAGATTGGGAGATGAACGAATGTTTTAAATAGGCTTTCAATGTTGCATTTGACTTGACCATCCATCCTCAAAAACTTCCCCTTGTATTCAACATAAGCGACCATTCACATCTAAAGTTTCATGCTTCAGCTTCACTTTAAGTTGATTTATTTTTGAGTATTGACTATAATATGATTATAGATAACTTGTGAAGGAATAACACTGGGTCCCAGAATGGGGTAGACGGCTTTCTCGTTGAGCATTCCTACGTGCCTGGGGTTATCTATTTTTTTGCTTTTAGACTCTCAACGAAACGTTCTGGGTCTTTTTTTATTTCTCCAAATAAAAAATCCACAAATTGCTCAGAATATGTATACGATTCTTGATTTCCAATTTTATGGAGATACGCATATTTTGGTTCTTGTTTAATATTGTAAAAATCTATAAACAAGTTCAAAACGAATGCGTTCAACCCTTTAGGATAACCCAATCGGATATTTTCTTTGAGCATTTTCTCTTTGACGACGACTATTACATTATTGAAAGTATATTTATGGGTATTGGCCGGATCCTTTAATTCTTTAATAATTGATACTTTGTTATCGCTTGATTTTTCAATAGACACGACAAAATCAGCCTCTTTTTTCTTTTTTGTTATATAGAGATTCTGTCTAATATCAATAGAGAACTTATCTGAATGATACGTTTTTGTTAATATATCGATCTCATTTGCCTGTTGAATAAACTTTTCAGCAATTTCCGCCGGATATTTCAAACGAATTTCTTCATTAGACAATGGCTCATAAGTAGCAGCGATGGTTAAAAAATTATGTGCAATTTTTTCTGTTACATCAATGCCATGAAAGCGCTGCATTTCATTTGTGTAATTCAGTACACACGCCTGAAAAAGAGGGGCATATTTGATCTCATAATCTTCCGTAATAAAATGTGTGCTTATATTTCGAAGTTCGATGATCCGTTCAAGATTTAATCGGATTCTTGTATTTTCATCAGTGTATATCTGTTTAACACAGGCGTCTAACGACAGTGTCCTTCCCGGTTTATCTTTATAATAGATGCTTATCGATCTATTCATGAGTTCAGCTTTTAGCATCAACTCCCACGCATTACAGATAAAGAAACTGAACCCCTCTATACGATATTTAATCGTTGGCTTATTATAAATTTCTAACCCTAAAATGAACGCTTCAATACTCTTATCGATCAATTTACTTTTTAAGTCATCCATTTTTATCTCCCTATATTTGTTAAAATGAATCGTAAATCTAAACGTCCTCTTTCTTTGGCGAATATCTTGTTTCTATCTTATCTCTCCCACCTAAAAATCCTGGTTCCTTATAAATAATGTAGTCACCTTCACGTTTTCCAATCAAATCGAAGCTCTTCTTTTTCAACCTTTTACCATAAACAACGTTTCCACAATCTGGGATATTGATTTCAATATTATTTAAATCAATGCGTTTTGAATCCTTCAATAAAGCTCTTTTAACTTCAAGCTGGTAGCTCATCATCTCCTGCACATCCAGCGGTATCGGAGATTGTGATCTTAAATAAGCGTCGATGTGTCGAATATTGCTTTCTAAATAATGGTCGACCTGCTCCGCAAGAGCCAGAATAATCCCTTTCAATGTATCTGGTATCTCATCTATCTCTACATTCATGCAAAGTTCCGTCCCAATCTTCACTTTACCATCAGGAAAAAAATACACAGTATATTTTTCTTTTCCATCTTCTCCACATCGGATCACCAAATCACCATATTTTGTATACTCGTGCATGCCATAAACCGGTTTAATATCCATTTTAACCTCCTAAAAATCACTCACCGTTATATACCTATAATAATTGTATCAATATTCTATTTATTCTTCAATCTTATTTCGTCATCGATTCACAAATAAATAAAGCCGAGTATTTGACCAGTTAGTCAAACACTCGGCTTTCGTCGATATTATACAGTTTTATTATTTCTCCACCACCGCCATGCCGGTTTCCCTGCGGACGGCGTGGCCGAGGGCGGTGGCTTTTTTATGCCTCGTCTTTTTGAATGCTGCGAAGCAGGCGTTCTATTTGTTGGTGTTCTTCGGCAGAAAGCTGCTGTTTTCTTTTTTGCAGTGATGCGAACAAAAGCTGTTCACAGTCTCTATTCAAAAAATCATCATCTGGATATTGGGCCAGCAGCATCACAAAAACGGGCAACGACACTCTGTCAATCAATAGGTCAAAATCGCTGGCATAAAGCGCTGCATCGGATACAATATCCAAAAAATCGGCAAGTCCATGCACCTGATCCAAAATGAGCGCCACTTTTTCTTCACTGTTGTCTGCCTGAATAATCTTTTCCAGTAAGTTTTGATAAGCGCGGTCGGTCATTGTTGTACCCTGCGGAAAAATGAGTTGAGGCTCGTTTTCCGGATAAGAAGGGATTAAAAACACTTTATCGAGCGTGTCCGTCTTCACTGCATGCAAAATAACAGCGGCGAGTTTTGGTATGCACAACAACGCATATCGCATAGACGCTTGCGGCAAATGCATGACCCGATTCAAAGAGAATAACGCTTTCATTATGCACGCCTCTATGTATTTTTCCGATTGATTTGAAAACCGCTGATACAAAAGAGAGACGTCCTGCTGCGTCAAATCAAGATGCTTGGGGCTGCGCTCTTGCAGGACCAGCCCAAGGGCCGACAGGAGCACTGGCTCAAAAATGTTTAACGGCACACTGCGATAATCTTGGGTCAGTCCACATAACAAGTGATGGATGTCGCGGGAGGCAAAGCACGTACAAAAATCATTTTCTGCACGAATATGCTGCAAGTATTTTTCAATAAATTCAATGCCATCCAGTTCCGGCCGCCCCATAAAAGTGGGGTAGTCGGCTGTAATATGAATCTCATGAGCAGAAAACTGTGGACGGTATAATTTGAAAAAACCGCTGATGCCATCTGCAATGGTCGATCGATAATACACATTGGGGGTGTCGAGCAGGTGCTCTAGGATGGCTTTTTGCAGACGACGGGAACGAATCGTTTTCCGATGCACAAGCTTTAATCCTTCTTCAAACAACACGTTTAAGGGCGTCGATTTTAATTGCTCCAAGGCTTGCTCCGGCATGGAACAAGTTTTCAATTGAACACCGATCACAAACAGAATGGACTTCATCATGGCCTGGGCTTTTTCTGTTGGAATAGAACTGCTGCGCCCCTGGCTCCACTTGTCGGTTTGCTCGGCAAGCAATAACAGCAAGCGCGTTTGAACAGCGAATTGTTCTTTATCTGATAATAGCCCGCAAGAACAGGCTTGCTGAATCAATGATTGAACATAGTTTTTGGCGCTCAATGCTTCGGCATTCAGCAGCGAACATCTATCAAGCGATTCCATGTTCGCTCTCCTTAAACGTCTCAAGCGATTTTCCTGAGCGAATATGCGCAGACAATCTCAGCGCTTCATCCGACACCAAGTCCACAGAACCGTGGCAACGGTTGTTAAACGCATTTTTTAAAAACGCAATGATCGCATCATCCGACAAGGTGTCCCATGTATCGTTTTTCAAACCATAGAACAAAGGAATCAATTCATGCAAGGTATTTTCATAAGAGTCTTTTTCCATATACGGAGAATCACAAAATGCCAGCATCAACTTGTCAACAACGCTTCCATTGAGTTCAATGCGCCCGCTTTCTTTTAAGGCATGTGTGCGAGTGTGCGCCAAGGCCAGTGCCTGCTGCTTGGTCAACGCCAAACCATATTTGGCAAGCTCTTTGTTGCACTCAAGTATGGCATCGATCGTTTGCTGTTCCATCAGAGAACAACCGACTGCATCAAATGAAACGAGAAAATCAGCATTTTCCATGAAGCATCCCCTCCTCAAAACCAACAAAATCAGCAAACAAATTGATTCCCTCTGACGCCATTGCCAGCCATTCGTTTATTCTCATGTATTGATGAACGGTTGATTTTTCATATCGGACAAATATCTCAACATTTCTCATCAAAGTCTTACCTCTAAAATAGAATTGATCAGCTGATTAAAGCCATACTCTAAAAACTCACTTTCTGAAACAGAAAATTGCTCAGAAAGAAAATCTCCTTTTGTCTGAACAAGCGTGAACAAGGCTTGAATGCCTGACCATAAAATATAAACCGTCGGCATGGGAATAATATCCTGCCGGACCACGCCATCTTCTTTTCCACGTTCGATAAACGCTGCAAAAAGATCGTTGATCTCCGTGCCCAAAAGCAACACATGGCGCACCGTCTCTGAAAGATTTTCCAACCTTAAATCCTTTGAATGGACTTTGTTCACTTTTTCGCTGGAGTACGGATATTCCATCTGAAACCGTCCTATCGCATGACAAAGCGCCTTATACGTGCACACAAAATCCATATTTTGATCCATCGCATGTTGAAAATCGCGTTTTAATTGCTCCAGCCCTTTCTCTACAATGTGATTTAAAATATCATTTTTATTGTCAAAGTAGGCATAAATGGTCCGCCGGCTATACCCGGATGTTTTTGAAAGGTCTTCGATCGTTGTTTGTGAATAACCTTTTTCCGCGAAAAGCTTTTCTGCGGCATTTAAAATCTGTTCCCTATGCAAAGCGGCAACGGCTGCGTTCTTATTTTCTCTTCCCATGATATACTCCAATTTCATTTAGTATACCGACAGTATACTAAACATCAAGTTTGTTTTCAAGGTTACACTTTGCCCGCCCCCCCAACGCAAAACATCCCGCCGTGGGGGCGGGATGCGGGGTGGGTGGGTTATGGGTTGCAGAGTTTGCATGGGGTGTAGCCTTGGCTGATGAGGCTTTCGCGGGTGCCTTGGTAAGGGATGGGGTTGGTCATGCGGTCGACGGCGGAGCAGGTTGGGCGGTGGAATTTGTAGCTGTTGTTGTTGAGGATGAAGCTGGTGGCGACTGGGGTGGATGGGCCGGTGGTGCCGCTGGTGGTGATTTGCACGTCGCGGGCGGCGTTGTCCCAGTAAACGTCGGCGCCAAGGGATTCGGCAAAGACGCGGATCGGCAGCATGGTGCGGCTGTCTTTGATCATTGGAGCGACGTCGCTTTCTTTGGCGGTGCCGTTGTGGTAGTAGGTGGTGTCACCGACGACGAAATAGGCAGTGGTATCGCCTTTTTCCACGCTGATGCTGCGGCTGGCGTTGTCCCAGACGACGCTGGCGCCCATGGCTTCGGCCGCAGCGCGCATTGGCAGAAAGACGCGGCTGTTTTCGATGATCGGCGGCACGTCGCACTGGATGAGGGCGCCGTCGATGTGCACCGTGATGGCACTGCCGGCCTTGCTCTGCGACGCGCCAAGCTCATCCGCCTGCGCCGCCGACGGCAGCACAGCAACAAGCGCCGCCATCAGCACAGCGGCTAGGATAGTGAATCGTTTTTTCATGATGATGTTCCTCCTTTTTTCGGGTACGATTATGCTTTTGGGGTGTCGTGTGGTGGGGATGGTGTCAAAGGATTTGGGCAAGGGCTGTGACTTTTATTGAAAAGAGTCTCGACAGCGTACGAGACTCGCACACAAAAACGAGGCTTTCGCAGGCCATCGAAAGTCTCGTTCAATCCATTATTCATCAATCGCTGTAAATATCCGGTCTATCTCCTCGAACACTTTGAGTGCGTCGTCAAAATTCTGCTTTTCGTTCGTATACAGCAAGTCTTCGTGCAGAGTTTCATAACGCTTGCGAATGGATGCATCAAAGAAGTCTTTCCAGGTGTCAAAACGATAGGGCGCTTCGGGATTGTAGTCCGCAGAACAGGCTCTCTTTTCAAGAAAGACCCGATCGGTTTCTTTCGTTTTTCTTAGCAGCGCCTTCAGAGTGTCCGCATCCTGCAGGAAGGCCTGAATCTCCACACGATCAAAGAGCGCCGTCACATCGTAAATATGGCGCACCTTGCCGTCTAATGTGCCGCAGATGGCGTGACGCTTGACCGACAGGACTTTGTCGAGGAAGGTGCGTTCGATCGCCAGGGTGTTGATCGTCACTTCTTCCAGTTCATACTCAGCGGCAACGTCATTCATGCCATGGTTCTCCAGGTATTCCTGAATGTAGGTTTTCATTCTTTTTTTGCGTAGGGATCAGGACGAACGCTGGAGCCGATTTCAAGCTTCACCTTCAGGCCATCGTCAAAAAAGACAAAGGCGCTTTTGTTCCGGTCGTTGCGCTCTCCTTCTATTTTCTCCATGCCATAGCCCTCGGCCATCATTTTTTCAATGGCTTTCAGTGCTTTTTCAATGTGCTTTCGCGACTGGCCTTCTGAAGGAAGATAGGTCAGGTCAATGTCCTCAGAAAAGCGTTCAATAGAGCCTGGATAGCATTTGCTGAGTGACGTGCCGCCCTTGAACACGCATTGTTCGGCAAAATCGCTCTGCTGAAGCTTTTGCAGCATGCTCACAATGTAATAATCTCTTCGCACCGCATCTTCAGGAATGCCCACCTCATCCGCTGTGATGCTGCAAAGGTCGCGAAAGTCTTCGTTGTTCTCATGCAGTCTCATAAAGATCCTCCAAGTTTGGAAATTTATAGGTCGAGAGCGCCGATAAAAATTGCTGCAGAGAATGGCGCACATTGAGCCGCGTCAACAAAGCAGCCAAAAAAGCAATGGTGGATTTTTTGTAATTCATATGTTCAATCACATACGTCGCGTCGGCATCGGAATAGGTCTGCGCAAAATGTTCCACATAAGAAAGGAAGGCTTTTGTATTCAGGTCCTCAATGTTGCCGAAGTTCTGAAGAATTTCCAGCGCTTCAATGGTCGCGACGCGGTCGTCGTTCAGCACGCAGGAAATATTTTTAACATGCACATTGCGAACGGTCTTCTTCTGGTCCGGCAAGGCATTGGACAACACATCGACCGTCTTGCTGATCTGCGTCGTCAGACCTTTCCTATTAAAGAGCCGATAGCCGACCACAAGGCCGCGCTGATTGTCCACATAATGGGCAACGATGTCCTGTTCCCGCATCGGCACCGTGCCGAATCTGGACGTCTTTGGACGGTAATACAAGCCTTTCGCCAAATGCGCCAAGACCCCTTTTTGGCAGAGACGCTCCAGCGTTTTATAAAAAGCCGCCTCGGACACATCCTCGGCAAAGCGTTCATACAGGCAGCGTGCCTCAATCACCGTGTTTGCACGCATCGTGCAAAGAGCTGGTTCTATTTGTTCTCTGACTGTCACTCTGCTCGCCCCCTTCCATTGATCTACCTCAATGATAAGTGGGCAGCACCGGAGTGTCAAGTAAAAACTATTTTTGCTTGACGCACCCCAGCATGAGCCCATGTAAGCGACGGTCCCTCTTCATAACACCCCATATACATTTTACTGTATGTGAAGGCTAAAGACGAGAAAAAGGCCACCTTATGGTAACCTTTTTCGACAAGCTAAGAGGAGATGAATTTCTCATCTCCTCTGTACCATCTTATGAAACATCCACAGAAAACGCATTTTCTGCAATCACCTGCTTCAATATTCTAATGAAGTATTTTTCTATATTCCCCAGTTTATAGCGTGAATTTTCAATATAACCGTAAGTAATCGGCAACGGCATATCTTTAATACGCATCGTCTTAATGCGTCCACTAGTTACATATAAATCGGAACGAGAATTAAATTCCGGCAACACGCAAAAACAACGACTTTCGACAATCATTCGCTTGATCGCCCCGGTGCTGTTTGTGCGATAATTGAAAATCATGTCTTCTTTTGAAAATTTTTCGCGCGGCCAATAGTTCGCTTCGTTTTTCAAAAACTCATCGCCAAAGACAATATAGGGCTCTTTAATAAGCTCCTCATACGTGACCTCTTCCAAAGAATATAGCGGTGATTTCGGACCTACATGTACCAAATACTCATTTTGAAACAACGGCATAAACGATAAATCCCCGCGTAATAAGGCGGAATCATAAATCCCTATCCCCAATCGCGTATGACCGGCGGCAACGCTGTCATAAATTTTGTAGTCTTCCATAACCGACACGGAATACTTTACATCTTTTCCATCCTCACTGATTTTATTGACGCAATAGGGCATCAAGCCTTCCGAAATGGCAAACGAAGTTGCTAAATTTAAGCTATCCGTAAAATTATAGATGTCTGCAATTTCTTTCATTTCCCGTACCAACACAAGGACATCTTCAGCTTTTTTGGCAAACTCTTCACCAATTTGTGTAGGTACCACCCCTTTGGAACTACGCACCAGCAACTCTACACCAATTTCCATTTCCAGGCGGTTAATTGCGGTACTGTACGTCGACTGTGAGGTATAGTTTTTTTCGGCAGCAATTGAAATCGACTGATATTTTATAGCTTCACACAATGAATTCAAGTCTTCAAGCTTCATTGATTACACTCCCGACTTAGTGGCTGTATTCCCATTATAGCATACAGCCACTATAGCGTCGAGATTGCAGTATTCTTTTTCTCAATCATCGTCGGGATCGATTTGCTGCAAAACAATTTCTTTCACAGCAATTTGATTACCAAAATCTTTACGCATAGTTTTCAAGAGTGACGCCATCAAAATCAATACGATAAACAGAATAGGTACACTGGTCAAAATTGCCGACAGCTGAATGGTATTGCCGCCACCGACGATTAACAAAGCAATCGCAATGACCATCAAAATAAAAGACCACAACGCTCTTGTCCATTTTGGCGGTTCTTCGCCATCACGAATGGCTTTGCATCCCATCATAGCCATTGTATAAGCAGCTGCATTTAAGGTCGCCGCGGTGAAAACAAACATGACCAAGAAGAAAATCGGAATAAAAACGATTTGCAGCGGAATTTGATCGAGTAAGAAAATCACTACATTTTGCCCGCCAATCGTTTCCAGCATACCTTGTAAGTCCTGCCCTTGATTCATCATTTTATCGAGAGCAAATCCGCCAAAAATACCATAAAACAGTGATGTACCGAACGCCCCTACAAAAGTAACCGCCATCGCAATTTGACGCACGGTTCTGCCTTTTGAAATACGAGCAATAAATAAGCCCATAAATACACAATAGGTTGCCCACCAAGACCAATAGAAACAAGTATAGCTTTGCGGAAAACCGGATTGCCCGATAGGATCTGTGTAAAAACTCATACGAATAAAGTTTTGAAACAATACCCCAATGCTGTCACAATAATTCGACACAATGAAGCCGGTCGGCCCTACCACCAATACAAAAACCAATAGTGCAAAACAAGCATAAGTATTGAGGTCTGCAACCTTTGATATACCCGAGTACAGCCCCTTGTATGCACTGTAACCGAAAATCAGACAGAAAATCACCGTCACAGCCACCTGCAACGTTAAATTATCTTCAAGACCTGTCATACGAGCAGTCAATGCAGACAGCAGCGGCACGACAACCCCCATCGTCGTTGCAGTAGCCCCTACCAAACCGACAATAACAAAGATATCAATAAGCTTACCAACCATACCATCCGCATTTTTCCCCAAAACACTTTTGCAAGTATAGCTCGGAAACAAATACGGTTTTTTTCTAACATGGAAATAATACCCAAAAATAATCCCTGTCAAGGCAAATATAGACCATGCAATCGGTCCCCAGTTAAACATCCCATACGCCAGTGCATATTGTGCAGCCTCAGCCGTGCCGGGCTCTGTAAAAAACGGCGGTGCACTGACAATTTGAATCGGCTCAATAAAAGAAAAATACACCATCCCGGCGCCTGCCGCTGCCGCAAAAATCATCCCCAGCCATGTAAAAGTAGAAAATTCCGGTTTATCTTCTGTACGTCCCAGCTTGATATTACCATAGCGCCCAAAACCCAGCCACATGACAAACAAAAAAACCAGGACAAATATAAATTCCCATAGCCACAAGCCACTTGTTAAACCATCATACAACCCACTAATAATCGACTGAGCCTGCTCCTGCCAAACCATCATCGGCACATACAATAAGACGCTCAGTATGATACTGCCCCAAAGCACCGTCGAATTTACCTCAACCTTATCCATAAGCGCAGGTGCTTGTTCTTTTCTCTCTTTTTGCATGGTGTTCATCCTCCTTACAGGAAAATATCGTTTATCCCTATGATTTCTTATAAACAAAGATGTTACTCTTTTGTTTCTTTATAAAAGAGTAGCATTCATCACGCTTCAATCATCGTTCCGTTATTACTTTGTAAAGACGCGTTCCCCGTCAATCCAAGTTTCATCAATAGTAATATCTCTAAATGCCTCTTCTCCCACAGTATATGGGTCTTGACTCAGTACAACCATATCAGCCAGTTTACCGACTTCAATAGAGCCGATAGTTTCTTCACGATGCAGCGCCTGTGCAGCAGTAATCGTATAAGCCTTCACCGCATCATCCACAGAAATACGGTGCTCAGGACCAAAAATATTGCCTGCGGCCGTTCTTCTGGTAATAGCCATGTACATCCCAATGATTGGACTCAACTTCGACACCGGTGCATCGGAGCTGATAAGAATAGGGACGCCGTATTTCTTATGCCATCCAAACGGAATAAAGTCTGTACCACCGACATTCTTATAGATTTTTACCAAACCTTCTCCGTGGTCATAGAAGTTTTGAGGTTGTGGGTTTGGCCATACATCCAACTCAGCCATTTTCTTAACTTGTGCTTCGGTTGGATAGCTACTGTGTTCCAAGCGATGGTGAAGCTTTTTGCCCGGATAGAGACGTTCTGCCTCTTCCAACGCTTCCAATATAATATCATGGGCAGCATCACCCTGGGTATGAATCGCCATTTGCAATCCAAAACTGTGCGCCTTTACAACAAGATCCTTCATTTCCTGCAATTCATGATAAAGATGACCTCGTCCGGTATCTACCGTATCAGAATATGGCTCGCTGGAATATGCGGTACCACTTACAATCGCACCATCCTGATACAATTTCAAAGCCCCCAAGGACAGCTTATTATCACCCAATTTGGAAGATAAGCCTAACGTCATCATTTCATCCAAATAGTTGGACATATAAGAAGCCACCACGCGCATTGTCAGCTTGCCTTCGTCTCTTGCCTGCATATAAGTTTCCATTTCTTGACGGGTTACCTGAATATCGTTGATAGTGGTAAACCCATTTTCCAAAAGACTGTGCTGTGCCACACGCAAGAGCTCTTGACATTCCTCCAAGGTATATGGGAAGTGAATGTTTGGCCCGTGGTTTGCAAGCTTAATACCGTTTACGCCGGTAAGGTAGTCATTGGCACTGTCGTAAAAAGAGCCATCCGGATTGCCATCCTCATCACGGCCGATTGCCCCACCAAATGGATTTGGCGTATCCTTGGTAACATCCACTTGATTTAAGAAATACGTATTGACAACATTGCAGTGACCGCTGCATTCCCAAATTTGCACCGGACGATCGCTTGCCACTTCATCCAACTCTTTCGCGGTAGGTTGACGCCCTTCAGCCAAACTGCGGTGGTCATAACCAAAACCTCTAACCGGTACATCCGGTGGCAATTTTGCAGCTGCCTCTTTCATCACTGCAATCAATTCAGGGATACTATGTACTTTATCGATACCAATATCTGCCCAAAGTAAGCCCATCCCCATCATCAACGGATGTACGTGTAATTCAATAAAGCCCGGAAGCATACATTTTCCTTGAAGATCCACAACTTCTGTATTCCCCGGAGCTGCTGCCTTACATGCTTCCAAACTACCCACTTCGACAAATACACCATTTCTAACCGCAACAGCTTCTACGGTTTCATTTTTATCATCCATGGTGCGAATGGTACCATTAGTAAAAATTTTGAAGTTATCTTGTAACATTGGTATTACCCCCTGTGCATTAATCAGAACTTTCTTATTTTTCTTTTTTTCTTTTCGCCGGCTATAATTATATTTTACATAAGTGTTATTTATTTTGAATCCCCAATATCCTCTAACCCCTATTCCCTATACCCCCTATCGAACTATCTGATAAAAAGTAAAAAAAACTCAGACCGCATTGATCTGAGCTTTCAAATAACCCTGAGTAGATGGCTCGATAGATGGTACTAAAACTGATTTGAAAGGCGGCCTTTTCCAATTTCAGTCGATCGGAAATTTGTTGCGGTGACCATTGCTGATGGAGAAAGGAAAACGAACAAAAGAAAACGACTCAGGGTTATTCAGAAGTTTATAGTTGATGACAAAGTTTACGACGTTTGCAATAAGTTTCTTGTGCTTTACGGGGTGAATATTCGCAGTTAAAAGAATTCTTCTTTGAATTCACGAGAAATAGTTGCTTTGAAACGTCCTAATTCAGCAGCAATAGCAGACAAAGATTTTCCTTTTGAAAAAAAGACAGTATCTTTTCTCGCTCTGATATAGTAAGATGATGATAGAGACTCATAGAAACCCTCCTGGTTCATTGGATTTTGCTCAATCCCATTTTACCAGAAGTTTCTATGGAGCTTTTATTTTTCGTTGCACTTAGATTGTAAATTCACAACATAAGAAAAAACACTCTATACTGTCTCAAATTAAACAGACAATTATAAAAAGTTCCAAGTAAGAAAATATTTAATTTTAGAAAGAGTGGCGTCGCGTAAGCGGCGCCACTCCCATCTTATCGAAAAAGGCCACCTTACGTTGACCTTTTTCGACAGTCTGCACCGCCGCCGATCAGCGGCGGTTTTCTTTTGCCCGCTCACTTCTCCACGACGGCGATGCCGTTTTCCCAGCGGACGGTGTGGCCTAGGGCGGTGGCGAGGTCGCGGAGGCTGGTGTAGATGGTGCCGTTTTCGTTTCGGCCGCGGAGGGTGAGGGGCTGGCCGTCGCAGAGGATGGTGATGGTTGGGGCGTCGTCGTTCGTGACTGCGGCACTCTCTGCGCCCTCGCTGTTCACACCTGCGGTGCTTCCTGCACCTCCGCTTGCGCCACCATTGCCGCCCGTGCCGCCGCTGTTCGCACCTGCGGTGCTCTCTGCGCCATCGTTCCGCGTGCCTGCATCGCCCGCACCTGCGGTGCTTCCTCCGCCATCGTTCTGCGCGCCTGCATCGCTTGCGCCCCCGCTGTTCGCACCTGCGGTGCTCCCTGCTCCCGCACTTGCGCCACCTCCGCTTTCCAACGCGGCAATATATTCATCGACTTGCGCAAGGAAGGTTTGCCAGTGGGTTTTGGTGCGGTGGGGGCAGGCGGTGCTGCTGTACCAGTTGTGTTGGTGGAGCTTGGCGCTGGTCCAGCCGTATTGGCGGCAGACGTGGGCGATGTAGAGGGCGGCGTTGGCTTCAGCCTGGTCGAAGCGGGTGGTGGCAGTGTCCATGCTGCGGGCGATTTCCAGGCCAATGAGGTGGCGGTTGGCGTAGCCTGCGGCGCCGTCGCCGGCGTGCCAGGCGTTGCGCGCGAAGGGGATGCATTCGACGGCCTCGGCTTCATCGATGACGACGTGAAAGCTGGTGGCTGCTGTGCTTTCGATCATGGCGGCGGCTTCTTCCCGGGCGCTGGCGGTGCCGGCGGTGTTGTGGACGACGATGCCTTCCGGGGTCATGGCGTAGGGCCCTTTGAGGGGGTATTGGCTGGCTGGGAGCCAGTGGCTGGTGAGAGTGTAGGTCATGGGTCAGGTCTCCTTTCGGTTGTCGGGGGTGTTGGGGTCGTCGCCTGGGGTGAGGTCGGCGGCGTGCTCAATAAAGCGCTTGAGGGGGCCGACGTTGACGCCGAGGCGGTCGAGGTTTTCGACAATGGATGCGAGCTCCATCATGA
This sequence comes from Peptococcaceae bacterium, assembly GCA_019420345.1. GTDB lineage: Bacteria > Bacillota > Peptococcia > Peptococcales > Peptococcaceae > UMGS1590. The sequence continues at coordinate 64,358 of JAHZHI010000048.1, forward strand.
GATAGCCCACATAGAGCACACAGAGCGCCATCAGCCCGGCGTCGGCCGGAATAAGAGCGCTCACGGGCATGCAGCAGACGAGCACGAGAATGCTGGCGAGCTTGCGCAGAATGCCGTTGATGCCGCGCTGGCTGGCGAAGCGCTCGTCGGGGCTGCGCCAGGCAGCCAGGCTGCCGACGAGAAAGTCGACAATCATGGCGATGCAGATGAGGGCGAGAATATAGAGCACTTTGCCTTCCAGAGTCGCCACATGCTGGTTGAACCAGGCGAACACCTGGGCGGCGCCGTCTTCCTGAGCGATGGTAAGGGGTGGGGTCATGGCGGGCCTCCTATTACAATAAATTTGGACAGGAAAGCCAGATCTTCCATCCAGCTTTCC
>JAHZHI010000049.1 GCA_019420345.1 Peptococcaceae bacterium
TTGAGGCTTAAGACGAGAAAAAGGCCACCTTGCGGTGACCTTTTTCGACAAGCTGTAAGCCCCTCCTGCGAAAGCAGGAGGGGCTTTTGTATTACTGATAAAAAATTATAATACATCATGGCACAATCTTATGTAAAACGACATACAATCGATAGGTCTACCTGTATAGACTTATTTTTTGATATTTGGTATGATAGACTAAGAATGAAATTTAAGAGAATGGAGAATTTACATGTTAACAGGTAATGACATTAGAAAAAAATTCGTGGAATATTTTGTGAAGAATGGTCACACTCATGTAAAAAGCTCTTCGTTAGTGCCATATAACGATCCAACTTTGCTCTTTACCAATGCTGGAATGAATCAGTTTAAAAACGTTTTTCTTGGCTTGGAAACCAGAGATTATACACGTGCGACTACTGTTCAGAAATGCGTGCGCGCCGGCGGCAAGCATAATGACCTTGAAACGGTTGGTAAAACAGCGCGTCACCATACATTTTTCGAAATGCTTGGGAATTTTTCTTTCGGTGAATACTTCAAGGAAGAGGCTATTAAATACTGCTGGGATTTTCTGACCAATGAGTTGAAGCTGCCTAAGGAAAAATTGTACATTACTATTTATAAAGATGACGACGAAGCCTATGAAATCTGGCATCAGGTGACAGGTTTTGATGAAAGTCGCATCTTCCGACTTGGTGAAAAAGACAACTTCTGGCAAATGGGTGATGTTGGTCCATGCGGCCCTTGCAGTGAAGTGCATTATGACCGCGGCGAAGAATACGCCTGCGACAATGAAGAAGGCTGCATGCTGGGGGTTTGTGACTGCGACAGATGGCTGGAAATTTGGAACCTCGTGTTCATGCAGTACAATCGTGACGAATCCGGCAACTTGACGCCGCTGCCAAGACCAAATATTGATACTGGGATGGGCTTGGAACGTATTACTTCCATTATGCAGGGCGTTGACACCAACTTTGACACCGACTTGTTCGTACCACTGATTCAGTATGTTGAAGAATTGAGTGGCAAGGAATACCATCGTGATGAACGTGGCTTCGCGTTCCGCGTAATCGCAGACCATGCACGTGCATGCTCTTTCCTGATTGCAGACGGCGTATTGCCAAGTAATGAAGGACGCGGCTATGTGCTGCGCCGCATCTTGCGTCGTGCCGTTCGCCTTGGAAAAACCATTGGCCTTGATGAACCATTCCTCTATAAGTTTGTCGCAAAGGTTGGCGAACAGATGGGAGAGGCTTATCCAGAAATCATCGAACATCAATCCTTTATTGAATCCATTATTCGCAACGAGGAAGAACGTTTCTTCCAGACATTGCAGGATGGGATGAAAATTGTTGCAGAAACAGTTGCAGATATTAAAGCCAAAGGTGGCAATGTGATTGATGGTAAGAGCGCCTTTAAGTTCTACGATACTTATGGTTTCCCAATTGATTTAACGAAAGACGTTGCCGACGAAGAAGGCATGACCGTCGATATTGATGGTTTTGATGAAGCAATGGCAGAACAACGTCGCAAGGCAAAAGAAGCACAGGATGTTGCAAACGTTTGGGATTTGGCACAGCATGTCACTGAGGCATACCCTGATATGCCGGCAACCACCTTTACAGGCTATGAAAAATCTGAAGATGATTGCAAAGTGCTGGGAATTCTCATTGACAATAAGGGCGCAGCATTTGGATATGATACGCACGCCATTGTTATTCTTGATCACACGCCTTTCTATGCTCAAGGTGGCGGTCAAGTCGGTGAACAAGGGCAGATGCTTGCAAAAGACGGCGTGTTTAATGTTGAAAATACCATCAAATTAGCAGATGGCAAATATCTCCATCAGGGATATATTGATGGGCGTTTAAATGTTGGCGATGCAGTCCATGCTGTAGTGGATCTTGAAAAGCGCCGCGCATCTGCTCGCAACCATACAGCAACACACTTGCTGCATTATGCATTGCGTCAGGTATTGGGTGATAATGTACACCAGTCTGGTTCTTTGGTAGCGCCAGATCATCTGCGCTTTGACTTCTCCTGCCTCCATGCATTGTCTGCTGAAGAATTGGCACGTGTAGAAGCATTGGTGAACCAGGAAATTCTTACCGCTGAACCTGTAAACATTTATGAAACAAGCATTGATGATGCCAAGGAAAGCGGCCACATGGCACTTTTTGGTGAAAAATACGGCGAAAAAGTACGCTGCGTAGATGCTGGCTTAAATAGTAAGGAACTTTGCGGTGGTATTCACGTTGCAAATATTGGTGAAATTGGTCTGTTTAAGATTTTAAGCGAAAGTTCGGTATCAGCAGGGGTGCGCCGCATTGAAGCCGTTACCGGTACTGCTGCTTATCAGAGAACCGTTGACCAGGATGCGCTGATTGCAGCCATTCGCAAACAAGCCAAAGTAAACACCGATGACGCAATTGTTGGCAGAATTGGTGATTTGGAAAATGAAATTAAATCTCTGCAAAAACAAATCGATGATATGAAGATGGCTCAGATGAAACAGGCTGCAGCCAGTGCAGAAGATGCTATTCATGAAGTTAAGGGATTACAAGTTGTCGCTCAGCAGGTAGAAGCTGCCAATATGGAAGATTTGCGCAATCAGGCAGATCTCTTCCGCAACAAGCTCAATGATGGGGTTGTTTTACTGGCAAGCGTTGCCGATGGCCAGGTGCAGTTGGTCTGCATGCTGACGCAGGGTGATGCCCGCAAACATCTTCATGCAGGCAACTTGATTAAAGAAGTATCAGGAATGGTTGGCGGCAAGGGCGGCGGCCGTCCTGATATGGCACAAGCCGGCGGGAAGAATCCGGAAGCACTTGCAGGTGCTTTAGAAGCCTTTGCTGGTATTGTAGAAAATCAATTTAAGGAGTGATCAATCCATGAGAGACGATCTGGATCAGACGATGTATTTTGACAAAAACGCCGTGCAGCAAGAAATGGGCCCACGGGAAGTACTCCGTCAAGTTTATGCTGCATTGGAAGCAAAAGGGTATCAGCCTTTGAATCAATTGGTAGGGTATATCCTTTCAGGTGATCCTGCTTACATCACCAGCTATAACAATGCGCGCGCATTGATCAAAAAATTCGACCGTGATCAGTACATTGAAGAAATGTTGATCAATTATTTGGATGAACGCTGATATGACCGGACGTCTCGTGTGTTTTGACGTGGGCGAACGGCGCATCGGTATCGCTGCAAGTGATCTTTTGGGCATTACGGCTCAGCCGGTGGAAACGTATACGCGCACAGGAAAGTTGGAAGAAGATTATACATATTTGGCGAGGGTATTAAAAGAACAGGAAGCAGTAAAACTTGTTGTTGGCCTTCCTAAAAATATGAATAATACGCTTGGGTTTAAGGCGCAAGAGATACAAAGTTTTATTGAAGGATTCAAAAGCTATATGCCAGCAGATATTGCGCTTGATTGGATTGATGAGCGTTTAACGACTGTGCAGGCCGAAAACGTTCTTCTTGAAGCCAATGTATCTCGAAAGAAGAGAAAAAAGGTAATTGACAAGATTGCAGCTGTTTTTATGCTGCAGGCATATTTGGATGCACATTAAAGGAGAATACTCATGGACGAAAAAGATTTGTTTCTTGACAACGATGAAGAACTAGAAGATGGTTTGGTTGTTCTGGTTGATGAAGAAGGGCATGAGCATACGTTGCAGGTGCTCGAACGTGTTGAATTGAATGGACAGGATTATGCCATCTTGGTTCCTTGGGATGAAGAGGAAGATGACAGTGCCATTCCATTTAAGATCGTAGTGGAAGATGGAGAAGAATTGCTGTACGATATTGACGATGACGACGAATGGGATGCCATTGTCGAATTCTGGAACAATTATGTGGACGAAGCAGAATAACCATTATTCTGCCATCGGTCACGAAATGATGATCGAGGTTGAGTGCGCTCAGCCTCGATTTTTATTTTGGAGAAAGGTGACCGCGTTGGCTTCACAAGACAATCACGGCTGTCCAGCAAAAAATCTAATATCATCATTGTTTTATCGACCAGTGACATGGGTTGTGATATAATAAATTAGTGTGACCTTTCATCAAAGATTGATAATAAGGAGTTTGATCGTATGGCAGAAGAAAAACGCTTGGAAAATGGTCAGGGCCAAATTTGCAGCACAGATTTTGGTACCATTCGTGTTGATGATGAGGTTATCGCTTCTGCAACCGCGATTGCTGTGCATGCGATGGAAGGCGTTGCAAATTCATTTGGCACCACCAGCGAAAGTTTTATCGGCAATGTGACTGATAATTTCACAGGGATGCTTGGAAAAAAGTCTGGGACAAAGGGTGTGCGAGTGGATTATAAAAACGATGGCTACTACATCGTTATCAATATAAAAGTGTTGTTTGGCTATTGTATTCCAGATCTTGCAAATGAAATACAGCGACGAGTCAAACAGGACATTGAAAAAATGACAGGCATAAAAGTACGTGCAGTGGACATTTTCGTTCAAGGCATCGATTTTAATACTATCAATGAAACAGGAATGGGGGATCAACATGCGTAAGCTGGCGAGACAAATAGCTTTTCTTCTCATTTATTCAAGCGATATGGGGCAGACAGATTATAAGGATGTGCTTGAACATATCCTGCATGATAAGGAAAACCTTGAAGATTTTTTGGAAGCGGCCAATATCATTTCAATTTTCCCAGAATTGGATGAAGACACCCTTGAAAGTGCTTTAGAAGATGATGATAAGGCATTTATTGCAGATACTGTTGCGGGCACCATGGACAACAAGGTGGATATTGATAATCTCATCAACGCGCAGGCAAAGCACTGGAGTACGTTAAGAATGATGAGCGCTGATAAGAATATTTTACGAATGGGTGTCTACGAACTGCGTTTTGCAGAGCCTAAGACAGAAGCCGTTGTTGTGATCAATGAAGCGGTGGAATTAGCGAAAATTTATGGCGATGCGGAATCTTATAAGTTCGTTAATGCTATTTTAGATGCCATTCATAAGAAGGCGCTGGTCAATGAGTAATGGCGGCGTTGTCAAAGTTTCTGCGCTCAATGAATACATAAAAAATCTATTTGACCGCAATGATGTGCTGCAGAACCTTCGTGTTGAGGGTGAAATTTCGAATTTTAAACGTCATGCTGCCAGTGGCCACTGTTATTTTTCAATCAAAGATGAAAAAGCTTCCATAAATTGTGTGATGTTTCGTTCTGCTGCGCAAAATTTGCGTACGCTGCCTCAAAATGGGCAAGCAGTGATTGCCCAGGGAAGCATTTCTGTCTATACAAAAAATGGCAGTTATCAGCTGTATGTACAGCGCTTGCTGCCTGTCGGCATTGGAAATCTTCAGATTCAGTATGAAAAGCTAAAGGCGAAGTTATTGGCAGAAGGTGTCTTTAAGAGTGAGGAGACGCGGCGAGCCTTGCCGATCATTCCAAAAAAAATTGGTATTGTGACCTCGCCAACAGGTGCCGTGATTCGAGATATGCTTCGGGTACTGAGAAGACGCTGGCCAATGGCAGAAGTGCTGCTTGTGCCTGCATCTGTGCAGGGGCAGGATGGTGCGCGTTCGATCGAGGCGGGACTGCGTACGCTTTATGCACGCAATGACATTGATGTCATTATTGTTGGTCGTGGTGGCGGATCACTGGAAGATCTTTGGAATTTTAATGAAGAAAATGTTGTTCGTGCGATTGCAGAGAGTCCAGTGCCGATCATCAGTGCAGTCGGTCATGAGACAGACGTGACCTTATCGGACTTTGCAGCTGATGTGCGTGCGGGAACGCCGTCTATGGCGGCGGAACTTGCTGTGCCAGATCGTGTGCAAATAGCACAGCAGATTATCGATGCGCGGAACAGGTGTGACAAGCATGTGGAAGGACTGCTGCAAAATAAGCGGCGACTTCTTATGAGCTTGCTTTCTGCAGGAATGCTGCAAGATGCAGGGAAATTATTGGCATCGTATCATTTGCAGTTGGACCAACGGTGGTCTGAGTTGGAAAATACGATGCAAAACATCATGAATACCAAGCAAAAAGCGTTTAGCGAAAAAGTTTCTAAGCTTGATGCGATGAGTCCGTTGAAGGTCTTGGCGCGTGGTTATTCTTTTTGTGAGAAAGAAGGTCAGGCGGTACGTTCCGTGTCGCAAGTGAATACAGGTGACACGCTGACGCTGTATTTTGCTGATGGCACGATCGATAGTGCAGTAACGTCAATTTCACAGAAGAGGGAAGAGCAATGAGTGAAGTAAAAAATCAATTGTCTTTCGAACAGGCAATGGCGCAGCTTGAAGAAGCGCTGAAAGTGCTGAGCCAAGGCGACATTCCATTAGAAAAGGCAGTAGAACAATATAAGATTGGGCTGGATATGGCCAGCCTTTGTCAGAATATGCTGCGCAATGCCGAAGGAGAAATTAAGGTTTTACAAAATGGTGTTGAACAAGTGTTTCAGATGGAGGACCAACAATGAGTAAAGAAAAAATGAAAGCCTTTCAGGAAGTGGTCGAGGAGACGCTGCCAAAGTTATTGCCTGAAAAGGATGGTTATAATGATGTACTTGTTGACGCCATGGCCTATAGTCTGCTTTCTGGCGGCAAACGTCTGCGTCCAATCTTAGCATTGGCGGCTTGTCAAGCCGTAGGTGGGGATGTGGATGAAGCATTATTGAGCGCTGCCAGCATTGAATGCATTCATGCTTATTCGTTGATTCATGATGATTTGCCAGGGATGGACGATGATGAATTGCGCCGCGGCAAGCCAACCAATCATATTGTTTATGGAGTTGGCATGGCGACATTGGCTGGTGATGGCCTCCAAACACAGGCGTTTGAAAATATTAGTGGTTATTGGCTGACCAAAGGAAAACCGGAAATTGGCTTGCGTGTTGCCCATGAATTGGCAGTGGGTGCGGGCAATCAGGGAATGGTTGTTGGTCAGGCGCAGGATCTGCTTGCTGAAGGTCATCACATCGATGAAGCCAACATGAAATATATTCATGCACATAAGACGGGTGCTTTAATTACCGCGTCGGTGCGTATTGGCGCCATCATTGGCGGTGCTGATGACGCCCAGCTGGAGGCTTTGACGAAGTATGGCAAGCATATAGGCTTGGCGTTCCAGATCACCGATGATATTTTAGATGTGGTCGGAGATACATCCGTGCTTGGTAAGCCCGTGGGCAGTGATGAAAAGAACTGCAAGGCCACTTATCCAGCCTTGTATGGTCTGGATGCATCACGTGCAATGGCAGAAGAACAATGTCAGTCGGCGCAGCGTACTTTGGAAGATCTTCCAGGGGATTGTGACGTGTTGAATTATATTGCAGAATACATTGTCAAAAGACAGAAATAATTTTTGACGATTTTGTGTGAGGGAGGGAACGTTGGAATGTTGGAAGACATCCAGTCAAAAGATATTAAGAACTTGTCGATGGACCAGCTGCGTGCTCTGGCGAATGAGATCCGACATCGTCTAATTGAAGTGTGCGCGAAAAATGGTGGCCATTTGGCGCCGAATTTGGGAATTGTTGAAATCACCCTCGCCCTGCATTATGTGTATGATTTCCCAAATGATAAGCTGGTATGGGATGTTGGGCACCAAGCCTATGTACATAAGTTGTTGACTGGGCGTAATGCGCGTTTTGATTCCTTGCGACAGTATCAGGGCATTTCCGGGTTTCCGAAGCGCAGTGAAAGTCGTTATGATGATTTCGGCGCAGGTCATGCAAGTACATCCATTTCTGCAGCAGATGGCTTTGCGATTGCGCGTGACCTCCTTCATGAAGATCGCAACGTGATTGCGGTGATCGGTGATGGCGCTATGACAGGCGGCATGGCATTTGAAGCGTTGAACTATGCGGCACATTTGCAGACAAAAATGACGGTTGTGCTCAATGACAATGAAATGAGTATTGGACCGAACGTTGGCGGAATGAGTCAATATTTGACGCGTTTGCGCACCGATCCTGGCTACAACCGTTTCAAGGAAGATATGGAATACTTCCTGAAACGTATTCCAAACATTGGCCCTAAAATGGCCGAGATGGCAGACCGTTTGAAGGACTCTCTCAAATATATGCTGACATCGGGCAGCTTTTTTGAAGAACTTGGTCTTCGTTATTATGGGCCAGTTAATGGTCATGACATCGAAGAATTGATTCGCGTGTTTGAAAACAGCAAACAATTTGATTGTCCTGTCTTGATTCATTGTTTGACAGAAAAGGGCAAAGGCTATATACCTGCGCAGCAACATCCTGATAAATTTCATGGCGTGGGTGCTTTCGATATTAAAACTGGTGAGCTGCTGGATAAATCTACACAGCCAAGCTACACGAAAGTGTTTTCAAATACCTTGATCGATCTTGCCAAAGATGATTCGCGGATTGTGGGCGTTACTGCTGCAATGGCATCAGGAACCGGCATGGATGGCTTTGCCAAAGCTTATCCAACGCGTGCTTTTGATGTTGGCATAGCAGAAGAACACGCTACGACCATGTCCAGTGCGATGGCTTTGGCTGGTTTAAAACCGGTGGTGGCCATTTATTCGACGTTTATGCAGCGTGCTTATGATCAGCTGATTCATGACTGCGCTTTACAGAATGCACCAGTTGTTTTTGCGCTTGATCGCGCTGGCGTTGTTGGCGCTGATGGGCCAACACATCATGGCGTGTTTGACCTCAGTTATCTGCGTACCATTCCGGGAATGACAGTGATGGCTCCAAAAGATGAGCCAGAGTTACAAAATATGCTGTATAGTGCGCTTGCTTATGAGCGCCTTGTTGCTATTCGTTATCCACGTGGCCGTGGCCCGGGGCATGATCTTGTGACAGAATATACCCTGATTCCGTATGGAAAGGCTGAACTTTTACGAGAAGGGCCTGATGGCACTATTGTTGCCATTGGATCGATGGTGGAAGCGGCGCTCGAAACCGCAGACATTCTGGGCGCAAAAGGGATTCGCCTTGGCGTGGTCAATGCACGTTTTGTGAAACCGTTGGACGTTGAGATGCTGCTGGATGTGGCGAAAAATGGCAAACCTATTGTGACCATGGAAGAAAATGTTCTCGCAGGCGGCTTTGGCAGCGCGGTGTTGGAAGCATTGAACGATGCGCACATGCAAGTGCCGGTATTGCGTATTGGCTTACCGGATGCTTTTGTTGCGCATGGCGATACGAACCGCTTGAAAGACGACCATGAGCTGACGCCAGATAAAATGGCTGTTCGTATTGAAGAATTTATCAATAAAGGATAAGCGTATGGCAAAAAAAGAACGATTGGATGTTTTGGTCGTTGCACAGGGCCTGTGTGAGACCAGAGAGAAAGCACAAAAATATATTATGGCCGGCATGGTTTTGGTGAATGACCAAAAAGTAGATAAAGCTGGGACAAAGGTGCCCATCGACAGTCACTTGCGGCTGGTGGGCGAACCCCTGCCGTATGCCAGTCGTGGCGGCTTTAAATTGGCGGAGGCTTTTGAACGTTTTCCGATTTCGATGAAAGACGCTGTAGTCGTGGACCTTGGCGCATCGACAGGCGGATTTGTTGATTGTGCTTTGCAGCATGGTGCCAAACGTGTTTATGCTGTTGATGTAGGCTATGGTCAATTGGCATGGAAATTGCGTACGGATGAGCGTGTTATCAACATGGAAAAAACCAATGCACGTTTTCTGACGCCGGAGGATTTTCCTGAATTGATGGATTGGATGACCACCGATGTGGCATTCATTTCTTTGACCAAGATCCTGCCTGCGGCCTATAGCATTCTCAAAGAGAATGGCAGCGGCGTTGCACTCATTAAGCCGCAGTTCGAAGCTGGCCGTGATAAAGTTGGCAAAAATGGTGTTGTGCGCGATCCGTCCGTCCATGAAGAAGTGATCCAGCGCATTCTGACATTTAATGAAGAACTTGGCTTTAAAACGCTGGGCATTGTACATTCACCGATTCAAGGGCCGCAGGGCAACATAGAGTATTTGTATTGGTTCACAAAAGACCCGCAAGCAACATCTGTATCAGTTGATATCCATGAATTGGTGACGCAGACTTTTGCCGATTTTAGCAAAAAGGAAAGCCACTGATCATGCGTGGGCCGCTTATCGGGCTGATTATTGGCTGTGTTCTTGGCGCATTTTGCATTCGCTGGATCTGGCTGCGATGGCAGCAGCATACACGCCGTGCCATCAGCCGACGTGCACAGATTGGCGAAGCGGAAGCCGAAAAATTGTTGCAGAAACAGGGGTATGTGATCATTGACGCTCAGGTTCGACGGCCGGTGGGGATGACGGTTGACGGCGAACGGATTGAGAGTTTTATAAAGATTGATTATTTGGTTGCAAAAGGCACACGAACATATTTGGTCGAAGTGAAGACCGGAAAGCAAGCCAATGTGCGCTTGCCAAGTGTGCGTCGGCAGCTGTTTGAATATCAGAATGTTTTCCATACCGATGGAATTTTATTTATAGACATGAATAAATATGATATTATGGAAGTGTCATTTGATGAATCCGATCAAGGCAAACCATCTTTAAAATACTTCATTGGTGGTGTTTTGGCTGGTGTGCTTTTGATGGCATTCATTTATTCGTATCATTAAGTTAGGAGATTATGCGATGCATCAGGCCGTAGGCATGTATTATAATGTAAAGAGAAACGACATAGCGGCGATTGCGCAGCATGTCGCGCAATTATTTACAGAACGTCAGGTGACGGTATTTGCCGGCGATCAGCTGCAAGCTTCTCGCGCAGGAATTCGTTATTTGCCAAGACCACAGTTTTTACAATCTATTTCTCTGATGGTGGTTATTGGCGGAGACGGCACATTCTTGCGGGCGGCTTCTATTGTTCGCAGTGCGGGCATTCCAATGATTGGCATCAATCAGGGGACGCTGGGCTTTCTTGCTGAACTTGAAGTTGAAGAATTTGAAGAACGTTTGGATCAATTGATTGCAGGTGATTATAACATCGAAGAACGCATGACGATCAGTGGTGAGCTGTATCGTAATGGAGCATGCATTTGTCAGACCATCGGGCTGAACGATGTGACCATCAACCGCGATCCTGTTGAAAATACCTTGGAATTGGATGTGTACTTGAAAGATCAGCTTATCGACTCCTATCAAGCCGATGGGATCATCATTGCGACGCCAACAGGGTCGACAGGTTATTCTCTGTCGGCGGGTGGCCCGTTGATTTATCCTGGTACGGATTGTTTGATTGTTAATCCAATCTGTGCACACGTTCTTGGTACCAACGCGATTATTGTGCCTGCAGATGGTGGCATTGAAGTGCATTTAACAAGAAGTCTGAAAGACGCTTATTTGTTGACGGATGGACGGTATGCGACTCATTTACGGAAAGGCGATACTGTGCGTGTCAACAAAGCCAATATGCCAACGCGCATTGTTCAACTTGAAAAACATCAGTTTTTTGAAACAGTGCGTAATAAACTGTTGGATCGCAATTATCGCCGTATGCATCGCAAAGAGGGATCGGAATGAAAAATAGAAGACAGAGACGTATTCTGGAAATTGTTTCCAATGAAACAATCGGAACACAGAAAGAATTGGCTGAACGCTTGCAGCAAGAAGGTTTTGAAACCACACAAGCGACCATTTCTCGTGACATTAAAGAGCTTCTGCTCGTAAAAGTTAATATTGGCGGTGATCGTTATAAATATGTGATCGCTCAGGAGACGCCTGTAACCGACGCTAAATTACGCATGGTATTGAGAGAGTTTATTATCAGCTATGATTTCAGCGAAAACCTGCTCATTCTCAATACAGCACCAGGCAACGCGAACACCGTGGCCTCTGCCATCGACCGCGCACGCTGGCCGCAGGTGATTGGTACCTTGGCTGGTGATGATACCGTTATGCTGGTCATCAAACCAAAGGAAGCGGTTCAAGACGTTGTTGAAAAAATTGAAGACTATACATCCAGATAGGAGGGATCGACATGCTAGCACGATTGACGGTGGATAATTTCGCCTTGCTCAAGCATGTCGATCTGTCGTTTGACGGACGGTTCAATGTGCTTTCTGGGGAAACGGGAGCTGGCAAATCGATCATCATTGATGCGGTGAAGCTCGTGCTTGGCGAGCGCGCCAATGTTGCAGATATCCGCGTTGGTGAGGACCATGCTCTTGTGGAAGCGGTTTTTGTCATGGCAGAAGGGCACGCTGTTTTCCAAACGTTGGACGATCTTGGCCTTGAGCATGATGATCAAACCATTGTGCTGACGCGTCAGATTCGTGAAAACGGCAAGAATGTTTGTCGTGTCAACCGACAGATTGTGACGCTGAATCAATTTAAAACGATTTGTGCGCAGCTGATCAGCATTTATGGACAGCACGATTACGATGAGCTTGGCGACCCTGCAATACGATTGTCTTTGCTGGATACCATGGGTGATATGGCCCATCAGGAATTGCGCGCCCAGGTCGTGGCGGCCTATGCGCAGGCGCAGCAGAGCGGCCGTGCGCTGAAGCGGGCTTTGCGTCAGCAAGCCAAACTTGAAAAAGAACTGGCAGCCTTGGAAGAGCGCGTCGAAGAACTGGCTCCGCTCGAACTCAAGAAAGGTGAAGAAGAGGAGTTGGCGCAACGCTATAAACAGGCTGCGCATTCACAGGACCTTTACGACGCTGCTTTTGCGGCGGCAGGCGCGCTTTACGACGCCCAGGGCAGTGTTCACGAGGTGCTGACGGATGCGCTTGAACGCCTTAAAGCGGTTTCTCAATATGATGAACAGGTTAAATCTTACGTGCGTGAATTAGAGAGCGTTCGTATCGTCATCGATGACACTGCACGTGATCTGGAGCATTATCGTGAAGGCATCGATTTTGACCCTGCATCTCTTGAGGCGATGGATGAACGACTGGCACAACTTGCTAAACTGCGCCGAAAATATCAGATGGACATCGACAGCCTTGTGGACGCGCTGGCAGAATGGAAAGAGAAGATCAACCATTTTGCAGGGATGGACGCCGACATTGCCGATTTGCGCAAGGCCTATTCCCATGACCGAGCTGCCTATACAGAGTTGGCAGAAAGTCTCCATGACAGCCGCGAACACCTTGGCGAAGAATTCAGCCGCCGACTGATCAGCGAACTGGCGGACATGGCTATGGAGGCTGTGCGCTTTGAGGTGCGCTTTGAACGTTTTGCAGGTGATGCCAGCGGAACGGACACCTGTCTCTTTATGATTGCGCCAAATCCAGGCATGCCGCTTCGTCCGCTTTATGATATCGCTTCCGGCGGTGAAATGAGCCGCATCATGCTTGCTATTAAGAGCATTCTCAGCGGTGCTGGCAACGTCGAGACGCTCATCTTCGACGAGATTGACACTGGGATTGGCGGCCTTGTTTTGACAACGGTGGCCGATAAGCTCGAGCAGCTTGGTGAACATGAGCAGGTGATCTGTGTAACACATGCACCAATTATTGCAGCACGCGCAGATCGTAATTTCTATATTGAAAAATCGACCGTGAATGGGTTGACGGAAACACATGTGACAGTGCTCGACACTGAAGATGCGGTGATTTCAGAGATTGCGCGCATGAGCGGCAGTCAGGACGAATGGCAGCGTGAACATGCTGCACGCTTGAGAGCAGCGCGCAAGCGGCAGTGACGAGACAAAAAAATTGTGATAGAAAATCATGCAGCGCCGACTTCCATTGATTGAAAATGGAGGTCGGTGTTTTTTTGCGCAGAAAATGTAACCTTTTGATCGTCCCATTTGTATTATGGGCAAAGGAACCTTTTGATAGAACAGTGAGGGATTCTCATGAGATTACCAGTAGAGATGCTGGTTGAACGCTATCATCAAAACCTCTTCGCTGTGGCGTTTAACGTTTGCAAGAATCGTGAAGACGCTGAAGAAGTGGTGCAAGATGCGTTTATTCAGTACCATTTAAAAAGATTAGATTTTCAAAATGAGGAACATATTCGTGCTTGGCTCATTCGGGTGACGATCAATAAGGCAAAAAATGCGGCGCGAACATTTTGGCGGCGACATCGCACATCATTGGAAGAATCTATGGCGGTTTTAACCTTTGATGACCAGGAATCAGAACAGCTGTTTGAGGCTGTCATGGCGCTGCCGCAAAAATATCGCATTGTCGTTCATCTTTTTTACTATGAAGATTATAGTATTCACGAGATGGCAGAATTATTAAGCCTCTCGGAATCCAACGTGAAAACACGATTGTCCCGTGCCAGAGCCATGCTTCGAGACACACTGAAGGAGGTGTGGAGTGATGACGAATAAGGAAAAATATCGACAGGCCTTTTCAGCCCTCCAGCCTTCTCGAGACATTCGATTGGAGGAAGCAACCATGAAAGCGTACAAAAAACGACAGACGAAACGTGTAGTGGCATTGGTGGCTGTGATTTGTTTACTGGTTTGTGCAGGAGGCGGCGGTGCCTACGCAGCGAATATCGGCGGCATTCAGCGCACGATTCAGCTGTGGATCCATGGCGATCAGACAACAGCAACCCTTGACATCAATGACGATGGCTCGTATACGGTGCATTATCCGGATGAAAATGGCGACATGCAAACGGAAGGAGGCGGCGGTGTTGCCTTTGATATGTTTGGCAACGAGCGCGCGCTTACTGAAGAGGAGATCATGGATCAGCTTGATTCACCAGACATTGAGTACTACGATGATGGTTCGATTTGGCTGTTTTACAGGGATATGGCCAAAGACATCACGGATTCTTTTGATGACGAAGGTATGTGCTATGTCAAGATCGAAGACGCAGAGGATGCTCTCTTTGTGACTGCGAAAAAATATGGCGGTTGGCACATTTCAAGCGATCGTTACGCAAGTGCTTGGGAATTTAACAATGACGATTGTGACCCGGCGAATGTTGCTTATCAGCCAGCCAGCGAAAAACCAGATGCTGAAAGCGGCGCATCTTGATGGTAGGACGATAGAAGGAGATTGTTGGCTATCAAATGAAATCACCGCCCGTAGATATTGTTCTACGGGCGGTGATTTTTTTAGTCGTTATTTTCAGCGATGCGCTGTTCTTCGATTGGATAGTAGGTCCAGATGCCGACTTCGGAAAGGGATGGGTGCGGCACCATGGTTTCACGCACGGTGCGATGTTTGTGCGGATCAAGGTGGCGGTGAAGGTGGATGGCGCGCAGATGCTTGGTTTCTTCGCTGGCGATGTCTTCGTTCAATGGCACGAGCACGGTGTCGCCGCTGTTCATCAGATTGAGGAACGGCTGGATAAGGGTGGAAGCGAATGGCCCAACAGCGTGCATGCCAAGCAGATCGTCGGTTTCATCGTCGATGATGAGCTTGGCAAAGGCACGGTCGTCACTGCCAGGCTCATACCCGAGGGCATAGCCTTTGGCTGTGGCGGCGTATGGGTTTAGCCCGATGCGCACGCGGTGTCCTTGTTCGCGCGCCTGTTGTTCAGTGAGGCCGACATCGGCCACTTCCGGATGGGTGAAGGTGACGGCTGGCACCAGATCATAGCGAGCCCAGCGCTTGTCGGTTGTGCTCTTGGACTTGTAATGGTTGTAAGCTAAGATGTCTGCTTCGTAGTTGGCTTTGTGGCGGAACTGCTGGCGGCCGTTGATGTCCCCGAGGGCGTAAACCCCGTCTACACTGGTTTCGAGAAATTCATTGGTGCGAATCCAGCCGCGATTGTCCAGAGCGATGGATGTATTTTCGAGACCTAGGCCATCGGTAGCAGGGACAATGCCGGGACAGATGAAGAGGTCATCGGCTTCGATGTCCTCCAGCGCACCGGTGGCGCGGTCTTCAATCGTCAAAACGATGCGGCCGTTTTCTTGACGAACGGCTGGTGTTTCTTTGTTGAAATAGAGGGTGATGCCGTCGGCTTCAAGGTTCTTTTTGCAAGCGGCAGAACATGCTTCATCGCTTTTGGGAAGCAGGCGTACATTGTGCTGCACCAGCTGCACACGGGCACCGAAAGCACGGAAAATATGCGCGAATTCACAACCAATAGCGCCGCCGCCGACAACGATGATATCCTTGAAAGGTTCAGCAGGATATTTTTCGCCAAAAAAGCTTTCGCTCGTGTAATAGTCAATGGCATCGATGCCCTGCATTGCAGGGATCTTGGTTTTGCCGCCGGTGGCGATGTAGATGCGGTCGGCGGTCATTGGTGCGCTCACCGTTCCGTCAGCATAATGCACTTCGATGGTGTGGTCGTCGGTGAAGTGTGCTGTCCCTTCGTACACATCGGTGTGAGGCTCATCGAGATAAAACTGGCGCAGTCCTTTGCTTTCGTCTATTTTGTTCCAGACGCGTTCCGACACTTTGCCCCAATCGAAGGTAATTTCACCGGCATAGAGGCCGAGCGTGTCGGCTTCGCGCATTTCATAGAGACGGTCCGCCGCAGTGACAAGCACTTTGGTTGGAATGCAGCCGCGTGTGAGGCAGGTGCCGCCAAACTTGCCGCGTTCAATTTGAGCGCAGCGCTTGCCTGCCAGCTGTGCGGCTTCAAGCACAATGTTGGCGGCGCCAGTGCCAATAACGATCATATCATAATGGTTCATGGCTGAACCTCCTATTACAATAAATTTGGACAGGAAAGCCAGATCTTCCATCCAGCTT
>JAHZHI010000005.1 GCA_019420345.1 Peptococcaceae bacterium
GAGAAAACCCTATTTTGGCAAAAATGCCAAAATAGGGTTTATCTACAGTCTGAGCGCTTCTTACTGACAGAAGCGCTTTTTTATTTACTTTACCGACGAATAACTTGATCGTGCATATCACGCAGTACGCCAACCACTTTGCCAATAATCATCGGATTTTCTACATAAATTGGCCCCATATGATCATTTTCTGGCTGCAAGCGCACCATATTTTTCTCACGGTAAAACGTTTTGCACGTAGCCTCATCCCCAATTAATGCCACAACAATCTCACCATTTTCTGCCACTTGCTGCGGTTCAACAACAATATAATCATTGTTAAAAATGCCAACATTTACCATGCTATTGCCTCGAATGCGCAGCATAAAGGCGCCATCCTTGCGCACAAAGCGAGCCGGATAAGCGATTTTATCCTCAATGTTCTCATCAGCAAAAATCGGTTCACCGGCTGCCACATTGCCCACAACAGGCAAATTCAGCATTTCTTCAAGTTGTTCTGTTTCTTCTTGTTCTTCACGCACATAAGTGTATTCTTCTCCATCAATACCACGCAGAATCAATATAGCACGTGGCTTGGCTGGATCTCGGCGAATATAGCCACGTTCTTCCAACGTATTGAGATGTGCGTGCACCGTTGATCCAGAACTCAGCCCCACCGCCTCGCAAATTTCGCGCACTGCTGGTGGAAATCCACGCGATTCAACAGAATGAATGATGCATTCCATAATGGCTTGCTGGCGAGGCGTCAGTGGGCGATCCTTATTATTTCTTTTTCTTCTAGGCTGTTCTTGTTCCATTCGATCATTCTCCTTTCAAAATAAAAGGCGTAGAATCAATACTTTGAGTATACACGAACTCCTTTTAAATTTCAAACGTCCATTCGCTGTGCGCTCGAAAATTTATTCCAACTTGACAAGTTTTATCCAACTTTCTATAATTAGTTAGATTGGGCGAATGTCCAATTTCTTTATTATGCGAAAAACTGACGCGTCATGATAATACGAACAAAAATGGAGGCAAATAACATGGATGAAGCAGTCATTCTCACACGAGAAGGTTACGAAAACCTTAAAGAAGAACTCGTCAACTTAAAAACCGTACGCCGTAAAGAAGTCGCTGAACGACTGAAACAGGCCATTGATTTCGGGGACCTGAGCGAAAACTCTGAGTACGACGATGCGAAAAGTGAGCAGGCATTCATCGAAGGCCGCATCCAAACCATCGAAGCCACCCTACACAACGCTCAGATCATTGAAGACGGCGCCCAATCTTCTGGTGTTGTCAACATCGGCTCTTATGTCACCGTGCGCGATGTAGAATTCGACGACATTGAAGAATACCGCATTGTTGGTACCAGTGAAGCCGATCCAATGCAAAATAAAATTTCCAACGAATCCCCACTCGGTTCATCCCTGCTCGGCAAACGCCAAGGTCAGACCATCAAAGTCAACGCCCCAGCAGGCATCATTGAATATGAAATTCTTAAAGTATCCCACGACAGTGCGAAGGAGGAAGCATAAACATGCCAAATGGCAACAACAAGGCTGATGGCGGTCTCAAGCAAATCATGAATGTGCGCCTGGAAAAGATGGACGCACTGCGTGAACGCGGTGTAGATCCATTCGGCCACCGTTTTGATATTACCCACCATATTGACGAAATCATTGCCAATAAAGACGCCCTCATTGAAAGCGGCGAAGAAGTTAAAATCGCAGGCCGTATTATGGCAAAACGCGGCCAGGGCAAAGCAGGTTTCGCCAATATTGCTGACATCAGCGGCAACATCCAGATCTATTCCCGACAAGACATCGTCGGTGAAGATATGCACTGGTTCTTCAAAAAAGCCGACATTGGCGACATCGTTGGCATCACAGGTGTTGTGTTTGTTACCGATCGCGGCGAACTCAGCATCAAGGTGCATAACTACGACCACCTTTGCAAGTCTATGCGCCCACTGCCTGAAAAATTCCATGGCCTGACCGATACCGAACTTCGCTATCGCCAGCGCTATGTCGATTTGATCATGAACCCAGATGTAAAGAACACATTCATCCTGCGTTCCAAGATCATCACCGCCATCCGCAACTACCTCGATGGACAGCACTATCTCGAAGTTGAAACCCCAGTGCTCCACACCATCGCTGGCGGTGCTACCGCGCGTCCATTCATCACCCATCACAATGCGCTCGACATCGATCTGTACATGCGCATTGCGCTTGAACTCCATCTCAAGCGCCTCATTGTTGGCGGCATGGAACGTGTTTATGAAATTGGCCGTGTATTCCGTAACGAAGGCATCGATACCCGCCACAACCCTGAATTCACCCTCTTGGAAGTGTACCAGGCTTATGGCGACTATGAAACCATGATGGATCTCACCGAAGATCTCTTCCGCACCGTTGCACATCAAGTGCTTGGCACTGGCGTCTTCATGAACGGTGATGTTGAAGTCGACCTCGACTCCCCATGGCGCCGCGTCACCATGACCGATGCCGTTAAAGAAGCCACCGGCCTTGACTACCTTGGCGACATGAGCGACGATGAATTCCGTCAAGCTGCCCGCGACCGCGGCATCGACATTCCTGCTGACATGCCACGTGGCAAAGTCCTCGAAGAACTCTTCGACGACGCTGTTGAAGCCACCCTCGTGCAGCCAACCTTCGTCACCGACTACCCAGTTGAAATCTCTCCACTGGCACGCCGCAAAGCAGACAACCCTGCACTCACCGACCGTTTCGAACTCTTCATCATCGGTCGTGAACACGCCAACGCTTTCAGCGAATTGAACAACCCAATCGACCAGCGCCAGCGCTTCGAAGAACAGGTTGAAGCAAAACGCAAAGGCGACGACGAAGCCCATCCAATGGACACCGACTACATCAACGCCCTTGAATACGGCCTGCCACCAACAGGTGGTCTCGGGATCGGCATCGACCGCATGGTCATGCTCCTCACCAACGCAGAATCCATCCGCGACGTGCTCCTCTTCCCTACCATGAAGCCACTGGACGAACCAAAGTCCAAAAAGGCTGCTAAGAAGGAAGCAAAAGCTGCTGCTGAAGAAACCGTCGTTGAAGAAATCGATTTCACCGGCGTTGAAGTAGAACCTCTCTTCAAAGACATGGTAGATTTCGAAACCTTCTCCAAGAGCGACTTCCGTGCTGTAAAGGTACTGGATTGCAAAGCCGTGCCAAAGAGCAAAAAGCTCCTCCAGTTCACCTTGGACGATGGCTCCGGCGAAGACCGCACTATCCTTTCCGGCATCCACGAATACTACGAACCAGAGGAACTCATTGGCAAAACTCTGATCGCCATCACCAACCTGCCACCACGCGCCATGATGGGCATCGACAGCTGCGGTATGGTCATCAGCGCCGTCAACCAGAAAGACGGCAAAGAAGACCTGCACCTGCTCATGGTCGACGACCACATCCCTGCTGGTGCGAAGCTGTATTGATTTGGGAGATTATAAATATTACCGAGTAATACATCCGACTTCACAAACGCTTTCGAAATGAAAGCAATAAATCCAAAAAGATAAAGCTAGGAACACATTTGTGTGCCTAGCTTTTTTCTTTTTATATTCATTCAACAACTTCCATACAATTAAAATTACTATTCTATTTCTGCTGAGTTGTCTTTAATAAAAACTTACATAATTGTGGATAAATTGCAATTTAATTCTACGGAATAAGAATTGTTACATTAAAAATATCTCTTTCTTCTTTAATATGACAGGTACCACCATATTTATGAACTGCTTGTCGAACGTTTCTTAGTCCTAAACCATGCTTCCCTGGATGCCACTTTTTTCGTGTAGAAGAATCATAGGTATTCATAAAACAAATTGAAAGGGCATGATTTTTCTGCATGATATCAACTTTCATCATTAATTCGGATTTTGCTGGCAATAACATACAAGCTTCCAATGCATTGTCAAAGAGATTATCTAAAATGATACAGAGATCAACATCTTGAATTTTCAACGCTCCTTCTAATCGTACATCAATATCATATGAAACATTCGCCTGCTTTGCACGACGTTTTTGCTCTGTCAACAGCGCACTAAGCACAGGGTAACCAGTGCGAATAATTTTCAGACTATTATCCATCTCGATTTCTAGGTCTTTTATGTATTGATCAGACTCGGACAGAGCATTTTCAGCAACCAATGCTTTCATCAGTCTGATATGCTTTTTCATATCATGCCAAAGTGCATCTGTTTCCTGTTGGTGTTCATTCAAACGTTGATGATACTGTTTTTCCAGTGCAAGCTTATATTCCGCAGCTTCAGTTCGGCTCTTATATTCAAATGCGTTTTTTAAACGATCAAAGTACCAGAAAATAATGATGCTAATATAGATAATACCAATCATTGCTAGTAATGCAACAGGAGAAAAATATCCCGTTATATAGCGACAGATTACAGAAACATAATACGCTAACAATATTAAAACAATTTGACAGAATAATAAAGGTAACATCATTCGGAAGCTATCGACATTTTTTGAATATGCATTTCTGCGAGAAGATAGAGTGACAATGCCCTTAATCAGAAACATCTGCATTAATTTCGATGCCAATGCAATAAAAACTCTCGGTATTCCATAGACCAACATATTAGGTATTGGCATTTTGAATACAAATGCCAACAAGGCTGTTGTTACAATTTCAGAAAGCATCATAATTAAAGCAAATACAAATGTGACAATAATTCTGGTTGATAGACTGGTTTTATAAAGTTTTGTTGTAAGAAGAAAACATCCTATCAAAATATATAAAGTTAATACAATCCCAGAAATAAAATACAGTGTGCATGCGCCTAAACCTAGGCCATAAATGATATACCATGGAAAAGCGTTTTGATCTTCATGACGTTTTACAAACAACCCATTCAAATATTGATAAATAATGAAAGTCTCAAAAATAACGATAACACATTCAAAAAATTGATAAAGTAACCGTTCATCCATTTTAATTATTCCTCACAAAGTCATTGAGTGCTTTCAAGAATGGTGTGTGATATGTTCGCGTAAGTTTGATAGAATCATTTCCTTGCATGATGACATGACCCTTCTCCAATCTATCGTAATGTTCCAAATTGATAATAAAACTATTGTGCACCTGGACAAATTGAGGGAAAGCTACCAACATGTCCTTCACCTTTTTAGCGATAACCGCACCTTGAAAACACCATGTGTTGTATGGATAAAAACATCATTTCTCTGTACTTCAAAATAAATAATTTCCGGCGCGGTGAGAGAAAGTATTGTTGTTTTATCAGTTTGGAACTCAAAAGCCACTGGATAAAGTTTCTCGGTAGCCTTATCTAAAATTTTCCATACCTTTTCTTGCGTAATGGGCTTGGGTGTAAACCAATCTACTCGGTCAAAGCAATCAAAAATATATTCACCATGAATGGTTACCATGGCAATATAAATTTTAGACTTCATCTGTTTTAATCTTTTTGCGATTTCCCAGCCATCCGCATCTGGCATCTGTACATCGAGAAACAACAAATCAAAATGTTCGCCCAAAGATAATTGATTCAAAAAATCGTGAGCAGATAGAAAACCAACTATCGCATGTTGATCAGAATGAAGTGCAATGCATTCTTTTAGATGTTCTATATCCTGTATCTCATCATCACAGATAGCAATTTTCATAGCCATCCCCCCTTATTTTTTTGAAAAACGCAATTAAACTTAGTATAACACTTAAGCAAAGAAAACTTAATTTATCGCGGTTGTTATTGAAATATTGTAAATAAGATACAACTTTTGCTAAAAGGCGCTTCTGTAAGTTATCACAAAAAACCGCAAATTATCCCATCGAGGTTCTTTTTTGTTCTGTTTTCCATTATCTTATAGATAAGATGAAACAGGAAATGTATCACGATAGTAGAAAAAGCAAACTTGTTTGCCAATAAAAAATATCTACGAACAAGAAAGCATCCTAGAATACGTTTATGGATTTAAGGTTTAACTATCTACTATTGCAAATTTACTTTTTAAAGGAGAGGTTAACAATGAAAGCAAAAAAACATTTTACTGCACTTGCATTAACAGTGGTCATTGGGATTGGTGCACTGCTACCTCCTGGACAGGTTGCTCAGGCGGCAGAAATTCAACCGCTTCCGTTTCAAACGTATGTAAACGGCTCACTGGTAACCATCAACAATTCTCTGCTCTACGGCGGACACACCTATGTGCAGCTGCGTGAACTGGCCAATGTCTCAAACATGGGCATAGAATTTAACGACCCAAATAGCCCAAGTTTGCCAACGCCAGGTGGAAGTCTGCCAATTGGCATTAGTATTGATCAGCCAACGTTCGTTTATACCAAAGACGATGTGCAAGATTGGAGTAGCGGCTCCTGCGTCATTCTAGACAAGGCAGTAGACATAACCACATTGTACTCTCGCTATCAAGCCAACAGTGGTAAATATGACTACGCTTTTGAAGGAAACACCCTCGTTGCTCCGAATGAAAACGGCGGCACAAAAACGATTGACATGCATATCATTTCCAGCTATGGGAAAACCTACGTTTCTGTGGATGAGTTTCGCGAGAAAATCCAGCCTTATCTGATTGATATTTGTATGCAATAGAACAAAGTATGCGAGGGTATATGCGGCAGATTTTCTGCCGCATCAGACTGTAGATAAACCCTATTTTGGCATTTTTGCCAAAATAGGGTTTTCTCATCTATTCTGAAAAATAGCAGCTATCTTCCCTCAGATAGCTGCCACTGGCGTCCCGTGTGTATTCTTCCATTTCCACATTGC
>JAHZHI010000050.1 GCA_019420345.1 Peptococcaceae bacterium
TTGAATTGTATCATTCTGAGGTGTTGCACTTGACTTGACAATTCGCCGCAAAAAATAAATCCACATCTGTGCATAAACAGGTGTGGATTTATTTTTCATCAGCAGATGCGGTTTACTTCTTCACCATTCAGATACGCCTGCAAATTGCTGACCACCGTATCCAACAGGCGAGCTCGTGTAGCACGCGGGCCCCAGGCAATGTGTGGTGTCAATACAACGTTGTCACGCCCCACCAATGGATGGTTCATGTCAAACGGCTCCTTCACCATAACATCACTGGCAAAACCCGCCACTTTTCCATTGTCCATGGCTTCGATCAGCGCCGCTTCATCGACAAGCGCTCCACGTGCCGTATTGATCAAAAAGACGCCTTGTTTCATCTTCGCCAAAGCTTCACGATTGATGATCTGATAAGACCCCTCGTTAAGCGGCATGTGCAAACTGACAACGTCGCTTTCTTTCAGCAGCGTATCCAGATCTACGTATTCTGCCACTTCTCGTCCTTCCGGCCGTTCGCGGCGAGAATAGCCTAGGGTCCGCATGCCGAAGGCACGTGCCATGCGCGCTGCATAAATGGCAATGGTGCCATAACCAACAAAACCAATGGTTTTGCCAGCAAGCTCTGTCATCTCCATCTGCCATTGCCCCTTTTCCGGAATGATTTCACTGGTCCACTCGCCGCGCAGCACACGCTCATGCATGGCACAGGTGCGATTGGCCAGTTCCAAGAGCAGCGCCATCGTATGCTGAGCCACTGCAATGCCGCCATAGTCTGGAACATTTGTCAAAGCAACACCACGGCGCCGTGCGGCTTCAACATCGATATTATCAAAACCCGTGGCCAGCTCACCAATATAATGCACCTTTGGACATGCCGCCAACATGCTTTCTGTGACCTCGGTTTTATTCACAAACAAAATTTCCGCATCACCAATGCGAGCGATCTGTTCCGCTTCACTCAAATATTGAGAAGATGGGTACACCGTCAATGAACCAAACGATTCCAACACTCCCCAGTCAAGATCACCAGGGTTCAAGGTATAGCCATCAAGCACAACCATTTTCATAGACATTCATCCTTCCTTTCTGTCTTCTTGTCATCATAACATGTCACGCCCAACGTTTCAAAAGATTTTCCATAACAAAAAAGACCACCTCATAACGAGGTGGTCGAAGGGAAGTAATTATATCATTAGAATTTTGCACCGGTAACTTCATCGTCCGGATCAACTTCAGCGTCATCGATCTGATCGTCGGTAACGCAAGCTGCCATTTCAGAAGTATAACCAAGAGCTTCAGGTACTTCGGTAATGTTATCAAGCATACCTTCAGCAGCACCTGGAACACGGAAGGTAGTGATATCCAGAGGTTCAACAGGAACTTCTTCTGGCTTGTCGAGCTGTGGTACATAGTCATATGGATAACGATATGCACGGTATACGAACTGGCCTTCACTTTCCTTATTGAATGGAGCGATGTATTCCCAAACAACTTCTTTATCAGGGGTTACTTCAAAAATTCTGGAGCAGCAACCTTCAGTAATCATGGTGTTACCATTAGGCAGACGCTGTGCAGCACTGATCAACTGGCTGTAGAAACGTGTGTTGTTAATGAACGCGCCCATACCAGTCTTGTGGGTATCACCGCCAACATAGCTCCAAACAACCTTCTGAGTGGTTGGATCAATTTCCAGGATACGAGAATGGTCACGAATATCAACTTTCGTCCCATCAATGCTCATTCGGTCAGGCAGACCATAACCAGCCCAGCCACCGTTATCAAAAATAAGGATGTTGCCTTCGCCTGGAAGACCTTGTGGAATCATATGAACATGATGCTGACCAATGATCTGACCAATGCGACGCATTTCTTTGGTTTCAGTGAAATCTGGACCAAGCTTCCAAACAATCTTACCAGTTTCTTTATCAATGATAGCAAGGATGTTTGCTTCACGAGCATCCCAAATGATGTTTTCTGGTTTGAAGCGTTCATCACCAGCATCATACCATTTGTTTGGCCCAAGGTAGCTCATGGAGTTGATGTGCATCCAGTCGCCAAGTTCACCATTCTGGGTGAAGTGCTGGTTAGGGTTACGGAAGAGTACGTTCTTAGCAGCCTGAGAGAAGCCGAGTTCACGGAAATGATCGCTTACATGCCATTCCCAAACAACGTTGCCTTCCCAATCCACTTCGAGGAAAACATCATCAAGAAGCTGCTTATCGCTGATCTTGTGATCATGGATGGTCTGGTGGCAAAGAATCAGGGTATTGCCGCTGTCGGTCTTGCATTCCATGCCAGGAACATAATAACCAACTGGGTTACCTTCACGCTGATAGTCATGATGCTGACGAGCCATCCACATTGCTGGCTTGCCTTCATCTTCAATGTATTCTTTGTGGTCAAACTTCCAAACAACATTACCATCCCAGTCAAGCTGAGTCAGGTCGGTCTGGTCCTGATAAGAGAATGCGCTGTCACGAACCCCAAGAGAACCCATGACATAGCCGCCCTTCAGCAGTTTATTAGGGAAACCTTGGAAATCCTTCCAAACTTTTACAACCTTGCCGTTCATGTCGATCAATACGGCACCGACTTTTGGAATTGGCATTAATGTATAGCCACTCCACGCTTTTTCTGGATTATAAATTGTTGTACCGGTAGGATAGATGGTTGAACTCATAAAATTTCCTCCTTAGAGATTCAATAATCAATGTCAATTACCATCAATTGATAAATCCATTTTATATATTGATTAACAAGAAATCAATAACCCAGGTTAACTTTTTTCTGTGATTTTTTTCTAAAGTCAAAAAATAACGAAATGTATTATATTCCTTCATTAAATCTTTTCTTTACGAATATTTCAAATGACGCGCGTTCTCTGCATATTCTCGCAAACGTACCATATCATGCACCACCAAACCTTCTGATGTCTTTTCCAAAACACCTTCCCGTTTTAAGGCACCAAAAATACGCGAAACAGTAACCTTATGCAGATTCAAAAATTTTGCAATATCATCATGATGATACACCGGTAAATAGTCATGTCCTTCTTCATCTTTCTTTAAGCGTTCCAACATCCAGGAGCATAGCGCTGCCGGCGCCGGCACTTCCGTTTTACCTAGATAAAGGTTCATTAGGTACCCACATTCATGAACAGCAGTTGCAACCAACTGTTCCAACAATTCCGGCTGACTGCGCAAAAATTGCTTAATCACTTCAACCGGAATGCGCGAGCAATAACAATCTGTTCCAGCCACAAAATTGTTGCCTGAAAAATATGGCGGCTGAACACCATACAATAAAAGAATGCCAATAAGAGAGTCTGTGAGACCACCGCCTTCCTTGCAGGAGAGAATGCTTTCAATGCCAGTATCTGTGACAATTTCGCGGTAAACAGTGCCCTTTCTCAGATAATAAATATAATCCACACGATCACCATCATGGATAAGAATGTCACCTTTTTTAAAAAAGCAAGGTTCAATGCCTGGTAGATCTTTAAAATTCATCACACATGCTCCTTTTTCATCAATTAAAACGGCAAATTGGTGAGACCCATGATCACACCGGACACACAAACCATTATATAAGTACAACGGCGAATGATAGCTTCACTGTTGATACGCGCTACAATACGAGCAGCAAAAAACTGGCCAATCAAAACAACAACAATGCCAACAATCGACGGCCCAATAAGATCTGCGGTAAAAATCCCCTCCTGCGTGCGCAAAATCAAGCAATAAATATCCGTAATTAAAAAGCAGCACTGAAGATTGGCAATATATTCGTTCATCGAATCGCACGCAGCCATATAGTACAACACCATCAATGGTCCGCCAATGCCAAACAAACCATTGATCAATCCTGATACAAAACTGCAGCCGACCATGATAGGAATGGTATCCTTGACTTTTGCCTTTTCGCTAAACCGCAGAAAATAAATCCCTATGATAATCAAAAAAATACCAAAAATAAATTTCAGAGTCGTTGGATCGAAGGACAATGCATGCCGAATGGACAGCCAACAGCCAATCAGATAAAACAGCGATGGAAACAATACACGCCGCCAATTGATCGCTCGTCGGTAAATCCAGACAAGCGCCGCCATCTGTGCCATTGGAATCACACAGGAAATGGCCACCGCTTGTGGCAGCGCCATAAAATATGGCAATATCGTCATAATCGTCAACGACGAACCAAAACCAGTCACCCCTTGAATCAACGCTCCAATGATTGACACCAAAACGATAATCAGATACAGCATTATAAACGCCCCCCAACGTATAAAACATGCTATTAAATTCATGTTAATACGCCATAGAAAGGCTGTCAATATAACGATATAGACAAAACGCTTTGCCTCGCATAATTGCTTGGCAAAGCGTTTCTCATATCTTTTCACTATTTATCGGCTCTCCCAATTTAACAAAGAGCCTTATTGTTCATCTTCCATTTCTATAACAGATTCTGCAGCCACCATCAGCAAATGTTTGAACTGTTCTCGCTCGTCATCCGTCATATGCTGGGTCATATGTTGAAAAGACTGTTCAATCTGCTCTTTTACGAACGGATAGACCTCCCAGGCCTTTTCTGTTGGATAAATATCATAGGTACGTTTATCTTTGGCATTGGTCGTACGACTAACAAATCCACGATCTTCCAGTTTATTAACCGTTTTTGCAATTACGCTTTTATCCAAACTAAGTCGTTTTGTGATCTCATCCTGCGTCAACCCTTGAAAATCACAAACAATTAAAATTACAACGGCCTGCGCCGCGGTCAGCTGATAAGATGTACAGCTATTGTTCAGCCAACTATGTGACTTTCTGTATAGAATTGAAATGGACTTAAATGGGCTGTCTACAATACCAGACATAGTCGCTCCTCCTTTGATACGATATCATTATCGTACTATAAACTGGTGGCAAGTGCAACTAGTTGTTGACGAATGACGCTTTTTATATTAATATTAAATCTGGTGGCAAGTGCCACTATATTTTATTTTTTAGAAGGAGCTATGTTCATATGGAGAAACCAAAAAAGATATGGAATAAGAATTTTATTCTACTCTTCATTACCAATCTGCTGGTTTTAGCCGCATTTTACGCCTCGATTCCAATCATCCCAATTTATTGTCAAGAAATTGGGATCACCGGATCAAAGGTCGGCATTGTTTTAACCGCAATGTCTGTGGCAACCATCTTATTCCGTCCAATAGCCGGATATTTATTGGACAATTTCAATCGCTACATTGTATACATTATTTTTCTTGCACTATTTTGTCTTTCATTCCCAAGTTTCCTCATCTTCCCAATTTTTGGGGCGTTGATCGTTATTCGTCTTTATATGGGGGCTGTTTACTCAGTGTGTGGTTCTGCCACAATGACATTGGCCAGCGACGTACTGCCTCCAGGTAAGATCACAGAAGGTATCAGCCGCTTTGCCTTCACCATTTCAATTGGCATGGCCGTTGGTCCTTATGTAGGTATTCAGGTCCAAAACCATATGAGCAGTAAGGCGTCGTTCCTGACTGTATTCGCAATTGCCGTTATCGCTTTGATCTGTGTTTCCTGCTGCAAAATTTCTTACCCTAAAATCAAACGCAAAAAATTTGCCCTCAAAGATTCGATTTACAAGCCAGCACTTCCATTCATGTTTAACATGATGTTTCTTATGATTCCTTATGGTGCTGTTATCGCTTATTCTTCAATCTTGGCACAGGAAAAAGGACTGATGTCCGTCATTCCTTATTTCTATATTTGCTTGGTAATTGGGATGCTGCTTTCCAAACTTTCCACACAAAAATGGATCGATGCCGGAAAATACCGCATTCTTGTTTTTGCTAGTCTGATCGTCTTAGTTCTGACCATGGCCAGCTACATGTTCCTCACAACAGGTGTTCACTTGTTACTGGCAGGTTTCTTCTTTGGCCTAGGTTATGGTATTTTACAGCCTCTTTTCCAATCGTTCGTTACTGGTACCACGCCAGCACCAAAAAGAGGGGTCGCAAATGCAACCTATCTGCTGTCGTATGATATCGGGATTGGGATTGGTTCCTTATTGATGGGCTTTATGCAAGAATCTCTTGGGCTCTCAAAAGGTTTTGCACTCACTGCAATCGCTTACCTCGTAGGCGGGATCATCTACACCGTATACGTTGACAAATACTATCGCAAACTCAGAGCCGTTCCAGTTCAGAGCAACGATACCATCAATCTGCTGGACAAGTACATGAAACGCGATGTTTACACTTTAAGCGAAAACGCAACTGTTCGCGATGCCATCTCATTCTTCTCAAAGCAAAACATCAGCGGTGCGCCAATTGTTTCTTCTGATGGCAAAGCCAAAGGCTTTATCACAGATGGGGACATCATGCGTTACCTTAAAATCGATGATTATCCAGCAGCCGCACTTGGCAGTTCATCCATGTTTATGAACTACTTCTGGAATGCTGATACTGAATTTGAAGATAAACTCAACTCAATCATGGATCTTAATGTTCTAGAAATCGGCAACAACAAGCCAATTACCATTCCTCTTGGCACTTCTTCCGAAGACATCTGCAAGTTGTTGAGTGCTGCGGGCGTGAAAAAAGTCCCTGTTGTTGACGCCGACCAAAAAGTTGTTGGTATTATCTCCCGTTCTGCTGTCACCCATTACTTGGAACGCCGCTTCTTAGAGCGTACTCAAAAAGCAGCAACCGTGTAACACTGGTTTCATATTGAAAAACACCTTTTCTCAAGGCAGTCGAAAAACATCGACACACCGAGAAAAGGTGTTTTTCTTTTTTAAAGCATCTTTCGTGCCAGGCACCATTATATTTCACTCAAAGATGTTTCCATAAAATGCACAAATGTAAACCAAGCCCCACAACAAAAAATATGCCAATGCCGCAAAAGAACATTGCCGCCCAGACCATCGGCTGCATGGCCAGAAGACCCACCACAAAGAACACCGTTAGCCCTAAAAACAAAGCAATTGCATATCCCAATCCAATCATCACACTCTGTTGACTGAAGCGACGCACTTCCTTTTCCTCCTGCATCGTTATTTCCTCCTTCTCGATCTCCATTTCTTCCGTAATTCCCGACGTACCGACAAGCCGTTCCACACCGACACCCAATGCACCGGCTATCTTTTCAATCATTTCCTGACTTGGACGCGTGCGTCCTCGTTCCCAATTGGACACCGCCTGACGCGTTACATACAGCTTTTCAGACAATGCCTCCTGAGAAAGTCCTGCCTCTTTGCGAGCAGAAGCAAGTTGATCTGCTACTGTTTTATCTTCATCGCGCATCGTCATGCCTCACCTCCTTTATGCTCACTATAGCAAATGCTTGCAGCAATGACACGCAACAACACCGCAACGTAAAAAAATCGCAAAAAAAATGAAAAGAAATCGGATTAAGCATTGACAAATCCCCAATCCATTTGATATAATTATATTCGCTGAGTGAGGAGAGATGTCCGAGTTTGGCTGAAGGAGCACGACTGGAAATCGTGTATACGGGGAACCGTATCAGGGGTTCGAATCCCCTTCTCTCCGGTGATTGCCGCGAGTCCGATTGGGCTCGCGGTTTTTTTTATTCTTTGTAACGAATCGAGGTATTACCTATGAAACTGACTACCTTATGCTATATCGAGCAAGACGATGCCTATCTCATGCTGCACCGCATCAAAAAACAGCACGATGTCAACCAGGGAAAATGGATCGGTGTTGGCGGCAAATTTGAAGCTGGTGAATCGCCAGACGATTGCCTGCTGCGAGAGGTCTTCGAAGAAACTGGATTGACGCTCACACGCTGGCGTTACCGTGGGGTTATCACCTTCTGTTACAATGACAACGATGCCGAATACATGCATCTATACACGGCTGACGGTTTTTCTGGTACCCTTGCTGAAAACTGTCGTGAAGGGGTTCTGCGCTGGATCAAAAAGAAAGACATTCCACAGCTTGCGCTTTGGCGTGGTGATCGTATTTTTCTACAGCTTCTTGCCGACGAATACCCACCTTTTTCATTGAAGCTGGTTTATCATAACGACGATTTGCTTGAAGCCGTATTGGATGGAAAACCATTATCTTTCTCATAAACGCAAAAAGTGTGATGCCACAAATGTGGCATCACACTTTTTTCATGAAAATCGATCCATATTGTTAACCATTTGGTGAAAAACACGATAAAAAACTTGCAGATCATCGTCGGAAATGCCTTCTTTGACAGCAGTTGACGCTTCAATAGAGACATGATCGATGATGCGGCAGATACGCATGCCTGCTGGAGTGATCTTGACTTTTGAGCGCCAACGCCGTTTGACTTTTTCCTCTTCATGTACGACATACCCTCGCTCAACCAAATATTCAACGGCGCGAGAGGTCGCAGATTTATCTTCACAACATAAGTTAGCAAGTTCTGTAACGGTTAAACCATCAATATGATGCCCTAAGAAATAGAGCACCATGACATGCTGACTTTTTATGTCATACATCGCATAAATCGTTGTTTGTTTTTTTTTGATCTGTTGAAGCTTTTTATAGGCGGCAACCACCAATGTCATAAAATCTGTTACGCGGTGTTGCATGCGGCACTTCCTTTGTATCTCGCCAGTTTATTCGCGTCAGGTCTATTATTAAGAACGTGCTTCTTCTGCTTTACGTTGTTCAGCTTTCTTGATCTTACCACTGATGGTCTTATCCATTGCTTCGGTAAATTCAATAATACGCAGCCACTTGTATTCTGCCAGCTGACTGTTGCAGAAATCACGAAGTTCACGGTCAAGTTCTTTAGAAGCTGTATAGCCTGGCGCAAGAACGACAATGGCTTTAATGGCCTGGCCACGCAATTTATCTGGAACACCGATGACGCTGCATTCCAAAACAGCAGGATGCTTCATGAGCACTTCTTCAATTTCGTATGGCCCAATACGATACCCACCACTCTTAATGATGTCATCAAAACGGCCATGGAACCAATAATATCCATCCTTATCGCGATAAATGGCATCACCTGTGTGGAAGACACCACCACGCCATACTTTCTTGTAGCGCACTTCATCGTCGAGGTAACCGCAGAGCACGCCAATTGGATGTTGGCCATTTTTTGGCACAATAACGATTTCACCAATTTCTTCGTCTTTAGCCAGTTCACCATCTTCATTACGCAATTCGATATGATACTGCGCCGATGGGATCCCCAAGGCGCCGTCCTTTGATGGAGCTCCAATAAAGTTTGCCAGCAACAAGGCCGTTTCAGTTTGTCCATATCCTTCACGAACATCTAAGCCAGTAGCTTCTTTAAACTTTTCAAAGATGTCTGGACTCATATATTCACCGGCAGTGCTTGCGTGTTCCAGCGCTGGAAAATCAAGGCTGGCTTTACGGGTCATATAACGATAAATGGTTGGTGGTGCACAGAAAGAGGTCACACCATATTTTCTAATGATGTTTGCCATCTGTTTTGGTTCGAAGTTATCAAAGTCGTAAACCATGACGGCACATTCATTGAGCCACTGTCCATAGAGTTTCCCCCAGGACGATTTTGCCCAGCCTGTTTCAGAAACGGTGAAATGCAAGCCGCCATCTTTTGTTCCTTGCCAGTATTTAGCCGTTACAAAATGTGCCAAAGGATAAGCGAAATCATGAATAACACCTTTTGGCTGTTCGGTGGTCCCAGACGTAAAGTAAATGGCGATTGGATCGGTTGCCAGTGTTTCCTGACGTTCCAGAGTATCTGGTGCCTGTTTTGCAGCCGTATTCAGGCAAGCAAAACCTTCAACGCCTTCTTTTAACGTCCAGAGCTTGCAATCCATTCCTGTTCGCTGAACCGCTTCCATCATATGCTCCGGTACATCATTCTGAGTGGTGCAGATGATGGCATTGATTTTGGCTGCTTCAAGGCGATAGATGATATCATCTGGTGTCAGCATGTGAGTAACTGGGACCATGATAGCACCAATCTTATGCAGGGCAATGACCGTGAACCAATATTCATAATGGCGTTTCAACGCCAACATGACACGATCTCCGCGTTTTACGCCTGCTGCCAAAAGCACATTGGCGATACGATTGCTTTCGCGGCTAATATCTGAAAAAGAAAAGATATGCTCTTCTCCCTGGGTGTTGCACCATACGAGGGCACGTTTGTCCGGGGTCTTAGCTGCGATTTCATCAATAACGTCATAACCAAAGTTAAAGTTTTCAGGATAATGAACCTCAAGATCAATGAGTTTTCCGTTTTCATCCACGGTCTCATTGAAGAATTTTTGATAGATACTCATTGTAGCTCCTCTGTATATAATTTTCCAATGTTACGAAAACGCTGATAACGATTTTCACTCAGATCGTTTTCTTTGGAAAGAATTTCTATTTCATCAATTAACATTTTTTCCAAATCTTTATAGAAGATGCGCGACCCAAGATCTTTTTCTGAAAT
Source organism: Peptococcaceae bacterium (assembly GCA_019420345.1). GTDB lineage: Bacteria > Bacillota > Peptococcia > Peptococcales > Peptococcaceae > UMGS1590. The sequence continues at coordinate 10,431 of JAHZHI010000050.1, forward strand.
GATTTTTTCGGTAAAACCGAAACGGTAAGCATCTTGGGCTGTTAATTTCAAATTATCCGCGGCAACATCCGCTTTTTTCGCATCTTTCCATAGAATGCTGGCACATCCTTCCGGCGAAATGACCGAATAAACCGCATGCTCCAACATCCAAACACGGTTGGCCACACCAAGTGCCAGAGCCCCGCCACTACCGCCTTCACCAATAAAAATGGAAATGATCGGTACTTGGAAACCCATCATGGTCACAAGATTTTCAGCAATGGCCTGACCTTGCCCACGCGCTTCAGCGCCAATGCCGCAATAGGCACCGGAAGTATCAACAAAGCAAATGATAGGTCGATTAAATTTATCAGCCTGCTGCATCAGCCGCAGCGCCTTACGATAACCTTCTGGGTGTGGTGCCCCTGAAAGACGAGCATTACGTTCTTTGATACTGTGGCCTTTTTCTATTGCAATAACGGTTACAGGACGTTTGCCAAGATAAGCCACACCGCCAACAATAGCGGCGTCATCAGCATAACGACGGTCTCCATGCAGTTCAAAGAATTCACTAAAGATCGCATTGATGTAATCCAAGCCTGTTGGCCGCTTGCTGTCACGCGCGATCTTTACACTTTCAAACGCTTCTGTACTCATTGGCCGCTCCTTTCTGCATGCAGTTTCAACAGGCGCGACAACACCACGCGCTGCTCGGAACGCGGAACAATGGCATCAACAAAGCCATGTTCAAGCAAAAATTCTGCTGTTTGAAAACCTTTTGGCAGGTTCTTGCGCGTTGTTTGTTCGATAACACGTGCACCAGCAAAGCCAATAATGGCGCCGGGCTCAGCCAAAATAATATCGCCTTCCATCGCAAAACTGGCTGTTACACCACCTGTTGTTGGTCCAGTCAAAACCGGCATGTACAAAAGTCCAGCCTGACTGTGTTTGAAGACAGCGCCACTGACTTTCGCCATCTGCATCAAAGAGAACAATCCCTCTTGCATGCGTGCGCCACCAGAAACAGTATATCCTACAACAGGCAGCCGTTCGCTGATGGCATGCTCAAACAATCTTGTCAAACGTTCACCAACTGCGGCACCCATGCTGCCCATCATAAACTTGCTTTCCATGACAAAAAAGCAGCATTTCGCCCCACCGATGGACGCTGTACCACATACAACAGCTTCATTTTCGCCGGAAGAACGCTGTGCTTTATCCAATTTTTGATCATACTCATGGAATTGCAAAGGGTCTTGGGAGACAATATCAGAGAACATTTCATGGAAGCTGTTTCGGTCTGTAATGATAGCAATGCGGGAACGAGCAGATACCGTAAAATGATGACCACAATGTGGGCAGCAATTCAAGGTGTCTCCCAATTTTTCAACCGCAATGGCACGATGACAGTTTGGGCAGCTGATTTCTTTCTTTTCAACTGCAGTCTGACTGGCTTTGCGCCCACCTGCCTCCAGTTCATTCTCTGGATTTCTGCGAAAGTTCAGAAACGCCATCCTACTCACCGTCCTTCCATAAATCTCAAGTCATAGGTGCCCAAAACAAAGTCTTGTTCACCAATCAACGCCAATTGTTCTTCAATATTGGTCTCAACACCTTCTATGACCAATTCACACAAGGCTGTACGCATCTTACGCACCGCTTCATCGCGGTCATTTGCCCAAACAATCAATTTGCCCAGCAAAGAATCATAAAATGGTGAAATGGTGTCGCCTTGGATTAAAAATGTATCAAAGCGTACAAAAGGTCCACCTGGCACATGCAGGGTCGTAATCTTTCCTGTCGCACGCGCATTGATACGGCATTCGATGCACGTACCATGCAGGCAGACATCCTCTTGCGTGAATCCCAAAGGAATCCCGCACGCAACGCGAATCTGCCATTTGACAAGGTCCACACCGTAAAGCATTTCTGTAACCCCATGTTCAACCTGAAGACGCAGATTCATTTCCATAAACCAGAAATGGCCACTCTTATCCAGGAGAAATTCTAAGGTGCCTAGCCCCACATAGCCGATCTGTTTTACGGCTGCGCAAATATCCTTGATTAAGGCATCACGCATTTCCGGCGTTACTGCTGGTGATGGCGCTTCTTCGATAAGTTTTTGATGGCGCAGCTGTACAGAGCAGTCACGTTCCCCTAAACAAACCACATCACCATATTCATCAGCAAGAATTTGGAATTCAACATGACGTGCAGGATATACGCATTTTTCCAAATACAGCGCACCATCACCAAAAGCCGCACGGCTTTCTGCTACAGCGGTTGCATAAACTTGTTCCAGTTCTTCTGGAGAAGTCACCATGCGAATACCACGTCCGCCGCCGCCGGAACGTGCTTTCAACATGACCGGATAGCCGATATGTTCAGCCTGCTGCACTGCATCCTCCACGCTTTCCAATGTTTCGGTACCTGGAATGATTGGCAGACCCGCGTCCCGCATCATGGTTTTGATTTTTGATTTATCACTCAGCGCCTGCATGGTTTTTGCCGGGGCACCGATAAAGACCAGGTTATTGGCTTCACATAAAGCGGCGAAATGATCGTTTTCCGATAAAAAGCCATAACCGGGATGAATGGCCACAGCGCCCGTTGCTAAAGCAGCGCTGATAATACGTGCTTCATTTAGATAACTTTCCGCACTTGCGCCAGGGCCAATGCAGATGCTTTCATCGGCCAAAGCCGTATGAAGCGCATCTCTATCTGCTTCGGAATAAACCGCTACCGTTGAAATGCCCATTTCTTTGCAGGCACGAATGATACGGACCGCGATTTCTCCGCGATTTGCAATCAGTATTTTTTTAAACATAGCATCACTGCTCCACGATGGCAAAAGAAAATTCAGCTTTCACACACAAGCGATCACCGACAAACCCACTGCCTTCTGCAAAATAGAATGGTCCCATGTTGCGTTTGATGCGGCATTTGGTGGTAAACGTGTCTCCAGGTTTCACTGGAGACTTAAACTTCACCTTATCCATACCTGTGTACATTGGTAATTTGCCTTCTGTCATCTTATCACGCAGCAATACACAGGTAGACTGCGCCAGGATTTCGCAAAGAATCACTCCTGGCACCACTGGATTACCTGGAAAATGGCCCTGAAGGAACCATTCATCACCACGCACACGATAAGTGCCAATGGCCATATCTTCTTCCTGGTTGACTTCATCAACCAGCAACATGTTATCGCGGTGAGGCAGGATCTGCTTGATCTCTTCCTGGTTCATACATCCATCTCCTTTATGCGGAAAAGTTCTGTACCGTACTCAACGAGCTGACCATTTTCTGCACAAACTTCTTCAATGATCCCATCGGCTTCAGCAACCACTTCGTTCATCAGCTTCATGGCTTCAATGATGCACAAGGTATCCCCACGGCTGACGTGATCACCAGCCTTGACGAATGGTTCTGCATCTTCGGTTGGTGCTGCGTAAAATACGCCAACCATTGGTGATTTAAAACTTACCGTTTTATAGGTCACATTGGTGGGTACCGGTGCAGCTGTTGGACGTACCATTGGCGCATTAACAGGTGCGGCTGCAGCAATCACCTGTGGCTTGCTGTCACATTCAAGGCGAAAGAAGCCGCGACTTTCATCGACTTCGATACCAGTAAGCCCAAGTTCTTTCATGAGCGCTGCATATTTTCTGATTGTCTCTTCATTCATTTCGCTCACACCTTTCTAAACGCCAGGCAAGCATTATGACCGCCAAAGCCCAGAGAATTTGAAAGGCAAAGATCAACGTCTGCCTTTACAGCCTGATTTGGCACATAGTTCAGGTCACATGCTGGATCTGGTTCCTGCAAATTGATGGTTGGCGGAATGATGCCAGTGTTCAGCACTTTCAAGCACACAGCAGCTTCAATGGCACCTGCTGCACCAAGAAGATGACCTGTCATAGACTTGGTCGAACTGATGAGCACCTCGTGAGCTTTTTCTTCGCCCAGTGCCGTTTTGATGGCAGTGGTTTCACCAGAATCGTTCATCTGAGTGCCCGTACCATGCGCATTGATATAAACACGATCATTGACACTGTAGCCAGATTCTTCCATAGCTTGAATCATTGCACGCGCACCACCAGCAGCATCTGGAGCTGGCGATGTAATATGATAAGCATCGCAGGTAGAACCATAGCCGCAAATTTCTCCGTAGATTTTTGCGCCACGCGCTACAGCGTGTTCATATTCTTCCAATACAAGTGCCGTTGCACCTTCACCTATGACAAAGCCGCCGCGGCGTGCATCAAATGGGAGAGAGGCCGCATTTGGATCATCCGAGGTCGACAAGGCATGCATATTAACAAACCCTGCAACACCAAGTTCGTTAACGGCTGCATCTGTACCACCGCTAATTACAGCATCAGCATAACCATGACGAATTTGACGCAAGGCTTCGCCAATAGCATTTGAACCTGAAGCACAAGCCGTTACAGCTGGCATCGCTGCCCCTTGGCAATTATAGCGAATAGCAATCATACCAGCAGCCATGTTCGCAATCATCATTGGCACTAAATAAGGAGAAACGCGTCCTGGTCCTTTGGTCATAAGCTTTTGGTATTCCTTGGTCATCGTATTGATGCCGCCAATGCCCGAACCAAAATAAACCCCAATGCGATCCGGTGCCAACGTACCAATCACACCACTTTCTTCCACAGCCTGTACGGCTGCTGCCATAGCCAGCTGAGAAAAACGATCGCTGCGTAGAATTTCTTGTTTCGACATGTAATCGCGTGGTTCAAAGTTTTTGACTTCCCCTGCAACCTTTGCCTTATAATCCGTAGCGTCAAAAAGCGTAATTGGCGCAATCCCATTGACACCATTTACGAGACTGTTCCAAGTTTCATCGAGGGTATTACCAACAGGAGATACGACACCGATCCCTGTAACGACCACTCTACGTAATTGTTCGTTCATGCAAACACTCCTTTTACATCGCCATACCGCCATCAACACGCAACACTTCACCAGTGATGTATGCAGCATCTGCTAAGAAGACAATCGCTTCAGCAACTTCTTCCGCTTCACCAGCACGTGCCAATGGAATCATTTTCAACCATGGACTGTTTTCACCGCCCAAGTCTTTCGTCATATCTGTAGCAATAAAACCAGGCGCTACTGCGTTACAGCGAATATTTTTTGCAGCCAATTCTTTGGCGGTAGATTTTGTCAAACCAATGATTCCAGCCTTTGATGCCGAATAATTGCATTGTCCAGCATTACCCGTCAAACCAACAACGGAAGAAACATTGACAATGCTGCCGCCTTTGTTGCGGATGAAAATACCGCAGCACTGGCGAATCATATTAAAGGTACCTTTGAGGTTGGTCGCAATAACTGCGTCAAAATCTTCTTCGCGCATCATTGCCAAAAGCTTGTCGCGCGTAATCCCAGCGCAATTGATCAAGATGTCAACGGTGCCAAACGTGTCCTTAATAGCCGCAACAGTTTCTTTTGTCTGTGCAAAATCTGCGACATCACACTGGAAGGCTTCTGCTTTTACCCCATAGCTGTCACGGCAAATGGTGCAGACTTCGTTAGCGGCGGCTTCATTGCCAGCATAAATGACTGCAACATTCGCACCCAAACTTGCCAGCTTCTTTGCGGTAGCCGCGCCAATGCCTCGGGACCCACCAGTAACAATGGCTGTTTTTCCCTGAATCATGCCTTCACCTCTTCTAAGATTTTTGCAAATTCTTCTACCGTTCCTGTCGTGTAACGACGCACCGATGGATCAATGCGTTTAATCATCCCACTAAGGGTATCGCCAGGTCCGATTTCAATAAAGGTATCCACCCCTGCTGCAATCATATTGCGCACTGTGGTTTCCCAGCGTACTGGGGATGCAATTTGTTTTGCAAGCGTTGCTGCCACATCGCTGCCATAGGCTTCCCCATTGTAATTAGCATAAACAGGAATGTCTAAGGACTGTATCGTCGTCGCAGCCAGTTCCTTTTCAAAGGATGCCGCAGCATCACGCATAAATGGCGAATGGAATCCGCCTTTGACTTTCAGCGGTACAGCACGCCCGCCTGCTTCTTTTACAGCAGCACTGAATGCTTTGATCTCATCTGCAAGCCCAGAGCAAGACACCTGACCAGGGCAATTGAAGTTGACCGGATACACATTGTCGAAGCCTTCACAAAGTTTTTCAACATCTTCTGCTGACAATTTCAATGCAGCCACCATAGCAGTTGGCTGTTCCTCTGCCGCTTGCTGCATCAAAGCGCCGCGCTTGCAAACAAGGCGAAACATGTCCGCAAAATCACCAGCACCAGCATAAGCCAAAGCAGCCAGTTCACCTAATGAAAAGCCAGCCGCCATGTCCGCGCGAATGCCGCTCTCTGCAAGGGCAGCCGCCGTTGCGAGCTCGACAACGAACATGTCCGGCTGGGTATTTTTTGTTTCTTTCAACACCGCTTCTTCGCTTTCAAAGCACTCACTCAATGTGCCCGGGCGAAGTGCTTCAGCAGCATCAAATACTGCCTTTGCGGCAGCGCTTTTATCATAAAAATCTTTGCCCATGCCACTGTGCTGTGCACCTTGGCCGGCAAAGACGAATGCTATTTTACCCACTGTTGTGCTCCTTTCAAGAGCGCTTCCCCTTCGGTAACGACTTCACGGATGATTTCTGCTGCTGGCTGAATCTTGTTGACCAACGCGCAAGATTCCCCGGCCATAAAGCAGCCATTTTCACTGTCGCCTTCTTTTACGGCACGACGCAAAGCGCCCGCTCCCATGGCTTCCAGTTCTTCATCACTCACACAGCCATATTCTGCCTTGGTATATTCACGCACAAAGCTGGTACGCAAACTACGAACAGGATGACCCAAACGCTTACCAGTCACTGCTGTGCTGCGATCGTTTGCCTTCAGGATTTTCTTCTTATATTCTTCATGAATGCCACATTCTTCTGCACTCAGGAAACGGGTACCCATCTGTACACCGCAAGCTCCCAACATGAAAGACGCCGCAAAACCACGGCCATCAGCAATGCCGCCAGCAGCCAAAACTGGAATATCAACAGCATCTGCAATCAATGGTACGAGAACCATGGTATTCAGTTCGCCAACATGCCCGCCGCTTTCGCCGCCTTCAGCAATAACGGCATCTGCACCGAGGCGCTGCATCAGTTTAGCAAGTGCCACAGAAGCAACGACAGGAATGACCTTAATGCCAGCTTCTTTCCAAGCACCAATATATTTCGTTGGATTGCCAGCACCGGTAGTCACTACGGCTACTTTTTCATCACAAACAAGCTGTGCCACTTCATCAGCAGAAGGGCTCATCAGCATGATATTGACACCAAAAGGTTTGTCTGTTAACGATTTGGCAATGTGGATCTCTTCACGCACAACGTCTACTGGCGCATTACCAGCGGCGATGATCCCAAGACCACCGCCGTTGGATACTGCTGCTGCCAGTTTACCGTCGGCGACCCATGCCATGCCACCCTGAAACACTGGGTATTCAATGCCCAGCATTTCGGTAATTGGTGAATTAATCATGAGCACGCCTCTTTCTTACTTCTGGAGCTTTTCGACGAAGTTTACGAGATCGCCGACTGTTTCAACCTTTTCATCCAATTCAATGCTAAGGTCAAGCTTGTCTTCCAGTTCCATCAGAAGGTCAACGGTATCCAGAGAATCAATACCGAGATCATGGAACGTGCTGTCCATGGTGATTTCAGATGCATCACATTCCAAACGATCTGCCAAAAGTTCCTGTACTGCTTCAAATACCATAATTATTTCCTCCATATCTTTTTCACGGGCAACCGGTTGGGATTTTTGATGGCACCCGTTTAATATCTTATTGATTTTTCAACATGTTTATTTTACTCGTATCTTGTTGAGCTGTCAATAAGTTGTAACGCTTTTACTGTATCTTGATAAATAATCCGCTAAAATACAAACAACCATATAAAAATCCCCCCACATTCCATAAAATGTGAGGGATCAAGCAAGCATGATGCAATGATCAAGCAGCAGCTTCATTGCTGTCTGCGTCAGCAAAATTTTCACAGAAATTCATGAGAATCGCCGCTACTTCTGCCCGGGTAGCGGTTCCCGTCGGCGACAATCGATTGTCTCCAACACCATGAAGCAGATCCGCTCCAACCGCCCATTTGACAACATTTTCTGCCCAAGCACTGACCTGATCAGCGTCTGTGAACTGCTTCAGATCAGCGGTCTCACTGAGTTCATAACCCTTGTAGTGCGCATAATTGTGCAAAATGGCAGCCATCTGTTCTCGAGTAAGGTTGTCATTTGGACGATAAGTCCCATCTTCGTACCCATTCACGATGCCATGTTCCGCAGCCCAATTGACAGCATCGGCATACCATTGTCCGCTTTCTACATCATAAAAGATACCACTGCTGACTGCTGCGCTGCCGTCCTCGAGGTTATACAGAACCGCAGCCATCATCGCGCGTGTCAAATTGGTTTGCGGCGCAAACTGCGTGTCCGATACACCATTCATAAGGCCATTGTCATATACATATTGAACAGCACCATAAAACCAGTCGCCGCTCTGCACATCGTAAAATGGCAAGTCATCATCGTCTCCTGGTTCAGTTGCTGCATCGCCATGAATGGTGATGCGGCCCTGCCCGTATGGATCGGCATAATCGTCACCAATCACACCATGAAGTGCATCCTTGATATAGTCAATCAGCACCTCATAGTCAACCATCGTTTCATCAAGCAGTAAATTGATGTTTTCAGTTCCAAACATGGTATAACCATCGCCACCCAGCTTCAGCATATAATTATGCGATGCCACTGTATACGTGGCGTTTGGATCCAACGGTTCATAAACGCCTGTTTCACGATTTTCCACCTGCACATCACTGACGCGGCGTACACCGGCTACCTTTACAAAAGCATCGGTATCATCCAGAACCACCGAACTTGGCACAGCGGTATCAATGGTGTATTTCAATCCAGATACCTGCAAAAAGCCGCCATTTTCTGCAGTGCCAACATACATGGCACCAAGTTCCAAAGCATCCAAAATCTGCTGTCCACTGACTTCTGCTTTACAAATCATATTGCCAAAAGGATTCACCGCGATGATGTCACCATAAGTGACATCACCAGCAGCAATATCTGCCCGAATACCGCCGCCATTAACCAACCCAATATCCGCATCGGTCATTTCACGATACGCATCAGCACACAAATCGCCGAGATTGGTCTCAGCTGAACGAATCCGGCGCTTTCCAGTTTCTAGATCGTTCACAGTAAGATCAACGTCCGACCTGGCAACAACTTCTTCCGTCACAGCCTGATACTTGGCTTGAATATCTTCAACAAAGGATTGTGTCGTTTTGTAAGCTGTGCTTGAAGCTGAAACATCTGCGACAGGAACCAATGCCGTGTTCATGTCTCCAGTTTCAGGATCAATGGTGAGCTGGCCAATAGATTCTGCCTTCGTACCGGTTTGGCTCAAAATGACCTCTTCACCATCGGCATTTTTCACCATCTTCTCTGGTTCCACCGTATGAGAATGACCATCAAGCACTGCATCGATGCCTGTCGTGTTGGCGATCACTTCTGTGGACATCCAAGGTGTGCTCAAAAGGTCTTCTCCCAAATGCGCCAGAGCAACAACATAATCGGCCCCTTCAGCGCGCGCTTCATCGACGGTATCCTGCACACGATCATACAATTCCTGACCGTTTTCTCCTTGGCAGAAACTATAAATGTAGTTGCCATTGTCATCCTGGAAATAAACCGGTGTCGATTTAGAAAGCGTCTCCGGCGTTGAAATGCCAATATACGCAATCTGGACGTCGCCATAATCAACAATGGCGTAAGGATCGAGAACCTGATTGCCGTCCTTATCCAGGAAATTGCAGCTCAAGTATTGATAATCTGCTTGATGGTTGGCAATGTCTAAAAATTGATCCATGCCAAAATCAAACTCATGGTTGCCAGGAACAGCAAAATCATAACCCACTTCATTCATGATATCCACAATCCACTCGCCATCAGAAAGCGTGCCTAAAACAGCCCCTTGAATGGCATCGCCGTTGTCCACCAAAGTCACATTGTCCGCACCATAAGCTGCTTCCATCTGTTCCTTATACCCCGCAATGGCTGCATAAGACATACCTTCATCACTGGTACAATGAACATCGTTGGTAAACAGCACCACAATGTCATCGTTCATTGGCTCTGCATTTTCTCCAAATGCCAACGCAGGAATAGCACTGGCCCACAGCATCGCACCTGCAAGAATCAACGAAAGCACTTTTTTACCATGTTTTTTCATGACAGATTTCACCTTTCCTCTTAGTATTTTCTTTCATTAATATATGCTCATGCCTTCAATCATACATTAACAAAATTGTACAGAGAAAACAAGCTTTGCTCCCATTATTATCACAATGATTTGAAAATTCCGCGTCTCTATGGTTAGATCTTATTGCACATAAAAAGAGTGGTCGTTCATACTGCGACCACTCTTTTCATGTTGAATTCTTTCCTAAAAAACCATCTGTACCAATAGCATATAACACAAAGTGCCACCGGCAATGGATAATAACATTTGCCGCTTCCAGAGATGCAGCCCCACAGTGACAAGGATAGCTATAGCTTCCGGCAACCCATGGCTACCGGTGAGCACGTCAACACTGCGCAGGCTGTACACCACCAACATAGCAAAAATTGCCGAAGGCAGTGCTGCCCCTAAATAAGACACCAAAGGCGGCGTTTCCTTGCCTTCACGAAAAACAAAGAACGGAAGGAAGCGTGTCAGCATTGTGCCCAGCGCGCAAATGGCAATGGTGAGAACTTGCTGCATCAGTGTCATAACCAGCCACCTACCTTTTCCAAAGGCTTACGAAAGCCAATCAACACAAGCAAAATCACACACATGCTAGGAATCAAAAAGCTATCCTCACCGAACAAAATCAAACATCCCAACGATGCCGCCAAACCAATCACCGCGGTATAATGCTTCTCTTCTTTAAGCAGCTGTTCGAGAAAAATAACCACAAACATGGCCGTCAGTACAAAATCCAAGCCTTCCGTATTAAAAGTGATCAGATTGCCAGCCAAGCCGCCAATGGTTGAACCCGAAACCCAATAAAATTGATTCAGCAATGTTACAAAGAACATAAACCAGCCACGATCCACATCTTCTGGAATTTTTACTGAATAATTGATGGAAAACGTCTCATCACACATGCCAAAAATCAAATACCATCGCTTCCACCCCAGACCTTTAAGTTTATCCAGCATCGCAATGCCATAAAACAAGTGCCGCGCCTGGATCATCAACGCAACCAAAAACGTTTGCAGCGGTGCAAATGGACTCAAGAGCATGGATACTGCAACGAACTCCAGAGAACCGCCAAAAATAACCATTGCCATGATGCAGGGATAGATAAAACTAAAACCAGACACATGCATGTACACGCCATACGCCAGCCCTAAAAACCAAAATCCCGCAAAAATCGGAATGGTGCACGGAAAAGCGGCTTTGAATGCTTTGCGTTTCACACCCGCCTGCTGCATCATAATCCCCTCCCCTTATCGAAGTTTTTTCATTATAACGTAAAAAACCGCGTGCGACAACACGCGGTTCTTTGATCCTCCTCAAACTTCAGCGGATGCTTCGTTTCCCTCTGTGACACTGGCACTTGCATCAGTCTGGCCATCATCACCTTCATTAAAATAATCCCAGATCATCGCATTCAATTCGCCAATCAGCAGTCGTCCTGTATATCCTAACGACGTATACACGGCAATACTGTAAGGATGGCCACTCATCGAAATCCCTATGGCATTTTCTGCCTCTTCATACTGACCATATTTTTGCGCCATCTTATCACCGATGTTCATATTTAAGTAATCGTCGGGCTCGGATTGAAGCATATCATCCAGTAATGTCGAAAAATTGTCTTTGTGCGCATACAGGTAATCAAGCACATCTTCCATAAAGGCAGGGGTGAATACATTATCAAAAGAATAGTACACGCTATCGTTTTCGTCGATGGCCACATCACTATATTTTGAAATGGCTTCTTTAAACGCCACCCATCCGCCAAGATTTTCAAACAAAATATGCGCGGCTGTATTGTCGGAATCAACAATCATGCAGTGCAGCAATTCTTCAATAGAAATGCTGCTGCCTGGCGAATAATCATAACAAATCGTGCCGCCTTCTTCATATTGATAAGCTTCATAAACCAGCTCATCTGAAAGAGCACGCTCACCATTCGCAACCATTTCGTAGTAAATCATTGCCAACGGAAGTTTATAGGTACTGGCTGCAGTGAAATACGTCATATCGTTCCATGCATAACTGCCGCCGCTCTCAAAATCATAAATTGCAATTCCCAGCGCTGAGGTGTCAACGCCCGTTTCTGCGAAATAATTGTCTAGGAGGGATGCCAAATCCGCTGATACCTCTGCTGCAGTTGATGTTTCTTCTGGTTCTGGCTCCGTCAGAGACAACGGCTCCTTGGCGGATGCATCCTTTGAGTCAGCATCTGTACCCATGACAAAAATAACCAATGCCAAACAAGCAGCAATCAATACCATCGCCACCACAATAGCCAATCTGTTCGTTTTTTTCATCATCACACCTATATTCTAAAATCCGATGTTCCATTAAAAACTTACCAATATTATCTTATATAAATTTACTTAAAATACAATTTAATAGACGATAAAAGTTCGTAATATCATCTTATTGTAACTACTCAAAACACCTTCCCAGACACCCTGTCTTATAAGACTTCGATCCAGCATTCATTTGACAAAGCTAAAATTCATGCCTAAAATAGAAGGGTAGACTATAAACAAAGAAAGCTGGCATATTATGGCAAAATCACAAATGTATCGTTTTCTTCTTTATATTGCAGGACTTCTCGTTCTTGCATTGGGCTTAACGCTGAACACAAAAGCTGGACTAGGCGTTTCACCAATCATCTCTGTATCCTACAGTATTTCAGAAATCTTTAATCATAATTTTGGCAACATGACACTCGCTCTTTATGTCGTGTTCGTTGTCATTCAAATGCTCCTGCATCTGATCAAGGGCATAAGATCTATTAGCGCACGCTCATCACTCAAAAGCGTTCTGATTATGGATTTTCTGCAGATTCCATTGAGCATTATTTTCACACGGTTTTTGAACGTCTTCGCAGCTTCCATCCCAGACCTAGCATCACTTGGGCTCAGCGCAACAGCAGAACTAAGCATTCGCTTTATTGTGCTCTTTTGCGCCATCATCTGCACAGGCATTGGCGCTGCGATGTCCCTCAATATGCGTATCGTGCCAAATCCTGGTGATGGCATCGTACAAACCATTGCAGATGCCATTCACAAAAAAGTTGGGATCACAAAAAATTGCTTTGACCTGACAAATATCACCGTCACCCTTTTACTCAGCCTGCTGTGCACCGGTCACATCGTTGGCATTGGCATCGGCACCATCCTCGCAATGATCGGGGTAGGCCGCACCATTGCTATATTCAACCACTTTACTTATGCAAAAATGCACACTCTGGCCCTTGCAGAACACTAAGCAAAAAACATCCTCATAGAACAGTGATACACTGTTCTATGAGGATGTTTTTTATACACGTTTTTCATAATACACAAACGTTACAATTAAAATGATAGTTCTCGACGATACATAGACCAAATCCTCCAACTGCTTCTGCGTCAATTTCTGCGCTATGCGGAATTCTTTGACTCTTGTTTTCATACACCGCTTCCTTTCATATGAAACAAGCTTCACGTGATGTTTACTTCACATTATTATAAAAAACGCTCTACACTCAGAACTTGAATCAGCCACCAACAAAAGGCAGCGCCGCATCTTGGCACTGCCTTTTGTTATCCCTCAATTTTCTGCACATCCACACCGCTGGCTGTGTATTCTGCTATCACGGCATCGTCCACCGGCACCACGCAGAAATGCACAGGCGCCCCGATGGCGAAATAACCAAACACGCCAATACCGTCACGATAGTACAACATGGCTGGTAATTGCGCACTGCCTGTTCGGTATTGCTGCGTGGATGGGAAGGTGTTGTCGTAAGATCCTTGATTGATGGCCTCACAAAGTGCAGTCAGCTGTTCATCGCTGAGATCTGGAAAAAATACTTTGAGCGTGTAATAACAATCTTTTTCAAACAATGCATAGGATGCTTCACTGTAACTATGCTCATCGTAATTGAGATCCACCTGCTGAATGTCTTCGCCGCCTTCTGGCACCATTACGTTTATCACTGGCAACGTCCACACATCATCCTCTGCACGATGCGTATACTGCGTCACAGGATAAGCGGATTCTACGGTATTGTCAAGTGTCGAAACCTGCCATTCATCCAGCGGCCGCAAATAACGTTCCTTATCATCCTGCCAATAATAGCCATTGTAACTGGCAATAAAATCGTCAAGCGTAACGTCAAAAACCAATTCGTCGTTATCGTTCTTATGCACACCTATATCCAGCGTCTGAACAGGTGCTTCCTCAGTCATATGCGTTTCCGTTTGATCACCAGCATCCTCCAGGTCCTGACCATCTGGCATAAAGCCAAATACTGCCATCAGGCAGCCTAAGCCGATCAAAAGAACAAATACCACCACCAGTACAATCTTGACGACCTTCTTCATGATGAATCCCTCCCGTTGTTTCAATTGTAAGGAAATCCATCAACAAAAGCAAACAAAACACCGAAGCCATTGCTTAGCTTCGGTGTTTTATTGATTACAGCTTCGCCAACAAGCGTTTTGCCGCGAAATAGCTATAGACAAAAGCGACAGCTTCTGCGATCCAAAATGCAAACCATGCCCAAGGCAGCCCTGCTGTGTGTAGAAGTACATACACACATGGCACAAGTATGACGAGCTGTCTAAGTGCTGTGCCAATCATATTGATCAGACCATTGCCCAGGCCGGATGCGAAATAGCCGCACATCATCGTGACTGTTGCAAAGACAAAGGTTACCGAAATAATGCGCAAAGCTGGAATGCCTATTGCAAGCATGGCATCGCTGGCAGCAAAAAGTGCTAAAAGCTGATGAGGCAGTACCATAAAGATTACCGTACCACATAGCGCAAAAACAAATGCTGTTGGAATTAACACACGCCACACTTGGCGGATACGTTCTTTGTTTCCTGTCCCATCATTAAATCCTACAACAGGAATGGCCGCTTGTCCTAAACCATTCATTGGCATCATAAGGAAATTTTGCAGCTTGTAATAGACACCGAAAAAGGCGACAGCCGTTGCTGATACGTTCAAAAGGATGGCATTCATCCCCAGCATCATGACACTGCCCAAAGCCTGCATAATAATAGTCGGTAGCCCAACACGGTATATTGCGGCGACATCTTTCCAAACAAAGCGGTAGCCTCTTAAATGCACATGAATCACTGGGTTTTTTAGGCGATTTAGAATCAATGCCGTTGCAGAAGCTGCAAGCTGCCCAATCACAGAGGCAATCGCAGCGCCTTTGATGCCAAGCGCTGGGCACCCAAGCAAGCCAAAGATCATGATTGGGTCAAGAATCACATTCAGCAAAGCCCCAACAATCAACGAGATCATCGACAAAAAGGTATCTCCCACAGCCTGCAGCAAGCGCTGACCATAAGTCTGAATGAAAATCCCCCAGCCAAAAACCAAACTGATGGACAGATAATCTTCACACAATCCTTGCAAAACGGCATCGTCTGCCATCATTCTTGCGAGATTGTCTGAAAAAAACAGCCCTACAAAACTAAAGAACATTGACGTTACAAGCATCAGCAGTAAACCAGTGGTTGCAATGCGGCAAGCCTCGTCTGCCTTTTTTTCACCCACTTTTCGTGACAGCAAGGCATTCAATCCAACCGCCGTACCCACACCAATAGCAATCATCAAAAATTGAATGGAATATACCAACGATGTAGCGGTTAAAGCTTCTTCGGACAAACGCGCCACAAACATACTGTCCACAATATTGTACATTGATTGAATGAGCAGTGACATCATCAACGGCACCGCCATGGAATACAGCAATTTTCTCACTGGCATCAATGCCATTTTGTTTGTTTCTTCCATAAAAAAACTCCTTTCAAAACAAAAAAGCGTGAAATCATCAAGGATAAGCACTCCTTGAGATTTCACGCTTAAAAGCCGGCTTTATATATCATTTTTCATCGCGCCATAAAGGTGGCACATATTTATTTTAAAATAGTTTACAAAAACATTCAAGCAAAATTTCACTTTTTTATTATTGCCGCCAAACCATACTATTCTACGCCAAAATCTTGTATAATAAATGGACAAACTCAAAGGAGGTTTGAACAATGATTACATTTAAAGTTGACGTCGTTGGATCGTTTCTTCGACCAAACGCGATCAAAGAAGCGCGTGCCGCATTCAAAGCGGGAACCATCACACGAGAAGCATTAACAACCGTTGAAGACAAAGCCATCGCAGAACTCGTTGAAAAAGAAGTTGCTCATGGTTTGCAGTTTATCACTGATGGTGAATTCCGCCGTAGATGGTGGCACCTGGACTGGCTGAAAGAATTTGATGGGTTCGATACCATCTATGTCACCAAGCAGTTGGCCGGTGGCGTTCACGAAGTAGAATATGGCCAGGTTACAGGAAAATTCTCTTATGATAAAAACAAAGCCCATGCTGAAATGTATGCCTGGGACTACCTGCATGGCCTGGCTCAGAAATACGATGGCATCACTGCTAAGAAATGCATTTCCGGCCCAAATATGATTCTCATTGACCACGTGCTGCAGTTAGGCAACAAAGAAACCCCTTACTATGGCAATGACCTCGACGCTCTCATCAATGACATCGGGCTGGCCTACCAAGATGCCATTCGCGACTTCTACGACCACGGCTGCCGTTATCTGCAAATTGATGACACCTCTTGGACCTACTTGATCGATGACAACTTCCTCAAAAAAGTTGCCGCAAACGGCTACACACAGGAACAAGTACTCGGTTGGTTCCAAACAGTTTCCACCAAAGCGCTGGAAAATCATCCTAAAGATATGACCATCGCTACCCACTTCTGCAAAGGGAACTTCAAAGGCAAGCCTCTTTTCGCTGGGTTCTACGACGCCGTAGCTCCAATCATCATGCAGATTCCATACGACATCTACTTCGTTGAATACGATGATGAACGCTCGGGTTCTTTTGCGCCATGGGCCGGCATGAAAGACAACGACAAAACCTTTGTTGCCGGACTCATCTCCACCAAAAATCCTGTGCTTGAAGATCCCGAAACGCTCAAAGCACGCTTTGCAGAAGCAAAATCTGTCGTTGGAGACAAAATCGCGCTTTCCCCACAATGCGGCTTTGCTTCCGTCGAAGAAGGCAATGCCATTACTGAAGATGACCAATGGAAGAAAATCGATCTCCTCGTCAGCTGCCGAGAATGGGTGTAATAGCACTTCCGTTCAAATAAACAAAAAGGCCTTTAAAGGAGACCCTCATTTTGGAAAAGAAAACAGACCGCGAAACAATCTACCAAGTTGCACTGCTGCAATCGTTAACACTTGGGCAGTATGACGGCTTTGTCAAAGTAAAAACGCTCAAAAAACACGGCGACACAGGCATTGGCACGTTTGACAGCATGGACGGCGAATTGATCATGCTGGATGGCTTGGTCTACCAGGTGCTGTCGGACGGCAGCATCGTCGAAGCCGTTGATGATGCGTTGGTTCCCTTCGGCGACGTAACTTTTTTCAAAGAAGATTTTACAGCCACGATAAACAGCGCCACCTCTCTAAAAGACCTGCATGAAAAGCTGTCAACAGTAATAACCAAATATGGTATCAATGCCTTTTACATGGTCAAAATTACAGGACACTATGACACCGTCCAGGTGCGCAGTGAATATCCACAGCAAAAACCTTATCCTCCACTGGACACCGTCATGAGCCAGCAATCCGTGTTTGACCTCACAAATATCGATGGCACCGTCATCGCCTTTTATTGCCCACGTTTTATGGAAGGCCAAAACACGGTAGGCTGGCACAGCCATTTTATCTCATCCGACAAAAAGCACGGCGGACACATCCTCGACCTTGCAGCCAAAGATCTCTTTGCCAGATTTGACAAAACCATTAAATATGAAATGGTATTGCCTGATGACGACAGCTTCCATGATCTCGACCTTGGCGCCGATCTTACCGAAGCAATCGCAAAGGCCGAAGGCACCAACTGATACCCGAAACATGACAAAAGACCGGACTTGCATCCGGTCTTTTGTTATTTCTTCTTTCTCGGGTCTTCGATCCAATATGTGTGCAGCCCATAATTGAACACATAAGCGCCTCGTGGCACCTGCTGGATAACATTACGCACGTTGTAGAAATCCCCAACACCGCCAAAGATCATCGACCAACACATAGACATCCAAAAGATCGACACCACTGGCGATACTGCCGCTGCGCCGAGGAGCCAGCCGATGAACGGCAGAAAGCCTAGGATGGTTACTGGCGCCAGGCTCATAACAATGAAGCGTGTACGTTTTACAGGCGTGTTGCAATACACCATCGCCGCCTGGAATTGATAAATCCACACATCTTTGACCGCTCGTCGTGGAAAAAACAGCGCGTGAATCCATTCGTGGGCAAGAATCAGCACCATATATGCCACAAACCATATAATAAACGCAATGCCCAGTGACCACACAGAAAAATCACGGCTCCAATCCAAGCCTTTCATCAGCCGTACTACTGAAAGCGCCATCACTAAGATGAATAACGGTACGCTTTGACGGATCGCCTGAACCAACACATCTTCCATCTCGTTTGCCTCTTCAAGAGGAACGGCCTCCGGCGGGCAGTATCCATATTCAAGCTGTGAAAAATCACTAAGCATTCCACGAAAACGAATCGCCATTTTACGCTCCCTACTTTCTTTGTATCCATAAATTTGCTATCATTAGGAAAGACAATTTTCTTTGATTATACCCCGTTTGCGAAGGAGGGACAACCATGTTGAAAGCACTGAGGAATTTTATCATCGGCCTGCTTATTGGCGCGGTCGTCTTTACCCTCGTACTTCCTTATGCCTATTTTCATCAATCACCCGGTGAATTTTACGCCCATTGGATCAATGTGCACCTGCGGCAAAATCAGGACACCCGCCAGCTGGCACGATATTTCGACAATAGTGGGCAGCACCTGCCAATTTTGACTTATCGTTCTTTTGTCGACGAAAACGACGAAGGAGAACCTGTTGAACCAGGCATTACCTTGTCACAGTTTGAAGAACAAATGAAGACCCTCTCCGACATCGGCTGCACCTTCATCACCCCTCAGGATCTGCTTGATGCCATCAATGCCGGAGAAAGCCTCCCATCGCGCGCAGTGATGATTACCTTTGATGATTGTAATGAAGAAATATACACCCAGGCATTCCCGATCCTGCAAAAATACAACATCAAAGCGACCGTCAATGTCATCGGCTATTACATTGAATACCACGACAACTACGATTTTCCACTGCTCACCTGGGACGAGCTTGAAGAAATGACCGCCAGCGGTCTTGTGAATCTGCAAAGTGAAACCTATTATTCGTACGTCACACAGCTTAACGTTGATGGTTCCACGACCTATCCATTCACAGAGCAGCGTCCAGGCGAAGACTGGACCACCTACTGGGAGCGCATCACCAAAGACCTCTTGCGCAACAATCTCAAACTCCTGGACGAAACAGGCAGCCTGCCTATAGCTCTGGCTTACCCTTACGGCACCAGCAACGCCACAACCACCCAGGCCATGCAGGCTGTTGGACTGTCCATCGGTTTTGACAGCTACAACAACATTTGTCTCAACCTCAACGACAGTTATGATCTCTATCACTTGCCGCGGTTCGAAATGAACAGCAACTTCGACAGCATGAAAGATTTCCTTCTTTTCATCAACACCCTGTACTAATCCCTAACAAAGGAGCATCGCAAACATGCAGTTCAAATACATTCTGCTCACCATCATTGCCGCCATCGGCTGGGGCTTTTCCGGCACCTGCAGTGAGCATCTCTTCAAAACCTATGGTACCAATGGCGAATGGCTGACGTCCATTCGCCTTCTCAGTGCCGGCATTCTGCTCATTCTCATCTGTCTGGCGAGCGGCCAAGGCCGTGCCCTAATCGGCATCATCAAAAACAAACGTGATCTGCCAGTGCTCCTGCTCTTCTCCGTATTCGGCATGATGGCCGTACAATACACCTACCTCACCGCCATCGCCAACACCAACTCGGGCACTGCCACCGTCCTGCAATACAGCGGTCCCGCCTTTGTCCTGCTCTATGTCTGCCTCACCACCAAACGCCTGCCAAGCTGGCGTGAAGCCTGTTCCCTCGTGGGCATTCTGATCGGTGTCTTTCTCATCGCCACCCATGGCGACATCACCTCTCTGGCGATTTCTCAGGCAGGTCTATTTTGGGGCATTGCCTCGGCGATTTTCCTTGCCGCCCACGACATCATCCCTATCCGCATCATTCAGGAATGGGGCAGCCTGCCTGTCACCGCCTGGTCCATGCTCATCGGCGGCATCTGTCTGTCTATTATCACACGCCCCTTTGACTACCAACCCACCATCTGCCTCGACAGTGTGCTTACCTTCTCCGGTCTCGTCCTCGTCGGCACCGTTTTCGCCTTCACCGCCTTTCTCGCTGGTGTCGCTGAAATTGGCCCCGTCAAAGCCAGCATCGTCGCCTGCATCGAACCCATTGCCGCCAGCATCTTCTCCTATCTCTGGGTTGGCACCCACTTCACCTTCTATGACATCATCGGCATGGCCATCATCCTCGTCGCCGTCTACATCCTCACAAATGCACCAGCAAAACACGCATCATAAAAACAGCGGTGGAGATTTTTTCAGATCTCCACC
This sequence comes from Peptococcaceae bacterium, assembly GCA_019420345.1. Classification (GTDB taxonomy): domain Bacteria; phylum Bacillota; class Peptococcia; order Peptococcales; family Peptococcaceae; genus UMGS1590. The sequence goes on from JAHZHI010000050.1 coordinate 31,308, forward strand.
GCTGTTTTGTTTTTTACACTTCTTCCGCTTTCTGAAAGCGCAGCCAGTAGAGCCAGCGATGGGTGACGGGTTTGCCCCGGGCTGCTTGGAGCGCTTGGGCGTAGAGGTCGAGCTGTTTGCGGTAGCGGTCGGCGTTCATGCTGCGGTCGGTTTTGAAATCAACGATTTCGTAGCCGTCTTTGGTTTCAAAGAAAAGGTCGATCTGGCCATCGACCATGTAGTCGTCCAAGTGCATGGTGAAAGACATTTCATGCTCAACGTGAATACCTTCGCGCACGATCCGCCGCACAAAATCGCTCTGATAAAACGCTTCCAGCATGTCGACGTCAACGGCTTTCCGTTCCTCCGGTGTGAGAAAGGCACGTGCTTGCAGATCGTCAAGCGCCGCTTCGATGATGTCGCGGTCCTGCGCCTGCAGCGGCAGCCACTGCACCACTTGGTGCATCAGCGTCCCCATGGCTGCGCCTGTAAACGACAAATGCTCCTGAATAAAGGGCGGCACCGGCACATCAGGCTGCTGCACACGGGCTGTTTCATCATAGGCGGGCCACTGTTTGACGTAATCTGGCATTACGTTGTTGCTCTTCGCAAGCTGGGACACGGTCTTTTTGAAAGGCATCATGGTCGCCTCCTGATAGGCGTACTCATGATGAAAACGTGCACCAATCTCAGCCGTCAGCGTCGGATCAGCCGCTTCAAGCAGCTGCTGGTACGCTGGCGCAGCGGTTTCTTCTTCAACGACCAAAGAATCTTCCAGTCCTAAATACCGCCACTCATACAACGGCTGCCCAGCATTCAGCGACAGCCGATGGCGTGGATCGCACAGACACAGTCCCAGCCAATCACGGTACGACGTGCCGCTGCGGAAACTGTTCACATCAGCCCGCGCGTGACCGCGTCGCTTCTGCCATTTTTCCACTTCTTTCGGCTTTAAAGTGCTCACCAGATAAAGCCGGTCAATGGCACGTGTCAGCGCCACATAAAGCAGGCGCACTTCTTCGGACAACGTCTCGCGGCGGTTTTTCATTGACAGCAATTTCTTCTCAAAGGAATGATGGGTGGTGGCATGGTCGAGATCAACCACATTCATTGCCACGCCAAGCTGATCATCCACCACAATGGCCGGACGATTGTCACGCAAATTAAACGAACGGGCCATGTCCGCCAAAAAGACCACCTTGAATCCCAGCCCTTTGCTTTTGTGAATGCTCATGATGCGTACACAGTGGTCATTTTCACTCAAGCCAATCCCCGGCGATGAAGAATCCATGCTGCGTGCCTGCAAGGTCTGCACATAATGCAGAAAACCAGGCAAACCATAGCGATGGGCGCGCTCATACTCACTGATGGTGTCAATGAACGCCAGCACGTTTTGCTGACGCTCGACGCCATCGTCCATGCCCAACAGAAAAGCACCGTAGCCGCTTTCTTCAAAAAGGCGCAGGGCCACATCCGCCAACGGTTCATAATGCAACGCCGCTCGCCAGGCGCTGACGTGCTCGTAAAAGCGCTGGAGTTTGTCAGCAATGCGATCCTTATGAGACGCCGCATACTCTTTGCAAGCCGCCGAAAACGTTCCTTCCGGCGCTGTCAGGCGAATGGCCGCAAGTTCAGCATCGGTGAGCCCGCCAAACGGCGATAAGAGCGCCGATAAGAGCGCTGTATCCAAGGTGTCATTGCTGAGCACGGTCAGCATGGCAATGAACAGCCGCACCTCAAGGTTCTCAAAGCCCACCACCGAGTTGTCGCTGTAGTAAGGAATATGATGTGCTTTGAACACGTCCTCAAACCCATGAAGGCGGCTGCGCGGCGAACGCATGAGAACAACAATATCGCCATAATCGCAGTGCCCTGCCGCCACCAAGCGCTCAATCTCCGCGGCAATCCACTCCGCTTCACGATCGCCTTTTGCGCCTGGCTCTGTTTCAATCGCCACGCACTGCACAGCGCTCGCATCCGCTTCGAAGCTGCCGCCGCAAACCAATGCCTGCCCCGGTTCCCGATAATCCACTTCGCCCAAGGAAGGCGTCATCAGCTGCTCAAACAGGGCATTGGAAAAATCCAGAATCTCTGCGCGCGACCGGAAATTCTCCGACAGGAAAATCAGCCTGCCGTCCTCACTGTCGCGATAACGGGCGTAGCGCCTGTTGAAAATATTCGGGTCGGCGCGGCGAAAACGATAAATGGCCTGCTTCACATCGCCGACAAAGAACAGATGGCCTGGATGCGCCAGCGTTTCGACAATGGCTTCCTGAATAGGATTGGCATCCTGGTACTCGTCAAAGAAAATATACTGCACCTCCTGGCGAATGGCTGCGCACGCCTCTTCATCCTGCAAAAGCCGCAGCATGCCATGCTCCAGATCGTTAAAATCCAGCCCGCTGCGCGCCTGCTTAGCGGCCTGATACGCCGCATCGTACTTCCGCACCAGCGCTGCGAACGCCTGCAAATGCGGCAACACCAGCGCACGATCCGCCTGAATGCGAGCGCTGCCGCCCTTGACAGCCAACGCTGCCAGATCCTCGACAGCTGCCTTCATGTCCTTACGCAAATCGGCAATAGCGTCGTCAATTTCCGCCACATCCTCCGTGGCGTTTCTTGGCTTTGCCGGCTTCCGTGTCCAGGAAATCTTTGGCAAAAGATAGGCCATGAGCGCATCCGCAACATCATCCGCATCCAGACAATGCCGCAGACCGCGAATGATCGCCTCATCGTCGCTGATCATATCGTGCAGCTTGTCGGCGTTCGGCATCATATCCGCCAACGTTCGCATCTCTGCACACATGGCCTCAGCAGCCTGGCAGCTCTCCCTGACCAGCGCATTCAGCACAGCCAGCGCTGACGGCGACATCGGTTCCGCATAACTTGCCGCCTCGTTCTCCAGCCAAGCCAAAGGCTCAGCATGGGCTTGAATGCGATTGTACACACTGCGCACCAGTTCGCGCAGCGTCTCATCGCTGTTGCGCCCGCCATAGGCCGCAACCAGGTTCAAAAACTTCTCATCGTCTTCGGCATAGGCGACATCCATCGCTTCTTCCAGCGCATCCTCGCGCAGAATCGTAGTGGTGGTTTCAGGCAGAATTTTAAAATTTGGATCCAGCGCCAGCACATGATAAAACCGGCGCAGCTCAGAGATGCAGAATGCATGCATCGTGGAAATATGCGCATCTGGCAGTTCTTCGAGCTGAGCGATGAGAAAGGCCTTCGCTTCTTCATCCGCAGCCGCTGCCACAGCATCTTGCAAGCCTTGGCGCAAACGTGCACGCATCTCCCCGGCAGCAGCATTGGTGAACGTGACAATCAGCATCTCTGCCAGCGGCACACGATCGTGCACCATCATATGTACAATGCGGTCGACCAGCACACGCGTCTTCCCGGAGCCCGCCGCCGCCGAAATCAGCAAATCTTCGCCGCGGGCCTCGATGGCCTCCTGTTGATGAGCCGTATAGTTCATGCCTGCACCTCCTTCTCCAAAAGTTCTTTCACATTTTTCCAATCCACTTTATCAATGGCACGCATGCGGTTGCCGCTGCGATTGTTTTCAAAACGGCACACTGCCATGTAATCGCAGTATTTGCAGCCACCCTGCTGGCTTTCATCCAAAGGCAGCACGCGAATATCGCCATCCATCACAGCCTGCACCGTGTCCTGTGCCGCCTTCACCGTGTGTGCCAGCAGGTGTTCCAAGAGCTCCGCACTCAGGCAGTTGTCGACCGTCTTTCCGCGGCCGCGAAAAGCGATGACCTGGTTCGTGCCATCCTTGACGCCGCTGTCCAGCGCCGCGATGACCTCCGGATCGTCAATAAACACCCCGTCCATAAGCAGATTTTTCGTGAACAGAGCTTCAATCTCCGCATCATCGAGGCTGTCGGTATCGATGAACGGTTCCTTCATGCTCAGATAAAACACGCCGGCTGGCAATGGCTGCTGCCGCCAGCCCAACGCTGCACGCAAATACAGCAGCAGCTGCAAATCCAACCCCGCCCAAACACGCGTAATATCAAAGCTGTTGAAGCCCGATTTATAATCGATCACCCGCGCGTACACTTTGCCGCCCTGGCGCCAGGTGTCGATGCGATCGATGCGCCCTTCAATGCGCAGAATCTGTCCGCCCAAATCCAAATAAATCGGCGGCAGAATCGGCGCCTTTTCACCAAAAGACACCTCATTGAACCGTGGTGTGAACGCGCTTTCGCGCAGCTGTCGAATGATGAAACGGCCCGCTTTGTGCCCTTGTCGGCGCACCTTGTCGAGCACCGCCGCATTGCGTGCCTCGCCGCTGCGCTGGCCGTCCAGCTGGCGCTGTTCCTCTGCCAGCAAATAAGCATCCATCTGCGCGTAAATGGACGCATCGTCCCATTCCAGATATTCTGGATGTTCACGCAGATCGTGGGTCAATTGGTCCAGTGAACCATGCAGCATATTGCCAAGCTCGTCACTGCGCAAGGTATAGTCGATCTCTTCTTCCGGGCGAATGCCATAACGCAGGAAATGCTTGTAAGGGCAGCCTTGCCAGCTTTCCAGCTCGCTGATGCTGACGCGCCCTTCTGCCAGTGCCGGGTAAAGCTTTTGCACCACCTCCGGCGCCAGTTTGGCGCGCAGATTTGTGTAATACAGACCATCTTTCAAAAACGGCGCCAAATTTGGCCGAGCCGACTCAAAATAACGGTACACACTCGCTGCCCAGCGCACGCCTTCCGGATCGTTCTCCGCCAACTCTGGCAGAGCCGCATAGCGCCGCAGCCAATCGGCAGCCACCTTCAAACTCTCCCATTCCAAATACGGCAACACCTCGTCAAAGGCAGCGATCAGGCTCTTTTCTCTTTTCTGCAGTGTCGGCAGAATCTGCTTGGCCCGCGTGATAAACACGCTCTCGTTCATCGCAGCACCATCGCTTGCGCTGAGCGGATACGAAAAAATCAAACGCTCCGTGGGTTTGCCCATCGCTTCATAAAGGCACAGCGCCTCATCTTCCAGAATGCGGCCTTCGTCGTATTGCAGCGCCACGCCCGCTTTTTCCAGCCAGCGTTTTTCCTCGCGAATGAAAATCGTGCGCGACACGCTCTGCGACGGCAGCCAGGCATCGCTCATGCCCACAACCACCTGCACCTTGCAACGCCCTGTGCGCGCGCGGCCCAATTCGACCACCTGCACCTCATCCTGCGCAGGCGGCACAATGCCAAGGCTGGCCTCGCTCAACCCCTCGCTGAGAATGCGAATGTACTGCTCCAGCGACACTGTCATCTCGCCAATGGTCGCCACCAATTGATCCAACAGCGCCACCAGCGCTTCCACAATCTGATCGTCGGTTTCCAGCTGGGCAGGCTCCTTGTAGGCGTCACTTTCATGGAATGCCACCAAAAGCTCCGGTGCCGTGAGAAAATGATAAACAATCGTCGAAAATTCGCGCACCGTCTGCGCTGCCTGCAGGTCCTCGTACAACGGCTTGAAACGCTCTGTGAACGCTTTATGCGCCTTCAGCGCCGCTTCCCGACGCGCCCGCAGCCCTTCCACCTTGCGCGATGTCACCTGCTCATCCGGCATCTCAAAATAACGCGCATCGAAATACATCGTCCCGCGCAAATGCTTGACCCGCGCATAGTAATCCAGCGCCACCACTTCCTCTTCCGTCAAGCCGGAAAGGCCTGTCTGCAGGCAGGCAAACACCATCGGATAGGCGAAACGATGCGCCACCATGTCCAGTGCATTCAATAGATAGCGCACCAGATAATGCACATCCAGCGCCTTGCGCTCGTCGATAAACGCCGGAATCTCGTACTGCTTGAAAATGCGCGCAATCAGCGGAAAATACACCTGCGGCTGGTTCGTCGTCACATGCACATCGCGCCAGCGCAGCCCCTCCTCGGCCACCATGCGCCGGATCACGCCAGCCAAATAGGTAATCTCTGTCTGCGGCTGCGGCGCCTTCCAGATTTCCACCGCGTCGCCGCCTTCACAGGCAGGCGTTTCATACGCAAAAAGATGCTGCGCCAGCGGCACCACATCGTCAAGCATCGTGCCTGCCGCATCCAGCGCCTCAATCCTGAGCGGCATCCCTGCCTTGGCAAGGCTTTCGTAAAATCGCCACGAAGCCTGACACGCCGTGTGCATCGCCCACCAGCCGCGCTGCTCAGTCAGCATCTCTGGCGGCATCACCAAGCCCATCGCCAGCTCAGCACCGCGCGCCTCCAACGCTTTCAGCACCGCCATTTCAGGCTGGCTCAGCGAATGAAAGCCATCCATATAAATCGTCAGTCCATCCAGCCAATCGGCCTCCTTCACCTTTTCCGCCAAAAGCGACAGCCGCGCCTCGCTGTCCAGCCGCTGAGTGCCCAGGGCTTCCTCATAAGCCGTCAAGAGCAGCTTCACGTCGGCCAGCTTTTCTGCCAAAAGCGGCGATTCGTCGGCCTGTTCTGCCAACTGGGCCACGTCGCTTGCCGCCATACCAAGATTGCGAAACTCACCCAGCGTTTCCACCAGCTTCGCCGCCACACCGCTCTGATCCCAGCCGCGGCCAAGAATCGCCAGCGCCTGATGATGCTCGCCCAACAGATACTGCGCCAGCATGCGCCGCCCGCTTTCATTGACATAGGGCAGTTTGATGCCGCCGGTGCGTCCCAGCACTTCGCGCGACAGCGAACCGAAACTTTTGACCTTAATGTCCATCATCACCGGCACCTTGAGCCGCGCCAATAGCTGCATGTCCGACTGCATCGTGAACTGCTCCGGCACCAAAAGATAGGCCCGCCCGCGCTGCTCGGCGATTGCAGTCAATTCTGCCAATATTTTCTCGCGCACAGCGTTTGCCGTCGCGCCAATGATCAGTCGCATAGTGATCCCTCCTCAACAATGACAATTGGTCTATTTGTCTAGTGTACACAGAAAAATGACAACATGCAAGCAGGCCCGGGATAAAGATTGACGCCCCTACCAGCATCCACTACAATGGAAGAAAACCAGCAACACAGGAGGTTCGTGCCATGAAACGATCACTCACGCTCGCCGCGCTGGCGCTTTTTGCAGCGTCCTGTCTCAGCGGCTGCGGCAGCACATCCGACACCATCAACACGGAGGCCACCCCGGTCGCCGTCTACGATACCTTGACCACCGCGTCCCAATCTTTGGCCAATGGCCTCAACGCCAACAGCGCCGATACCGTCGCCACCGCCGAAGCCAACGACGTCTTCACCTTCGCCGCAGGCACCTTCACCAATAATGCTGGCGGCTATAGTATCTCCGTGCCCGACGGCCTGCAAGTCGTCGACATGGGCGACGCCACCTACCGCAGCACCCTCGCCAGCGACAGCACGCGCCTGGAAATCTTCACTCAAACCCTGAGCGACGATGTTGATGCCGCCACCTATCTCGGTTATTCCAACCGTTTTCTGGAAAACACCTGGGACTTCACCAAAACCTATGACCAATCCATCGACGACACCCTCGACGGACGCACCACCCATTATCTCACCTGGGAGCGCCGCGCACTGACGCGCGTCGACGGCGACCGCAACTACTACGGCCTGGTTGACATCGTCGAAGGCAAAAATGTTTATTCCTTCCTGCTCACCTCCCAGGAGCCAGTAAGCACCGACAGCCTGCGCGACTTGGCCGCCAGCTTCCAAAGCTTCACACCAACCGTCGAGGCCAAGGAATATCCGCGCCAGCCACGCCAGCGCACCGACCTGACCGCTGAAACTCAGGACTTCTACCAGCGCATCTTTGGCGACGATGCCGACCTCACCTGGGGGCTTTTTGAACCATCCGTCAGCGGGCAAAGCATCCGTGGTCTGCTTGATGTGCAAAAAGAGCTCTCCCACCGCTTCGACATTGTCCTCTGCTACTCCAACATCTACGAAGACTACACCGAAAACAACATCTACAACACCCTCAGCCGACTCTGGGAAAATGGCAGCGTGGTTGAACTGACCCTGCAAACCCAGCTCTACGACCCGCTCAGCCAAAACAACACAGTCTACGACGTGCTCGACGGTAAATATGACGACTTCCTCCATGCCTACGCCGCCGATGTGGCCCGCTTCGGCCATCCGGTGCTCTTCCGCCCATTCAATGAAATGAACGGCGACTGGTGCAACTACTCCGCCTACTGGACCGCCCGCGACTGCAGCACCTATGTTGAACTCTACCGCTACATTTACAGCATCTTCGAAGAAGAAGGCGCCAACAAGAACACCCTCTGGGTGTGGAACCCTAATGAAAAATCCTTCCCGGCTTTCGCCTGGAACAACGCCGACAACTACTACCCTGGCGATGAATACGTCGACATCGTCGGCCTCACCGGCTACAACACTGGCGACTACTATGACGGTGAAACCTGGCGCAGCTTCAACGAAATCTACGATCCGATCTACGCACAGATGGCACCGCAATACGAGCAGCCGCTGATGATCACCGAATTTGCCTGCTCCAGCTACGGTGGCGACAAAGCCGCCTGGGTGGAAGACATGTTCGAACAGCTCGAACACTATCCGCGCATCAAAGCTGCCGTTTGGTGGGACAGCGCCGATAAAGACACCGACGGCAACATCGCCCGCGCCTACTACATCGACAACGACAGAGGCGCCCTGAAAGTCTTCAAAAAACACCTCGCTCAAGACGATTATAAGGAGGATCCCAGGGAACGCACAGCTGCTCTCCTGAAATCCTACAACCCCTACTGATAGCGACACATGAAAAAATGCCATTGCCGAAGGGCAATGGCATTTCTTATTCTTAACACATTACAGCAAACAAAAAACGCGAAGCGCAAAGGCTTCGCGTTTTTGTTTGTCCTAAAAGCGATCAGCGGTCTTCCCAATCCTTATCCAGGATCTCGGTCCATTCTTCAACCTTCTGACCCTGTTCAGTGGTCCATTCGTATTCATGACCGTTGGTTGCTTCCTGCATGTCGGCGTAGAACCAATCGCTAGGGTTGTTGTCCGGCCAGGTTGTCATTTCATCGGCTGGCAGCAGATGATCAACATGAGGGATACGGCCCAGCGTGCGGTTAACAATCGCACATGCTTCGGCACGGGTGATGTTGTTGTTAGGACGTACGGTACCGTCTGGATAGCCGCCAATGAGCCCAAGCTCAACAGCATCGGCAATCGCATTGGCGAACCATTCGTTGCCTGTCACATCATCGAAGGTGCCTGGTTCATATTCTGCGCCAGTCTCTTCAAAGAAACGGGTCGCAATCGCAGCAAATTCAGCACGGGTGATTGGTGCATTTGGACGGAAGGTGCCGTCTTCATAGCCACGGACAATGTCCATTGCCGAAAGCGTTGCCACCGTCGTGCCATACCAATCGCTTGCGCTCACATCACTAAATTCAGAAACATCGGTCGTGTTCGCATCGCGTACATCGTCCTTCAGCAGGCGATAGAAAATCGATGCCACTTCAGCGCGGGTGATGGCGTTTTCAGGCTTCACCATGCCATCTTCATACCCAACCACGTAAGAGAAGTGATCTTCTGTGTTCAGAGCTGGAGGATTTGGCGTGGTGCCGCCACCAGTACTTCCACCGCCAGAGGTTTGCTTATCGTAAACCAAAGCGAATGGGGAGAAGCTGCTGACGGTGAATTTAATGCCTTTATCTGTGCATTCTAACTTACCATTTTCTGTCGATAAAACTTCAATAGTAGATTTCTGATCTTTCAAATCACTTAAGTCAAAGTCACGATCCAAACCTTTATAGTGAATGATGGTGAAATCGTCGTTCTTGTCGGTTCCTGCTGGATAAGGCCAATACACCGTCAGGGAATCATCTTTACCCATCGTGACCCAAACATTACCATTGGAACTGTCAACAAGGTCGAGGTACTTGAACTCAACATCAGTGTATTCGGATGGCAGTTTATCTTCCGCCATATCCAGCAGTGTGTCATGAACCGTACCGTCATTGTCTACAATGCTATCCACCAACAGCTTAACGGCATCCTGATTAGTAACTTGAATCTGGCTGCCATTGATATAGTAGGTTGGCGTTCCATTTTCAGTAGAAGCGGTTACCGTATTAACAGTATTGTTAACATTGTCAACAATACCATTTGACTGTCCGTCACCAGTTACTCGACGGATGGTCAAGTTATTGTCCACTGTCCCAACAGAAGCACTGTATGCCTGACCACCAACCGTTACTGTTGCCTGAACGGTAGTGCCTTCTACATTGCCTTTGTAGATATTCATTGTATAGTTTTGATAAAGTTCATCTTCTTTTTCAACATCAAATTCATCACTTACAGTAATATTACCTTTTTCATCTTCAAACTGTAGACGAACCGGATCTTGTCCCGATGGAACAACAAAGCTATACACATATTTACCATAGGCAGAGCTATTGTGACCTGTTTCATCATCATAGAGCTTCACCGTCCAGCTTCTCTGATCACTGGTAGTGGTCGTACCACTTAATGTCAGGTAATCTGTAAGATCAACCGCACCTTCTGTACTTTCTGCATCTTTCAATTTCTGGTCAAGATCGTATGGCAAGATGAAATAGAAACCTGGTTCAGGAAGGCCAGTTTTGTCCGTAGTCGCATCTATAACATTACCATTTTGGTCTTCAACAACGCCCGTATAGCCTTCCCCGCCAGTATAGATGGTCATAGCTGCAGGCTGAATCATCACCTGCGTAGCATCGGCAACACCGTCGCCATTGGTGTCATAACCCCAAACAGCGTAGACAGTGATGTCGTTGTCTACGAACGTTACCTTGTCAACAGTCGTTCCGTAGTTTTCACCAGCAGCGTAGATCTCATCTTTCTTTTCAGGCTCATCTTGAGTCCAGCCAATGAAAACAACCTTCGTCTCTTTGCCTTCGTAGATTGCATCTGCATGTGTTGGGAAAGTCATGTTCTCAGGAATTTGTTCCCCTTCTGCTCCCTCGGCCGTCCAAAGAGTATATCTTTGTCCTGCGTTAAGATCAGAAATTGTTGCTTCCTTTTCATCACTTCCGCCAAACTGTCCACCATTGACATTATAGATCAAATCGTAGGTGTCCGCCGTAAATTTCCACGTACCTGTGAATGTTACATCTTTTCCATTAATAATCTCACTACTTGGCTCCCATCCAACAAATGTCCAGGTTCCTTTCGTTCCATCATCTTTTGTTTCTGGTACTGCTGTGAACTCTGATGAAGGAGTAACTGTGTCTCCGTTGTAAGCTGGGCTATCTGCTGGCAACTGCTCAGTTACACCTTCTGGCAATGTACTTCCGTCTTCTGCCTCAAATTCGTAGCGAACATTGTATTTTTCTGTTTCTGTAAATTTCCACGTACCTGTGAATGTTACATCTTTTCCATTAATAATCTCACTACTTGGCTCCCATCCAACAAATGTCCAGGTTCCTTTCGTTCCATCATCTTTTGTTTCTGGTACTGCTGTGAACTCTGATGAAGGAGTAACTGTGTCTCCGTTGTAAGCTGGGCTATCTGCTGGCAACTGCTCAGTTACACCTTCTGGCAATGTACTTCCGTCTTCTGCCTCAAATTCGTAGCGAACATTAAACGCCTGTTTTGTATATGGTACCTTAGGCGACTCCGTCAATTTAGTCCAGGTATCATTTTCATCTGCGTTTTCAGATTTATAGTGCAAGCCAACGTTAGCACTTGTATCATTGGTTGGATACATTCCATCGGTGATGGTTATGTCTGCATTGCAAGCTGCCTCGTCAATCTCAATCGGGAAGGTGACGACCAATTTACCACCAGTTACTCGAGGCTCACCAGATGCATTGTAGGAAGCGGCATTCGTTTTGTAGTCAAAACCAGATACCGTGATTGTTCCCAGCTCATCATCAACGTTCGCAGTCGTAGAAACTCCCTCTGGCAGGTCTCCAGCTGTTCCAAAAGTAAAACCTTTAGACTCATCATACCCTGTTGCCGGAGCATATTTCACTGTAACATCTGTGTCAGAGAAATTATCAGGGAGGTTAAAATACTGCGACAAGGTATCGCTCAACACAGCGGTTGAATCCGGATTGGCCGTTAAGGTGCCAGTTGTAATTTCTTCGGCAATACCTTCAAAAACCTTCAGCAAGGCATCAGGACTATCAGCTGTGCTATAGTATTTATCAGCCGCTTGATCTCCCAGACTATTATATGCTGTTGCATTTGGATAGTTGGAAGAAATGCCATTCATGTATCCATTGATTACACTATTAACATCTTCAAAGACACCAACAGAATACACATCAACATTATTATCTTTAAGCTCTTTTGCTTTTCCAATAGCACTATTGGCTACAGATTCACTAAAGCCATTGCTGTGATTTGGGCTTCCATCTGTAAAGAATATAACGATCTTTTTTGCATTTTCTCTAGCACCTTGCAAATTGCTTACATTGTTTGACTGTCCATTGATAACTTCCTGCGCTAATGTTAAGCCATATTCCGCTGCGGTTGCACCTCCAGCATCCAATGCAGTAACTTTACTCGTTAAATCAGACGCATTAGTAGAAAAGTCACTTACAACCTGTGTGAAATTATAATCACTATAATCTGAAATCTTATCGTTTCCAATGCTATTAGCATAGCTATTATCTGCAAACTTTACTAAAGAAATACGATGTTTTTGACTATTATCAGAAATAGCAGTATTTTTCTCATTCACTTGATTGATAAAAGTATTTACCGCACTCTTTAGAGCGTCCATTTTGCTTTGACCTTGAACATAGGCAGCTTCATAAAATTGGATGTGGGACTGTTCGAAGTCTTCTGCACTAGTCATCGGCTGAACAACATACTGTTTCCATCCCTGCCAATAACTCCAACCTTTCTGAACAAAGCGCCCGCCTTCATAATAAGAAACACTTCTATAGCTATCACCTATTTTGACAAAGTAACTTTCTGATTGATCGAGCTCATACACAGGAGTATATTCTGTATATCCATCGATGAAGTGATCATCCATCGACCCAGATACATCCAACACCAGCGTAATATCCAATGGAGTAGTGGTCGTTGTTGTCGTCAACTGGTTCGACGCATAGGCTTCCAGCGTCAGGTTGTAGCCGCTCTCGCTATCCCCCGACACGTATTTATTTACCGTTACGCCGTTGCTTTCGGAAGTAACAGAAGTCGTCGGTTCACCGCTTCCAGGCTCACCGGCAAACACGTTCGCCGGAAACATGGTGATCAGCATGGTGGCTGTGAGCAGGGTCGCCAATAGTTTTCTGGACAGTGTATGTTTTTTGCTGTTCATAACAAATTCCTCCTTATTTTGTCATTTCTTTATATCAAACACCTTCGCGCCTGTGGCTGCAAAGCTGTGGTTTCCTGCTGTCTATTCCAACTGTTTCTGTTTGATGGCTTCGCCGGGCGTGCGCGGCACTGTGATGGCGCCGTTGTGCATCTGCGATTCCACAGTGCTGGCCTCCAGCTCCTGGTATCGTGCCCGCCGTTTGCCGCTGGTGTGGCCGCTGCACACTGGACAGCCACATTGCTGGCTGCCGGTGCGGCTGTAGATGACGGCTTGCCAGGTGTGCCCTGCGCTGCATTGCCACCATACACGCCGCCTGCTGCCAGGAGTGACGTCCTGCGGCGTAAGGGCGCCGTTGAGGGTCGGGTGCCATTCTTTGGCGACGGCTGGGTAAAGGGTGGCGAGGTCGTTGTAGCCGACAAGCACTTTTTTATTGGAACAGTAGGGGCATCCGCCGCCGCGCATGGTGCGGCTGGAGATGACCGCCTGGTAGTCGTGGCCTTTTTCGCAGCGCCACCAAACCTTTTTGTTGCTGGCTGGGGCGACTTTGTCTAGCGTGAGTGCGCCGTTTTTGCTGGGATGCCACTGGGCGGCAATGGCTGGATAAAGAGAAGCCAGGTCGTTAAACCCTGCCAGCACTTTCTTGCCAGCGCAGATGGGGCAGCCGCTGCCGTTGACGCGGCTGGCAACGCTGGCCTGATAGTCATGCCCTTTCTCACAGCACCACCACACTTTGCGGCGGGTGCCAGGCACCACGTCCGCTGGCGTAAGGGCGCCATTTTTTTTCGGGTGCCATTGCGCGGCAAGGTCCGGATAAAGACTTGCGAGATCATTATCCCCAGCTTGCACCTGTTTGTTGCCGCAGATGGGGCAGCCAGCGCCGTTGACACGGGATTTCACCTGTGCCCGCCACTCGTGGCCCTGCTCACAGCGCCACCAAGCCATGTGGTGACTGCCTGGCAGCACGTGGTCGGGAGTAAGGTCGCCGTTTTTCGTCGGATGCCATTCCTTCGCCAGATCCGGATAGCGGGTGGCAAGATCGGTTTCACCGGGAATGGCCAAACGCCCACTGCAATAGGGACATCCAGTGCCGCTGCCTGTGCGGGTGTGCACGGCGGCCTGCCAGTGGTGCCCCTTGGCGCAGGTCCACCAGACATGCTTTTTACTACCATGGCTGACGGTTTCAGGGGTGAGCGGCAGATTACGAGCCTCGTCCCACTCTTCCAGCAATTCTTCCCGCTGTTCGCGGCGGCAATATTCTGACAATGATTCCCGCACGATACTCACCTCCAAATAAAAAAACCGTTATAGACAAAATCAACATTTTGTCTATAACGGTTCTTCCGTACTAAGAAGGATATATAATTTTATAAGATCAAGAACAATAAATATGATATGAATATCATATATTTTGGGCGATCTTAAGCAAGGGTCATCACTATTTATATATTGAGGACCCTTTTTCTCATGCGCAAAATTTGTCTATCTCTTTACGGAAACCACGTACATGTGGTATAATTTCTGTAATTAAACAAAAGAGAGAATTATTTCTCAGAAGAGAACAGACAAAATGTTGATTTTGTCTGTTCTTATGAAACCAACTTTAAACGCTCCAGCTGCTGCAAATGTTCAGTGCCACTGGTGAGAAGGTAAATTCTGGTAGTTTCTATTGAAGAATGGCCAAGCACATCAGCGAGGCGAACGATGTCTCTATATGTTGAATAATAGATGGTGGCAAAGAGATGCCGCAGGTTGTGAGGGAAGACTTTATGCGCATCTATGCCGGCTTGCTCTGCCAGTGCTTTCATTTCTGCCCATATCTGTCGTCGTGATAAACCGTTTCCGCTTGTGGTGAGGAAGATTTCACCGCGGGCGATTTTTTCTTTTGCAGCATAGTTTAGCAGTTTCTTGCAAAGTTTTTTGGTCAGCAGGATCACACGTACCTTGCCTTTGAGCATGATCTCAGCTTTGCCTCGCTGCGCTGCTTCCACAGTGATGTAGCGCAGCTCGGACACGCGGATACCGCTGGCGCAGATGGTTTCCATCACAAGCATCAGTCGGCGCTTGCCCTGCACGCGCGCTGTATGAATCAATTGTTCATACTCATCACGACTGAGTTCACGCTCAGCATCGCGAAACATGCGCCGCTGCACTCTAACGTAACTGCTGCGGCAATCGTGCCAGCCTAACATGCGAAAGAATCCGTTGAGCGCTGCCAGCTTGGAATTGATGGTTGTTGGCGCAAGGTGTTGTTCCAATAATGCCGTTTTCCAATTTGCAACTTTGCTTCGATCGACAACAGCACCATTTAGCCAAACGATAAATTGCTCCACATCACGTAAATATTTTTCGATCGTTCCTTGACTGCGTTCTTCCTGCAGCAATTGCTCGCGATACTGCATCAAATATTGGTAACTTAACGGATAACTTGTCATTGGTTAACGCCCCTTTTAAAAAAGCATTTCTTTCAGTCTACCATAGATAAACGATAATAACCAAGCTACAAAAAACACCGCAATATCCTGATGATATTGCGGTGCTTTATTATTTTTCCTTTCTTCAGGGCTACAAAGCGTACAAAAAAACAGCCTCATTGAGGCTGTTGCATTATTGTCAATGTGTACGGGCGAAGAGCATGTCTTTACCGATGAAGAGCAGCACCCAGGCCACCACTGCCAATGCAGTGACCGGCTGCCAGAGCCAGTAGACGCCGTAGAGCGTGTGGCACCAGAGCACATAAGCGCCCAGCGCAAAGCTCAGCACAGCCAGCGCCCACCAGGCAAAATGTGAAAGCACACGCGGCATTTTGCGGGTGACGTCGTCGGTTTGCTTTTGCAGCATGCGTGCACGAATGGCCGCTTCACTGAGCGGTTCGTCGTTCTCTGCAGCCGCATCATCTTTGGCGGCTTCTGCCGCTTCGCGGGCTGCCAAATTGCGCACGCGCCACCAGGTTGGCACAGCAAGCAGGAGACAAGCTACCGCAATTCCCAGGCCAATCATCATCAAAACCACGGCGCTCTTTCCCCATGGTACCAAGGTACGATAAACCATTGGCAGCCAAAAGTTAATGCCCGGCAATTTACCAAGATAGAGGCACATCTCAAGTACGAGCAGCAACAGTGCCGACAGTGGCACGATCATCGTGCCAAAGAGACGAAAATGCATGTAGAGCGCTGCTACCACCAACGTCAGCGCAAAAATGCACCAGGCGCCGCCGCTTGTGAGCGCATCACCGCGCACACAGACAATCACCAGGCGCACGATCATCACCACCGCTGTCAGCAGATACACCAGACTCATTACTGCGCCCGCCTGCCAGATGTGCATCAGCTCGCTGGCCGACCATCCAATCAGCACCAGGGCCAGACAGACTGCGATGATATAGAAAAGAACGGTCATCAGCATGCCCCATCCCCCTTTCTGCGCACTGCTGGAATGGCGCTCAGCCCAAGGCTGATGGCAAACAGAATGCCGCCAATCCAAATCAGATGCCGGAACCAATCGTACTGCACCAGAAAAGCGATGCTGCCATTACCTGCCTGAAGAGGATGGATCTCGATGCCGTCATAGACCATTGGTGCACTTTGACTGATGGTTTCGTGGATTGACACCTGATCAGGACGCGTCAGAACAATATCAAACGATGCATCATTCATGCTCATTCCCATGGCAGATTCATAGGAAAGCGTGTAGCCATCCATGCCCATGCCATTGAGTTCTGCAGTGGAACCTTGGGACATTTCAACGACCAGTCCATTGCTCCATAAAGAAGAACCGATGCCGCCAACCAACATCAGCAGCACTGCCACATACAAAAGCGCTTGAACGCCCCCTCTGAAACTGTGATCCTTGAGCACTGTCAGCACTGTGACTGCCAGTAAATCAAGGGCAGCGAGCGCCGCCACAATCAGTGAAACCATGGCTGGAATGATGCCGCTTGGCACCGCGCAAATGCATAAAATTGTCAGCGCGAGCAGGACCGTGCCCGCCACGCGCAAATAGCGTTGTATCGCCACAAGATCGCTCTCCTTTCACCGTGAATATATAAAAATTATGCTGGAATCCGCAGAAGATGTCAAGGGGAATTGCCGCCTTCGCGCGTCCTCACAAACAGGCAAACAGCGGCGCCACGCGATCTTCCGCTGCCGCTGTCAATGTGTCCAGGCAAGCTTGCAGGCGCTCGGAATCATAAAAGACTTCCTCCATCACCAGCCCCTCAGCAGGCGCCGTTGGCCCAGCCTTGCTGCGGTCACGGGTCGCCAGTGCTTCTTCGACACAGGCAAGCGGCCGCCGCCCCAAAGCAATATCGGCAGCGGTTCCCACCAGATTACGCACCATTTTGCGCAGAAAACCATCGCCCACAAAATGCACCTGCCACCATGCAGGATGGTCTGCATCAACGCAAAGCTTTGCCAGGTATAAGATGCGATCAAACGTCTTGACGGTGGCGCCTCGGCCACAGAAACCTTCGAAATTATGCACGCCGGTCATTTGCTGCAAAGCGGCGGCAAACAGCGCTCGATCCATCGGCTGCGGAATGTGCGTAAAATAACTGTGCCCCAGAGCCGGCGGTGTTTGTCCATTATAGATGCGGTAGCTGTACCATTTGCCAATGGCGCTTTTACGCGCATGAAACGCCGCATCGACTTCCTCTGCCTCGCTCACCACAAGAAACGGCGGCAATGCGCGGTTCAATGCGTAGCGTAAGCGTTCAGCAGGAATGGTGCGCTCCATGCTGAAATGAGCCACCTGTGCCCGGGCATGGACACCAGCGTCCGTGCGCCCAGCGCCATGAATGTGAATAGGCGTTTTGAACAGAGTGCCAATGGTTTCTTCCAGCAGGCCCTGCACCGTCAGCAGATTTTCGTCCGATTGACGCTGAAAACCCGCAAATTGCGCCCCGTCATAGCTCATGGTTAATTTGTACGTTGTCACAGGATCACCATCCTGGACAAACCAGCCACAACAAGAATGACAATCAGCACAATGCCAGCAATGCGGTCGCGGCCTGCATAGGACAATTCATGCAGTCGTGTGCGTCCTTCGCCGCCATGGTAGCAGCGCGCTTCCATGGCCATGGCCAGCTCGCTGGCGCGGTTGATGGCGCTTAAAAACAACGGCACCAGGATAGGCAGCAGGGCACGCGCGCGATTCATCAGGCCGCCTTCGTCAAAGGAGGCGCCGCGCGCAGTTTGTGCTTTCATGATTTTATCGGTTTCATCGATCAGTGTTGGAATAAAACGCAGCGCAATGGTCATCATCATGGCCAGCTCATGAGCAGGCACGCCAATGCGCTTGAACGGAGAGAGCAGGTTTTCCACAGCATCGGTCAGCACGATCGGCGTGGTGGTCAAAGTCAGCACACTCGTTGTCATGACAAGGAGCACCAAGCGTGTGCACATGAAGATGGCCAAACGCACACCTTCTGCCGTAATATGCAAAATACCCCATTGCCACAAAACAGTCCCTGGTGTCAGGAAGATCTGAATGGCTGCTGTAAACACCAAAATAAAGAGCAGCGGACGTACACCTTTGATATAAAACTTCACCGGCACCTTGCTCAGAAAGAGCACTGCAAAGACCACCACAGCGGTATATACAAGACCGATCCAATTGTTGACGAGGAACAATGCCACCATGATCGCCAACATGCCAAAAATCTTGGTACGTGGATCGAGCCGATGCAGGATGGAATTGCCCTTCACATACTGGCCGATCGTAATGTCTTTCAGCATGAGCGCCCCTCCTTTCGTTTTGCGAGCGCTGCTTCAATAATGCAGCAGGCATCGTCTACATTGAGGGCGTTGGTTTCTACATCCATGCCGTTTCTTTTTAGAGCGCGCAGCAGCGCCATCACAGAAGGAATGCCCAAATGGATGCTCTCCAGGAGATCCGCCTGTGCGAACACTTCTTCTGTGCTGCCCTCGGTCACTTTCGTTCCTTTGTTCATGACAATCATGTAATTGGCGAAACGCGCCACATCATCCATGCTGTGGCTGACAAGAATGATGCTCATATCGCTTTTCTGATACAAGCGATAGATGGCTTCTAATATATGATCACGGCCCAGCGGGTCGAGCCCGGCCGTTGGTTCATCAAGAATCAGGTAGCGTGGGCGCATGGCAACGATACCTGCAATAGCAACACGTCGTTTCTGACCGCCGCTGAGTTCGAACGGCGAGCGATCTTTCCAAGTTTCATAGTCAAGGTCGACCAACGCCATGGCTTCTTTCACACGTTCGATCTGTTCGTCGTCAGTGAGCCCCTGATTCTTAGGACCAAAGGCAATGTCTTTGGCAATGGTTTCTTCGAACAGCTGGTACTCTGGGTACTGAAAGACCAAACCCACCTGCTTGCGTCGTTCACGCACTTCTTTGCTTTTGTCGGCAAGGTCGAAGCCATCGACAAGCACACGCCCGTGACTTGGCTTGATCAGCCCGTTCATCAGCTGCACCAGCGTGGATTTTCCACTTCCGGTGTGACCAACCAGGCCCACGAAGCTGTGATCCGGCACCGACAGGGACACATTGTCCAGCGCCTTGGTTTCCTCAAGACCGCCCTCGCCGTAGATATAGGATACATTTTCTAAGACTAATGACATAGTACATCCACCATTTCATCTATTGTTAAAACATCCCGTGGAATAAAAGGATATTTGTCATGCAGCCGCACCGCAATTTCCGTAATGGCTGGAACATCCAGGTGCAGCGCTCTTAATTCCTCCACATGTGTAAATATCTCGCGCGGTGTGCCTTCCATAACCACATCACCGTCATCCATGACGATGACACGATCAGCCAGAACGGCTTCTTCCATGAAATGCGTAATATTGACAACGGTCAATCCTTCTTCGCGATTGAGGCGCAGCATGGTTCCAATAACTTCTGCCCGGCCATCTGGGTCCAACATGGCTGTTGGTTCGTCAAACACGATGGTTTCAGGACGCATGGCAATAATGCCAGCAATGGCAATACGCTGTTTCTGCCCACCACTGAGATGATGCGGCATAGCGTCGCGAAAATCTTCCATCTGCACGAGCTTCAATGCCTCGTCCACACGTTCAAAAATCACTTCGCGCGGCAAGCCAAGGTTTTCCGGACCAAAGGCAATTTCTTCAAGCACCGTTGTGGCAACCAGCTGGTTGTCTGGATTTTGAAAAACCATGCCTACACGCTGCAGAATGTCCAGCGCGTGCTCTTCATCGGTGGTGTCGTATTCGTCCACCATGACACTGCCTTCCGTCGGCAGAAGCAAACCATTGAGATGTTTGGCCAACGTCGATTTGCCGCAGCCGTTTCTTCCCAGCACCGCAACATGTTCGCCGTCCTCAATGCGGAGGTTGATATGATTAAGCGCTCTCACCTCATGTTCTGTACCAGGGTGATAAATATGCGATAGATTTTTGATCTCGATCACGTTGCGACCTTCTTTCATAACGATCTTTTGCCTAATCATCGGCACCTCTCTATTATACCGATAATTTCCCAAGAAACAAACAAAAAAGACCTGAAACACGCATGTTTCAGGTCTCAGACTGTAGATAAACCCTATTTTGGCATTTTTGCCAAAATAGGGTTTTTTCATCTATTCGGAAAAATAGCAGCTATCCTCCCTCAGATAGCTGCCACTGGCGTCCCGTGTGTATTCTTCCATTTCCACATTGCCAGTTTCTTCAAATTCATTGCAGCATATTTAAGCTTCACCCAGTTTGTCACTTGGGCCAAGCCTCTATACGGTGTATAGCGCATCCCATGCTTTTCTTTTGCATCTGCAAAGACGCGCTCTATCTTTTCCTGTCGTTGCTTGTACAGCTCTTTGTATTTGTGTGTATGTCTGGCATCTTCTGCCATTTCTACATAATCACTCCACAGATGCCGGGTAACGGTTTTCTCGTTCTTTGCGTTACTGGTGCATTGTTCTTTTGTCGGGCACGCTGCGCAGATGTAGCTTCTGCTTTTGTATTCTCTGTATCCGTTTCTATTGGTGGTGGCGTAATGGAGTATTTTGTTTTCGGGGCAGATGATGTCATCATTGTAGCTGTCATAGACGTATTCGTACCATGGGTGTCCGCCTTTTTTCCCTTTTGGTCTGGTGTAGGCGGTTGAAAGGATGCGTCCTTGGCTAAATATTCTTCTGCAGATCCATGGTGTTTTGTAGGCGCTGTCTGCGACGACGATCTGGTGCCCTGGATAATGTTCACATAGTTGGTCGTAGAGTGGATCAAAGGCTGTACTGTCGTGAATGTTTCCTGCTGTAACGACGACATCTAAGATGAAGTTGTGGCTGTCGCATGCTGTGTGGGCTTCATAGGCAAAGCATTTCTTGTGTTCTCCTTTGTGGAAGAGTCCGCTGTCTGGGTCTGTGGTTGAGACGATGGCTTCTTTTTCTTCTGGTGGTTGGTCATCGTCGTCAAAGGGTTTTTTGTCATGTTCTTCGCGGTCTTTGTTGATTTCAGCAAAAAGTTCTTTGGTGTATCGTTTGGTTTGTTTGGGTACGGACTTCTTTGCTTTTTTCTTTGTATTGGCACTGGCTTTTATATGGGTGCCATCAATGAATATCGCTTCTGTGTCGAGATAGCCTTCTTCGGCAGCAGTATTTAAAATCCAGCGGAAAACATATTCGATCGTTTTTTGAGAAAAGCGGTGTTTGAAATTGTGGCTGACGGTGGAGAAATGAGGGATGGGATCATTGATGGGAATGCCTAAGAACCAACGGTATGCCATGTTCATATTGATTTCTTCCAGGGTACGGCGCAGGGAAGGGATAGCGTAGATGTGCTGGATAAGGACGATCTTGAATAAGATAACGGGATCGACACTGGGACGGCCGTTGTCTTCGCAGTAAAGGTCTTCGACAAAATCATAGATTTTGTCGAAATCAATGGCAGCATCTATTTTACGGAGAAGGTGGTCTTCTGGAACCATGGCTTCAAGACTGACAAATTCAATGACGTTACGTTTATTTGGATATTTAGCTAACATATGAATCACCCCATATACATTTTACTGCATGTTGAGGCTTAAGACGAGAAAAAGGCCACCTTGCGGTGACCTTTTTCGACAAGCTGA
>JAHZHI010000051.1 GCA_019420345.1 Peptococcaceae bacterium
TACCAGAAGTTCTATGAGTCATTTTTTGTTGCACTTAGATTGTAAATTCGCCGTGTCAAAATTGCTTGCGTTGGATGCTGCCCCAGGTGGCTTTGCTGCGGCGGTAGGGCAGGCAGGCGCGGAGCCGCCAGAATACGGTCAATGGCCGATAGTAGAGCGGTTCGACAAGGCAGGCAGCAATAAGGCGGGCGCTGTTGCCAGCACTTTGATAGGCGTTGTAAGCAAAACGTTCCGCGATGACTGCAAACAGTGCCTGAATGACCCCGCAGAGGTAGGCCATGAGAAATAGATGAATGGCGGTGATGGTGAGTTGAAAATAAAAAAGAAGCAGAACAAAGAGAAGATATCCAAGTGCTTCGATCAATGGGCCGCCAAATTCAATAAAAACTTGCTGTGGATAGGCGATGCTGCCGATTTTACCATATTTAGGATTAAAAAGCATGCTGCGATAATTGAATAGGGTTGTAATAAGACCGCGATGCCAACGCACACGCTGGGTTTTCAGGTCTTTGTAAGAAGAGGGGGCTTGTGTCCAGCACACCGCATCGGATGCCATGGTGATTTGATACGGCAGGTGGTGCTCGATGTAGTAGTGGTGCAGGCGCACGATGAGTTCCATGTCTTCGCCAAGCCCTTTTCGATAGCCGCCAGCACGGACGACGGCATCTTTGCGGAACATGCCAAAGGCGCCTGAGATGATGAGCATGTTGTTGCTTTCATTTTTGCTGAAACGGTTGGTAAGAAAAGCGCGCAGGTATTCAATGATTTGGATTTTTTCGATCATCTTTTTTGGCACGCGGGGTTGAACGATGGTGCCACGCTGCATTTTGCAGCCGTTGGCAATGCGCACGATGCCGCCAACGGCAATGGTTTCTGCACGACGGGCAAAGTGACGGGCAATGTGCTTGAGAGCATGGGTTTCAAGCATACAGTCGGCGTCGATGCAGCAGATGAGAGGGAAGCGGTTGAGGTTGATGGCGGCGTTAAGAGAATCGGCCTTGCCGCCGTTTTCTTTGTCAACGAGGGTGATCTTGTGACGGTTAAGGTCGGTGTAGATGCGTCGGATGGGCTGACAAGGCAGCGTTTGAGGAAAGGTCAAGGGCAGTGGTGAAAGGTGAAAATGGGTGACGACTTTTTCTAAGGTGTCGTCTTTTGAGCCGTCGTTGACAATGATGATTTCAAACGCAGGGTAATCAGAGGCAAGCAGAGATTCGATGCTTTCAATGATGGTGGCCGATTCGTTATAGGCGGGAACAAGGATGGACACTGGAGCCAGCGCTTCGGACGGCAGATCAATGTTGGAGTCGGCCACTTTGCGGCTGGTCTTCATGTTCATCATGGCTTTAAAGATGCTGACACTGTACATGACGACAACAACGACGAAATAGATAAAGATGAGTGCGCTGATAAACAGCGCGATACGGACGATCAGTGCGTTCATGGTGCGTCCTCCTTGTGTGGGGTTTGTGCGGCGTTTGTGGTGGACGGTGGATGAATGGAGAGCTGCAGGTGTGCCATGTCGCTGGCTGCGGATGCGTTGACATCCTGACACACCGATTCAAGGTAGCAGCGTCCGCGGTCACCGTAGTGAAGCAGGTTGATGGCGCTGTGGGTGCGGACTTCCCAGTTTTCGTCGTAGAGCATGCGCTTGAGCAGTGCAAAAGCGGCTTCGGTTTGCCGTTCTCCAAGGCGATAGGCTGCTTCAATGCGCAGTTCCACCGGCTGTTGTGGCCCAATATAGTGTTCCAGAATGCGTGCTGCGGCGGGTTGGTCGCTGCGCGTCAGCAGAAGAATGAGGGCTTTTTGCAAGCCAATGTCATCTTTGGCAAGATGTGCCAACGTTAAGATCTCTTGGTCGCTGAGCGTATCAGCTCGGAGACTGGCGATAAGAACTGCGCAGTCGTCGTGGCTGCATGTTGGCTGGTGAATGTGCTGCAGAAGCATGGCGTTGGGGAGTGCAAGGCGGCGGATCATCTCTACTTTGCGTTCGCCGTTAAAGACAGCAGCTAATATGGCTTGGAGAATGTCTTGATTTTCTAGAGAGGTATGGGGCAGTTCAAGGGTGTAGTAGAGGCTGAAATAGCTTTCGTCGAAATCCTTGGCGTTCCAGTAGGGCTGCAGCAGTGCGAAAGATTGAGGGATTTTGGAGATGCCGATGTTTTTGATGGCAAGAATTTTATTGCTGTTGTTGTGAAGATCGGCGATCAGTTGTTGGTCTAGTCCAAGTGCAAGAAGGGATTGGCTGTAGTCGGCGTTGTCGTATTCTGCTTGTTCTAGGATGAGAGCAAGTACGATGGCTTCATCGCTTTTGGGGATGGGCGGCAGTGGAACACCGTTATGCAGATGGTGCAGCACGGCTTCGCGCCAATGTTGGCGCTGCATCGTTTGTTTTTTTAAGGTGTGTTCCTTGATGAGAATCAGTAGGAAAAAGATAAGAATTACGATGCACAACAGCGTCGATAGGACAACCAGGCTCCATTGTATTAGGACTTGCAGTGTGTGTTCATTCATGGTTTTGTTGCTATGGCGGCTGTCATAGACAGGTCATACGCTCCTTTTTTATTGTGAGGCCACGCTGGGCCTTTTTCATTGTAGCACGCTTTAGGGTGGCGTGCAGTAACTGCTGTAAAAAAAGCCTGTGCGGCATCCCGGTGGGAGGCCGTACAGGCGTGGGCCGCGATCAAGCGGCTTATTGTTCAGATGGGCAGGCAATTTCCACCATCTGCTCGATCATATGGTGCAGGAGCTTGGCCCGGTCGTTGTCGGCGGCTTTGTAGTAGACTTCTTTGCCGTCACGTCGGCTGGTAATGAGCTTAGCGCCTTTGAGCTGTTTGAGATGATGGCTCACTGCTGGGCTGCTCATGTGGACCATTGCGGAAATATTGATGACGCACTCCTCACAGTGGCAAAGCAGCCAGAAAATGCGGATGCGGTTGCCATCTCCAAGCTGCTTGAAAATGTCGGCGACAATTTGAAAATTATCGACGCTCGGCATGTGGGCGAGCAGTTGGTCTGGAATCTGACCATGGTTGTGAGGCAGATTGTTGTTTGACATCAGGCATTCCTCCTTGGGTGTTATTTTATCACATCCCACCCTGGGGGAAAAGAGACTTATTGTTCTGGTGCGGCTTCGTGGGTGTAGTCGATGATGCGAATGTTGTCACCGACATCGTGGGCGACGAGGTCGCGCATTCTTTTGGCAAAGGGGCATGGATAGCCAAGAGGCGTACCCTTTGCAATGCAGGATGCAAAAGCGATGGTGTCAGCGCCTTGGGCGACGAGCAGTCGGGCGCGCAGCACGGCTTTTTTGCCGGGACAGCCGCCGCAGTCAACAAAGCCAGTGATTTCGATGTCTTCGTCAACGTCGGCGAAGGCGTCTTTGTGACCGAGAATGGTACGGAAGTCGCGGCCACTGGCACAGTAGTCGCGGGTTTGCATGCAACGAATAACTCCTACTTTCATAGATGGTTCCTCCTTGTGATGATGGGCTGGCGTGATGGCACGCCAACAAGTGACGGGTGGCAGGTGGCCGCTTACTGCGGCAGGTTTTCCAGCTGGGCGAGTTTGGCGTGGTAGCGGTCAAGCACATCCTGCAGCGTCAGGCGCTGCATGGCATCTTCGGCGCAGCGCTGCACTTCATCGTAGCAGTCGCGCAGTGCCAGCTGAATGTTGACGCCGACGCCGCATTCCGGGTTGGTGTGGGTGTCCTGATGCAGGAGTGGTTTGTCACCTTCGACGGAGCGGTAAAGGTCGAGCAGAGTGATTTCTGTCGGCGGCCGTGTCAGCGCTGGACGGGCGTGGCCGTGCACGCTGGTGAGCAGCTGACCTTTGCGCAAGCAGGACATAAGCTGGCGCACGTAGCTGGGATTGGTTTTAATGCTTTTGGCGATGGCGTCACTGGTCAAACTGGCGTTCTCTGGTGCCAGGGCAATAAATGCGAGAATGTGGGCGGCATCGCTGAGCTTGGTGGAATATTTCATGGCATACCTCCTTCGCTGTTAATTTTATTATAACAACCAGTTGACAAAAGAGCAAGGGGATGCTAGGATATTCGTGATGTTAAAATTAAAATAACAATAGGCAGATTTTACATTGTTGAAAAGGAGACGATGGCTATGCAGTCTTATGAAGATTTGGTTGTAAACGTTCAGCAGAAAAAATATTCAAGGTATTATAGTGTGTATGCCCAAGGCGGCACGCCGTATGTTCTAAGCGAGCGGGCACCGCTGACACAGAAAGAGGCAGCTGCTGCACTGGTGGCGCAGATTGATGAGGCAGATTGCGTGCTGGTGGGTGGTGCATCGGGATTGTCAGCAGCTGGCGGCGGCGATTTTTACTATGGCGATACGCCGTCTTACCGCAAGTATTTTGGCAAGTTCGCGGAAAAATATCATTTTCAAGGAGCGTTCAGCGGTATGCAGTATCCGTTTCCGACGCGTGAAGAATTCTGGGGCTATCTGGCAACGTTTCTGTACACCACTCAGCAGGCGCCGCTGCGTCAGCCATATATGGATCTGGATGTGCTGCTCAGGGGCAAGACTTTTCATGTGCTAACGACCAATCAGGACACGCAGTTTGTGAAGATTTATCCGGAACACCAAGTGAGTGAGATCCAAGGCGACCATCGTTTCTTTCAGTGCAGCCGCTGTTGCAGCGACGACATATGGGACGCAGTGGCACCCGTGTCAGCGATGGTGGCATCAATGGGTGACGGCACAGAGATCGATCCGGCACTGTTGCCACGCTGTCCACATTGCGGTGCAGAAGCGTTTCCTTGGGTGCGCGGTTACGGCAATTTTTTGCAGGGGCGAAAATATGATGCAGAGTATCAGAAGGTGACAGCATTTATTAATGCTCACGAAAACGATAAGCTGTTGTTTTTGGAATTGGGTGTTGGACGATTGACGCCGATGTTCATCCAGGAGCCATTTTGGCATTTGACGGCAGCGCTGCCACAGGCACGCTATGTGGGTGTCAATGATCGATATGCCTTTCTGCCAAAGGACATCGAAGACCGTGGCCTGATGTTGGTGAGTGACATTGGCACACTGCTGCATGATGCAGCGGCTCTGGTGCAGGCGGGCGCAGCACAATGACAGCAGCAAAGGACGCGCTGAAGCGTTTAGCAGAAGTGCTGGCAACGGCAGATGCAGTGGTGGTGGGCGGCGGTTCAGGCTTGTCAAGTGCAGCTGGCTACGATCACTATCATTGGTCACCGGTGCTGGCCGAGGCGTTGGCACCGTTTCGCGAGTACTATGGCTTCGCTTCGCCAATGGCCGGCTATTATCATTGCTATTCCAGCTACGGTGCGCAGTGGGGTTATTACAGCCAATATCTGCGCTTTATGTGGGAGGCGCCGACGGGACAGCCTTATAAAGATCTTGCAGCGATTCTTTCTGACATGCCACACTTTATATTGACGACGAACGTGGACCAGCAGTTTTTCCGGGTGTTCCCAGAAGAACAGGTATGTGCCTTCCAGGGCGATTTCAGCTATTGCCAATGCAGTCAGCCGTGTCACGATGCGATCTGGCAGAACCGTGCCTTGATTGACACGCTGACGGCTCATCTTGATGGGGTGATGCTGCCGGAAGACTGTGTACCACGCTGCTCCGAATGTGGGCGTGTGTTGGTGCCTTGGGTGCGTGATGACACCTTTCTCGAAGGGCAATATTGGCAGGCGGCACTGGAACGTTATCAGGCGTTTCTCAGACAGTGGCTGCTGACATCGTCACTGAAGAAGGTGGTGCTTTTGGAACTGGGCGTTGGTGAAATGACACCGAGCATCATCAAGCTGCCGTTTTGGCGGCTCACAGAAAAGAACGAGGGCGTGTTTTATGTCATGCTTAATCAATCAGCGACAGCGGCACCGCTGCACTTGGGCACACGTGCGCTGGCAGTGCAGGGGGATCTTGCAGAATCGTTGGCGCAGCTCAGAGAATGGATGAAGAACGAAGGAGGATGCGATGAATAAGATCGAGCAACAGGTGGCAGACCACATTCAGGAAGCGGATGCAATTGTTATTGGTGCGAGCAATGGCTTGTCAATTGCTGAGGGATTTCATATATTTGCGGATAATGCATGGTTTCGCAGTCATTTCGGTGATTTTCGCGCGCGCCATGGCTGGCGTTGTCTGTTGGACGGGATGTTTCACCATTTTGCAAGCGAGGAGGAGAAGTGGGGCTTTTGGAGCCGTCTGGCGACGCTGCAATGTTATAAGCGGCCGGTGTCGCCAATGATGCACCAGCTGTGCGCGATGACTGCGGATAAGCCTTGTTTTGTATTGACTTCCAATGGTGAGGATCATTTTGTGCCGGCCGGCTTTGCAGCAGCGCAGGTGTTTGACATGGAGGGATCGTTCTCTCGCAGCCGCTGCGCCCGCGGATGTTCGGAAGCGGTGTGGCCGAATCGTGAAGAGGTGCTGCGCATGGCGTCGCTGGAGCAGGACGGCTATGTACCAACGGTGGCGCTTTCCGCATGTCCGCATTGCGGCGGGCCCGTAGAGGTGGATATGGCGAGCAGTCAGGCCTATTTCCACACGCAGCGCTGGCAACAGAAAGCGCAAGCATTTCAGGATTTTCTGACGGCTGCGCGGGGCAAGCGTCTTTTGGTGCTGGAGCTGGGCATCGGTGTGCGCAATCAGCTGATCAAGGCACCGCTGATGCAGTTGGTGGCGGATATGCCAGAAACATTCTATATTACGGTCAACAAGGGTGAGCTGTTCATTCCATCAGCAATTGCTGACCGAGCTTTGGGCGTGGATGGTGATTTGCGCACCGTGATTGAGAATGTGTATGCCTGCATGGGTGAGACAATCATGAAATAAATTCTTATGAAAAAGACTTGACGACAGAGGCATAATGCCGTATGATGGGGTCAACAAATAAAAGATTGTTTAATTGTTGATTTGAGAGACGAAGGGAGACCTTAATCATGAAGAAAACCTATAAGATTGATGTAGACTGTGCCAACTGCGCCAATAAGATGGAAGAAGCGGCAAAGAAAACCGCTGGCGTAAAGGATGCGGTAGTAAATTTTATGACGCTGAAGATGATCATTGAATTTGAAGACGATGTGGACCCAAAAGCGATCATGCCAACAGTGCGCGACAATTGCAAAAAGGTGGAAGACGCCTGTGAAGTGTTCTTGAAATAACCTGTGGGCACTCTGCGGCCATGGTCTCGTGCTGTCGAGTGCCAATTATTTTAGCATACGATTAAAAATATGTTTAATCGAAAATGAGGAGAAACCACAATGAATAAGAAGCAAAAGAAAATGCTGGTACGCATTCTTGTGGCGCTGGTGCTGCTCATTGGGCTGCATTTTTTGCCGCTTGAAGGGGCGCTGCGTTTTGTCTGTTACATGGTACCGTACCTAGTGGTAGGCTGGGACATTCTTTGGAAGGCTGCAAAGGGCGTTAAGAATCGTCAGATGTTTGACGAATGTTTCCTGATGGCGGTTGCTACCGTGGGCGCGGTGGCGCTGGCGCTGTATTCTGGCAGCGGCGATTACACCGAGGCGGTGGCCGTCATGCTCTTTTATCAGATCGGAGAACTTTTTCAGAGTGTAGCTGTGGGCAAGAGCCGCCGCAATATCTCCGATTTGATGGACATCAGTCCCGACTATGCCAATATTGAGCGGGATGGGCAGCTGGAACAGGTAGACCCGGACGAAGTTGAGATTGGCAGCATCATTGTTGTGCAGCCAGGCGAGAAGGTGCCGCTGGACGGCGTGGTCGTGGAGGGTGATTCGACGCTGGATACCAGCGCCCTGACGGGTGAAAGCGTGCCGCGCGGCATTCACGCCGAGGAAGAAGTCATTAGCGGATGCATCAATATGACCGGCGTGCTGCGTATTCGCACGACGAAAGAATTTGGCGAGTCGACGGTGTCGAAAATTCTGGAACTGGTGGAAAATGCCAGCTCACGCAAGTCGAAATCCGAGAATTTCATTTCCAAGTTTGCGCGGGTGTACACGCCAGCCGTTTGCTATGCGGCTTTGGCGCTGGCTTTTCTGCCGCCACTGGTGCGCATGATTGGCCTGGGACTGGCTGCTGATTGGGGCACTTGGATCTACCGAGCGCTGACGTTTTTGGTCATCAGCTGTCCATGTGCGCTGGTGATTTCGATTCCGCTCAGCTTCTTTGCCGGCATCGGCGGTGCCAGCAAGGCTGGGGTGCTGGTGAAGGGGTCGAATTATCTGGAAACCCTGGCTAAGACGAAGATCGTGGTTTTCGATAAAACAGGCACGCTGACGCAGGGCGTGTTTGAGGTGGTAGGCATTCACCACAATAAGCTGGAAAATGAGAAGATTCTTGAGCTGGCTGCGCATGCAGAGAGCGCATCCTCTCATCCGATCAGCAAGAGTTTGCAGCGCGCCTATGGTAAGGTCATTGACCGCAGCCGCGTCAGCGAGATTCAGGAAATCAGCGGTGGCGGTGTCATGGCCCTTGTGGATGGCGTGGCGGTGGCTTGCGGCAACGATAAGCTGATGCAGCGCGTGGGCGTGGAGGCGATCCCTTGCAAGAGTGTCGGTACGATCGTGCATGTGACCATTGATGGCAGTTACGCTGGCCATATCGTCGTCGCTGATGTGGTGAAGCCGCACGCGGCCGAGGCAATTCGTGCCTTAAAAGAAAACGGTGTGCGTAAGACGGTGATGCTCACCGGTGACCGTCGCAATGTGGCCGAAAAAGTGGGCAGCGCTTTAGGCATCGACAGCATCGCCAGCGAACTGCTGCCAGCCGATAAAGTCGCCAAGGTGGAAGCACTGCTCGCTGAAAAGCCGGAGAAAGAGAAGCTGGCTTTTGTTGGCGATGGCATCAACGATGCACCGGTGCTGCGCCGTGCCGATATTGGCATTGCCATGGGCGCGATGGGGTCGGATGCGGCCATCGAAGCGGCAGATGTGGTGCTGATGGACGATGATCCACTGAAAATTGCTAAGGCCATCAAGATCAGCCGCAAGATTCTGGGCATTGTCTATCAGAACATCGTTTTCGCCATCGGCGTTAAAGGCATCTGCCTGATTCTCGGTGCGCTGGGGATTGCCAATATGTGGCTGGCAATTTTCGCTGATGTGGGCGTGATGATCATTGCTGTGCTGAACGCCATTCGTGCATTGTTTGTGAAGAATTTATAGAAATAAGAAGGCCGAACGCGGAAATCGTTCGGCCTTTTTGAATTATTTCACTATTTATTATGGGAATTTGAGCGTATAATGGAGGCAATAAGATCTAGGGGAGGTTTTAGTATGAAAATTGGTATCAT
This sequence comes from Peptococcaceae bacterium, assembly GCA_019420345.1. GTDB lineage: Bacteria > Bacillota > Peptococcia > Peptococcales > Peptococcaceae > UMGS1590. The sequence goes on from JAHZHI010000051.1 coordinate 9,271, forward strand.
TCGCTGCCGCATGACGGAAGATTATTGCCCAGGTACGTCGGACTTCAAGGCCCTTCGCGAACGCTCCGGTGTTTTTGCTGAGGTGCCGCCAGAGGAACCGATTGAGCTCATCGGCTTCAACAACTGCGGCGGCTGCCCGGGGAAGAAAGCGGTGCTGCGTGCACGCGAACTGGTGAAACGCGGCGCCGACACGATTGTTTTTGCCAGCTGCATCCAGAAAGGCAATCCGATCGGCTACCCTTGCCCATTCGCTAAAAAGATGAAGGAGATCATCGCTAACGACCAAAATGGTGCTGTGCAGTTCTTGGACTGGACCCATTGAGCCAGTAAAAAACAGCCATGCCCGAATCCTGCATTCGGGCATGGCTGTTTTTGTGCGTTTAATCGAGCAGTTTTTCTAAAAAGACGTGACCGTCGGCAGGTACAACGCCTTCAATGACGATGGATGCGACGGCGGCGCGTTCAAAGCCAAGGCGTTTGAAAAGCAGCACCGCTGGAAAATTCTGGCTGCCGCATTCGGTGCGCAGCACCTTGCAGCCTTTGCTGCGGGCAAGGTCAAAGCCATACTTCATCATCGTGGTGGCAATCCCCTGGCGGAAGTGGGATGGACGTACGATGAAAAGATGGATGACCATGACCTCCTCGTCGTTATAAGCGTATTGCCATGGTATATTGGCAAATTCTGGTGGCTGTATCTGGTCAAAAATGACGCTGCCGCAGATGATGCCGTTGTCTTCGTATACATAGACGACATCATTTTTGATGGCGTTCTCCATGCCAGTATGTGTTGGAAAAATGCCGCGCTGAAATGCTGTATAGGAATCAAATTTTTTCTCGTACTGGAAATACTCTTCAAACATGCTGTCGAATTGTGCCATGTCGTTGAGAACTGCTTTTCTAATCATCCCATACACCCCCTATTTTTTATTATCTATCATTTTATCATATGAAACAGACAAAATACATGTTTTTCAGGCAGCGCGTATAAAAAAGCGCGCCACGATGGTTGGCGTACCAGATCAGAGCGTTTTCAACGTCAGGGTAAAGGCGAGCAGGCGCTTGTCGTTGTGTGTGTTGGCGCTGGCAGTGAGGCTGCCCTGCATGTCTTCGGCAAGGGTGCGGGCGACGGTGAGACCGAGGCCAGTGCCTCCCTGATGGCGGGAAGCGTCCGGTGTGTAGAAGCGGTCAAAAAGATGGGCGACGTCGTCATCGTTGAGATGGGTGGTGTCGTTGCTGAAGCGCAGCGTGAGGTGATCGCCGTCCTCGCTGGCTGTAAGAGAGAGACAGGTTTCGGCGTAGCGGCTGGCGTTTTGCAGGAGATTTTGGAAAATGCGTGCCAGAGCCGCCTGGTCGCCAAGCACCCAGAGTGGATGTTCAGGCAGATTGATGTCAACTTTGAGATGGGCGTCGGCGAGCAGCTGGTAGCTGCCGGCAAGGGTTTCACGCAGCACACGGCCGGCGTCGATGCGTGCAAGCGTCAGGTTCATGTCGTCGGCAGCAAGGCGGGAATAGTCGTAAAATTGGCCGACGAGGGCGCTCATGGCCTCGGCTTTTTGCTCGAGCACAGCAACGGTTTCCGCAAGCTCTGGATCGTTGGCGATTTGGGTGTGGTGGTTCTGCTGGAAGAGTTTGAGATTGCCGACGATGACAGTGAGCGGCGTGCGCAGGTCATGGCTCACCGCTTCGATCTGGCGCTGAAACGCGTGCTCACGCGCAGCGTAGCTCTGGCGTTCATGCTGGATGTCGGCGAGCAGCTGGTTGAGATCATCGAGCAAACTGGCCAGCTCGGGATTGGGCAGCGGCAGGTGAAGCATTTGGTTCTGTGTGAGATCGCGGCGAATGAGCGCGAGTTCATTGCGGGTGGCGCGTAGAGCATGCCGCAGGGTGAGGTAGCGATAGGCGAAAAAGCCGCCTGCAAGGACGGCGAGGATGAGCAGGATGGTGATGAACATGGGGGTCCCTCCCGACTTAGTTGAGATCGCGTTTTCTCCATGATACCACGCCCAGCAGACCGAAGACAAGGATGCCGATGAGGGCGCTGACGAGGGCTTTTTCGAGAATCATTGGTTCCTCCCACCAGCGGACGACGCTGTCGAAGGAGAGAAAGTTCTTTGGCATCCAGCTGGCCAGGCGGGAGGCCCAGGCAAATTTAAGCCCGAGAGCGGCAAAGAGGGTGGGCGCGATGTTCCAGATCATAAGCCAGCCGACGACGGCGGTGAGGTCACGGCGGAAGAGCAGAAAGAAAGGAATGATGGAGACAAGGCTGGCGACGGCCAGCGGATAGGCGGCAGCAACGGAGCAGAGAAAATCGTCAAGTGTCCAGAAATCGGTGTGGGCGAGCAGCAGTTCGGCGCTGGCGGCCCAGACAGCAACGACAATCACCATCATGATGGTGGCAATGAGGAGCGCTGTCAGGCACTGGCCGACAAAGAGCTGGCTGCGGGAGAGTCCGCTGGCAAGGCTGTTCTTGAGGTTGCCGTTTTTGCTGCGGCCTTCGTAGAGCAGGGCCGCCACAACAGCGCCGCAGATGATGTAGAGCCATGGCTCCGAGATAGAAAAGACATAGCTAAAGGAGGTGTGGCCGTAGTAGTCGGCGCCGCTGCCCCAGAAATGAAGCACGAGGTTGAAGGCAAGAATGCCGAGAACGAGGACGGCGGTCATCACATAGCAGGGGCGGGTGTGGGTGGCCCTGTACCATTCAGAGCGGATGTAATTGAGCATGGGAAACAGATCCTTTCAGGCGGGAGATTGGGTGACGAGGAAGGCGGCTAGGGAAAACACGGCGGCACCATCCTTTTACAAATCGCGGCGGCGCAGAACGAGCCAGCCGGCGAGGGAGAAGAGCGTAACACCGATGGCACCGGACAGCAGGCATTTAAAGAGCCCCTCGCTGGTGTACCAGAGCACGTCTGGTTTTTGAGCGATGATGCTGACGCTCACAGAGCCGCCCATGACATCGCCTTGGGCAACGGTGGTGGTCTGCACGACGTTCTGCAGGAAGTTGTAAGGCATCCAGCTGGCAATGTCAGCGAGAACTTCAAAACGCATGCCAAGAAGGTTCAGGACTGCTGGCAGAATGATCCAGACGGCCGCCCAGTCCAGCGCCGCCAGCATTTCTTTTTTGAACAGCTCAAAAAAGAGTTGAACGGTGATGATGTTGGCGGCAGCAATGAGATAGACAACAAGCACCTCAAAGAGCACATCTGCGATGCTGAAGAGGCCGCCAGATGTTAGAATCAGCTCCGCGCTGATGATCCAGACCGCGAGGAGGACGATCATGACGATGGTGGCAGTAATCAAGCTGGTAATGCATTTGCCAGCAAACACCTGTACGCGGGAAAGACCGCCGGCGACGGTGTTCTTGACATCGCCGTATTTGTGGACACTGCTGTAAATGAGGCAGGAGATAATGGCCGCCATATACATGAAAACTTGCGGAGAGGAAATCAGTCCGGCGTAGGTGATGCCGGCGTTGACTGCACTGGCGTTGTCGGTGTCCCAGGCGAACACGGCAATGAGCACGATGAGTCCAACGACGAACGCCGAAAGCAGGAGTGTGGTGACATAAAGCGCAGGGCGGTGGCTGATGCGGTAACACTCAGATTTGATGTAGTTCAGCATGAAGGATCTTCCTTTCTTTTGGTGTGTCGTTCGCTCAGCGGTGATTGCTGCGCAGCAGAATGATGCTGCCGACGATGAGGACAGCGCCTGAAAGCAGCAGCCGCAGAATCAGCGCTAAGGCGGCGGAGCAGGCTGCTGCAAGAGCGGCCAATGGATGGTGTTCAGAGCGTTTCATTGCTGTGCACCGCTTTCCTTGAGTGCCATGTAGTAATCTTCGAGAGATCCCTGCACCGTTTGCAGACCGAGAATGGTGAGACCGTTCTTTGTGGCGAGGGTGCTGTAAAATTCAGCTGTGTGTTGTGGCTGATAAATACGCAGCACACGATCGGGCATGACCTGGCAGCGTTCTCCAGGACAGTGGCGTTCGAAAATAGCGGTGTAGCGGTCGACATCGGAGAGCGAGAGTGCAATGTAGTCGGCACATTGTTCGTGCAGTGCCTTGGCACTGATTTCTTCCACCAGTTGGCCGTGGCTGAGAAAGCCATAGTGGCTGGCGATGTGCTCCAATTCCGAGAGAATATGGCTGGAGAGAAGAATGGTCATGTTTTCTTCTTCATTAAGGCGCTGCAGGAGGCTGCGGATTTCGATGATGCCGCTTGGGTCTAAGCCGTTGATGGGCTCATCGAGAATGAGCAGCTGCGGCTTGCCGAGCATGGCGATGGCGAGGCCCAGGCGCTGACGCTGCCCCATGGAGAGGCTGCTGCATTTGCTGCGGCGCTTCTGTTCGAGGCCGGTGAGGGCGATCATGGCATCGGCACGGCGCTTGTCGCTGATGCCGCGCTGGATGCTGTAGTATTTGAGCGTTTGCTCCACGGTCATATTTGGAAAAAAGCCAGGATCTTCAATGAGACAGCCAATGTGACGGCGAGCCAGGCGCAGGGCTTTCTCACCTTCGCAGCCCAAGAGCGAGAGGCTGCCGCTGGTGGCGAAGCTCTGTCCGGCGAGAATTTTCAGAAGTGTGGACTTACCGGCGCCGTTGTCGCCGACGAGGCCATAGATGGCGCCTTGGGGCACGTGAATGTTGACGTTATCCAATGCCTTAAGCTTGCTGTATACTTTGCAAAGGCGGGTGGTTTCGATGACGTGGGTGTTCATAGGATTCCCTCCAATAAAAAATACGTTTGTCGAGCGGTGTTCCTTACTGACAAACGTATTGTACAGGATGAGTGATAAAGAAGTCATAAAGAAGGCTTAAAGAAGTATTAAATGGGTTAAAGAAGACGTAAAGAGCAGCATTACTGCAGCTTAAACCCGATGCCGTAGACCGTCTGGATGTAGTCGGCAGCGGGATCGATGGCTTTGAGTTTCTTGCGAATGTTGGACACGTGAACGTTGACGGTGTTGTTTTCGCCGTAGTAGCCGCCGTGCCATACTTGTTCGTAGAGGGCTTCACGGGTGAACACTTTCTCGGGCTGGCGCATGAGCAGTTCGAGAATGTCAAATTCGTGGGCGGTGAGCGTCAGCGCTTGGTCGTTGAGGGTAACTTTGCGCAGCGCTGGCGAGAGGCTGAGGCTGCGGTAGGTGAGCGGTTTGTCGCTGGTGGTGTCTTTGCCCGCGCGGCGCAGTGTGGCGGTGATGCGCGCCAGCACTTCTTCCGGCGCGAATGGTTTAGTGATGTAATCGTCGGCGCCGCCTTCCAAGAGGCTCACTTTGTCGGTGAGAGCATTCTTGGCCGAAAGCACGATGACAGGCACATCCAGCGCCAGCTCACCGCGCAGGTGGGCGAGGACGGCATCGCCGCTCATGCCGGGCAGCATGAGGTCGAGCAGCATGAGATCGGGTGTATCCTGTTCCAGGCGCAGCACAGCCTCGCTGCCGGAATAGACCTGGATCACCTGATAATCATCCTGGCGCAGCATTTTTGTCAAAAGGTTGTTGATGTCGGCGTCGTCTTCGACGACCATGATGGTGTAAAACATAAGCGGCCTCCTTTGTTTTGATGCTTTTAGTATAAATCCTTGATGAACGGATGACAACCGCCAGCACAAAGGGTACAATGGAACCACGAAGCAACGAGGAGGAAAGAATCATGAAGATGACCATTGGATGCTATTTGTTTCGCCGTCTGAGAGAGATTGGCGTGAGCCATGTGTTTGGTGTGCCAGGAGATTTTAATTTGCAGCTCTTGGAGCAGCTGGACGAGGTGGACGATATCGACTTTGTCGGCACCTGCAACGAGCTTAACGCCAGTTACGCCGCCGATGGCTACGCGCGGGCGAACGGCATCGGTGCTATGCTGACCACTTACGGCGTTGGCGATCTCAGTGCCATCTGCGGCTTGGCTGGCGCCTGTGCAGAGCATGTGCCGGTGGTGCTGATTTCAGGAACGCCGCCGCTCTATGCCATGGAGAGCCGCCTGCGCGTGCACCATTCGCTGGCCGAAGGAAACTTTGACAACATTTCCAACTGCCTCAAACAGTTCACCGGCAATTCGGTGCGCTTGACGCCGATGAATATTGACGAGCTGGACCGTGTGCTCGTCAGCTGCTGGCGCGACAAGCTGCCGGTGTACATCCAAGTGCCATCGAACATTTCCTATCTCGAGGTGGATGTGCCGGAGACACCGCTGACACTGCACATGCCAGCCAGCGACAGCGAACGGCTCGCCAGTGCTGTGGGGCGCATCACCCATCTCATTGAACAAGCGCTGCATCCGCTCCTGCTCATCGATGCCGACGCCGATCGCTGTCGCTTGGCCGAGGCGCTCACAACGATTGCGCACAAGCAGCAGATTCCTTATGTGGCTTTTCGCACTGGCAAGGGCATTCTGCCGGAATCGGATCCGCTCTATCTGGGCATGTACAACGGTGCGGCGTCGGCACCATTGGTGGCCGAGGCGCTGCGTCGCTCCGATTGTCTGATCGCGACGGCACCATGCTTTATTGAAAGCAGTCCGATGGCAGCGCCGGGCAACAATCCGGTGTCGGCGCAGATCTACATCAGCGATGTCAATGTGACCATTGAAGGCGAGGTGTACGAAGGCGTGGCCGCTGGCGAACTGGTGGAACAGGTGGCGAACACGCTGCCGGAACGTGTCGATGCGACACCTGTTTTGCATGAGGAAACGGCGGCTCCGGTTGTGGCGACTGTTGGCAAAGCCCTGACTCAGGCCTGGTTTTGGCAGCGTATGGCCAGTTTTTTTGCCGAAGACGATCTGGTTTGTGTGGAAAACGGCACGTCGCTGACCGCTTTGCTGGAAAATCGTTTTCCACGTGGCACCTGCTATATTGCCCAGCCAATATGGGGCTCCATTGGTTACTCGCTGCCAGCACTTTTGGGGGCTATGACTGCCCAGCCGCAGCGCCGCGCCCTGCTTTTCATTGGAGACGGCTCCTTCCAGCTCACGGCGCAGGAGCTTTCCACCATTCTCAACCGTGGGCTGACACCAATTATCTTCCTGCTTAACAACCGCGGTTATACCATTGAGCGTTACATCCTTGGCATGGACGCACACTACAACGATATTGCCGACTGGCGTTACCGCGACCTGCCGGGTGTTCTGGCACCAAATTGTGATGTTTACTGCACCGAAGTACATACCGAAGACGAGCTTGAAGCAGCGCTTGCAGAAGCCGCTAAGGGCGGACGTGCCGCCTTTATTGAGTTGAACTTGGCGCCAGACGATGCGCCGGAAGCGATGAAACATTTTGGGGCTATGACCGCCGAGCTTGATTACGGTCCACGCGGCCCACAACGCCAGTGATGCATAACAAAACGATAGAATAGAGAGGACATGAACCATGACTTATGCCATTGTTTACAGCAGCAAAACCGGAAACACTCAGCGTCTTGCCGAAACCATTCGTGCCACGCTGTCGGATCAAACACTTCTTTATTGCGGCGCTCCAGATGCCCAGGCGCTTGCTGCCGACACCATCTTTGTTGGTTTTTGGACCGATAAGGGCAGCTGTGATGCAGACACAGCCGCCTTTATCGATACTCTGAGCAGCCAGCGTGTTTTCCTGTTCGGCACCTGTGGCTTCGGTGGTGATGTCGCATACTTTGATCGCATTTTCAATAATGTTGAGGGAAAATTGCCTGCGGGCACCACCTTGGTTGGGCGTTTCCTGTGCCAGGGCAAAATGCCGCAGGCCGTGCGCAGCCGTTACGAAAAGCTTGCGGAGGACCCAGATAAACGTGCTCAGATGACGCAGATGATTGCCAACTTTGACGCCGCGCTAAGTCACCCTGACAACAACGATCTGGCACAGCTCACTGCCGCCGTGGAGGCTGTGCTGTAAAAAGGTGAAAATGCGAAAGGGATGAACGTTCTATAAAATGAAAAAACTGGTAGCAACGATTGTTAAAATCACCGTGTTCTTTATCGGCTGGGCTTTATTGGCGACGGTGTTGCCGATACCGGACAATGCTGATGGTGTGTATTGGCGCTTTTTTGCTGAATTGATGCCTCTTTTGGCGGTGGTGTTTTTCAACGGGCTGTTTTGGCTCATTGATCGTCGTCGCGTGCCGATTGGTTTGTGGGGAGCAGACAACGGACGCGCAGCATTGCTGGGGTTGGGGACAGGCCTGGTGTGGATTGCAGCAGCGGTTGGCGTTCTCTGTGCTATGGGTCTGATGACCGTTGAGGGTAGAGAAGACGTGCCACAGTTGTGGCTATGGCTGGCAGCGCTTTTTCTGAATACGGTTATGCAGGAACTTTTGGTGCGTGGCTATCTTTACCAGCGCCTCAAAGCCAGCTACTCCGTGCCAGTGGCAGCTTTCATCAGCACACTGATTTTTCTTCTCTGCCATGGCGGTGCTTTGGAAGCTGGCTGGCTGCCATGCGTCAATATTGTGCTGATGAGTCTTTTTGTCACAGCGCTTTTGGAATTCACTGGAAGTCTTGTGGCACCGGTGATCGTTCATTTTCTTTGGAATAGCCTTGGCGGTATCGTTCTCGGTGGTGTTTCGCTGGCTGAGGACTATCCGCATATGATTGACATCACCATGCATGGCAGCCCTCTTTTGTCTGGAGGCCCTTTTAAAATTGAAGGCAGTCTCGTCGTGTTGGTGCTTAATGCGGTGTTCTTTGTGGTATTTGCTCTGTTGGCATGGAGAAAACAGAAAAATCGTGAATCGTAAACAATATACAAATTGTTTCTAAAAAATCCCCAGTGTTTACAGCATTATGCTGCAAACACTGGGGATTTTGCATTTTCTATTAATCGTCGGCCATATGGCGTGGCATTTTCCAGGCATGGTGATCGGTATGGAGCAAATGATGTGCTTTTTCACCGCATGGTTTGCCAAGGTAGAGACGGTAGAGGTCGTTGACATCTGGATTTTCGTGACTGAAACGAATGTCCATATCGCGATCCATTTTCCACAGGGCAGCGCCGCGATAGATATTGAGGGCAATGCCATCGACAATTGGCTGACCGCCGCCGCCAACGCAGCCGCCAGGGCAGGCCATGACTTCGACAAAGTCGTAGCGCGCTTTACCGGATTTGATGGCATTCAACAGTTTGCGAGCATTGCCAAGACCACTGATAACCGCAACCTTTACTTCGCCAGCGCCAGGGATGGTAAAGGAGGCTTCGCGTCCCTCACCAAATTGTATGTCACGCACTTCGCTAAAGTCGTCCGCATCCGGGTTGTAGCCGGTAATCATGGCGTAGGCTGTGCGCAAAGCGGCGTCCATAACACCGCCGGTGGTGCCAAAGATGGCAGCAGCGCCGGTACTGGTGCCAAGCGGATGGTCAAAGTCGGTGTCTGGAATATCATCGATGAGGATGTGATCGGCACGAACCATACGGGTGAATTCACGGGTGGTGAGCACGATGTCTACATCTGGGTCCCCGCAGGCATCACGCATTGGTTCAAGAGCGGCTTCCTCTTTCTTGGCCAGACATGGCATGATGGCAATCATGCAGATCTTATGTGGATCCACGCCGATGGATTCGGCGAAATAGCTTTTGGTAATGGCCCCAAACATCTGCATTGGTGATTTAGCGGTCGAAAGATTGTCGGTCATTTCTGGGAAGTTGGATTTGAGGAAACGCACCCAGCCAGGGCAGCAAGAGGTGAACATTGGCCACTTGTATTGATCGCGATGCGTGAAGCGTTCAATGAACTCACTAGCTTCTTCCATGATGGTGAGGTCGGCCGCAAAGTTGGTATCAAACACATAGTCGAAGCCAATTTGCTTGAGCACACCAACCATTTTCGGTGTGGAGAAGATATCGGAATCGATGCCGAGTTCTTCGGCCCAGGCGACACGCACTGCTGGTGCGACCTGAACCACTGTGATGGTGTCTGGATCGGCCAGCGCGTCGAGAACTTTCTCGGTGTCGTCGCGTTCATGCAGAGCGGCGGTTGGACAATGGGTGATGCATTGCCCGCAGAAAGAACAGTCGGCGCCGCGAATGGTGCGGTTGTAGCTGACGTTGACGGTGACACGGGAACCGGTGCCGGCAACGTCCCAAATGTTCAGGCTTTGGATTTTATCGCAAACCTGGATGCAGCGCATGCATTTGATGCACTTGGACGCATCGCGGATGAGCGGTGAGGTTTCGTCCCAGTCGAATGGGGCGATGTTTTTTGGAAATGGGTTGGAAAAAACGTTCAGTTCAAAGGCCAGGCGCTGCAATTGGCAGTTTCCGTTGCGCATGCAGGTTGGGCAGTCGCAGTTGTGCTGCGAAAGGATGAGCTGCAGATTGGTGCGACGGGCCGCGCGTACGCGAGGGCTGTTGGTGTGAATGACCATGCCTTCGCTGACGGTATCGATGCAGGCTGGCACGAGGTGGTCGATGCCTTCGACTTCGACAATGCACATACGGCAGGCGCCGATTTCGTTGATGCCTTCCCAGTAGCAGAGGCTTGGTACTGGGTGTCCGGCAATTTCGGCTGCTTTAAGGATGGAGATGCTGTCGGGTACATGAAGCTGAACGCCGTCTATTGTGATGCTTACCATTTTGTATGTCTACCCCCTTTGAAAATGCCGTAGCCGAAGTGGTCGCAGCGCAGGCAGCGTCCGCTTTCGGTCATGGCGCCTTTGTCGGTGAGGCCACATTCGATGCAGACGAAGTCGTTCTTACGTTCGCTGGCTTCGCGCTCGGTGGTATTGACGCGGGCGTGTGGCGGTTTATCATCAAGGCTTGGGTCTGGAATGACCACATCCACGGTGATTTCGTGGTTGAAACCAAGGTATTCGTCGATGTTGGCAGCGGCCACTTTGCCGGCGGCAATGGCACGGATGGCACTGGCTGGTCCGGTGACGCAGTCACCACCGGCAAATACGCCGTCCATGTGTTCATCGGAAAGTCGGCTATCGCTGAGGGCGCTGATGGTGCCGTGGAATACTGGCACACCGGCTGCTTCAAAGGCGAGGGAATCAATGCCCTGGCCGATGGCTTCGACGATGATGTCTGCTGGGATGCGTGTTTCCTCCACTTCATCGGCGGTGAGTGATGGGCGGCCGCGTTTGATCAGGCTGGTGAGCTGTTTTTGTACGATGAGTGCGGTCGCATGGCCATTTTCATCCGATTCAATGCGCACTGGTGCGTGCATGGTCAGCAGTTCAACACCTTCGGCAATAGCGCCTTCGATTTCTTCAGGCAGAGCGGTCATGTCTTCCTGACGGCGGCGATAGACGCAGGTGACCTTTTCGGCACCAAAACGAATGGCCGAACGGGTGACGTCCATGGCAACGTTGCCGCCGCCGATGATGACCACGTTTTTACCGACAAAATCTGGATAGATGTCGTCGCCAATCTGATGCAGGATTTCTACGGCGCTGTATACGCCGTCGCTTTCTTCGCCTTCGATGCCGGTTTTCTTATCGGTATGAGCGCCGATGGCGATGTAGATGCAGTCGAAAGAGGCGTCAAGCGCTGCAAATGAAATGTCCTTGCCGACTTCTGTTTCGGTGCGGACTTCGATGCCCAGGGAAAGAATGGAATCGATTTCGCGATCCAGCAATTCGCGTGGGTAGCGATAGCTTGGAATGCCATAGCGCAGCATGCCACCAAGCTTTTTGAACTTTTCAAAGATCGTGACCTGATGTCCCATCAGAGCCAGATAGTAGGCGCAGGATAGACCGCCAGGGCCGCCGCCGACGACAGCGATGTGTTTGCCGGTAGCTGGCGCACAAGCTGGTTGTGGCACATCTCCGGCGGTGTCAACGGCATAGCGCTTGAGGCCGCGAATATTGATCGGCTCATCCAGCATGGTGCGGCGGCAGCGTGCTTCACAAGGATGCTCGCAGACGTAAGCGCAGGCCACTGGGAATGGATTGTCCTTACGAATCAATCGCACGGCATCGGCGGCACGGCCTGCACGAATCAGTGCGATATAGCCAGGAATGTCGACGCCAGCTGGGCACAGGGCTACGCATGGAACCGGTTGTTCCATGTTGCCAAGGCAGCGACGGTTTTGAATGTGTTCGATGTAATCGTCACGGAATCCGCGTAAACCAGTCAGCACCAGGCGTGCAGCGTGGGTGCCGATGGCGCAGGATGCGGTATTTTCAATGATTTCCGCGGTTTTTTCAAGCACATCGAGGTCTTCCATTTTACCTTTTCCGTCAAGAATACCGCGCATGATCTTAGACAATTGCCCCAGGCCGATGCGGCAAGGGACGCATTTGCCGCAGGTTTGCGCGTGGCAGAGTGTGAGGAAGTTCAGTGACATGTCGACGGGGCACAGCCCTGGACCAGAAGCAATGATGCGGCGTTCCATGTCGTGATAGAGCTGGTCCACCACCATCTGCGCCTGATCGGGCGTGTTGATATCCAATCTACTCATTATATTACACCCCTCTTTGGTAAAAAATCGTCAAAATATGTTGTCATATTACACTTTATTATGACACGTAATGAGATGGCTGTCCATTCATTATCTGTTCATGATCTATTTATCCTTTCAATAGAAAAGACAGAGACCGTGGCCTCTGTCCAGAAAGCGCAGCACTATATGATGACAGCGGTAACATAGGAAACAACGCAGGCAATGACACCTAGGAGCACGCAGTATTTGACCGTTTTGCCCATGATCGCAGAGTCGACGCTCTTGATGCCATCGATGCTTCCGATAGCAGCTACAGCCACTGCAATGCTCTGTGGGGAAATGATTTTGCCGATGGCGCCGCCGGCCATGTTGGCAGCAACGAGCTGTACAGGGTCGACGCCAAGCAGTGCAGCCACTTCTGTCTGCATTTGTGCGAACAGGACCCCGGCAGAAGTGGTGGAGCCAGTGACGAACGTGCCAATGATGCCGACGATCGGTGCCAGCGCAGGGTAAAAGGCACCAGTGAGATCGGCGAGCAGCATGGCGATGGAGGAAGTCATGCCGCTGTAGCCCATGACTTTTGCCAGTGCGATGATGAAAACAATGGTGACAATGGCCTTCCACATGCCTTTGATGGTGTTGATGAGTACGCGGACCATGGTGGCGATGGTGGCTTTTTGCAGAAAACCGCCAATGACACCGGCAATGAAAATCATTACGGCTGAGTTAAGAATGGTCAGCGAAATGGTGGCCGGATCGGAGCCAGAGTAAACGCTGAAAGTGATCACGAAACTGGATACCCAAGCATTGATTGGTGCAATGAGCTTGGATGTGCCAATGAGCAGAATCAGCATGAGAATGTATGGTGACCAGGCGGCTACATTACCGAATGGAATGTCTTTAAGATGTGCTTTTTCTTCGCTGGAAAGATTCATTGCGAAGACTGGGTCGTCGGTTGGTTTGCGCTTGGCGGCGAGCACCAGCATGACCACCAGGCTGATGGTATTGCTGACAATGTCAACAAGCTCTGCTCCAACGAAGTTGGCGATCAAGAGTGCTGGCAGCACATAGGCAAGGCCAGCGATGAGTGTGAAGCCGAACATGTCTTTGAATGCGTTTTTGGAGTGTTCCGTTTTTCCGATCAAGGCAATGATGAGAAACGGACTGATGAGCGCTGGGATCGCAAGAATGTTCATAGCAGGGCCAGCGATCAACGCGGAATCAATGCCGACAAGACTGGCTGCCGTTGTTGTCGGAATACCTATGGAGCCAAATGTTGGCGGGGTGGCATTGGCAATGAGGCAGGCAATGGCAGAAAACAGCGGGTTGAACCCGAGGGCTACCATCATGGCTGCAGGAATGGCAACAGCGGTGCCGAAGCCAGCTACAGCTTCCATAAAACCACCAAAGCCCCATGCTAGAATGAGCACCAACACACGTTTGTCGTTGGTGACAGAGGTCAGCATGTTCTTGATCAATTCCATGGCCTTGGTCTCAACGCAAAGGTTGTAGGCGAACATGGCTGCGATGATGATGAGGCCAATTGGCCAAATGGCACCAATGAAGCCTTCTAAAGAAGCGGTTAGTGATTCGCCGACGGTCAGCCCGACAAGCGTATCATCGAAGGCAAGCGATTTAAAAACAATGCTTTCAACGATGGAGATCGCCAGAGCCGTCAAGCAGCCAATATAGCCTGGCAATTTCAGCACTAAAAATGCGATGAACAGCCAGATGATTGGCAGTAATGCAAGAATAAAATTGAGTAACATAATATCCCCCTTTTCTGTTCACGACGGACAAATGTCGAAGTATCGCGAACATTGCGTTCTGCCTCTATTAAATAACAGAATATTTAGATTGTCAATGGTCAGAGGAAAACTAGGAAATAAAAGAATTTTTCTGTTACAGTACAGAAAATGCTCAATAAAAAATCCCCAACGAAACCGTTGGGGATAGGCGGGTGTATCAATCGTGGTTAAACATGCCGTTTTTTCCAAGATCGTTTTTGAGAATATCCTCTGCTTGATTGATGATGGTAATGGCTGTGTTCATATCCACGTCATCAATATCTGCAAAGACTTGCGCGACATGGTTGTGAAACCGTTCGATGTAATACTCGTAAAGTTCTTCGCCATAGGGTGTGAGCACCAAAAAATGTGTGCGTTTGTCGGTGGTATCTGGCCGTTTTTCGACCGCACCATGTTCTTCCAAAGAGGCAATCATGCGCGTGATGCTGGGCATGGTGCCTTCAAGAAAATTTGCAACGTCGCTGATGCGTACGTTTTCTTGGCTTTGCGAAAGCTGATGGATGGTGTCGATGACTTTGACCTGTCGTGGTGTCATCCAATCCGGTAGTGGCGGCAGGTACTTGATGATGCGTTTGGCTTTATGACAAGCGTCAAGAAATGCTCGCGTGAGCAGCGTATCCATCAGAATCCCTCCAATCTGAGCGTGGTTGTTGGGCGGCAAAACGATTTTTATATATGGCGCATCATTGGGAAGCGTGCCAATACTGATGGCAAGGGACGCTCTCCTTATCAAGCGTTAACGTTTCGTCGCCGAATGTCTTCCATTGAAGTTATTTTATGGGGAAAATAAAAGTTTGTCAATATTAGCAACTTGGACAAAAAAGCGGCACGCTGCCGTTCAGCGTGCCGGAAACTGATGGTGATTATTTTGTGGTGTTGCCGCTTTGGAGACCTTTCAGTGCACAGAAGACCATAACAATTCCAAGGGCAAAGTTTACGTAGAGTGCCATCTGGGTGCCGTTGGCAGTGCCTTGTGCAATGTCGTTTGGCAAGGCAGACTGGCCTATGGTGATCAGCGTAGAAGCCACCGCGGTACCAATGGCACCAAACAGCTGCTGTAAGGTATTGATAACCGCCGTGCCATCACCGTATTGATCCCCTGGCAGATTGCGCAAGGCAAAGGTGGTGGTGTTCCCAAGTGCCAGGCTCTGGCCGACGCAGTAGACAACGCAAATGGCCATCATGGTGTAGGCGGAGACGTGAACCATAAAGAGCATTTCCAGTGCAAGATCGATAAGGATAAGAATAATGCCGACCGTGACAGGAAGTTTTGGCCCGATGGTATCATAGATGCGGCCGCAGAAGGGGTTCAAAATTGCACCGATAATGCAGGCCGGCAAAACGATGCAGCCGGCAACAAAAGCCGATACACCGCCGTGGAGCTGGAACAAATTTGGAATCATAAAGCCGCGCGTCAGTGTGGCAAACTGTGCAAGCAGCAGTGTGATCAGGCAGAAAGTAAAAGCTGGTGTTTTGAGAATATCAAGGTTTAAAAGAGGTTTCTCAATCTTGCGGGCGTGCTTGACAAAGATCGTAAGCAGGATCACAGCGACAAGCAATGGACACCAGACGATAGGACTGCTAAAGCCAACGTGGCTGATGGTGGATGTTGGATAGATGATACACAGGAAACTTACCCCCAACAGCAAGAAGCTGACAATGTCGAACGGTGCTTTTTGCAGCGGGCGAGACTGACGGATACAGCTTATGCCAAAGATGCCTGAAAGAGCAAGCACCGGCAGCATGCTGCCGAAAATCATGTGCCAGCTGGCGATGCCAACAATAAAGCCACCGAATGCAGGCCCAAGTGCGGGTCCGAGAACGATGACCAGCGTAGCAATGCCCATGATGGTGGCGGTATTTTTAAATGGCACCTGCTCTAAAATGATGATATTCATCAGTGGAATCGAGATGCCGCCGCTGATGCCTTGCAGAACGCGGCCGATGAGCAGTACGGAGAAACTTGGTGACCATAGACCCAACAGTGTGCCGATGGTAAAAAACAGCCAAGAAGCAATAAAGAGATGCTTCATTTTGAAACGTTTGGTCAGCCAGGATGATGTTGGAATAACGATGGCAAGCGTCATAAGGTTAACGGTGGTAACCCATTGAACTGTGGATGTTGGAATATCAAATTCCTGCATCAATGTTGGAAAGATGACGTTCATTGCCGTTTCAAACAAAATTGCCGTGAAACTCATCAGCCCCAGTGCAAGAACTGAGATGATGAGACGCGCATCAAGACGGCGCTCAAATTTGAATTCACTCATTGGATTGAGTTAAACCCCCTTCTAAATAGATGTGATGGAAAATTCATCGTCTTTGAGCAGTTTCCAGGCTTGCTCAATGACGGCGACGGCTGTACGAAGTGCAGATTCGTCAATCTCGGCGAACAGTTCAGCAACGTGGGTGTGAAAACGTTCCACATAGTTATTATAGAGCAACTCTCCATAAGCGGTGAGCGTTAAATCGTGGCTGCGTTTATCGTTGCTGCTTGGCGTGCGTTTTAATACGCCATGTTTCTCTAGTTCAGTGAGCATGCGTGTCACACTAGGCTGTGTGCCATTGAGATGGTTGGCAACATCGCTTGGCCGTACTGATGTTTGTGTTTGCTGCAGCTGGTGAATGGCATCGATGGCTGCTACTTGCCGAGGCGTCATCCAATCAGGCAGCGAAGGCAGACGGGTGATGATGCGTTTTGCCAAATGACAGGCATCAAAAAAACTCCGCGTCAGCTGGGTATTCATAGTAATTCCTCTTGTAAATCCCTTTACATACAATAATTACCCAAGGAAACATTTTATGATCAATGAGATAAATTGTCAATGTGCGAAGAACTTGTTACAATTGCAAAATAATTCCTGCATAAAAAATGGACGATCACAAAAGTGGATCCTCCATTTATCAGTGATTCTATGTGCTGTTTTAGCGTGTGGCTGTTTTTTGACTGCGGAGTCCCTTCAATGCGCAGAAGACCATGACAATTGCCAGAACAAAAATCATGTACAACGCCCACTGAGTGCCAACCTGTGTGCCGACAGCGAGATCGTCAGGATGTGCGGCCTGACCGAAAGAAACAACCGTCGACGCAACCGCAGTGCCAATGGCACCAAACAGCTGCTGCAAAGTGTTGATGACCGCCGTGCCGTCGGCAGTACGGGTTTCTGGTAAGCTGCGCAGCGCAAAGGTGGTGGTATTACCAGTGCAAAGACTTTGACCAAGGCAGAACAAAATGGCAATGCCCATCATCGCGTAGGCACTAACCCGACACATGAGGAACATTTCCAGTGTATCTTCCAGCAAGATCAGCACAAAACCAATGGTGATTGGAATTGTTGGTCCAACCTGATCATACAAGCGCCCACTGAAAGGATTGGCGATGGCGCCAATGAGGCAGGCTGGCAAGATGATGCAGCCAGAAAGCAGAGCAGAGTCGCCATTGGTAAGCTGGAAAAAGTTTGGGATCATAAAGCCACGCGCCAGCGTGAAAAACTGGCAGAGCAGAAGCGCTATCAAAGAGAACGTAAAGGCTGGTGAACGCAGAATGGTAAGATTCAGCAAAGGTGCTTCGCGTTTGTCGCAGTGCTTCTTGAACAGTACCAAGAAGACCACAGCGACGATGAACATAATCCAAATCATTGGGCTGGTGATGCCAACATGACTGATGTTGGACAACGGCACCAATAAAAAAATGAAGCAAATGGCCAGCATGAGAAAGCCTTTGAGGTCAAAAGGCTGTCTTTCAATGGCAGAAGATTGATAGATACAGGTCAGGCCGCCAACGGCAGAGAGAATGACAAATGGCAGCAGACAGGCAAAAATCATTCGCCAGCCAGCGATGCCAACGATCAGTCCGCCAATGGCTGGTCCCAATGCAGGGCCAAGGGCGATCGTCAGGGTGGCAAAGCCCATGATTGTGGCCGTTCGATTGCGAGGCACTTGTTCAAGGATGATGTTGCTCATCATTGGCATAGCCATCCCTGTACCGATGCCTTGCAGCATACGACCAATGATCAGCACCACAAAACTTGGCGACCACATGCCAAGCAGTGTGCCAACAAGGAAAAAGGCAATGGCAGCACCGAAAAGCTTTCGTGTAGGGAAACGCTTTTTCAGCCAGGAAGACGTTGGAATAATGATCGCAAGCATCAAGAGATTGATGGTGGTTACCCACTGTACCGTGGAAGTGGTGATGCCAAATTCCTTCATCAATGTTGGGAAAATAACATTCATCGCTGTTTCTGCGCACACACCAGTGAAGGTTAAGAGCCCAGTCGCAACGACGGAGATCAGTACACGCGCGTCAAGGCGACGTTCAAATTGATACGTACTCATTGTTTGGTAAAAATCCTCCTTTATAAAATTACCACACATAATTATCAAAGGTAAATATATTTTAGGACCATCCATGGAAATAGTCAACCGTTTTTCAACGAGAATGAAAAAAACATGGTATACTATGGAAAGATCAACACAAGGAGATGTTATTTTATGAGAAAAAGTCTAGGCGTTCAGCCACGAATTTATCCAGAACCAGTATTTATCATTGCTGCTTATGACGAAGCTGGCACGCCACAGTGCATGAATGCAGCTTGGGGCGGGATTTGTGCGTCCAATCAGATCATGCTGAGCCTTAACCCTGCGCATAAAACGGTAGAAGCACTGCGCAGCGCTGGCTATTTCACTGTCAGCATGGGCCAAGCCGATCAGGTGATTTCCTGTGACTATGTTGGCATCACCAGCGGTAACAATGTCGCTGATAAATTTGCCCGCGCAGGTTTTCACGCTACGACAAGTGCCCTGACTGGCGCACCAATTATTGATGAATTGGCTTACACACTGGATTGTGAATTGGTCAGCTACGATGAAGACAGCCATATTCTCATTGGTGAGATCATTGATATCAGCGTCGACGAAAGCGTGCTCACCGACGATGGCAGCATTGATGTGGCTGCCCTTGCGCCAATCAGCTTCGATCCAAACACCAAGAAATACTACCGCATCGGCGAAGCCGTCGCTGATGCTAGAAGCGTTGGCAAACAGCTGCAAGGAGAATAAGATATTGTAAAAAGAAAGTTCCCACACAATGTGAATGCTTTTTCACATTGTGTGGGAACTTTCTTTATTTGTCATCTTCATGTAGTAGGTCATCAGTGGATACATTCAAAATTTGGGCGAAAGCTTTTAATTCGATATCTGTAACAAAACGTTCGCCGCTTTCTATGCGTTGAATGGCATTCTTGTCAAGATCAATGCCCTTTAATTGCATTAAATCTGCTAACGCTCTTTGTGACACTTTAGGTTGCAATTTCATACGCAAAGCACTGATGTTTTGGCCACAAATATTGTTGCGACCGTTAGCTGCTCTGTTTTTATACATTGGCTATCCTCCTACCGTCATAACTTAGCTTATTAGAATGACATCCGGTGATTGTCAATGTATGTAGTGTGTGGTAAGATTTAATAAAGAATGACATTTACTAAATGTCAATTAGCTGAATAAATCTCAAAGAAGGGGAGACTTATCATGATGAAAAATCGGAAAATGCTCAGCGCACTGCTGGCAACAACTATTTTTTGTACCATGTTGCCACCTGTTCCAGCGATAGCGGAAGAGGGTGGAGAAGCTATCAATGTTCAGCCTGTGGTAGAAGAAGTGACATCAGCACCTATTAATGCAAAAAGCGGGGAAGAGATAGCAATAGAAGGTGGAAAAGAAGGCGTAGATTACGAATGGCAAGAAGATACATTAATTGTTATGTCAGATAAAAAGCTTACACTTTCTAATGTTTATAAAAAAATAAATTTAGTAATTAATAGGGGCGTAAATGCTAGGATTGTATTTGATAACGTTAGTTTGAATAGTATTGATCTTCCGGATGGCGCTTCACTGACAGTAGATAGCTCTAATGGGTTTTCTGTCAGCTCTGTTAATGGAAAGAGTAATTTACAAGGAAATCTGATCATTAACAGTGGAGGAATGAGTTTTGGTGAAATTTATGTCGCTAATCTTACGATAAATAATGGGGATTTTAGAGGAGTATATCGTTTTACTGGTGTTGATATAAGAAAAAGTAAGATTGCTGCTAAGACTTGTATCATTAATAATGGGATCTTTGGCGATGCTAGTGGACTTTGGGAGGGTGCAGGGCCTGACTGGGAGGAAGATACTCCATTAATTGATGCTGAATCGATTGAAATTAAGGGTGGTTTGTTTGCAAGGGGAGATCTTGCGAACGGTACGGTTTTTGGTAGTCCTATTGATGAAGGAAAAGCGATTACAGTAGATGTTGTTGGTAATCAGTCTTACTATAAAGTTGTTGATAAAAGCGAAATCAATCGTTTTAATGTATTAGGTACTGGCTATAGCTACGAGAAACAAGTTTTGAAATTGAATCAAAATGCAAATGTGACGGTTTCTTCTAAATGGAACTGTGAACGACTGCATTGTTGTCGGCGATGAAGGAGAGCCAGTACAGGCTACGTTAACCTTAAATGGCGTGAAGATGTTTGGTAGAAGAGCGATGATCAATGTAGAGAATGGAAGCAGTTTGACCTTGATATTGGCAGATGGCAGTAAAAATAATCTAGAATGCATGGATGCCAATGGTCCAATGGTCGTGAATGTCTCTGATCAGTCAATATTGACAATCAAGGGTAAGGGCGATTTGAACATTCAAACGTCGGATAACGGAACAGGTATTGGAGGATATGGAACAGTAAGCGTTGAAGATGGAAATGTTACAGTAACTGGTGGAGGAAGTGACGGTGCAGCTATTGGTGATAAAGAGATGACGATTAATATTTCAGGTGGAAATATTAGTGCGTTAGGTGATTCGAGATACTTTGGAGGAACTGGCATTGGTGGTGAATTTGCTAAGGTTTATATCAGTGGCGGAAATATTGACGCACAAGGTGGCTGGATGGGCGCTGCCATTGGGGGAACCGGGCGTGGAGGATCCGTTAAGATTGACGGTGGTACTATTAAGGCAGTTTCTTATGAAGATGCGCCTGCTATTTGTAGTAATGATGTAGAAATTAATGGTGGAAGTATTTCTGCACAAGGTGGAAATGCTGCGATTACGTCTTGTTTTAATGGTCGTATTGCCATCAATGGTGGAACAATCTATGCAAAGCTTCATGAGAACGCTCTTAACGCTTGCATCGGTGGTGAAAACGTTGGAATGGTTACAATTTCGAACGGCACGGTTGTTACTTCTGGTGGTGCACGTGGTATTGGTTCCAGTGCAGGTGGTGGGGATACCATTTTTTCTACAGGTGAGGGTAGTCCTGTGATTATCACCAAAAGCATCAGTGATGTAAATGGACGAGACAATTGGAACGGTGTGTTCATCGTTGATAATATGAATGGCGGTGTCGGAAAAATTTATGGAAATAAGGTGACACCGACGAATGACTTCACAATTTCAGCAGGCAAGACATTGGAAGTTGATGCGGATCAAAGTTTGGTTATTGCAAAAGGTATCACTGCAACAAACAATGGCACGGTCATTCGTGATAAAAATGGCGTAGTTGATGTGCAGGGGACTTGGCTGGGTAATCCAGTGACTGTGAAGGGTGAAGAGGAAGGCAGCGCTGTGACAGGTGTGACATTGAATAAGCGTACGCTGGCGTTGAAGCCTGGTGAAAACGAAATACTTATGGCAACGGTCAGTCCAGTAAATGCCGCAAACAAATCACTGCGTTGGACATCGAGCAATACTGATGTAGTAACAGTTGATGCCAATGGAAAAGTAACGGCTGTGGCTAAGGGTATGGCAGTAATTACTGTGGCTACAGTGGACGGTAATTTTACGGCGCAGTGCAATGTGACTGTTACTGATCCAAATGCAACAATCACTGATACGGAAACGCAGCCAGATGGTAGCACGGTAACGACAGTGGAAGACGTGAATGGCTCCAGTTCATCGACGACTATAGATGTCAATGGTGTGGTTAACACATCGGTGACATTGTCCGATTCTGCTGTCAGCGATGCGGCTAAAAATGACACGGCAGTGATTTTGCCAATGGTTGGCGTGAAAGCGTCGAAAGACATAGCGAGTGCACCAAGCGTGACTGTGGATTTGCCAGGAAATGATCCTGTTCAGGTGGAAATTCCTGTGTTGGATATGACACCTGGCACAGTAGCTGTACTAGTGGATAAAAATGGTAGCGAAACCATTCTCAAGAACAGTGTTCTTGGCAACAATGGCCTCATTGTGACCCTTTCTGATGGAGAAACAGTGAAAATTCTTGATAACACTCAGTCTTTCAGCGATGTGGCCTCGAACCATTGGGCAAAGAACAACATTGACTATGTGACGAGTCGTGGTTTGTTTGTTGGCACAAGTGCAAGCGAATTTGCACCCGAAAAGCCGATGACTCGCGCCATGATCGTTTCTGTACTGCAGCGTTATGAAGGCGATGATACTGTTGCTGCGCCTGGAGAGGACTGGTACGAAGGTGCACGTCAGTGGGCAATAAAAGCAGGTATTTCAGATGGTAGCAACATGTTGAGTAACGTTACTCGTGAACAGTTGGTGACCATGCTCTATCGTTACATTGGCAGTCCACAGGTGGTTGGTAGTTTGAACAGTTACAGTGACGTGTCGAGCGTTAGCGGTTATGCTGAACAAGCGATGATATGGGCTGTGCGCAATGGCATCATTGGAGGCATGACTGCGGATACGCTTGCGCCACAAGGTATGGCAACACGTGCACAGGTGGCCGCAATTCTGCAGCGTTTCATTGCCTGGGAACAGACTGTATAAAGGTATGACAATAAAGAACGCCTATCCTGGTTAAGTCAGGATAGGCGTTTTGTGTTTTTTTGTAGGGTGCGACATCCATGCATAGTCATTATTTCACCAAACGGTAAATAGCGTCGGCGAAGATGGCGGTGGCAGCTTCGAGGTCGGCGAGGATGAGGCTTTCGTTTGGCTGGTGGATGACGACGTCGCTGTCGGGCATGGTCATGCCGTAGGCGACGGCGTGCGGGATGATGTGGGCGTAGGTGAGGCCGCCTATAGAGAGGGGTTCGGCAGGGTTGCCGGTGTGGTCGCTGTAGACGTCGAGGAGGGTGGTGACGAGTGGATCGTCGGCTGGGATGTAGTGGACGTCTTTCATGCCTTTGGGTTCACCGATGAGGGTGCCGTAGCGCTGGCGCATGTGGTTGACGATGGCATCGTTTGTGGTGCCGCGTGGGTAGCGCAGGTTGATGAGAACACTGGCGCTTTTGCCGTTGCAGCGGATGATGCCGGGGTTAACACTCACGTCGCCCATGACGGTGTCGTGGTGGGCGATGCCGAGGCGTTCACCATAGAAATCTTCGTGCAGGTCTTGGCCGAGAAAGCGCAGAAAGGCGTTGGCGCCGCCAAAGTCGTAGTCAGCGAGGAAAGCCGCGAGAGTGGTGGCGGCGTTGAGCCCAACCTGTGGTTCCATGGCATGGGCGGAGCGTCCATGGCAGGTAAGGGTGAGCTGGTCATCGCTGATATCGGTGCTGCCATTGGCGGCACTATTGACCAGGTAGGTTTCCCAGGCGGCGGCAAGCGATGCGCAGTGGTCGCTGGTGAGAGTGCAGGCGGCATGTTCTGGTACGATGTTGGAGCGAATGCCGGCTTCGAAGTGGATGAGCCGACCATCGGGACCACCAGCAGCAAGCTGGAAGTCAACAGGCAGTTCGAGAATGCCTTTTTCGCCGTTGATGAGCGGGAAGTCGGCATCTGGTGAAAAGGCCATGTCGGGCATTGGTTGGCTGGCAAAGTAGCGTTTCATGCATTGCCAGCCGCTTTCTTCGTCGGTGCCGAGGATGAGATGGATTTGGCAGGATGGTTCAACGCCAGCATCGCGCAAAAGTTTTAGGGCGTAGTAGCAAGCCATGGCAGGCCCCTTGTCGTCACTGGTGCCGCGGCCATAGAGGCGGCCGTCACGGATGGTTGCTTCAAATGGCGGGGTATCCCATTTTCCGGTTGCCGGAACAACATCGAGATGGGCGAGAAGACCGAGAATCTTTTCGCCTTTGCCGTAGCGGATCACACCGGCGGCATGTTCGATATTTTCGGTTTCGAAGCCATCGCGGGCTGCAAGGTCGAGCATAAAATCTAAAGCAGCAGCAGGGCCAGGGCCGAATGGGGCTTCTTCGCTGGCGGCTGCGTCGTCACGTATGCTTTCAATGGCAATGAGTGGCGCCAGATCATTAAGAAGAGATTCCTGGCAGGCAGCTGCTTGTTTTTGCCAATAGTCTTTGGTGAAGGTCATGAGAATTTCACTCCATTTCTAGAAATTTTTGTCTATCCATTGGTGAATGGTAATGATCTGTGTATAATAAAACTATACCAAAAATGATGATATTGGGGAATGGTTCCCTGATCGCAGGAAGGAAAAAAGTTGCATTTTTAAGATTTAATGGGAATGTCACAAACGGGTTTCATATAGAATGATAATTCGTTATAATAGCAGATAATACTGCCCGATGTTTTTCTTTGAAAAGGAGACAAAATGGATTTAAAGAATTTTTCAGTTTTACGAGTGTTGGTGCTGATTTTTGTGGTGGCACTAATCATCTACGGCGTATTTAATATGGAAATGGTTGGCAGTTTTGTTGGCTGGTTCGTTAAATTGGTACGTCCTTTTTTGATTGGTATGGTCATTGCCTTCGTTTTGAATGTGCCGTTGCGCTTTTTTGAGCGACGGGTGTTTAGCCATGTTCAGAATCCACGCTTCAAAAAGATGGAACGTGGGTTGTCCATTCTGTTGGCGATCATTTTGGTTTGGGCGATCTTTGCCTTGATTGTGAGTGTGGTTGTGCCACAGTTGATTTCTTCGTTGTCACTGTTTGTGTCGGCGATTCCAAGTTATTTTGATTATCTGACCAATTTCTTGTCGATGTTTGAAAAATATAGCCCAGCAATTGCTCATTTCAGCGACCAGCTGCAGAATCTTTCGCCGAGTACGCTGGAAAATTATCTCAACAGCCAATTGAACGATCGCATCACCCAATTGACGTCGGTGTTGGGATCGGCGGTTATGTCAACGGTAACTTTTGTAGCGGCCTTGGCATCCAGCGTTGTGGAAGTGGTTGTTGCCTTTATTTTCAGCATCTATGCACTGTTCAATAAAGAAAAACTGGCCGTTCAGGCACGCAAAATTTGCTTTGCATTTTTGTCCAAACGTGCTGCTGTGTATTTGGTTCATGCGGCACAGGTTAGTTTTGCCAAGTTTTATCATTTCATTATTGGCCAGCTGACCGAAGCGATTATCCTTGGCACATTGTGCACCATTGGCATGCTGGTTTTGCGATTGCCGTATGCGCCAATGATTGGGGTGCTCACAGGGTTCTGTGCGTTGATTCCGATTTTTGGTGCGTTCATTGGTGGCGCTGTGGGCGCGCTGTTGATTTTGACGGTAAGTCCAATTAAGGCGCTGACGTTTTTGATCTTTTTGATTATTTTGCAACAGATCGAAGGGCACATTATTTATCCTAAAGTTGTGGGTGGTTCGGTCGGACTGCCTGCCATGTGGACATTGTTTGCCATTACGATTGGCGGCAGCCTTTACGGTTTGGTTGGAATGTTGATCTCAGTACCATTGTTTGCTGCGTTGTATTACTTATTTACTGAAATTGTTTATGCACGATTGGCCCGTAATGAGATTTCTGCGGAAGATCAACTGATTCAGTCAGGCGTTGACGAGGGCTTGCGTATGTGATCTTTGACGGCTTTTTGTGCAGGAAAAAGATGCTTCTGTCAAATCATTCATTTGGCGGCGGCGCTTAAGGAAGAGGGTGGATTCCATGACGGTAGAACGAAAGAGAACGGTGCGTTTGTCATTTGCCGCATTAGGGGTCTGCTTGAACATCCTTGGCAGTTTTCTTGTTATGGTGACACGATTGCCGATTTATGGCGATACTTTTGGCACCATCTTTGTTGCAGTATTTTGTGGCCCTTTTTATGCAGTGCCTTGTGCGGTACTGTCGAGTTTATTGAATGCAAGTTACGATCCGTTTGCCATTCCGTTTATTCCTAATGGCATTACAGTGGCTTTGTTTGCAAGCTTGCTGCGCCAGCCTAAGATGGCACGTCTGCCATTGGTGGTGAAAGCGCTGGTTGTTGGTTTTCCAGCGTCGGTGGTCAGTTCCATTGTGAGCGCCTTCGTCTTTGGTGGGATTACATCTGCCAGTTCAGCGTATATTGTGCAGGTTTTGTATGGCGTTTTTCATTTGCCATTGTTGATCAGCGTTTTTGTGGTACAAGTGTTTACCGATTTCGCGGATAAGTTTATCATCTTAGCGATTGTGACACTGATTATTCAGCGGATTCCACAAAGAATTAAAGAAAAAGTTTAAGATTTTGTTACCAATTCGCTATGTTTCTGCGGCTTTGGTGTGCTATAGTAGCGATGTCAAGAAGCGATTTTTATTGACATGGAGGAAAATTATGAAAAAGAAATTTATCTCAGCCCTTGTGCTGATGGGCATTCTGGTTATGCCAGTGGCTGCCTATGCCGACGCTGCCGTCGGGGATCAGATTGTCACCATTGGGACAAACTTGAATGAACAGCAGCGCCAGGAAGTCTTACAGTATTTTGGTGCTAATGAAAATGCACAGATAATTGATGTTGATATTTCTGAAGAACGTCAGTATCTTAGTGGTAAGGTGCCAGATGCTCAGATTGGCAACAGTACCAATTCTTGTGCGATGATTACTTATACCAAGAAAGGTAGTGGCGTGAATGTTACCACGCATAATATCAACTATGTAACGCCAGATGCGTATAAGAGCGCTATCCTTACTGCTGGCATCAATGATGCCGATGTACAGATCACAGCGCCAATCGAAGTCAGCGGTACTGGTGCGCTGACTGGGATCATGAAGGCTTACGAAGTCTCTACCGGCGAACAGATCAGCGAAGATGTTAAGCAGGCTGCTACGCAGGAGCTTGTGACCAACGCTGAGCTTGGTCAGGAAATTGGTGACGATCAGGCCAATGATCTGATCAACACCATTAAGCAGGAGATTGCAGAACAAAAACCAGAAACACCGGAAGAAGTTCAAAGCATTGTTGACCAGGTGCTTCAGCAGTTGGGGATCACCTTGACCGATAAACAGTATCAACAGCTTCTTGATTTGATCAACCAACTTTCTAAACTCGATATTGATTGGGATTCTTTAGCGGATAATGTATCCAGCCTGATTGGTCAGGCCAGTGACTACCTGCACAGCGATGAGGGACAGAGCTTCCTGGCAAAATTGCAGGACATCATCAACAGTTTCTTTGACTGGCTGCGCAGCGTTTTCGGCGGTTCCGATAGTGCCAGCGGCGATCAAAATTCAACCACAGGTGTTGTTGACACAACCAGTGATGCTGCTTCCACACAGTCAACGGAATCTGTCCAAACTACAGACGATAGCAGCGTTAATGATGGTACCTCAACAACGGATGATCAAGGCACTGTTGCTCAAGATTCTACAGAAGAACAGCAGGACAATAGCAGCAGCCAACAGTCAACCACTGTTGACAGCGGTGCAGCAACTGACACAGGCAGCGCCAATGAAAATACCGATGTTGCCGCATAACACAGCTTGTAAAAGCAAAGAGGCTTGAAGCGTATGCTCCAAGCCTCTTTTTTTGTGGCGAATTGTCAAGTCAAGTGCAACACCTCAGAATGATACAATTCAAACGGT
>JAHZHI010000052.1 GCA_019420345.1 Peptococcaceae bacterium
CCCCCCAAAAATTGATCATCCCCCCACCGCGGCGACAGGGTAAATAACAAAAGCCACCCTTGCAAAATCTGCAAAGGTGGCCATAAAAAACCGGGGCCAACATCACGCGTAATGCCGCCCCGTAAAAGAGCCTGCCGCTCTTTTTCCGCCTACTGTTATTCTAGCGAAGCGCGTACCAATTGTCAATGACAACCCCCAGAAACGCAAAGCTCGTACGGATCAGGTCCTGCTCGCTATAGTAATCATCGTGCGCGTGCATTCGTGCCAAAAGCGCCTGCAGGCGTTCGGCTTCGCGCTGGTGCAGGCTGTCGCTTGTCACCATGGCGCGGTGCGCATACAGCAGCGTCGCCAGCTGACGCAGGCGCTCGCAACCCAGTTTCTGCCGTCGGAAGGTTTTCGGCAGCGCGTCGATCGCCGCCAGTGCCTGTGCCACATCAGCATTCACCCGCCGCGCACCGCCTGCCGTGAGATCGTTCAGCAGACAGCTGTTGTGCGCCGCTGCATTGCGCAGGGTTTTGCAGTCCAGCAGGCAATAGAACATGTTCTTCATCGCCCGCTGGTGATACGTTTCTGCCACAAAACGATAAAACGACAGCAGCTTGCCAAATGACACCAGCTCCAAAAACACCCACACCGGCAGCCGCTGCGCGTATTTCTCGGCCAGCGCGCCACAATACACATTGCCGCGATTACGCTGCAGCTCGTCATCCAAGATGCGCCGATCGTTCTCGCTCAGTGACGCCCGATACGCCGCCACAATGTCGTATGCATCGGCGCCCTTGGCCTCCAGCAGGCGCAGGATCTGCAGCTTGGCATGATGCTCAATATCCAGCGCCATCTGCATGATCTGATAACGCCATTCCATGTCGATGGTCGCCAGGTCTACAAGATGCGCAAACTCCAGCCGCACATACTGCCCCGCCTTGGCGCCGCCAGGATGTTTCTGGTAGTTCTTGCGGTAAGCTGTCAGCTTGAAATAATTGTTGTGATACTGCAAATACTCCATCGCCGCCGCTTCATCCATCAGCGCAAAACCCACGCCTTTCGCCGCCAAATACGCCACCTGCGCCTCGGCCGAAAGCAGCCCTTCTGGCTTCTGCATGCTGATCCCTCCCTTGCGCTTTTTCTTCATTATATTGCCATTGTAACGGAAACCGCCTGCTTACACAAGAAAACCCTCGCCTCCCGAAGGAGACGAGGGTTTGTTTGCTTTGCGAGCAAATCATCAGCGATTACTTTTCGAATACCACACTTGCGGTGGTGCCGTTGTCTGCGTAGAGTGGGGTGACTTTGAAGCCAAGCCCTTCTGCTACAAAACGTACTGGCACATAGGTGCGGTCGCCTGTGATTTCTGGCGCTACATCCATGCTCTTTTCTTCGCCGTTGATGGTGTAGGTGGTGTCGCCGATGGTCATGACGATGGTGGTGTCACCGAGGGTGTAGGTGACAGTGCGCGCATCGTTGTCCCATACTACTTTAGCGCCAAGCGCTTCGCCCAGTGCGCGGAATGGCACATAGGTGCGATCGTTGGCAATGTATGGTGCAGCATCTGGCACGGTGACGATGTTGTTGTTGATGACAAAATCGTTGGAACCGATGGTCATGGAGACGGTGATGCTGTTATCTGGTTCAACGTAGTCTTTGTCTTCCACGAAAGAAGCGCTGACTTTCACATTGCTGCTTGGCATGGTGAAGGTGTAAGTGCCATCGCCATTATCGGTGAGTTCTACATCCTTGCCATTTGCAGTAACAGTGAGTTCGTCGAGCTTGTAAGCCTTATCAGGGGATACAGTGAGGGTCACCTTTTCGCCTTCGGTGGCATACTTATCAACGGAGACACTGCCGTTGTCCATATTGGCAACGTTGATGGCATAGCTGTACTTGCCAGTGTATGGAGGTACATAAGTGTTAAGATCTTCTTCATTCATAGAAGATTGCTGATAGTACTCATCGTTACCAACAATATTGTTACCTTTTAACTGATCATCACTTGGTGCGCCGCCGCCCCAGTAGTTTTCAGATACATTGAGGTTTGTAGTATCTTTGGCGTCTTCAGTGCTGACAACACTATTTCCTAATACCTTATTTTTCACAAAGGTTACATCGCCCAGATCAGCACCATAGAACCAAATCTTACCGGCATCTTGGAAGGTATTGCCAGTGATGGTATAAGTATTATCGCGATCAGCATTTTCTGCTGCACCTGCGAACGAAATCTTACTGCCGCCATTGACGGTGTTGTTTGTAAAGACGGTGCTTGGTGCATAGCTGCACATGGTCATGTCACAATTTCTGAATGTTGAACCATTCACAGAAAGATTTGATGTACCAATTCCGATTGTTACTGGCTGACTGTAAACAGCAACATTGAAATGATCGAAAGTGCAGTTATTCAGGCTCACTTTGTCGCTTGCGTTATCACTTGCGCCTACAAATACTGCATACTTACTAGATGTACCGCCAACCATTTTCACATTATCCAATGTACCGGAAACCATCGAGAATCCATTTCCGTTGGTATTAAATTTGATGGTCGTATCGGAAACTTTTAAATTCTTTGCGTCAAAGAACAAATAGTTACCGTTGCCATTAGATTCCACTTTACCAACGGTGATGGTGTGATTGTTCCCATTGATGGTAAGACCATCAACATTCCAAATCTGATTCCAGGTTTCAATAGAGACGTCAGACAACAATTCTACAGTTTTATTGGAAGAACTCTTTGCTGCATTGATGGCTTCACTAAGAG
Source organism: Peptococcaceae bacterium (assembly GCA_019420345.1). Lineage (GTDB taxonomy): Bacteria > Bacillota > Peptococcia > Peptococcales > Peptococcaceae > UMGS1590. The sequence continues at coordinate 2,750 of JAHZHI010000052.1, forward strand.
TTGTATATTTTGTATCCCCCACTTGTGCAACGTCAATAGCGCCTTCAGAAACAGTTACTTTACTAGTATTATCTCCATTAGGATCGATTGACGTTGGTTGTTGCACCTTTACTTTTTCGGAAATTACCCCTTCTGGAGAATTTTTTGGCTTAATATCGAAAATATAGTCACCTTCGCAAATAGCATAGATAGCTTTTTTACCTCCGAGAGTGCTAGAAGTCGTATTTTCATTAAACGCTGTGATTTCACTGCCATCTGCATTGCGAACGGTTGCGCTATCAGCATTTTCCAATTCAACCAAAACACGTTTTTTCAATAAAGCTTTAGAAGCCTTATCCAATGTTAAATCAGATTGATAAAGCCAATCAAAATGGGTAGCGTAGATAACAACATTGCCATTATAGGTATTGTTTTCAATTGTTGCCTTGATAGCACTGCCATTGCGATCTTCATCTTGGTTTCCAGCCCACCTTAAATACTGAGCGTAATCCCACAACTGAATGTATGCTGCATCCCAATCGCCGTTATCAAACGTATTGCCAGTGATTTTAATATTGGTCTGATCAGCAACAGCTTTCTTGCCCCAATAACCATCAATCGGCACACGAACATTATCAAACGTATTACCAGTAAAAATCATTTTTCCTGCAGCATGGTTATCCCCACAGGTGTAATATCCACGTTCAAAATTCTTAAACGTGCAATTATTGATGGTAATGTTTGGCTTATGGATGTATAAAGCGGTGCCACTACCATCACCAGTAAATGTGCATGTATCCAATGTTAAGTTATCGCAATTTCCAGAACTGAAAATCGTGGTACCATCGGTAGAAACAAAATTTATCCCCTTTAAGGTAACATTCTCCCCGTTTACATTACCAGTCTTGTTTTGGCTAACCTCAACGGTTGCGTTTACTTGATCGGCCGCTTCAACTTTGACATTAGCGCGAGTGATTGTAAATGGATCATAGGTGCCGGACTTAATAATTTCAACAGTTACAGAATCTGCTCCTCCCTGTTGATTGGCTGCAGTAATTGCCTGTTGCAATGTAGGATATTCATCAGATCCAATTTTCGCCACATTTCCATTTGCAGCAAAAGCCGCGAATGGGAATAGGCCGACGATCATCGTGCATGCCAGCAAGGCGCTTAAAAAACGTTTTTTCGTTTTTCGCATGATTTCTTTTTCCTCCTTAATAGTATCGTTTACGTGTTCTTTACTTTCTGTTTTTCATCTTCACATTACTATTAAGCATGTTACATTTTAAAAATGTAGTGCTCCCACCACATGACATTCATCATGGATGAGAACACTACAGTTTTTATGCCATTGTTATGGTTCGTTCCGAACCACTTACAGAGCGATCAACAAGTGATTAGCTCTGGAATACAACGGAAGCAGTGGAGCTGTTTGCGTTGTAGAGTGGGGTTACGGTGAAGCCCATAGCTTCAGCAGCGAAACGAATTGGTACATAGGTACGATCGCCCTGGATCACTGCTTCGGTGTCCATGGTAGCGGTTTCGCCATTGATGGTGTAATCCTTTTCGCCAACGGTCATAACGATGGTTTCATTTTCGTACTTAATGGTTACGGTACGATCATCGTTGTTCCATTCTACATCAGCATCAAATGCTTCAGCGAGTGCACGGATAGGAACCATGGTTCTCCAGTTGCTGTCAACATATGGTGCAGCGTCCATGGTGAAGAGCTGCTTGTCAACAACATACTGGGAAGAGCCGATAGTCATGGTTACTTCATGATGTGCAGTAACATCAACATTACCAGCGGTGTATTCGAGAGTTGCTGCATAGAGGCCACTATTGGTGCTATCCTTAACAGCTACAACGATATCAGCAGTGGTATCAGCAGAAGCGTATACAGTGATAGTGCCACGACCGTTGGTCACGTCGTTACCAACACCATCAACATATACTTTAGCGTCCTTATTGCTTACGCTGTCTTCATCAACATAAGCGGAAACAATCTGACCAGTAACCTGTGCACGGGAACCGTCTTCCTTAACAACAGAAACAGTTACTTCGTTATCTTCATTAACAGGACCTTCAGTTGGATCGAATTCAAGACTGAGGGCATTGTAAGAATCTACAACAGTCAGTTTCTGAATAACAGTCTTGTTAACTGCCTGAGAAGTTGCAATGACTTCAATGGTAGTACCAATCAAAGATTCATTTGCAGCAATGTCTGCTTTAGTAGCAAAGGTATTGTCTGTAATAGCACCATCTACAACAGCCTTGCCATTTCCACCAAAGCTTACTTCATCATCAGGAGCATTCAATTTAATGCCATTTTCATCAACATATACGGCAGAAATTTCTACAATCTGACCAAGAGTTACTTCATCGGTAATATCTACGGTTCTGGTTGCACCAGTACCTACAGCAGTACTTGCATCAGTAGCGGTCATTTCAAGTTCGAGATCCTTTGTGGTACCATAGTCAGCTACAACGAAAGAAGCAACAGCACTGTCGCCACTCAGCAGAGATACGCTAACTTCATACTTACCAGGAACCAGATCGGCAGCTCTTTCGTCTGCATCAGCATAGCTATATTCCAAAGAGTAGACACCATCACTTACTTCAACCAGATAGAGATCATCTGCAGACAAAGTAGAATCATCTGGTCTGGTCATAACGTCTACATACTGATTATGAGCTGGGGTTGGTGCTACGTAACCATCAACAGCTGGTTCGCTGCTCATGTCTTCAATGCCTACTGCATTGCCTTTGATGTCATTAACAGAGAATGTCAATGCATCATCAAGAACTGCAGTATTTTCAACAGTGTTTACAGCAGACCAATCATCCCAGTTAGCAGAATCACCAGCGAGAACATAGCCACCTTCGGTTACGGTGTCGATGTCATAAGCGCGGGTTTCTTCTTTAATGACACGCAGAGTGTACACTTCATCATCAATAGTGATGCTAACAGGTACATTGCGGTTGTCGTTCATCTTGAAGGTGAAGGAGAAATCACCATCTTCATCGGTGGTAACAACGCCATCAGCAGCTTCACCAGTGAACCAGAGTGCCTTATCAGCAGAAGAAAGCTTTACTTCCTTGTTTTTGATAGGGCGATTTTGATCATCTTCAATATTACCGGTTACGGTGCAAGTATCACTGGTATTAGCAATGAAATTATCACCAATCAAATTCAAAGTGAAAACATGATCATCGGCGGTAGCTTCAACAGTACCATCTGCACAACTAAGAGTCAATGCATGAATAGTTGGAACAGTTACTTTTACAGTATTCTGCTGATCAGAACCTTTGAGTTCTACAAGCTTATCAAGAGAGTCGATAGCATTGTTTTCATCTTTAATAACGCCGGCTTTGATCACATAATCGCCTGGTTCGTTGATTGCAAGCGCTCTCCAAGCACCATTATCTGATTGCTGAGTATGGAAAACTTTATCCTTGCCAATGTATTCAACAGCCGTTGTATTCGGAGTCGCTACTGTATTGCTACTATAATAGTCAACAGCATCAACTACATTTCCTTCGGTGTCTTCAACCCAAATATAAACTTCTTGGTCATCCAAACCAGTACCTGCAGCATTATACAGATTAAGTTTGTAGCTTACTTTATCACCAGTATCAACTTGTGCATTCTTCTTTTCTGTCTGAACAGAAGATTTAGCAGGATCTACTGCGGATACAGTATTAGCAGCGAACGCAGCAACTGGAGCCAAAGTCAGAACAAATGCTGCCATGGTAACCAGCGCTACAATCTTTTTAGAGATCTTATTCAATATATTTC